>NZ_VOGW01000144.1:2088-17146 GCF_007896895.1 Streptomyces misionensis | reverse complement strand
GCCTGTCGCTGCGCAGTGCGGAGAGGTTCAGGCCTGACCGGCTCGCGCCCGGCCCTGCCGCCGACCCCGGCGCCTCCTCGACTACGTGGTCGTGCATCCAGGCGGTGCGGTCGGCGTCCCAGCGGCGGGCGTAGGCGGGGCCGGCTGCTTTGGCGGAGATGTTGTCCAGGCGGGGGTGCCGGTCGGAGGTGGCGGCGATGATCTCGCGGATCTGGTTCGGCAGGATTCGCCACGCTTTGAACAGTGCGGCCGGGGACTCTGGAGTGCCCATGAACCCTGATCCCTTGTAGGGGGCTTGCTCGACGCGCAGTCCGCGGGTGCCGGGGAACATCTTGGACAGGTCCATGCCCTCGGTCTCGCCGCCGGTCAGGGCGACGCGGACCTTGGCTTCCCGCCGGATCATCAGGTTGCCCAGCACGCTCCCGGTCGCACCCAGGGCGGTCAGGACGGTGCGCACGCCCATGGCGCGGGCGATCCGGATGACTTCCAGAATCTTCTCCCCGAGCTTGCGCATGTCACGGTCGCCGCTGGCCAGGATCTCCGCGCCCTCATCGATGACCAGCATGATCTGCGGGACGGCGGGACTGATGGGCAACAGGTCGGTGTTGTGGCGGGCGAGGAGGTCCTGGTAGCCCATCTTGCGCTGCTTGGCCACCTTGATAGCGGTGTCCAGCATGGTCACGGCTTCCTCGAACGTCCCCGCGAGCCAGTCGATACCCGGTCGCACGGGCCCGCCGCCGGGCGCGTGGATCTCCCCGTTCAGGGCGGGCAGAACCCACGGCAGGCCGGCCGACCCGGCGTTGAGGTCGACGACCCAGGTCAGCATGTCCTCGGCGCGGGCGAACCCGGCCAGGATCGTGTGGACCATGTTGGTCTTGCCCGAGCCGGTGGGACCGACGATCAGCGCGCACTGTTCACGCAGGTGAGCGCGGATCTCCTCGGCGGTGGTGCGGTAGCCCCAGGGGATACCGGTGTACACGGACAGCGGCCCGTACTCGGACGGGTAGGTCCGCTCCTGCTCCAGCACGTTGACCGTGGTCACGTCGATGATGACGCGGCCCTGGTGGATGCCAGGGGACGCGGTGGCGGTGCAGCCGTGCGGCAGTCGCGCGTCCGCGGACAGCCGCGGTGACTCGGCTGCGATCTTGCTCCAGGTGGCGCCGCCGGGCGGGAGTTCGGCGTCGATGGAGTAGCCGGTGCCGGTCTCCCACCTCTCGACGCCGACCACGCGCACGGTGATGGAGCACACCCGCTGGATTCGGTCGATCCACTCGGCGGCAATCGTCCGGCGTTCGGCGGACAGCTCGGCGTTGATCTGCCGCTGCTCGGCCGCGATCGCCTCTTCCTCGCGGGCTTCTTCGTGGAGGTTGGTGGAGCGGGTGGCGGCGCCGATGCCGACGCCGATGGTGGCCAGCGAGCCGAGGGCGGCCCAGGTCAGCGGGCCGTGGGTGATGGCCCAGGTGGTCCAGCCGGCGCCGACGAGCCAGGACGCGGCGCGGGTGGCCAGGGTGCGGCCGGCGTTGCGTGCGCGCAGCCCGGCCACGGTGTGGCCCAGGGCGCCGGCCGCGCCGACCGCGAGGGCCCAGCCGGGGGGCATGCCGGTGGCGGCGCCGGTGGTGGCGAGGGCGAAGGCTCCGGTGGTGGCGGACAGGGCGCCGGTCACGGGTCCGTGACCGGCGCTCCAGTCCAGTACCGGGCCACTGTGGTTGGTGGCGGGGGTGGTCATGGTCAGACGTTCCAGCCCTTCTCGGCTTCGTGGCCGTTGCGGGGGTCCTCGTGCCGGGCGATGTCCTGTGCGTGGACCTGCCGGAACAGCGGGCCCATGTCCTCCGCGACCGCGACGGCGCTCATCAGGGCGCCGAAGATGTCGTTGAACCCGGCGGCGACTTCCTTCTCTAGCGGGAACTCGGAGTCGGAGCGCTCGGCGAGGATTCGCATCACGTTCGCCACGCTGGCCAGCGCAGCCGGGAGCCCCTCGACCATGGCCAGGATCTCCATGCAGTCCTCGGGGTCGTAGGAGTTGGCGGCCTGCTCCATCTCGGCCGCGGCCTCTTCGAACCGGAAACCGGACACGTTCTCTCCTTCACTCACCTCGGGTGTGCTGTTGACGGGCACCGTGGCCGCGGGCCGCTCGACGCTGTCCGCGATCCCGCTTGTGCCGTCCTCGGCCGCCTCCTCATCGGCGGCGGCCTCCTGCTCTGCCATCTGCTCGCGGATCGCCTCATCGCGGGCGGCGCGCTCTTCGGCCGCCACCCCGGCCAGCCGCCGGAACAGGCGCCGGCCGGGGTGCATCAGCCACGGCAGGCCGAGCCTGCGGCCGAGCGGGGTGGTGATGAGTCCGAGCAGACCGACCGGCAGCGCGAGCAGCGCGGCCAGCAGCCGGCGCCCGTGGAACCGCGCGGCAGAACGCCGCAACGCCTGACGGGCCGCCCGACGCGCCGGAGCCCTGCGCAGCCCCGAACGCCGTGCGGCGACGGTGCCGTCGGTTTGGGCGTCGCGGCGGGCGCGATGCCGGGCGACCACGGTGTCACGGGCAGCGCGGGCCCTGCGGGCAGCGCCGCCCAACAGGCGGCCGGCACCGCTCCCACTCCTGCCCGGCCGCTGACTGCCGGCCGTGGCCCGGGCGTTTCGGCGGGCGTCGGCCACCGCACGCCGCGCGGCCGACGTCTGCGTCCGCCGGTCGGCCCGCGACCCGCCCGCGGCATGCTGTGCATCGCGCAGGGCCCGTATCTGCCGCACACGGCCCGCACCCTTGCCCATGCCGTCGGCCGCACGCTTGAACCGGCTGTGCCCAGCCGCCCCGCCCTTGCCCCCACCAGCGGCGGTGCTGGAGTGGCGGGCGGTGGGGCGGGTGCCGTGCTGGCCCCGCCCATTGCCCGACCGGCCGCTGCTACGGCCGGTGCGGCGGCCGGTGGAACCGCTGCCGGACCTTCCGTCCGCGCCGGTTCCGCCGTGGCGCAGGCCCGCACTGCGGGCTGCGCTGCGGCCGGCCGTACGGGCCGCTGCCCGGCGGGCGTCGCGGCGAGGGCTGGGCCTGCGGGAGCGGGCGGTGGCAACGGTGCCCAGGACAACGGCACCGGTAGCGGCGACCATGGCCGCGATCGGACCGCCGGCCAGGCCGGCGGCGGCGATGGCGCCCACGGTGCTGTTCGCCCCGGACAGAGCGAGCGGGACGATCGGCCACCCACCGGGTGTGTGCTCCACCCCGGCCGCAGCCGGGGCCTGCTCCGTCGGTGCGGACGCGGATGCGAGCGGGGGAGGTTGGGGAGCGGGGGCCTCGACGGCTACCGGCTCGGTGCTGAGTTCCGTCATGCTGATAGCCACTCCTTCAGGGAGGACAGCGAAGGCCCGGGCGTCATGCCGTCCAAAGCGAGCGTCCGGGCCTTCGCGCGGTATGAAGCGCGGGTCAGAGCTGGTTGGGCTCCAACAGGAAGAACCCGACCGAAGCTCCGTTCAGGGCGGGGTTCTGGTCGGTGACGGACCGGTAGATGAGCCGGTAGGCGTCCTGGCGGGTGCCGCCGGGCGGGGGCGTGAACGTGCCCTCCTGTGTGGCGGACAACAGCCCCGGCTTCTCCAGGGTGATGATGAAGTGGTGCGTGCCCTGGCCCTGCCGAGCGCGGGCGGCGCCGGTGGCGGTCTGCGTGGTCACGGTCGATCTCCTGCGTGTCGGTGCGGGCCGGCCGCGCTGTGGGCACGGCTGGCGGATTGTCGGGAGATGCTCACCGGGTCTGCGCGCCGGGTCTGCGGGGGTGCCGCTCGCCGGGGCTCACCGGGTCTGCTTCACTGGTGCGGTCGACTGCTTCCGGCAGTCGCAACGGCGGCCAGCCCACTTGCCTTGGGCTGGCCGTCATTGGTGGTGCCGGACGCTGGGTTAGGCGTCGGATTCCTCGTGGGACATCAGCGATCCCCACGCCTTGCGGACGCGCTGCTCCCCGCCGACGAACCCGCCCTCGCGGAAGCCGGTCACGGCCTGGCGGTAGGACAGCGGCGGGTCGTCGCTGTAGCGCAGGTGCCGCAGCACAACGACCAGTTGTTCATCCGTCAGCGGCTCCCCGGGCTGCGGGGTGGGCACGCCGGCTACGGCCGCGATCTCCTCCAGCGTCACGGGGGGTGTGACGGGAGGTGTCACGGGCGTGACGGTCACGGCCGGAACGGTCTCGAACTCGGCCGTGACCTGCGTGTCTTCCTCCGTCACGGCAGGCGTGACGCCCGTGACGCCCCCCTCACCAACAGCCTCGACGGCGGGCGACTCGGGAGCGGCCGTCACGCGCGCGACGGGGGCCGTGACGGGCAGGGCGAACATGCCCGCGAGCGCGGCGTCCGCGCCGGCCGTCATCCGCTCGCGCTGGACGTCGACCAGGTGCGCCCCGAGCAGCGCGTCACCCGTACCGACCTTCTTAGCGAGCTTCCACGACTTCAGCTCCGAGTCCCTGCGGGCGTCTTCTTCGGGGTGGTTCGCGGCACGGGCCCGGTGGTAGGCGAGCTTCTGCACGACCGCGGCGTTGCGGCGCTGCGCTTCGGCGTCCACCCCGGTGCGGTAGACCACGATCCGGCGGGCCAGCAGGCCCATGCCCTCCGCGGCCACGCACATGGCCATCGGGGTGAAGGCGAAGACCACCGACTCCGTGCCCGTCGGCGCGACGGCCGCGCCGGTGGCTGAGGCCACCGCCGGCAGTGTCCACAGCCCGAGGCGCACGGCCGTCGGGGAGGACTGGCCCAGCATGGTCAGGCCCACCAGGGTCAGCGCCAGGACGAGCGTGGCGCCCTCGCCCGCGGCGACCACACCGAGCGCGGTGGCGGAGCGGTGGAACACGGAGGTGATGTTGCTGTAGGTGCCCCACGCGCCCAGGCCGCCGAAGCCGACCATGGGCAGCGCCGTGGCGCCCAGTACGAGTGTCTGGCCCCAGCTCAGGGACTTCTCCGGGGGATGCTTCACTGCTTGTCTCCTTGTCGGAAGGATGATCGCCTGACCAGGCTGGTCAGGCGGTGCGCTGGTCGTCGGGGTAGGCGCAGGGGACGCACACCCCGAGGGATGCGGGGATGACGTAGCCGGCGTCCGTGCGGCACTGCGGGCAGGTCCGGCGGGCGCGCATCGCGCTTGCCAGCGCCTGGCGCTTCGCCTCCGTCATCGGCCGGACCGGTTTGGCCTGGTCGAGCCGGTAGAGGTAGGCGACCAGCGGCCCCCGTCGGCGACGGGGGCGGAGGGTCTGCGCGGCGACCGGCTGACCGCCGGGGCGCAGGCCACGGGCTCGTAACTGCCGCCGGGTGGCCAAGCCGTCCGGCGCGCAGCGCCAGGGGTAGGTGGGGATGCCGTGCCGGGCACCGGTCGGGTCGAAGCAGTCAGCGAGCGCCGCCATCAGGCAGCCGCTCCGGCCAGCGCCGGGGCGGGCACGTCGGCGTAGGCGACCAGCTTTACCGTGGCGCCGGCGTACTGGCCATACGCGAGCAGGACGCGCGTCCGGCCGCCGCTCTGCGTGCTGTGCGTCACGGCGTCCGGGGCGATACCCAGCGCGTCACGCCACGCCTCGAAGCCGGCCAGGTCGCCGTGGAAGGACAACTCCAGCCGGTCAGGCCAGACGGTGGTCACCCCGACGGTCGGGGCTGCGAGGTGCCCGAAGTCCGCAGCGAGCAGGCGCAGCGCCCGCAGCGGCACGGCCAGGCCGTCCAGCGTCAGGCCCTCGTTCATGCCGCGACCCCCTTACGCGTGACGCGGCGACGGGCGGGGCGGACCAGCGGGACCACGTTGAACAGGTCCGAGTGGTCCTCGACGACCCGCGCGGCCAGGCGGATCAGGTCGTCGGGCAGCTCGCTGAACTCGGGGTCGGAGAGGATGTCGCGCGCCGCGTCCAGGCGAGCCGCGCACTCCTCGGCGCTCTCGCCCTCGACCCCGAGCCACAGCTCAAGGGGGGTGCCCAGCGCCAGTTCCGCGAACTCCGCGCCGGTGGTGGCCTCATGACCAGCAACGATGTACTTCATGGGATGGACTCCAGTGAGACGGGAACGGCCCGAACAACAGCGGCTCCGGTGTGCCAGCACCGGAGCCGCGAGCCGCTGAAGCGGGTAAGTCCGGCTCCCCACGCCCCGCCCGTACGACCACCGCACCAAGTGCGGGACCGGACGGGCGAGAGAGGCAGCCGGCCGCAGCGCGAAGCGCCGCGATCCAGGAAGCGGACCGAGAGGAAAGGGCGCCGCCGGCCGGTCCGCGTACCGGGGCGCCCAGCTATGTCGTCGGTTCACACCGACCTCCCGCAGATCGCAGGGACAAGGAGGCACGGCCCTATGCCGTGCAGTCCGTCTTTTCGACTCGGGGAGACGGGGCCCACCTATGGAGTTCTCAAGTAACGACCAGCTCAGGGCCCCAACTGCACGAGCAATCCCGAACCGACACAGCACAGGTAGGGCACACTCAATGGTGTTGCACCACCTGCTCAGCTTGTTGGTACGAGCTGATGTAGTGATGCTGCACCCACGGACAGTGAGCCGTCAAGCGATCGGGGTCAACATGTACCAACGAGTTGCGCGAGTGCGTCATGATGGAGGCATGAACAAGCAGCCGAAGTACCGACAGGTGGCGGACGCACTGCGCCGAGAGATCGACAACGGCCTCTTCCCGCCAGGGACGCGGCTGCCGTCCGAGAACGACCTCCAGCAGCGCTTCGATGCCTCCCGTAACACCGTGCGGAACGGCCTTAGCCTGCTGGTCAGTGAGGGTCTGATCACGTCCAGCCAAGGGCTCGGGTACGAGGTACGGGCGCACGAGGTCTTCAAGCTCAACGCGTCTCGGTTCGAGAACCTGGAGTTCCCGCAGAACGGCGACGCGTACAACACCGACGTGACCAATGCCGGCCGCCGACCTCATCAGACGTTCCGGGTCGAGGTCTCCCTCGCGCCAAAAGACATCGCTCCGCGGCTCAAGGTCGAGGTCGGTTCCAAAACGGTCCTGCGGTTTTGCCATCGGTTCGTGGACGACGTGCCGTGGTCGACGCAGGCTACGTACTACCCGGCGTGGCTCGTGGATGAGTCCCCTCGGCTAGCGGAACCGGGCGACATCGAAGAGGGCACAACGAGGTACCTAGCGTCCCGAGGAATTGAGCAGGTCGGGTACTTCGATGAGATCGCTACGCGTATGCCGACCCCCGAAGAAGCGCGTCTTCTGGAGACCGGTCCTGGCGTCCCGGTGCTGCTCTGGACGCGCACGGGCTACTCGGCGGATCGGCCTATCCGCTGCACCGTCACGACGTTCCGGGGTGACCTCAACCAGATGAACTACGAGATCGGCGACCTGTCCGCCCGGCAGGAGAACGAGTCTCAGTGAACATCACCCCAGCTCAGCCAGGGGACGTGACCAAGCTGCTCGCCTTCCGGCAGGAAGCGGCGGCTTGGCTGTCCCGTCTCGGCACCGACCAGTGGCAACGCCCCTACCCGGCCGACAAGTTGCTGGAGACCATTAAGGCGGGAACCGTCTTCATGGTTCAGGACGGTGGCGTGACCGCGGCCACCATCACTCTGACGCCCGAGGCCGAGGCCGGTCTCTGGACGGCTCAAGAACTGGCAGAACCGTCCCTGTACATCAACAAGCTCACTGTGGCCCGCACACACGCAGGGCAGAACGTTGGCGGACGCTTGCTCGACTGGGCGGGAGACCGCGCCTATCAAGCCGGTGCCAAGTGGTTGCGGCTGGACGCGTGGACGACCAACGAGGGGCTACAGGCTTACTACCAGCGCCAAGGTTTCGAGCATGTTCGGACAGTGCTCGAAGGGGGTGCGGTGAACGGTGGGCCTCGGGTGTCCGGGTGGCTCGCCCAGCGTCCCACACGGCCGGCGGAGCACGGTTTCACAGACGAAACCCCAGCTCCCGAACCCCTCCCTGACATCAACCACTGACATCAACAGTGGCGCACATCGAAGTGCGACCGCGCACTGTCCGCTGCGTGATTGCTGCGCGCGATCAGCCGAATGCCCGTCCTCGGGACAGCGCGTTTATGGGGCGCACACGCCTACGGATCAGAAGGTTGCAGGTTCGAATCCTGCCGAGTGCACAGAACAGAGGCCCCGGAGAAATCCGGGGCCTCTGGCGTTTCTGCTCTCGCGCTCAGGCCTCCGACGGGTGGATGTCGTCCAGGCTGTCGACGATCGTCACGGAGGTCGGACGGGCCGGCGCGGGCACCTGGACGAGGGTGGGGACGTAGACCATGTCCCCGTGTCTGTACTCGGCCTTCCATGAATGCCGGTAACACACGGTCGCGTCCGGACTGCGGTGTGTCGCGTAACACCGGACTGCCGACTCCCTGGGTCCGGCCTGCGGTTCCGGCGCCGGGGAGAACGCCGTACAACCGAGGGCGGCGACCAGGAGACTGACGCTCAGTAAGGCTGCTTTCCGCATTTTCGTCCGCCCCTTTCGCGGATACCCGTCAGGGTTTCGGATCGTGGAGTTTGCGGGCGGCTTCCTGCCGGGAGTGGACGCCGAGTTTCGCCAGTACCGCGCCCACGTGGTGCCCGGCGGTCTTGCGCGTGATGTAGAGACGGGCGGCGATCTCGGCATCCGACATGCCTTCGTCCAGCAGCTTGAGCACGTCCATCTCCCGGACGGTCAGCCCGTACGGATTGGCCAGGGTGGCCGCCCGCGGGCCACGCCGGATCGGGCGGACGCCGCGGGCGCGCATCACGGCGCGGGTGCGCGCCACGACCAGCCGGGCGCCGAGGGCCTCGAAGGTGGCCAGAGCCTGGTGCAGCGCCGGGGCGTCACCGGACAGACGTACCAGTGCGGCCTCGTACGCGCAGCCGAGCCGGTCCCATTGGTCCGCCGCGCCGGCCCAGTCGCCGGCCAGTTCCAGCGCGTAGGGTCCGGCCTCGGGAATCCGCGGGGGTGTTCCTCCGGCACGGCGGATCCAGCAGGCCAGGGGCCCGGACAGCCAGGGGTGGTGCCGCCCGGCCAGGGCGTCCAGACCGCGTTGCGCCTCCGTCCGCACCCGCTCGAGATCGCCGCCGAGCCAGGCCGCCTCGACTCGGGCCTCCCACCCCAGGCCCGTGTCCAGCAGGCAGCCCGTGTCGACCAGGCCCGCCGCTTGCTCCAGCAGTGGCCATGACCGGGCCTTGCCCTGGCGGGCCCGCACCAGGCCCAGGACGGTCAGGGCCAGAGCCCGGGCGACGGGCGGCGGGCCGGGATGGCAAAGGACCCCCCGCGCGGCGTCGGCGGCCTGGGCCCACGAGCCCCGGCTCAGCAGTCCCCAGCCGGCCCAGGCCCTCGCGCACAGCAGATAGGCCGCCAGACCGTGATCGAGGCAATGGGCTTCCGCCCGGTCCACTGCCGCGGTCGTCCGGGCGGTATCGCGCCGGAGTGCGGTGAACCAGCACATGACGAGCGCCAGGAGGCCCGCGTCCTCCGGGAGGCCCTGCGCCATCGCGCTGGACACCGCCTGTTCGCATTCCTCCCAGCCGGACCCGTTGCTCAGCATGTCCGCCGCCGCGGCATGGAAGCGGGCCTGGACGACCACCCCCGCATCGCCGAAGCGCTCGCCCAGATCGATCGCCTTCTCGGCGTATGCGGCGGTCACCCGCGCTTCCTCGTGCCGGTAGCAGGCGAGCTGACAGAGGTTCAGGTACGCCCGGGCCAGTTCCCGGTTCGGTCCCAGCCCTTCGAGCACCCGTACGGCGTCCAGGCCGGTCCGTCCGGCCTCGGCGGTCCGCCCGCACGGCCACAGCCAGCGCGACAGCAGGCGCAGATCCTCGCCCTCGCGCAGCCGGTCGCCCAGGGTGCGGCGCAGCTCCAGCGCGGTACGGCGAGAGGCGATCCCTTCATCCAGCCTGCCGGACAGCAGACAGGCCCTCGCATGGCCCTCCAGCAGGGAGGCCCTTCGATCGAGCGGCAGGAGGTCGGCGTACCGCAGGGCCAGGGCGTACTGGGCGGCTGCCTCTCGGTGCGCGCCCGACGCGGCGGCGTGGGCGGCCGCGGCGGGCGCGTACTCCGACACGGCGGCCGGATCCCCGGCACCCTCGGCGTGATCGGCCAGCAGCGCCAGATCGCCCGCGGCGACCGGGCCGGACCGCATCGCCGCCAGTGCCTGCCGGTGCACCTCCAGACGGCAGGCGGCGGGGACCGACTCCAGCACCGCCAGCCGGGTCAGCTCGTGGCGGAACTCGATCACCTGACCGTCGGTCCGTACGAGTCCGCCGGCCACGGCGTCATCGAGCGCTGCCTCCGAGGCGGGCAGCAGGCCGGCCAGCAGTGGCAGCGGGACGCGGCGCCCCAGGACCGCCAGCACGTCGACGACCCCGCGCGCCGCGGCCGACAGGCCGGCCAGGCGGCCGGCGACGGCCTCGCGCACGGTGGCGGGGATGGGCTCCGCAGGGGCGTTCAGGATCGCGGTGACGATGAACGGGTTGCCGGCGGAATCGTGGAACAACTGTTCGGCGTCGACGATGTGTCCGCGGGCCAGCCGGGCCACGGCCCGACGGCTCAGCGGCGCCAGGTCGTGGCGGTACACCCATGGGTATCCGGCCAGGGTGCCCAGGAGGGCGGTCACGTCGTGGGTGCGACCGATCTCGTCATCGCGGTAGGTGGCCACCACCAGCGCCGGCACGCTCGGCAGGCGCCTGGCCAGATATCGCAGCAGATCCATCGTGGTCTCGTCGGCCCAGTGGACGTCCTCCACGACCAACAGGCTGGGGTAGGAGTTCAGGTCGGCGAGCAGGCAGTCGAACACCTCGTCGGGACGACAGGTGCCGTCCAGCGCCCCGGCCAGGGCCACGCGCACCGGCCGGCCCAGACGCGGAGCCAGGTCGGTCAGAGGGCCCAAGGGGCGGGGAGTGGCCAGCGGGTCACAGGCGCCGACCAGGATCCGGATCCGGGGGTCGGCGAGTTGGGCCAAGCGGTTGACGACGCTGGTCTTGCCGATGCCGGCCTCGCCGCGCACAAGTGCCAGTCGTCCAGGGCCGACCGAGGCCGCCTGCAGGTGACCGGTGAGCTCCTGGAGCACGGCCTCTCGTTCTAGCAGGTCCATCACCAGCCATTTTCTCTCCGTGGCCGGAACCGTGCAAAAGATCGGAGCCGATCAAGACGGCTTGGCAGGTGGGTGATGCGGCGAATCCCCGGACTGGGATGTGGGGTGTGCCGGGTGGAACTTGGGGTGTCCACCCGATGTGCCCCCGACTGCGGCAGAGGCATGCTGGCGGAAAAGCGCCCAGCTTCTGGGGGACGATTTCACCAGAACTCATCAACTGCCGTGATTTCGGGGCTGGTGCGGGCGAATTGGTGTGACCGAACCGATTCGCCACGTGGAACCGATGGCCCAATCGAATCGAATTGGGCTGCGAACTCGACCGAGCCGGACTCATCGAAAAGAGATCGCCATGCTCAAGAAGGTTGCAAAGCGTGCGGCGGTGCTGACCGCATCGGCTGCTCTGGCAGCAGGAGGCGCTCTGGCCCCCTCCGCCGCCTTCGCGGCTCCGACGCCTACAGTCGCCCACGTGACGACGCCGAATGACAACGGCGGCGGGAACAACAACAACAATAACAACAACAACGGTAGGGGCGGACGCCACCACCACCACCGCAACAACAACAATAACAATAACAACAACAACGGCAGGGGTGGAAACAACAACAACAATAACAACAACAACGGGAGGGGCGGGAACAACAACAATAACAACAACAATAACGGCGGAGGCGGGAACAACAACAACAATAACAACAACAACGGTGGGGGCGGGAACAACAACAATAACAACAACAACGGCTGAACTTCACAGTCCGGCGGCCGATGGAACCCCACTCGGCCGCCGGACTGCTCTGTGTCTCTGAAGAGGCCTCGGCTCCCTATCGAGAGCGGCGTCTCAGTTCTGGTGGCAGTTGATGTTCTGGTTCCCGGTGAAGGTGTTGCCCGACCCGACCTGCCCCTTCGGGTAGCACACCTGGAAGTTGAAGAGGGACTTGCCCAGAAGCGGGAGGAGTCCTGCCCCGTTCCCCTGGGTCTGGCTGTCGCCGTTGTTGTTGTTATTGTTGTTGTTCGTGCCACCCCCATTGTTGTTATTGTTGTTGTTCGGGCCGCCCGCGTTGTTGTTGTTTGTGTTGTTGTTGGTGGTGGTCTGGGCGCCAGCGGAGGTGTCGCCAAGACCGGCCGACCCCATCGTGTAGGGCATGCGCAGGAGCGGAATGTCGCCCAGAATCGAGAGGAGACCTCCGTCGCTTTGGGCTTGGGCGCCGGCGGCACCGAAGAGAATTGCCGCGGTAGTGGCGACGCTGATCGTGGCAAAACGCTTGGCGAGCTTCACGCGGTCGACCTTTCGTCGTTTCTGATGCCGAATCTCGGGCTTTAGTGGCCAGGATGGCGAACAGTAGGCGTCGAACGATTACTAGGCGCGCTGCAGCGCCCGCGTTTTCCCCCGTACAGCCCCAGAATTCCTGTCGGGCATCGACACCGTCGGTTCTCGTGGCCCGGCTGAGTACCGGTACCCATGCACCCGTTCGGCCGCCCGGGCAAACTGGTCGGCATGGATCTGCCCGTCGCCCCGCCGGCCTTCGACGCGACCACCGGACCGAGGGCGCACCGCCGTGCCGATCTCGGTGCCGACGTCGGGGTCGGATGTGCGTTGCTGCTCCTGGAGTTGATCGCCCTGGCGGGGATCTTCTGGCTGTGGTTCCTGACCGGGTTCGAGCTCGACCCGGCCGAGACCGCCGACGCCGCCCCGCTGTGGCCCTACCTGTCGGCCGTCGGCGCAGTCGGCGTGGTCGCGATCGTGGCGACCGCGATCGCCGCGCGGGCCGGAGCCGTCGTGACGGTGGTCGTCCAGGCCGTCGTGGTCGTTCTGACCGCGGTCATCGTCTTCGGCGGTGCCACGGCGCAGTCCCATCAGGACCTGCTCTGCCGTGACACGCCCGCGGCCGCCGACTGTCGACACAACGGCCAGAACGGGCATAACGACCAGAGCGACCAGAGCGGCCAGAACGGCTGGACGGAGTAGGGCCGCGGGGCGGCTCAGGCGATCGCCCGTGCCGACTTGGGTGCCCGCGCCAGTAGCGACAGGTACAGGCATCCCGCGGCAAGGCAGACCGCCGAGACGCCGGCCAGCAGTGCCGGCGCGTGACGGGCGTGGACGAAGAAGCCGGTCGCGAAGCTCAGGAAGAGGGAAGCGTTCAGGAGCCAGTTGAAGGCGGCCCAGGCGTGGGGCTGGCTCTCGGCCGGTATGCCCGACCAGATGACGCGGGTGAGCAGGAGGTTGAAGACGCCGTTGCTGATGCCGCCCAGGGCGAAGGTGGCGGCGGCGGTCCAGAAGGGGAGGCCGAGGCTCGGGAGGCCGAGTGCCAGGGCCACCAGGACGTTGGTGAGGGGCAGCAGGAGCCGGACGCCCGTGAACCGCTTGGGCGTTGCCGCCGCCGTGATCATGGAGGCCACGGCCCAGCAGGCCATCACCACACCGAGCCCGTTCGCGTCGTACCCGGGCGTCCGGGCCAGCATGAAGGGGCCGGACACGCCCTCCAGGCTGGTGGTGAGCAGCATGGTGGTCACGCAGAGCAGGCCGAGGGCGCCGAAGGCACCCGGGGACAGCAGGCCGCGGAAGCCCGCGGTCGCGCTGCGGTGGCTCCGGGCGCCGTCCTCCGGAACCCGGGGGGACCACGCCACGGCCAGGACGAGCAGGAAGGTCAGGGCGTTCAGCGCGAAGGCCGGGCCCGGTCCGGAGAGGCCCACCACGAGCCCCGCCAGGACCATGCCCGCGGCACCGGCGCCCGCCTTCGACACCGCCCACCACCTGGCCAGCTCGGCCTGCCGCCCGTCGCTGAGCGCATGCAGGAGCGAGCGGGAGAAGGGCATGGTCAGGGCCTCACAGGACGAGGCGACGAGGACACCGGCCAGGACGGCCGTCCGGTCGCCGGCCATCGTGGCCGCGACGGCGAACGCCGCCACCTGACCGATCAGCCCGGCCCGCCACGCCGTACGGGACCGTATCCAGCCCCGCGCGCTGACGAGCGGGGTCAGCGCCAGGACCGGGACGGTCTGGGCGGCGAGTACGGCGGCGAGAAACATCGTCGACCCCGTCCGCACCGCGATGAGCGCGTACGCCACCTGGACCAGCTTGTCGCCGAACTCCGAGGCCGACAGGGCGAGAAGAAGTCTTGCGAGCCCGGCTGGACAGGCGCCGGAACGGGCTGACAACGCTGCTGCCCTCCACCCTCGGAGAAATGACAGGGGAGGCTATCCCGCGCCCGGCCGGCCGTGCTCGGAATTTCCGGCGCCGGTTCAGCACTCTTCCGTGGGATCGTCGCGGTTGAGCTTCTCCAGGTACTCGTGAGCGAGGGCCGTGGAACGGGTGAACCAGTCGGTGAGGACCGCCAGTTGGTCCGGGGCGTAGTCGGTGAGCAGGGCCGCGAGGCGTCGTTGATGGCCCGCGTACATCGCCTCGACCCGGCCGACCGCCTCCGGTACGGCGGCCACGCGGACCCGGCGGCGGTCCCTGGGGTCCGGGCGGCGGGTGACGTACCCGGCGCGTTCGAGGCGGTTGAGGATGCCGGTCACCGCGCCGGTGGTGACGTGCGCGCGGGCCGCGAGGTCGCCGGCGGTGAGCAGGTCCTCGCCGGCCCGCCGGACGAAGGTGAAGCAGACCAGGTCGGTGACGGTCAGACCCAGACGCCGGGCCAGTTCCTGCTGGCCGATCAGATGGGCCGCGATGAGGTGGTCCATCGCCGACAGGGCCTCGGCGGGGGTGGCCGACGGGTGGGGCGTGCCCGGCATCTGTGCCTACCTCTTACTCTGTGAGATATTCAGCTCTGAACGTCTTAGCTCGTGAGGAAACTCGTGTCTCGCCCTGGGGAGGCGGCCATATGAGTCTGTACGACGAGGGTCACACGATCGCCGGCTGGACCGGCTTCGGCGTCGCGGCCGTGGGCGGCTGCGTGGTGGGGCTGGGGGTGTGCGCGGCCGCGCTGCCGGTGGTCGTCGGCGGTCTGGTCCTGGCGGCGGTGAGCGTCCCGGTGACCTGGGTTCTCCACCTGGCGGGCTGGGGCAAGCCGCCGGGCGTACGGCCCAGGGACCAGTGGCCGATGCGCGTCCGCGACGCGCGA
>NZ_VOGW01000144.1:0-1811 GCF_007896895.1 Streptomyces misionensis | reverse complement strand
ACGCGCCGCCACGGCCACTGTCGGACCCACCCCCTACCCTCACCAGTGATGGCAACCATGTGGAGGTGTGCCGGGCTTCGCTGGTCCGCCGAGGGGCCCGTGCTCGGCTGGGAGGGCGGGCGGAGCAGCCGCCTGGCCTGGGGGAAGCGTGTCGCCTTCACCGTGCCGGAAGGGGCCCGGCGGACCTGCGTCGGGGCGCGCGGCCATGCCTGTCCGGCGCGGGCGCCCGTGTCCCCGCGCAGTACCGGCGCCCGCTGTGAGGAGTGCGCGCGCCTGGACCGGGCGCACTCGGTGGCCGCCGACACGATCGCCGACGACCCCCGTCCGTACCGCGTCTACCTCGCCTGGTTCGGACCCGGCATGGCCAAGGTCGGGATCACCGCCGTGGAGCGGGGCCCGGCACGGCTGCTGGAGCAGGGCGCCGTCTGCTTCAGCTGGCTCGGGACCGGTCCGCTGATGGCCGCCCGGCGCACCGAGGAACTGCTGCGGGCCGCGCTGCGGGTGCCGGACCGGATTCCGTACGCCGACAAGCGGGCGGTGCGGGCGCTGCTGCCGAGGGCGGCGGACGACCGGGCCGCCGAGGTGCGGGAACTGCACGGGCGGGCCGTCGCGCTCGCGCAGTGGCCGGAGTCGCTGCGGCCCGAGCCCTGCGTGATCGTCGACCACGTACGGACCTTCGGGCTCGACCGGGGGCCGGGCGCCCGAGCGGAGGTGGAGCGGCTCCTGCCGGGCGCCGGCCTGAGCGGTGAGCTGGTCGCCGCCGCCGGACCCGATCTCCATCTGGAGGTCCGGGAGGGACGGATCGTCGTGCTCGACACCCGGCTGGTCAGGGGGTGGGGGCTTGTGCCCGCCGCGGCGGGAGGCGACGTACGGGGCTTTCCCGTAAGGGAGTTCACCCAGGAGCAGGACGGGCTCTTCTGAGGGGCTTCCCAGGGGTTGGCTGAGTGGCGGCTGTGTGTTTCTCAGGGAAAACCAAGACTGGTGAAACGCTCTTCTCAGAGGACCCCGACAGGGTGGCCGCCATGACCACGACCTCGCCCCAGGGGCGCACCGAACTGCTGAGGCCGGACGGGAGCCCGGTCCGCGTGCTGGTGGTGGACGACGAGACGTCGATCACCGAACTGCTGAGCATGGCCCTTCGCTACGAGGGCTGGCAGATCAGAAGCGCGGGTGACGGGCAGGGCGCCCTGCAGACGGCCCGGGAGTTCCGGCCGGACGCCGTCGTCCTCGACATGATGCTGCCGGACATGGACGGGCTGGCCGTCCTCGGCCGGCTGCGCCGTGAACTGCCGGACGTGCCGGTGCTGTTCCTGACCGCCAAGGACGCGGTGGAGGACCGGATCGCCGGGCTGACCGCCGGTGGCGACGACTACGTGACCAAGCCGTTCAGCCTGGAGGAGGTCGTGGCGCGGCTGCGCGGGCTGATCCGCAGGTCCGGGGCGACCGACCGGCGGTCCGAGTCGGTGCTCGTCGTGGGCGACCTCACCCTGGACGAGGACAGCCACGAGGTGACCCGGGGCGGTGTCTCCATCCACCTCACCGCCACCGAGTTCGAGCTGCTGCGCTTCCTGATGCGCAACCCGCGCCGCGTGCTCAGCAAGGCGCAGATCCTGGACCGCGTCTGGTCGTACGACTTCGGCGGCCAGGCCAACGTGGTGGAGCTGTACATCTCGTACCTGCGCCGGAAGATCGACGCCGGGCGGGAACCCATGATCCACACCCGGCGCGGCGCCGGATACCTGATCAAGCCCGCCGTGTGATGAGCGGACCTCCCCGGCCCCGGCCCGAGCCGCGGTCGAGCCGGGTACGAC
>NZ_VOGW01000143.1:19115-22966 GCF_007896895.1 Streptomyces misionensis | reverse complement strand
CGCTCCCCCCGCACCCTGCGCACCCGCCTCGTCGTCGTCTCCGTCCTGCTGATCGCCGTCGTCTGCGCGGTGATCGGCACCGTGACCACCCTGGCCCTGCGCTCGCACCTGTACGCCCAGCTCGACGGCCGGCTGGACGAGGTCGGCAAGCGGGCCTCCGGCGCCTTCGCCCCGCCGGGGCAGGGCAAGGGGCCCGGCATGCCGGACGGCCCGCGAGCCCCCGCGGGCATCGAGCTGGACCAGTTCGTCGCCCTGGGCCCGCAGCCGCAGTACACGGTCGTGGCCGTGGTGAGCGACGGCACCGCCACCGAGGGCAAGGTGGGCCGCAAGTCGAAGTCGGCGCCGTACACGAGCGCCCAGGACCTCGACGCGGACCAGCTCGCGGCCCTCGCCACCGTGCCCGCGGACGACCACGCGCACACCCTCGGCCTGCCCGGCCTCGGCAGCTACCGCGCCCAGTACGTCACCGGCCCCAACGGCTCCTTCTACGTGGGCATCCCGACCGAGGACACCGACGGCATCGTCAACACCCTGATCGTCGTCGAGATCTGTGTCACCGCGGCCGGGCTGCTCGCCGCCTGCCTCGCCGGAACCGTCATCGTCGGCGTCGCCACCCGCCCGCTGCGCAGGGTCGCCGCCACCGCCACCCGGGTCTCCGAACTGCCGCTGCACACCGGCGAGGTGAACCTCAGCGAGCGCGTCCCGGACGCCGAGTGCGATCCGCACACCGAGGTCGGGCAGGTCGGCGCCGCGCTGAACCGGATGCTCGACCACGTCCACGGCGCCCTCCAGGCCCGGCAGCAGAGCGAGACGCGGGTGCGGCAGTTCGTCGCCGACGCCAGTCATGAACTGCGCACCCCCCTCGCCTCCATCCGCGGCTACGCCGAACTGACCCGGCGCGGCCATGAACAGGTCGGGCCCGACACCCGGCACGCCCTCGGACGGATCGAGTCCGAGGCCGGGCGGATGACCCTGCTGGTGGAGGACCTGCTGCTGCTCGCCCGCCTGGACGCCGGCCGGCCGCTGGAGTTCGGGCGGACCGATCTGGTCCCGCTCGTCGTGGACACCGTCAGCGATGCCCGCGCGGCCGGCCGGGACCACACCTGGCGGCTCGTCCTGCCCGACGAACCCGCCCCGGTGCGCGCCGACTCCGCCCGGCTCCAGCAGGTCCTGGTCAACCTGCTGGCCAACGCCCAGCGCCACACCCCGCCCGGTACGACCGTCACCGCGCGGGTGCGCCGGCAGGGGCCGTGGGTGTGCGTGGACGTCGAGGACGACGGGCCGGGCATTCCGGGCGCGCTGCTGCCGCACGTCTTCGAGCGGTTCGCCCGCGGGGACTCGGCGCGGACCCGGGCCACCGGCTCGACGGGCCTCGGGCTCGCCATCGTCCAGGCCGTCGCGGCGGCGCACGACGGCGCGGTGAGCGTGGAGAGCGTGCCCGGCAGAACCGTGTTCACCGTGTGCCTGCCCGCGCTCGGCACCCGGTCCGTCGCCGGTCCCGACGGCACCGGCGACTCCAACTCCCCTTCCGGCAAAGCCGGTTCGCACTCACAGCCGGACCACAGCGCCACCACATCGGTGCGACAGGGCACCTGACGAGAGTCGGTTCCATGCGAACCGACTCTTCTCCCGACGCGCCCCCCGGCACCCTGCCGGCCCGGGAGCACCTGCCGGCCGCGGCCGCCGGTACGGCCGTCCTGGACGTGGTGATCCCCGTCTACAACGAGGAGCAGGACCTCCGGCCGTGCGTCCGACGGCTGCACGAGCACCTGACGCGCACCTTCCCGTACGCCTTCCGCATCACGATCGCGGACAACGCCTCCACGGACACCACCCCGCTGGTCGCGGCGCGGCTGGCGGCCGAGCTGCCCGGGGTGGGCGTCGTACGGCTGGAGCAGAAGGGCCGTGGCCGCGCGCTGCGCACCGTGTGGTCCGCGTCCGAGTCGCCGGTCCTCGCCTATATGGACGTCGATCTGTCCACCGACCTCAACGCCCTGCTGCCGCTGGTCGCGCCGCTGATCTCCGGCCACTCGGACCTCGCGATCGGCTCCCGGCTGACCCGGTCCTCCCGGGTCGTGCGCGGGCCCAGGCGCGAGCTGATCAGCCGGGCCTACAACCTGATCCTGCGCGGCTCGCTGCACGCCCGCTTCTCGGACGCGCAGTGCGGGTTCAAGGCCATCAGGGGCGACGTCGCACGGGTACTGCTGCCGCTGGTGGAGGACAGCGGCTGGTTCTTCGACACCGAGATGCTGGTGCTGGCCGAGCGGGCCGGGCTCAGGATCCACGAGGTCCCGGTCGACTGGGTGGACGACCCCGACTCCACCGTGCACATCGTGCGCACCGCGACCGACGACCTCAAGGGCGTGTGGCGGATCGGCCGGGCGCTCGCCACCGGTTCGCTGCCGCTGGACCGGCTCGCCCGGCCCTTCGGCGACGATCCGCGCGACCGCGAACTGGCCGGTGTACCAAGGGGGCTGGCCCGCCAGCTGGTCGGCTTCTGCGTGGTCGGCCTCCTGTCGACCCTCTTCTACCTGCTGCTCTACAGCGGCTTCCGGCAGTTCTGCGGGCCGCAGTCGGCCAACGCGCTCGCGCTGCTGGTCTCGGCCGTCGCCAACACGGCCGCCAACCGCCGGCTCACCTTCGGGGTGCGCGGCCGGGGCGGCGCGGTCCGCCACCAGGCCCAGGGGCTGGTGGTCTTCGCCATCGGGCTCGCCCTGACCAGCGGTTCCCTGGCCGCCCTCGACGCGGCCGACGGCCACCCCGCGCACTCCACCGAACTGGCGGTCCTCGTCACCGCCAACCTCGCCGCGACCGTGCTGCGGTTCCTGCTCTTTCGCGCGTGGGTCTTCCCCGACCAGCGCCGGCCCCGCGACGCCGGCACCGGCACCGGCACCGAAATCTCCGAAAGGCCCCGATGAGCACCTCCTGTGACCGCCCGCTCGACGCGTCCGAGGGGCCGGGCGGCACGACCGTACCGGCACCGGACCCGGCCGCCGTTCCCCGGCCGCCCCTGCCGCACCGGCTCTGGCGCGGCCGCCCGGAGGACCCCCGCTGGGCACGCCCCGCCTTCCTCGGGCTGCTCGCCGCCACCCTCCTGCTCTACCTGTACGACCTGAGCGCCTCCGGCTACGCCAACTCCTTCTACTCGGCGGCCGTCCAGGCGGGCAGCACCTCCTGGAAGGCACTGTTCTTCGGCTCGCTGGACGCGGGCAACGCCATCACCGTCGACAAGCCCCCGGCCTCGCTGTGGCCGATGGAGCTGTCGGTGCGGATCTTCGGCCTGAACTCCTGGGCGATCCTCACGCCCGAGGTGCTGATGGGCGTGGCGACCGTGGCCGTCGTGTACGCCGCGGTGCGCCGCCGGTCCGGGCCCGCGGCCGGTCTGATCGCGGGCGTGGTGCTCGCGCTCACCCCGGTCGCGGCGCTGATGTTCCGCTTCGACAACCCGGACGCCCTGCTGGCCCTGCTGATGTCGGTGGCCTGCTACCTCGTCGTACGGGCGCTGGAGGACGGCCGGACCGGATGGCTGGTGTGGGCCGGGGTCGCGATCGGCCTCGCGTTCCTCGCCAAGACGCTCCAGGCGTTCCTGATCCTGCCGCCGCTCGCGCTGGTGTACGCGGTGTGCGCGCCGGTGCCGCTGAGGAAGCGCCTCGGCCAACTGGCCGCCGCGACCGCCGCGCTGGTGGTGGCCGGCGGCTGGTGGGTCGCCGTCGTCGAGCTGTGGCCGGCCTCCTCCCGCCCGTACATCGGCGGCTCGCAGCACAACAGCTTCCTGGAACTGACCTTCGGCTACAACGGGTTCGGCCGGCTCAACGGCGAGGAGACCGGCAGCGTCGGCGGGGGCGGCGCTC
>NZ_VOGW01000143.1:0-18842 GCF_007896895.1 Streptomyces misionensis | reverse complement strand
GACCGGATGTTCGGCTCCGAGGTCGGCGGCCAGATCTCCTGGCTGCTGCCCGCCGCGCTGATCCTGCTGGCCGCGGGGCTGGTGGCGACCCGGGGACGGGGGCGTACGTCGGTCACCCGCTCCTCGCTCCTGGTCTGGGGCGGGTCCCTGCTGATGACCATGGGCGTGTTCAGCTACATGGCGGGCATCTTCCACCAGTACTACACCGTGGCCCTCGCCCCCTACATGGCGGCCGTCGTCGGCATGGGCGCCGGGCTGCTGTGGGAGCGGCGCCGCGAGGCGTGGGCGGCGCCGGCGCTCGCCGCGGCCGCGGTGGCGGCCGCGGCCTGGGGATATGTGCTGCTCAACCGCACGCCCGGCTATCTGCCCTGGCTGAAGTGGCTGGTCCTGGTGGGCGGTCTGGTGGCGGCCCTGGGCCTGGTCTTCGCCGGGCGCCTCACACGGCCGGCCGTCCTCGGCACGGCGGCCCTGGCCCTCGGCACCGCGCTGGCGGGTCCCACCGCCTACACCCTGAGCACGGTGGCCTCCGGGCACGAGGGCTCGATCCCGACGGCGGGCCCGGCGGCCGCCGGCACGATGGGCTTCGGCGGCGGCCGGTCCCCGGGCGGCGGGCCCGGCGGCAAGCGGGGCGGCTTCGGCGGAGGCATGCCGGGCGGACAGGGTGGCCAGGGCAGGCCCGGTGGGCAGGGCATGCCGGGTGGGCAGGGGACCGGCGGTCAGGGCATGCCGGGCGGACAGACCGGAAACGGGTTCCCCGGCCCCGGCGGTGACCTCGCCGGCGGATTCCCGGGCGGTGCCCGCACCGGCGAGGGCGGCGGGCCCGGCGGCTTCGGCGGTCTGCTGAACGGCACGGACGTCGGCTCGGCGGCCAAGGCGCTGCTGAAGAAGAACGCTTCCCGCTACACCTGGGTCGCCGCGTCCATCGGCTCGCAGAACGCGGCGAGCTACCAGCTCGCCACCGGTGAACCGGTGATGGCGATCGGCGGCTTCAACGGCACCGACCCGTCGCCGACACTCGCCCGGTTCAAGAAGTACGTGGCCGACGGCAGGGTCCACTACTTCATCGCCGGTGGCGCAGGCGGCACAGGCGGCGGCATGGGCCGGGGCACGGAGGGCGCCGGGGGCGGTGGCGGCAGCGGCACCGGCGCGCAGATCAGCTCCTGGGTCCAGAGCACCTTCAAGAAGGTGACCGTGGGCTCGGCCACCTTCTACGACCTCACCCGGCGGGCGAACGGCTGAGCGGACCCGGCGGAGCGGGCCCGCGCCCAAGTGCTGCGACCGGAAAGGTTCACCGGCTCGCGACGCCCGGCACGGCACCTCGCCGCGTCGTCGCATCACCCGAGTACATCCGGTACGCGGGTGATGCTCCGCCTCGCGCTGCACCGCACCGGACGCCGCGAGCTTCCCGGCAAACCCTCCCGGCCACAGCACTAAGTGCCGGATGATCTGGGTAACGGCACAGGGCGTGGGCCCGCGCCCCTGTGCCGTGCCGGCCCCTGGATCACGGGCAGCGGGCCGCACAGGGCTCTGACTGGCCGGAGACAGAGGAAGGTGTGCCGGTGGCGAAGTCTGCGGGGCGGACGGCGCGGGACAGTGTGTGGCTGCGGGAGAAGCCGCGGCGCGGCGGCCGCACCGGGCAGCCCTCCGGACTGGACCGGGAGCGGATCACCGCGGTGTCCGTGCGGCTCCTGGACGCGGAGGGCCTGGCCAGGTTCTCCATGCGGCGCCTGGCCGCCGAGCTGAACGTCACCGCGATGTCCCTGTACTGGTACGTCGACACCAAGGACGACCTGTTCGAACTCGCCCTCGACGCGGCCTTCGGCGAACTGCGGCTGCCCGGCGAGGACGACGCGGCCGACTGGCGGGAGCAACTGCGGGCGCTGGCCGCCGAGTACCGGGGGCTGCTGGTGCGCCACCCCTGGCTGTCCCGGCTGGCCGGCCAGTACCTGAACATCGGCCCCCGCGCGCTGGACTTCTCCCGCACCGTGCAGCACGTCATCGGCCGCTCCGGGCTGCCCGCGCACCGGGTGATGAGCGCCATCTCGGCCGTCTTCCAGTTCGTCTACGGCTACGGCACGACAGAGGCCCAGTTCATGTCCCGGATCGCGGCCACCGGTCTGTCCCCGGACGACTACCGCGAGCAGGCCCTGGACTCGGTGCGGCAGGACCCCGGCATCGCCCGGTTCCTCCAGGACTCCGCGCGGATCATGGACGCCCGCGGCGAGGGCACGGTCGCCGAGCTGATGGACCGTGACTTCACCTTCGCCCTGGACCTGCTGATCGCCGGGATCGAGGCGATGGTCGAGCGGGGGTGACCCCCGGTCAGCGGCCCCGGGCGGCCCTCAGTCCTCGCTGACCAGCCGCGCCGGGAAGCCGCCGGTCGCCACCGGGCCCCAGCGCTCGGGCGTGACCCGGATGATCGACTTGCCCTGCTTGAGCATGGCCGCCCGGTACTCGTCCCAGTCGGGGTGCTCACCGGCGATGTTGCGGTAGTACTCGACCAGCGGTTCCACCGAGTCGGGGGAGTCGATCACCTCGGCGGTGCCGTCGATCTGCACCCAGGGGCCGTTCCAGTCGTCGCTGAGCACGACCAGGCCGACCCGCGGGTCCCGCCTGGCGTTGCGGGTCTTGGCCCGCTCCGGGTAGGTCGAGACCACGATCCGGCCCGAGTCGTCCACCCCGCAGGTCAGCGGGGAGGCCTGCGGGGTGCCGTCGGCGCGGCGGGTGATCAGCAGCGCGCGGTGGCGGGGCCGTACGAAGTCCAGCAGCTCGTCCAGGGACACACGGGTGTTGGTCGCGATGTTCGATGCCATGGCCGCAGCCTAGAACGCGGACCGGCGTACGAGCCTGACCCTGCTGGGCACAGGCTCGGCGCGCCGGGCGGCCTGCCCCGTGCGGGCGGCGCGGGGCAGGTCTCTTCACCGCAATGGAGCAGCTAAAGTTGTTCTGTCCTGTGCTCGCAGTCGGGAATGTGCTGCGGAGCTCTCCTGCGCATGGCCGTACGGTCATGTCATCCGAGAGGTTCGTGGTGGCCGCGTCCGACTTTCCCCCGTACGACTTTTCCGCGTACGACGTCTCCGAAGTGACCCGCTCCCCGGGCGGCTTCGACCTCGCCGAGGCGCTGACGGCGGCGGCCCGCGAGCTGCACGAGAGCCCCACGCCCGGCGCCACGCTGGACACCGCCGTACGGCTCGCGGTGCGCCTGCTGCCCGGCGCCGAGCACGCCGGGGTCTGCGAGCTGGAGCACGGGGAGACGCTGCGCGCCCTCGCCTGGACCGATGACGTCGTACGTGACGCCGGAGCCCCCGAACTGCCGCACTGGGAGCGGCTGTGGACCTCGCCGGTGGTGCGGGTGACGGACAGCGCCGGCGCGGACGGCGAGGACCAGCGGCTGCGCTCGGTGCTGTCCATGCGGCTGCGCGCCGACAAGCGCCGGCTGACCGTGCTGACGGCCTACTCCCGGGGACCGGGCGCCTTCGACGAGACGGCCGCGCGGCTCGGCCGGCTGTTCACCGCGCAGGTGAGCCTCGCCCTGAACTCGGTGACGGTGCGCGAGCAGTTGACGGAGGCCATGCACACCCGCGACCTGATCGGACAGGCCACCGGAATTCTCATGGAGCGCCTGGACATCGACGCGCAGGGGGCCTTCGAGAGCCTGGTGCGCGCCTCCCAGCGGGAGAACGTCAAACTGCGCGACCTGGCCCGGCGCATCGTGGGCGCGACGGAGAACTGACAGGGGCCCGCCGACCGTCCTCCGGTCGGCGGGCCCCTGTGCGGGAGGCTCAGGCTGCGGGCAGGCTGTCCCCCTGCACCGCCTGGATGTCCAGCTGCACCTTCAGCGTGGTGCCGATGGCGGCGATGCCCGCCTGGAGGACCTGGTTGTAGTTCATCGCGAAGTCCTCGCGGTGCAGTTCCGCCGTGGCGCGGAAGGCGGCGCGGGTGCCGCCCCACGGGTCGGCGCCGGTGCCGAGGTAGGCGAGGTCCAGGTCGACCTGGCGGACCACGCCGTGCAGCGACAGCTCGCCGTGCACGGTCCAGCGGTCCGGACCCGCCTGGGTCAGCCCGGTGGACCGGTAGGTGATCTCCGGGTGGTTCTCCACGTCGAGGAAGTCACCGGAGCGCAGATGCGTGTCGCGCATGCCGTTGCCGGTGTCGATGGACCCGGCCTTGATGACCGCCTCCACCCGGGACTTGGCGACGTCGTCCGGCGCGATCTCGATGGTGCCGCCGAAGTCGGTGAACCGGCCGTGCACGCTGGAGATCCCCAGGTGCTGGGCGACCGCGGCGACCGAGGAGTGCGCCGGGTCGATGGTCCAGGGACCGGGCGGCGGCAGCTCGGTGCCGCCCTGCCGGGCCAGGGTCACGGCGCCGATCTCGGCCCGTCCGCTCGCGGTGACGATCGCGCTGGAGGCGGCCGGCGCGTAGCCGACGGCCGTCACGATCACGGTGTACGCCCCCGGCGCCAGCTCGGTGGTGTCCTTCACGGCCCCCTCGGCGTCCGCCTCGGCCCGCAGCACCTGCGTACCGGTCATGTCGGTCACCGTGACGACCGCGTGCGACACGGCCCACCCGTCCCGCGTACGGATCTTCGCGGTCAGTCCCATCCCGTTTTCTCCCTGCAAAGCCTTACAAATCGGTCGTGAGAAACCGGCCCGTGGCGGGCACCTCCGGTCGGAGCGTGCCCCGCCACGGGCCGGGTGGAACTACTCGCCGGGGTGGGCGAGTTCGATGTCGTGACCGTCGGCCCCGGTGCCGGTGACGGTCAGCGCGGTCGCCACCGGCGGGTAGCCGGTCGCGATGACGGTGTACTCACCGCTGTCCAGGTCGGTGAAGGCGTACGCGCCGTCCGCACCGGTGGTGGCGGTGCCGACCACGTTGCCCGCCTGGTCGACCAGGGTCACCCGGGCGTCGGCCAGCGGACCGTGCGGGGCCCGGACCACGCCCTGGAGCTGGGCGCCGGCGTCGAGGTCGACGTCGATCCGGGTGATCCCGGTGGTGGCCACCTCGACCGGCAGCGCCCGCGGGCGGAAGCCGGCCGCGTTGACGGCGACGGTCACCGGGCCGGGCACCAGGTCGGTGAAGGCGAACTCGCCCTGCTCCCCGGTGGCGGCGGTGGCCAGCAGGTCACCGCGCACATCGGTGACGATCACCATGGCGTCCTTGACCGGCTGCGCGCTCCCCGCGGCCCGCACCACACCGGTCAGCCCGCTGGTGCCGCTGAGCAGGATGTCGTACGACAGCGGTTCCTCGCCCACCACGATGGTGGAGGCCTGCGGCTGGTAGCCGTCGGCGGAGGCGATCAGGACGTACGAGCCGGTGCCGGGGGCGGCCAGCGCGTAGGAACCGTCGCCCTGGGCGACCGCGCGGCCGAGCTGGCGGCCGGCCAGCGAGATCAGGGTGACCGCGGCCTGCGGGACCGGGGCGCTCTCGGCGCCGCGGACGTAGCCGTGCACCGGGGTGCCGTCACCGCCCGTGCCGGGCTCGGCGACGGTCGCCACGGCGGTCATCGGGGCCGCGGAGGCGGTCGCGGTCGCCAGCGCCTCGGCGGCGCCGACCACCGGAGCGGCTGCGGTCAGGCTGGGAACCTTCTCCTGGGCGGGCTCACCCGGCACGTTCTGCATGGTGGCGTTCTCCATCGTGGTCTCGACGGGCGCGGCGGCCTCGGCCGTCGTCCCGGTCCTCTCCTGCGCGGCCTGGGCCAGCGCGCCGGTCGTCCGCAGCGGGACCTCCTTGATGAAGATCACCAGGATGAAGGCGACCAGGGCGCAGGGCGCCGCGTAGAGGAAGACGTCGGCGATGCCGTGACCGTAGGCGCCTTCCAGCCAATGCCGGATCGGCAGGGGCAGGCTGTTCATGTCGGGCAGATCGCCGCCGCCCATGGCCTTGGCCGCGGCCATCCGGGCCTTCGGGCTCAGTTCGCCGATGGTGCTCGTGGCGTAGTGGGTGATCCGGCCGGACATGACCGAGCCGAGCACGCCGACGCCGACCGCGCCACCGAGGGAGCGGAAGAAGCTCACCGTGGAGGAGGCGGAACCGAGGTCCTTCGGGGCGACCTGGTTCTGCGTGGACAGCACCAGGTTCTGCATCATCATGCCGACGCCGATGCCCAGCAGCGCCATGTAGACGGCCAGCTGCCAGTAAGGGGTGTCGTAGCGCATCAGGCCGAGCAGAGCCAGGCCGGCCGTCAGCAGAAGACCGCCGGTGACCAGCCAGTTCTTCCAGCGTCCGGTGTTGGAGATGATCCGCCCGGAGACCATGGAGGAGATGAACAGACCGCCGATCATCGGGATGGTCATCACGCCCGACATGGTCGGGGACTTGTCCCGCGCCAGCTGGAAGTACTGCGAGAAGAAGACGGTGCCCGAGTACATGCCGACACCGACGAACAGCGAGGCCGCGGAGGCCAGCGAGATCGTGGGGTTGCGGAACAGGCGCAGCGGGATGATCGGCTCGGACGCCTTGCTCTCGGTGAGGACGAACAGCAGGCCGAGCACGATGGTGCCGCCCACCATCACGTACGTCTGCCACGACAGCCACTCGTACTTGTCGTTGGCGAAGGTCACCCAGAGCAGCAGCAGCGAGGCGCCCGCGGTGATGAAGAAGGCGCCGAGCCAGTCGACCTTGACCTTGCGCTTGGCGACCGGCAGGTGCAGCGTCTTCTGCAGGACGAGCAGCGCGATCAGCGCGAAGGGGATGCCGACGAACAGGCAGTAGCGCCAGCCGAGCCAGCTGGTGTCGGTGATGACACCGCCGAGCAGCGGGCCGCCGACGGTGGCGACGGCGAAGGTGGCGCCGGTGTAGCCGGAGTAGCGGCCGCGCTCTCGCGGGGAGATCATCGCGGCCAGGATGACCTGCACCAGGGCGGACAGACCGCCGGCGCCGAGGCCCTGGATCGCACGGGCGGTGATCAGCATCGCCGGGTTCTGCGCGAGACCGGCGATGACCGAACCGGCCACGTAGATGATCAGGGCTATCTGGACGAGCGCCTTCTTGCTGAACAGGTCGGACAGCTTGCCCCACAGGGGCACCGAGGCGGTCATCGTCAGCAGGGCCGCGGTGACGACCCAGGTGTAGGCGGACTGGCCGCCGCCGAGGTCCTTGATGATCGTCGGCAGTGCGTTGGTGACGATCGTCGAGGACAGGATGGCGGCGAACAGGCCCACCAGGAGGCCGGAGAGGGCCTCCATGATCTGCCGGTGGGTCATCGGGGCGTCGCCCGCCGAGGAGCCTCCCCCGTGCTTGGCGTGAGCCCGCACACCGGCTGGTGTGGTCGTTGCCATGGGCTTCCTTTACTTACGTGCTTGCGGGTGTACGGGTGGTCTTTTCGACTACGGGGGTGAGCGGCCGGGCCGAGGGCGGCCGGCAGTCGCCGAAGGACGAGCGCAGCCGGGTCATCAACCCGATCAGCTGGCCGACCTCGTCGTCGGTCCAGTCGCTGAGCCGCTCGGCGAGCAGCTGCGAGGTCCGCTGGGACAGCTCGTCGAGCTGTTCCAGACCCGCGGGCGTCAGGCGCAGGATGCGCGAGCGCTTGTCCGCCGGGTCCGGGTGCCGCTCGATCCAGCCGCGCGCGGCGACGTGCGCGACATGCCGGCTGGTCACCGACAGATCCACGGCGAGCAGCTCCGCCAGCTTGCTCATGCGCATGTCTCCGTGGCGGCCGAGCAAGGTCAGCACGGCCGCCGAGCCGCCCGGGCAGTCCGTCGGCAGCACCCGCACGAGGTCCCGTTTCACGGCGCCGACGGCGCTGAGCTGACGCGCCAGCTCTTCGAACTGCGCCTGCTCGGCCATCACACCTCCCGTATTCGTTGCTTGGGGCAACCATAAGTCGGATTGGTTGCTACAGGCAAATAACTAGGGGGCCGCCCGCGTAAAACCTTGGCAAAGGCAAGCGTTGCGGTCGTGAATATGCAGGTCGGTGCGGGGGGCCTGTCCGCGTCTGTCCCGGTGGCCCCCCACTTGGGCGGCGGGGGCCGTCTTCGCTAAGGTCTCGGGCCATGGCTAACACCCAGGGCCCCCAGGGCAATTACGACCCTGCCGGCAGCACTCAGATGTTCCGCGCGTTCGTCGACGAGGCTCCGCAGGGGCGTCAGCAGCAGGCGGCCGCGCCCTCCGGTCCGCGCATCGGTCTGATCATCGGCGTCGTCGTGGCGCTCGTGGTGGTGGCCGGGGTCGCCTGGCTCGCGCTGAAGTAGGACACCCCTTCCGCAGGGCCCGCCGGTCCTGCGGTGATCACTTCCACCGGACGGACACGTCCCGCGTCTCGACGCGCATGCCCGGCGGCAGGCGCCAGGCGCCGACGCGGGCCGCCCCGGTGCGGTCCGTGTGCGCGCCGGGGCCGATCGGCACCGGCGGCTCCTCGGGCGTCCCGACCGTCGCCCGGCCGACGCCGGGCGCCCCGGTGACGTGCGTCCCGAACGTCACCGACCCGGAACTCACCGCCGCGCCCCCGTCCGGGGCGGCAACGCCCCGGCCCGGCCCGACGGTGCGCGCTCAACGACGGCCAGGCGCCGTCCGCGCCGCGCACATGGCCGCTCCCGCCGCCCGGGCCCGGCCCACGCCCCTGGTGGCGCCCCCGGACGGACGACGGCCGCCGAGGCTCCCGCGAGGGCGCGTCGGCGGCCGGGTGGTCCGGGCGTCGTGCGAGGCATCCCCTGACGAAGCGTTTGGCCATGGTGGGGGACGCCGCGTCAGTACGGAAGCGTCAGTCCGAGATCAGGCCCTCGCGCAGCTGGGACAGGGTCCGGGTGAGCAGGCGCGAGACGTGCATCTGGGAGATGCCGACCTCCTCGCCGATCTGCGACTGGGTCATGTTGGCGAAGAAGCGCAGCATGATGATCCGCCGCTCCCGGGGCGGGAGCTTGGCCAGCAGCGGCTTGAGGGACTCGCGGTACTCCACGCCCTCCAGGGCGGTGTCCTCGTAGCCGAGCCGGTCCGCCAGGGAGCCCTCGCCGCCGTCGTCCTCGGGGGCGGGGGAGTCCAGCGAGGAGGCGGTGTACGCGTTGCCGACCGCGAGGCCGTCGACCACGTCCTCCTCGGAGACGCCGAGCACGCCGGCCAGTTCGGTCACGGTCGGGGAGCGGTCCAGCTTCTGCGACAGCTCGTCGCTGGCCTTGGTGAGGGCCAGGCGCAGCTCCTGGAGGCGGCGCGGGACACGCACCGACCAGGAGGTGTCCCGGAAGAAGCGCTTGATCTCGCCGACCACCGTGGGCATCGCGAACGTCGGGAACTCCACGCCCCGTTCGCAGTCGAAGCGGTCGATCGCCTTGATCAGGCCGATGGTGCCGACCTGGACGATGTCCTCCATCGGCTCGTTGCGCGAGCGGAAGCGCGCCGCCGCGTAGCGGACCAGCGGCAGGTTCAGTTCGATCAGGGTGTCCCGGACGTAGGCGCGCTCGGGGCTGTTCTCGTCGAGCGCGGCGAGCCGCAGGAACAGGGAGCGGGACAGGGTGCGGGTGTCGATGGCCTCGCCCGTGGCGGGGGTGGCCGGGGCCGGCACGGCTTCGAGGGCCGTGACGCCCTCGATGCCGTCGAGGACGTCGAGTGCGTCGAGCTCCTTGGGCGCCGCCTCGCTCTTCGCGGGCGTCAGCACCTTCGAGCTGCCCTGTTCTGCGGACATGCCACCCCCTTCGGGTCGCGGGACGGTCGTGGCCGCGTCGTCGGTCGAGAACGCAGCCTTCACCTGAATACCGGAGCCGAGGCTCCGGCAAACGCGTCTCCCGCAGAATGTCACATGTCGGCAACGCGCTGTAGTGACATGTCGACATGAGAGAGGCGAATCACCGCTGGAGAAAAGGGGTCTGACGGGCAGTCGGGCCGGAAGTGTCGGCAACAGCCCTGGTGAGCGAATCGCTCGCGGCGGTGAGCGCTCGATCTGGTTTGCGATGCAGGGCTGTTCGGGTGCGTGCTTCGGTGCGCCCACCATGCTCCCGCCATGTCGTCCGGTATTCGACCGGAACTCTGTTATATGGCGGAGCGGTTATCGGTTATGCGTCGATGCGGTTGGCCGAGCGCAGTCTCTGGAAGCTGCGGGCGAGCAGCCGGGAGACGTGCATCTGGGAGACGCCGAGTTCCGCGCTGATCTGCGACTGGGTGAGATTGCTGTAGTAGCGCAGCAGCAGGATCCGCTGCTCGCGCTCGGGGAGCTGGACGAGGAGGTGGCGGACCAGGTCGCGGTGTTCCACGCCGTCCAGGGCCGGGTCCTCGTAGCCGATGCGGTCCAGCAGCCCCGGCAGCCCGTCGCCCTCCTGCGCGGCCTCCAGGGAGGTGGCGTGGTACGAGCGGCCCGCCTCGATGCAGCTGAGCACCTCCTCCTCGCTGATCCGCAGGCGCTCGGCGATCTCGGCGGTGGAGGGCGAGCGGCCGTGCAGCGTGGTCAGGTCCTCGGTGGCGCTGTTGACCTGCACCCACAGCTCGTGCAGCCGGCGCGGTACGTGCACGGTGCGGACGTTGTCCCGGAAGTACCGCTTGATCTCGCCGACCACGGTCGGCATGGCGAACGTCGGGAACTGCACGCCCCGGTCCGGGTCGAAGCGGTCGATGGCGTTGATCAGGCCGATGGTGCCGACCTGGATCACGTCCTCCATGGGCTCGTTGCGGGAGCGGAAGCGGGCGGCGGCGTAGCGCACGAGCGGGAGGTTCGCCTCGATCAGCGCGCCCCGCACCCGGTTGTGCTCCGGCGTGCCCGGGGCGAGCTGCTTCAGCTCGGTGAAGAGCACCTGGGTCAGGGCGCGGGTGTCTGCGCCACGGCGTTTCCCGGGGTTCTCAGAGGCGGGGACGGGGGCCTCCTCCTGGGGCGGCGCAGTACTGGCCGACACGGTCAACGCCACCTCTTCGGTCAATCATCCGTCAAAAGCGGTCATAGCATCACAAGACATGTGCACTGTGTGCAAGCACCTGATAACGCCGTGTTGGTTTCAAACATGGGGGAGTCGGGGCGGGAAACGCACGAAAGCCCCCGGCCTGCGCGGCGGGGGGCTTTCGGGCGGAAGGCGCCCTGGAAGGGAGAGGTGTCAGAACTCGTAGTCCGCGATCACCCACGTGGCGAACTCACGCCACAGGGCGACACCCGCCTGGTGGGCGGGGTGGTCCAGATAGCGCTGGAGGGCCCCGGTGTCCTCGACGGCCGAGTTGATCGCGAAGTCGTAGGCGATCGGCCGGTCGGTGATGTTCCAGGCGCACTCCCAGGCGCGCAGCTCCTCGATCTGCTCGGGCAGCGCCCGGAAGGCCGCCTCGCCCGCCACCACTCGCGGGTCGTCGCGCTCGACGCCCTCGTTGAGCTTGAACAGGACCAGGTGGCGGATCATGTGCGGTACCTCAGCTCTTTCCTCCGTGGGCGGCCCAGGTCATGAAGTCCCCGATGGCCCTGGCCGCGTTGGATATGCCCTCGAAGCCTATCTGCACGTAGTCGGCCGCCCTGGCGGGGTCCGTGATGATCACGTACAGCACGAAGACCACGAGCGCGTACACCACGATCTTCTTGGCGTTCATCGCCACCGCGGCCTCCTTGTGTTCGTGTCCATGGCCCATGGGGCCCCTGCCGCCGGCGGCGAGTGTAACGTTCACGCCTTTATCGGGGACCAACGGCCCGCCGGGCAAGGGGTTTTGGGCGCCGTTCCCGCAAGGGCGGGAACGCGGAAAGGGCCCCGTCATGAGACGGGGCCCTTTCGGAAGCGGTAGCGGAGGGATTTGAACCCTCGGTGACTTGCGCCACACTCGCTTTCGAGGCGAGCTCCTTCGGCCGCTCGGACACGCTACCGAGGGAGACCTTACAGCACGGTGGGGCATGGTTCGAAATCGGTATTCACCGATCCCGGAAGAACTCCGTGAGGAGGGCGGCGCACTCCGCCGCGAGCACGCCCTCGATCACCTCGGGCCGGTGGTTGAGCCGCCGGTCGCGCAGCACGTCCCACAGCGAGCCGGCCGCGCCCGCCTTGTCGTCCCGGGCGCCGTAGACCACCCGGTCCACCCGGGACTGCACCAGCGCGCCCGCGCACATCGTGCACGGCTCCAGGGTGACCACGAGGGTGCAGCCGGTCAGCCGCCACTGCCCGAGGCGCGCGGCGGCCCGCCGCACGGCGAGGACCTCCGCGTGGGCCGTGGGGTCGCCGGTGGCCTCGCGCTCGTTGTGCCCGGTCGCGAGCACCGTGCCGTCCGGCGCCAGCACGACGGCCCCGACGGGGACGTCCCCGCCCCGGACGGCCGCTTCGGCCTCGTCCAGGGCGAGTCGCATCGCCTCCCGCCAGCGGTTGCGCACCGGGTCCGGTGCCGGACGCGGGGTGCCCACCGGGTGGCCCGCGGTCAGCGGACGGTCTCCAGCACCTCCGAGGCGCCCAGGGCCTCGGCGATCGAACCGAGCGCGTCCTCGGCGTCCAGGGAGCGCAGCTCCTTCTCGCTGATGCCCAGGTCGTCGAGGATCTCGCTGTCGCCGACCGGGCTGTGCGGCACCGCGTCGGACCCGGTGGCCACCTCCTCCTCGTCGTCCTCGTCGGCCTCGGACTCGCCGTCCTCCGTGCCGTCGAGGTCCAGGGAGTCCAGGTCGGGGCCGTCGGCGGCGCCGGGTTCCCGGCCCAGCAGCTCATCGGTGAGCAGCAGCTCGCCGTAGGCGCTGCGGGCGGCGGCGGCCGCGTCCGAGACATAGATCCGAGGGTCGTCCTCCCCGTCCACGCGGACGACGCCGAACCAGGCGTCCTCCTGCTCGATCAGGACGAGCACCGTGTCCTCCTCGGGAGAGGCTTCACGGGCCAGGTCGGCCAGATCCGACAGGGTCTCCACATCGTCGAGCTCTGTGTCGCTCGCTTCCCACCCGTCTTCGGTGCGCGCGAGCAGTGCGGCGAAGTACACCGTGACTCTCCCACTGGTCATAGGCGTGCCGGTTGGGGGTCCCCCCGGCGGAGGTTCTTGGGCGGCTCCGAGCCCCACCCACTCGGAATCGTGGCAGAAACTAGGCGTTCAGGGGACGTCTTCGGCTCCCTGTGTCCGCCGGTTTCGAGCGTGAATCCTCATCGGGTCGCCAGCGCTCTCGTTGCGGCCACCTGCGGATCGTACGCGGCTTTGCCGGGCGCTCACGCACGCCCGCCTCGGAAACTCCGGCACGGGCGGCGATCTTCCTCACCCTCTTCTTGCCGAACGGCCCCCTGCTCAGGGCGTCCGCCCTACCAGCGGAATGTCTGCATCCGCAGCGCGTGGCGCAGCCGGGCCGCCTTGGCGCGTCGCGGCTGCACCCGGGCCCGCAGCGCCCGGGCCTCCGCCAGCTCCCGCAGGAACCGGGCTCGGCGGCGGCGCCGCTCGGCATCGGTCTCGGGAGCGTCGGGCGTGTCCGTCCCGCTCGCGGCGGCGGGTCCGGCCGTCCCGCTCGCGGGAAATCCGGGGCCGGATGTCCCCCGCTTGGTGGGGCCGGCCTTCCCCCGCCCGGCGGGGCCGGACCGCCCCGTCCGTATGACGTCATCGGGGCCGTGCGGCCCCCTCGGTCCGCTCCCGGTCGCGTCGTCGGGCGTCTCAGGCAGGTCAGACACGTCACACCACCCTTGTCCGTCCTTCTCCGCTTTCCCCCGGTCGGCCGGTTTGACGCCAGCGCCGACCGGTCCGGGGCGCAGGTACGGTTATGGGCATGCGTCTCCATGTCGTCGACCACCCCCTGGTCGCTCACAAGCTCACCACGCTGCGCGACCAGCGCACCGACTCCGCCACCTTCCGCCGTCTCGCCGACGAGCTGGTCACCCTGCTCGCCTACGAGGCCACGCGGGACGTGCGCACCGAGAACGTCGACATCGACACGCCGGTCGCCCGCACCACTGGCGTCAAGCTGGCCCGTCCCCGCCCGCTGGTCGTCCCGATCCTGCGCGCCGGTCTCGGCATGCTGGACGGCATGGTCCGGCTGCTGCCGACCGCCGAGGTGGGCTTCCTGGGCATGCTCCGCAACGAGGAGACGCTCCAGCCCTCCGCGTACGCCACGCGGATGCCGGAGGACCTCTCGGGCCGCCAGGTCTACGTCCTCGACCCGATGCTGGCCACGGGCGGCACGCTGGTCGCCTCCATCCGCGAGCTGATCAAGCGCGGCGCCGACGACGTCACCGCCGTGGTGCTGCTGGCCGCCCCCGAGGGCGTCGAGCTGATGGAGCGCGAGCTGGCGGGCACCCCGGTCACCGTGGTCACCGCCGCGGTCGACGACCACCTCAACGATCAGGGCTACATCGTCCCGGGCCTCGGCGACGCGGGCGACCGGCTGTACGGCGCGGCCGAGTAACCGGCGTCCCCGCCGCCGTGCGGGCAGTGTCCCGCGCGGGGCGTGCCGGCATGCGGCCCCGGCCGCGCGGACGCGATCGGGCGCGGCCGGCGCCCGCCCGAGGAGAAAGGCTTCAGCACCCCTTCTTCGCGGAGCCGGCCGAAGCCGTGGGCGCCGGTGCCGTGAGGACGGTCAGGGCCCGCGCGGCGTCGGCCGGCTTGGCCAGCCCCTTGAACCCGTCCCCGATGACGAGGTCGAGATCGGCCTTCGTGCGCCCGTCGGCCCGCTGCTCGCCGCCCGCGACCTGCGCGCCGAGCACCGGCAGGGAGGTGTGCAGCGCGGCGGCCGGTCCGAGGACCAGCGCCGTGCCCTTCACCTTCTTGTCGTACTCCTTGGCCGCGTTGCCCACGTCGCCGATCTTGAAGCCGCGCTTCTTCAGCTCGTCCGCGGTGTCCTTGGCCAGCCCGGAGCGCGTGGTGGCGTTGTAGACGTTGACGGTGATCCGGCCGGGCTCGGGCAGGGGGTTCGCCCGGCGCGCGGACGCGGTCCTGGTCCCGCCGGCCGCGTCCTTGGTCCCGCAGTCCCGCTCCGCGCCGGAGGCGGTCGGCCTGCGGCCCGAGAAGACGTCGATGAGCTGGAGCGTGCCCCAGCCGAGCAGGCCGAGCGCGCACACGGAGGCCAGAACGACCGCGACCAGCCTGCCCCGCCGCCGAGGCGGGCGCATCCGGGGGTATTTCGCCCCCGTGATCCGGTACTTGCCGCCCATGCCGGGGGGAGTCAGCATGCTCATGAACGCAGCGTAGTGTGCCGGGGCGGTGATGCCTATTAGATGATCAGTCCAGGCCGCCAGTGGAACCCGAAAGGGTCAATCGGCGGGCGCCGCACGGCCGATGGACGGCGGGCCGCGGGGCCGGGAGCGCCGGGTCAGTCCAGTTCGAGCACGCGGGCGTGCAGCACCTGGCGCTGCTGGAGCGCGGCGCGCACCGCGCGGTGCAGACCGTCCTCCAGATAGAGGTCGCCCTGCCACTTCACGACATGGGCGAAGAGGTCGCCGTAGAACGTCGAGTCCTCCGCCAGCAGGGTCTCCAGGTCCAGCTGCTGCTTGGTGGTCACGAGCTGATCGAGGCGGACCGGGCGCGGTGCGACGTCCGCCCACTGCCGGGTGCTTTCCCGGCCGTGATCGGGGTACGGCCGGCCGTTTCCGATGCGCTTGAAGATCACACGGAAAGCCTACCGGCCCAGACGTTCCGGGCGCAGCCATGGCGCCCGAGTGCGGCTCGTGAAAAGGCCGGACAAAAAGCGCGAACGGGTATGTTCCGGGGTGCGGATTCGGGCCGTTCCCCGCCGTCGGCGGGAACGGCACCCCGGCGCGTCGCCCGCCGTGCGCGCGTTGTGCACAGGCTGTGGACCGGGAACCGGCGTGCGCGGGGGCCCGGCGGGCCGGTTCACACGGTCTGCGGCAGCCGGCCCGCGCGGTGGCGGATGCGGAAGGCGGTGATGATCTCGGTGACGCCGACCACCACCAGCCAGATGCCGCCGACGAGGGTCAGCACCGCGACCGACCGGAAGGGCGAGTCGATCAGCACGATCCCGGCGATGAAGGTGAGGACCCCCAGGAGGATCTGCCAGCCGCGGGCGGGCATCCGGGGGTCGGAGATCGCGGCCATGGTGTGCGTGATGCCGCGGATCAGCCAGCCGATGCCGATCCACAGGGCGAGCAGCAGGATCGACTGCATGGGCCCGCGGAAGCAGAGCAGCCCGAGCAGGATCGACAGCGCGCCGCTGATGAACGCCAGCACCCGCAGCGAGGTCGCCTGGTGCGTGCCGAAGGCGGCGACCAGCTGGAAGACGCCGCTGACCAGGAGGTAGAGCCCGAAGAGGACGCCGGCCGCGAGCAGCGAGGGGCCGGGCCAGACCAGGACCAGGATGCCCAGGACCAGGGAGGCGATCCCGGTGACCAGGACCACCTGCCAGGCGGCCCGGGACAGGGCGTGCAGCGGGCCTTCGAGGGGCGGCTCGGGCTCGGGTCGCCCGCGGTGCCCGTGCGGTTCGTGCGCGGCGCCCGGCGGGTGCCCGCCGTGGACGTGCTGATCGTCGTACTCGCGGCCCCACTCCGGGCCGTGGCTCGATGCCTCGGTCATGTTCCATGCTCGGAACGGCGGTGCGCGCACCGCCACCGGGGTGGGCCACCAGGCTGACCCGGTTCCTACTTCCGGGCCGCCTTGGCCGCCTTGGCCGCGGCCTTCATCTCCTGCTTGTGGGCGCGCACCCGGGCGAGCGAGTCCGGTCCGGTGATGTCGGCGACGGACCGGTGGGAATCGGGCTCGCCGTAGGCGCCGGCGGCCTCCCGCCAGCCGGCCGGCGTGACCCCGAGCTGCTTGCCCAGCAGCGCGAGGAAGATCTGTGCCTTCTGCCGCCCGAAGCCCGGCAGGTCCTCCAGACGCTTGAGCAGCTCGGCCCCGCTGCCGGCGTCCTTCCAGACGGCCTCCGCGTCCCCGTCGTAGTGCTCGACCAGGTACCGGCACAGCTGCTGTACGCGCTTGGCCATGGAACCCGGGTAGCGGTGCACGGCCGGCTTCTCGGCGAGCAGGGCGGCGAAGGCCTCGGGGTCCATCGCGGCGATCTCGTGCGCGTCCAGGTCCCCGGCGCCGAGCCGGTCGGCGATGGTGCGGGGTCCCTTGAACGCCCACTCCATCGGGATCTGCTGGTCCAGCAGCATCCCGGTGAGCGCGGCGAGCGGCGAGCGCCCGAGCAGCGCGTCGGCCTCCGGGTCCTGGGCGAGGTGCAGGGTGACGTCCATGGGTCGATGATCCCGCGTCGCGTACGATTCCTCCATCACATGGATAGTTAGGCTAGCCTTACCTAAGAAAGGGAGGCCCGGGGTGACCGCCGAGACCTACCGCGACGCCTGGGGCGTCCCCCATCTGCGCGCGGCGGACGTCCATGAACTGGCCCGCGCCCAGGGCCGCGTCACCGCGTTCGACCGGGCCTGGCAGCTGGAGGTCGAACGGCACCGCGCCCAGGGCACCTCGGCGTCCTTCCTCGGCGCCCCGGCCGCCTCCTGGGACGTCCTCGCCCGCCGGGCCCGCCTGGCCGACACCGCCCGCCGCTGCTTCACCGCGCTCGAACGCCGGGACCCGGAGACGGCCCGGTGGGTCCGGGCGTACACCGACGGCGTCAACGAGGGCCTGCCGGCCGGTGCCCGCCGCGCCCCCGAGTTCGCCCGCGCCCATCTCGCCGCGGGCCGCTGGGAGCCCTGGACCCCGCTCGCCGTGTGGCTCGCCACCCACCTCCTCTTCGCGGGGTTCCCCGCCAAGCTCTGGCGGGAGCGGGCGATTCGGCACCTGGGCCCGGACGCGGTCGGCCTGTTCGCCACCGACGGCCCCGGCACGGCCGGCAGCAACGGCTGGCTGGTCTCCGGCGCCCGCACCATCACCGGGCACGCCCTCCTCGCCGGCGACCCCCACCGCTTCATCGAGGACCCCGGCGTCTACCAGCAAATACGCCTGTCCTGCCCCGAGTTCGACGTCATCGGCCTCGCCGTCCCCGGCACCCCCGGCATCGCCCACTTCGGCCACGCCGGCCCGGTCGCCTGGGGCATCACCAACGCCATGGCCGACTACCAGGACCTCTACCGCGAACGCCTGCGCCGCACCGGCCGGAAGGTCCGGTACCTCGACCCGGACGGCGACTGGCGCACCGCGCACTCCCACCGCGAGACGGTCCGTGTCGCCGGCGCGTCCCCGATCGAGATCGAGGTGATCGAGACGGCACGGGGGCCGGTGATCGCGGGCGGTCCGGCGGGGCCGTCGCAAGGGCCGGGAGCCACCGAACCGGGAGCCGCCGGGTCAGGAGCCGCCGACGGCGAGGGCGAGGCGCTCGCGCTGCGCCACCCGCCCCGGGTCACCGAGGACCTCGGCTTCGGCGCCCTCCTGCCGCTGCTGCGGGCCCGCACCGTCGCCGACGTCGATCGCGCCCTGGACGCCTGGGCCGAGCCGGTGAACGTCGTACAGGCCGCCGACACGGCCGGCGGCACCCTGCACCGCGTCGCCGGGCGCGTCCCGCTCCGCGCGCGGGCCAACCGCCTCCACCCGGTCCCCGCCTGGCGCCCCGGCCACGACTGGCGCGGCTGGCACGAGACGCCGTACGCCCCCGTCCAGGACGGCATCGCGGTGATGGCCAACCAGCGGGGCCTCGCCGCCCCGCTCGGCGTCGAGTTCGCCCCGCCGCACCGCGCCGACCGCATCCGCGCCCTCCTCGACGCGCGCACCGCCTGGAGCGCCGAGGACATGCCCGCCCTCCACACCGACACCCACCTCGCCTCCGCCGCACCCCTGCTCGACCACCTCGCCGCGCTCGACGGCCTCACCCCCGCCGCGTCCCGGCTGCGCGACCGGCTGCTCGCCTGGGACCGCCACATGGACGCCGACAGCTGCGACGCGGCGGCCTACGCGGCGCTGCGCGGCGCGGTCGTACGCCGCCTCGCCGCGCACCCGGCGTTCGCCCCGCTCGCCGAACCCCCGGCCCGCTGCCCCGAGGTGCTGCGGCCGTGGCTGGCGCTGGTCCCGCGCATCGGCCACGCCCTCGAACACCTGCTGCGCGCCGAGGAGTCGTACGGCGT
>NZ_VOGW01000142.1:13138-18989 GCF_007896895.1 Streptomyces misionensis | reverse complement strand
GACCACGACTGCGTGCTGTGCACCTCGGCCGTCCCCGGCGTCACCGACCGTGCCGCCCGCGGGCCGGCCGCCCGCTACGTCTGGGACCTGGCCGACCGGGACCGCAGCCGCTGGATCGTCCCCTTCGGCGCCGATGGCGTCGCCGGCGGCCCCCACCACCGCGACCAACTCCCCCTGTGGCTCGGGGGAGAACTGGCCCCGGTCGTCACCGACTGGGCCCTGCTCACCCGCGACCGCACCGAGGAGCACCTCCGTGACCACTGACCCGCACGAGCCGTACGAGCAGCACGTCGACGGCTTCGGCACCGTCCGCGTCCGCCCCCTGGACCCGGCCGCCGACGCCGACGTGATCCACGCCTGGGTGAGCGAGGAACGCGCCGCCTTCTGGGGCATGAACGGCCTCACCCGCGACCAGGTCGCCGAGATCTACACCCACATGGCCGGCCTCGACACCCACCACGCCCACCTGGTCACCAAGGACGGCGTCCCGGCCGCCCTGTTCCAGACGTACGAGCCGGCCGCCGACCGGGTCGGCGAGTGCTACGACGTACGCCCCGGCGACCTCGGCGTCCACGTCCTCCTCGCCCCCGCGGGCCCCGGCGGACCGCGCCCCGGCTGGAGCCACGCGCTGCTGACGGTGCTGACGACGTACGCGCTGACGGCCCTCGGCGGGCGCAGGCTCGTGATCGACCCCGACGTGCGCAACGCCAAGGCGATCGCCCGCTTCGTCCGCCAGGGTTTCGTGCCCGGGCCGGCCGTCGTCCTGCCGGAGGTGGACCTCCCGGACGTGTACCTCCCCGAGAAGCACGCGCAACTCGCGTTCCTGGAACGGCCGGTAGCCTTCCCCGGGTGACGACCGCGGACGAGCTGATCGCGCACTACGGACTCGAACCGATCCCCCGCGAGGGCGGGCTGTTCCGCCGCACCTGGGCGGGCCCGCGCCGGGCGGACGGCCGTCCCGAGGGGGCCGCCATCGTGGCACTGCTCACGGCGGACGACTACTCGGCCCTGCACCGGCTGCCGTACGCCGAGGTCTGGCACTTCTACCTCGGCGACCCGCTCGACCTGCTGCTCCTCGCCCCCGACGGCACCGCCCGCACCGCCGTCCTCGGTCCCGGTCTGCGCTCGGGCCAGCGGCTCCAGCTGACCGTGCCGGCCCGCACCTGGATGGGCGCGCGGGTGGCGGCGGGCGGCGCGTGGACGTTCTTCGGCTGTACGACGGCCCCCGGATTCACCTACGAGGACTACGAACACGGCGACGCGGCGGACCTCACGGCGCTTTATCCCTCCGAAGCCGCCCGGATCAGGGAACTGTGCCGCCCATGAGCCTGCTCGACGGACAGACCGCCCTGGTGACCGGCGCGGGCGGCGGCATCGGCCGCGCCATCGCGCTGCGCTTCGCCGAGGAGGGCGCGGCGGTGGCCCTGCACTGCCGTACGGCGGTGGACGCGGCCACCGAGGCCGCCGCCCGGATCCGGGACCTGGGCGGCGAGGCGGTCGTGCTCCGGGCGGACCTGACGGACGAGGACGCCTGCCACCGGCTGGTCCAGGAGACCGTGCGCTGGTCCGGCGGCCGGCTCACCGCGCTGGTCAACAACGCGGCCGTGCAGCCGGTCCAGCCGCTGCCGGGGATGACGGCGGCCGAGTGGCGGGCGGTGGTGGACACCAACCTCACCAGCGTCTTCGCCTGCACCCAGGCCGCGGCCGCCCGGATGCGCGGCGGCGGCACCATCACCCACATCGCCTCCGTCGAGGCGGCCCGTCCGGCCCCCGGCCACGCCCACTACAGCGCGGCCAAGGCGGCGGTGGTGATGCACGCCCGCGCGGCCGCCCTGGAGTACGGCTCCGAGGGCATCCGCGTCAACACGGTCTCGCCCGGGCTGGTCGACCGTCCGGGCCTGGCACAGGCCTGGCCGGACGGCGTCCACCGCTGGCTCGCCGCCGCCCCCACGGGCCCTCTCGGACCCGCTGACCGCTCCCCACCGGTCGTGGCTTCGGGAAGGGCCTGCTGGACAGGCATAGGCCCTTCGGGCGGGCGGAGGATACGAGATTCGAACTCGTGAGGGTTGCCCCAGCGGGCCGCCGGCCTGCCCGCCGTCAGCTCCGGAAAGCGAAAGGGTCCACCGACTCCGTCGGCGGACCCTCACGAAAGATCGAGGCTAGGAGCAGCCGGGTACGGTGCTGGGGCTACCACAGTTGTCGGGCTGGTTACCGGTGACGGGACTTGCGACCAGCGTTACCGTGCCGCTGGCGTTGAAGATGCCGCCACCGTTCGCACCCGTTCCCAGCGCCTGGTTGCGGGTTACCGGACTACGGGTGAGGGTCACCGTGCCGAAGCCCGTATTGAAGATGCCGCCACCGCGGGAATTGGTGCCGTTGGCAGTGTTGCGAGTGACCGGGCTGTCGGTGAGCTTCACCGTGCCGGAAATATTGAAGATGCCGCCGCCCTGCGCATTGGCGCCGGTGGTTGTGTTGCCTGTGACCTCGCTTCTCTTCAGCGTCATGGTTCCGGCTTGCGCGATGCCACCGCCCTGCGGAGTGCTGCCGGTGACGTCGTTGTGGGTGACTTGGGTGCTTGTCAGTGTCACCGTCGTGCCGACGGCGGCGGCGATCCCGCCGGCCAGACGCGTTGCGTGGTTGCCGGTGATCCTGCTTCTGCCGACGGTCGCCGTACCGGAACCTCCGAATGGGCTGACAAACACGGCCCCGCCGGAAGACGCCGTGTTGTTGTGGAGCGTGCTCCTGTTGACACTCACCGCGCCATTGTCGTCGTCGATGGCCCCACCAAAGGTGTCGGCGGTGTTGGTGGTGAGGCTGCTGTCGTTCAGCGTCAGTGCGGGACCGGCACCACTGAGCCAGATCGCACCGCCCCGGCCGTTGCCAAGTCCACCCGACGCGTGACCTTTGCTGAGGGTCAGGGCGTTGAGAGTGAGCTTTCCATCGGGGCCGTCGATTTCGAAGAAACGGAAATTACCCGCGGTTGCGGCTCGGGTGATGGTGTCGCCGCGTCCGTTGATCGTGACATTGTTCCTGATCACCGGAAGTCCGTTATCGCCGTTGGGCGGTGCGGCGTCGGTGAGGGTGTAGGTGCAACGCCGCTTGAGGTTGACCGTGCCGCCCACTGTGGCGACGGCGGCGATCGCGGCTTGCAGGTCGCTCTCCCTGCAGCTGGTCACATTCACGGTCAGAGGCCGGCTGGTACCACGAGGAGTTCTGATTCCCTCCGCGGAGGGAATGCCGTGCATCAGGTCCGTAGGCGGCGTCGCCGACTGCGATACTCCGAGTACGTCCGGACCCGGTGTGGCGGCTTGTGCGCCGGCGGGCGGCGTAACGGCGCCCAAAGCGGCGAGAGTGAGTCCCATGAGAGTGGGGACGACACGAGAGATGCTCAGACGCATCGAGTCTCCTTCGGGCGGATCGCGAGTGCCGTTCCCGTTAGCGGCACCGGAACACCGGAAGAAATGATTAATGCCGGATCAATCGACGATCAGGCAACACGCCCAGCCAAGATCACAATTCAATCGAGAGGCCCTCGCCTGAGTGGCCGTCAGTGACGCACCTGCCCCGCCCGGGAACCAGGCGGGGCACCCCTCGTGCGATGGGCGCGTGCGGGCACGCCGCTCGCGTGACGGCGGATGGGATGGGAGCTCCCCACGCACGCCGCCTACGGACCCGCAGTCGGGAAGGGCGGCTCCACCCCGGCTGGACGAAGATGAGACGGAGGCGGAGCCCTATTCGGTCGATGAGGTGCAGAGTCTCTTGCTTCGCCGGAACCGGCCGCGGCCGGAGTACGAGCACGGGTGCCGCGAGGCAGGCGCTGCGGCCGGAAGGCCGGCTACCGCCCGACCCGGGTACAGGTGCGACGCGAGACGAAGAACACGACATCGCGGGCCGGACGCCGCAGCGTGCCTCTCCCGGGCCCGCTGGTCGTGATGCTCCGCTCCCACCGGGAGGCGCAGGACCGGAGCGCGCGGCGGCCGGGAACCCGTGGACCGAGTCCGGTCATCGACCGGATCACGGGTCGGGAGCCGGGCGGCGCTGCCCGGATGCGCGCGGTACCTGCACGTGACCGATCCCATGCTCAAGGAAGCGGCCCGGAAGATCGGGCGCGCCGTCCGAGGGTCCCCGGAAAGCCCCGCTGTGGACGAAGACCAGGACGACGAGCCGTAGGGACAACGTCGAAGGGCCCCCTGTTTCCAGGGGGCCCTTCGACATCGTGCCCGGTGAGGCACTGGCGGAGGATACGAGATTCGAACTCGTGAGGGGTTGCCCCCAACACGCTTTCCAAGCGTGCGCCCTAGGCCTCTAGGCGAATCCTCCGCCGGAAACATTACATGACCGAGGGGAGTGCTCGCGAACTCGTTCCCGCGGTCCCGGATCGGGTACTCTCTGCGTAGCCCCTCACGCGGCGCTATCTGACTGAACTCCCCCAGGGCCGGAAGGCAGCAAGGGTAGGTCGGCTCTGGCGGGTGCGTGGGGGGCGTCTTCGTTGCCGGGCCCGTGCCGGGCGCCCGGTGTCGGCGGGCGGGGCCGGTTGTCGGTGGGCGCCTATAACCTCGTAAGCGTGTCGTCTCTCGCGCTGTACCGCCGCTACCGTCCCGAGACCTTCGCCGAGGTCATCGGGCAGGAGCATGTCACCGACCCGCTGCAGCAGGCGCTGCGGAACAACCGGGTCAACCACGCGTACCTGTTCAGCGGGCCGCGCGGTTGCGGGAAGACCACCAGCGCGCGCATCCTCGCCCGCTGCCTGAACTGTGAGCAGGGCCCCACCCCGACCCCGTGCGGCGAGTGCCAGTCCTGCCGGGACCTGGCGCGCAACGGCCCGGGCTCCATCGACGTCATCGAGATCGACGCCGCGTCCCACGGTGGTGTGGACGACGCCCGCGAGCTGCGCGAGAAGGCCTTCTTCGGACCGGCCGGCAGCCGGTACAAGATCTACATCATCGACGAGGCCCACATGGTCACGTCGGCGGGCTTCAACGCGCTGCTGAAGGTGGTGGAGGAGCCGCCCGAGCACCTCAAGTTCATCTTCGCCACCACCGAGCCCGAGAAGGTCATCGGCACCATCCGGTCCCGGACCCACCACTACCCCTTCCGGCTGGTGCCGCCCGGCACCCTGCGCGACTACCTCGGCGAGGTGTGCCAGAAGGAGGACATCCCCGTCGAGGACGGCGTGCTGCCCCTGGTCGTGCGCGCCGGCGCCGGGTCCGTCCGTGACTCCATGTCCGTCATGGACCAGCTCCTCGCGGGCGCGGGCGCCGACGGTGTGACGTACGCCATGGCCACCGCCCTCCTCGGCTACACCGACGGCTCCCTCCTCGACTCCGTCGTGGAGGCCTTCGCCACCGGTGACGGGGCGGCGGCCTTCGAGGTCGTGGACCGCGTCATCGAGGGCGGCAACGACCCGCGCCGCTTCGTCGCCGACCTGCTCGAACGGCTGCGGGACCTGGTGATCCTCGCCGCCGTCCCCGACGCCGTCGACAAGGGGCTCATCGACGCCCCGGCCGATGTGCTGGAGCGCATGCAGGCCCAGGCCTCCACCTTCGGCGCCGCCGAGCTGAGCCGCGCCGCCGACCTGGTCAACGCGGGCCTGACCGAGATGCGCGGCGCCACCTCGCCCCGCCTCCAGCTCGAACTCATCTGCGCCCGCGTCCTGCTCCCCGCCGCCTACGGCGACGAGCGCTCCGTCATGGCCCGCCTCGACCGCCTGGAGCGCGGCGTCAGCTTCTCCGGTGGCGCCGGTGCCCCGGCCATGGGGTACGTCCCCGGACCGGAGGCCCACGGCGGCGCCCCGGCCGCGGCGGTGCCGCCCGGGGGAGGACCCGCGGCGGCGCGCGCGGCCGTACGGGCG
>NZ_VOGW01000142.1:9787-12875 GCF_007896895.1 Streptomyces misionensis | reverse complement strand
GTCTCCATCGAGGACGACATCCCCGAGGACGACGACCCCGATCTGGACGAGTCGGCCCTCTCCGGGCACGAACTGATCGTGCGGGAGCTGGGGGCCACCGTGGTGGAGGAGTTCACCAACGAGTGACAGGCGACGGGTGACGGGCGACGACTGACAGGCGGCGGGCGCCGGGCGACGAGCTTCGGGACCGGCCCTTGTAGGAACGTACGGCTTCCCCGGCCCCCGGTCTTCGGCAACCTTGCCATTAGGCTGACCCCGTGAAGGTCCTCGTCATCGGCAGCGGCGCCCGCGAACACGCCCTGTGCCGCTCCCTGTCCCTCGATCCCGACGTCACCGCGCTCCACTGCGCCCCCGGCAACGCCGGCATCGCCGAGGTCGCCGAGCTGCACCAGGTCGACGCGCTCGACGGTGCCGCGGTGACCGCGCTGGCGCAGCGGCTCGGCGCCGAGCTGGTCGTCGTCGGCCCGGAGGCCCCGCTGGTCGCCGGGGTCGCCGACGCCGTGCGCGCGGCGGGCATCCCGGTGTTCGGCCCGTCCGGCGAGGCCGCCCGGCTGGAGGGCTCCAAGGCCTTCGCCAAGGACGTCATGGCCTCGGCCGGGGTGCCGACCGCCCGGTCGTACGTCTGCACCACCGCCGAGGAGGTCGCCGCGGCCCTCGACGCCTTCGGTGCCCCCTACGTCGTCAAGGACGACGGGCTCGCGGCCGGCAAGGGCGTGGTCGTCACCGCCGACCCGGACGCGGCCAAGGCGCACGCGGCCGCCTGCGAGCGCGTGGTGATCGAGGAGTTCCTCGACGGCCCCGAGGTGTCCCTGTTCGCGGTCACCGACGGCGAGACCGTCGTACCGCTCCAGCCCGCGCAGGACTTCAAGCGCGCCCTGGACGGCGACGAGGGCCCCAACACCGGTGGCATGGGCGCCTATTCGCCGCTGCCCTGGGCCGACCCGAAGCTGGTCGACGAGGTGCAGCGCACGGTCCTCCAGCCGACGGTGGACGAACTGCGCAGGCGCGGCACGCCGTTCTCCGGCCTGCTCTACGCCGGACTGGCCATCACCGGCCGCGGGGTGCGGGTCATCGAGTTCAACGCCCGCTTCGGCGACCCGGAGACCCAGGTCGTGCTGGCCCGCCTGAAGACCCCGCTGGCCGGGCTGCTGATGGCCGCCGCCACCGGCAACCTCGCCGACCTGCCGCCGCTGCGCTGGAGCGAGGACGCGGCCGTCACCGTCGTGGTCGCCTCGCACAACTACCCCGACACCCCGCGCACCGGCGACCCGATCACCGGTCTGGACGAGGTGGCCGCCGAGGACGCCCCGCACGCCTACGTGCTGCACGCGGGCACCCGGCGGGACGGCGACGCGGTGGTCAGCGCGGGCGGGCGCGTGCTGTCCGTCACCGCGACCGGCAAGGACCTGACCGAGGCGCGCGAGCGGGCGTACCGGGCGGTGGGCCGCATCGGGCTCGACGGCTCGCAGCACCGCACGGACATCGCGGCCAGGGCGGCGGCCGAGACGGTCTGACCGGCCGTCCCGCACCGCCGGGTGGAACCCGGGCGAACTCCGCGGGGCTGAAACCCGGGCGAACCCCTCCGGGCGAAACCGGGGCGAACCCCTCCGGGCGAACCCCGAGCACCCCGCACGGCAACCCCCGAGCGAACCCCTCAGGCCCCGGATTCGATCCGGGGCCTGATCTTTGCTGTCTGTCACCCACCTCTGACCAAAGCCATTCCATCGAGTGAGCAATCGCCCATACGGCTGACGCGGGCCGGGGGCGCAACTAGGGTGCCGCGCAAGCGTTCCGGCACTTGGCCCACCGGCATTGCGTTGTCAGTGACGGGTGCCACAGTGGGGGAGTGAGCAGCCCCAGGACAGCACGGCATCGGCAGGGGAGGGGGTGAGGTCGGCACGTGACCGGAATCGGTGTGGAAGCGGGCGCGCAGGCCGCGCGCTCCCGGGCCCTCGCGGTGTTGCGGGTCCGGGGCCGGGCCCTGGGCGTGGCCGTGCTGCCCGCGGGCGCCGAGGTGATCCTGCTGGCCGGCGCGGTCACCGGCCGTCTGACCGGTCCGGGCTGGGACGCCGCCCGCTGGGCCGTGGGCGTGCTCGCGGTCCTCGTCCTGCTGGCCACCGCCGGGATCGCCCTGGCCGTCTCCCGGGCCCGCCCCGCCATGACTCCCACGGTGCCGGTCCCCGAGGAGTCCGCCCCCGACCTGTACCGCATGGTGCGCGACCTCGCCGAGCGGCTCGAGGTGCCGGCGCCCTCCGCCATAGCCCTCACCCCGGACTGCGACAGCTGGCTGGAGGACCGTGCCCGCGCGGCCCACGGCCCGCGGCCCCGCCCCGGGCCCGGCGAGCCGGACACCATGGGTGAGGGGCGCCGCTCCCCCCGCCGTGTCCCGGTCGCCCCGGTCCTCGTCATCGGCTCCCCCTTCCTGTGGTGGATGCGGGTCGGCGAGCTGCGCGCGGTCCTCGCCCCGGTCGTCGCCGGCACCGGCCCCTCGGCGCACCCGGACATAGCCGCCGCCCGCCGTTTCGTACGCGGCCTGGACGCCACGGCGGCCATGGCGGGCACCCCCGGCCGGGGGCCGCTGACCCGCGCGGCGTGCGCGGTCCTCGGCCGGGTGGCCCGGCTGCTGCTGGGCGCCTGCCGGGAGCACGCGGCACAACTGGAGCGCGGGGTCGCCGCGGCGGCGGCCGAACGGGCCCAGGCGGTGGACTACGGCGTACGGATCGTCGCCCAGGAGCAGGTCGGCCTCGCCTACGCCGGCTGGGACCGGCTGCTGACCCGGGTGGCGCTGCCCGCCTGGCGGATGGGCCGCTGGCCCTCCCGGCTGGACGCGGGTGTGGTGGCCGCCCTCACCGAGCTGTCCCGGCGCGACCGGCTCGCCGAGGGCTTCACCTCCCGCCTCGGCGAGCGGCCCGCCTGCGACCTCCTGGAGGAGCCCGGCTCGGTGGACGAGGCCACCTCGCTGCTCGCCGCGCGCCTCTTCCACGGCGGCCCCGCCGAGTGCGGCCCCGACTGGGCGCCGGTGGACTGGCAGTCGTATCCGGAGGAGGTCGTGGACCGCACCTGGCGCACCGACGCGGCCCGGCTGCAC
>NZ_VOGW01000142.1:0-9776 GCF_007896895.1 Streptomyces misionensis | reverse complement strand
AGGACCCCGGCACCGAGCGCAGCGCCGTCCTCGCCGCGGGCCTGAGCGCCGCGGTGGCCCGCGAGGAGACCGCCGCGCCGCGGGGCGCCACCGCCGCGGGCCAGGGCCCGCCGAGCACCCTCTGGGACGGCGGCGCGCTGCCGCTGGTCCCCCTGCAACCGCCGCGCACCGCCCGCGAACTCCTCGCCGACCACGTCACGGCGATGGTGTGCTGCGCGGCCGTGGACACCGCCGGCGCGGTCCCGGCCCTGGACTGGCTGGACGGCCCCTCCCTGCTGCTGCACGGCGAGCGGGCGGCCGATCTGACGCCCCGGGTGCTGAGCCTGATCGAGCGGGGCGACCCGGGCCCGCTGCGCGACTGGCTGGCCGCCGCGGGCATACGCCCCGAGAAGCCGATACGCCTCGTCTGACCCTTCCGGTTGCCACTTAGGTTAATTCGCAACGAATAGTGACCGCCCCCGTGCTTTATGTGATGTGCTGGGGCTCATCACGCACCTGGCAAAGGCATGCGACATACGACAGCACGGCCGAGCACCGCGAGCCCGCCCGGACAGGACACGGTGGGCTCGGGGGAGGGGAGCGACCATGGTCTCGGACCACATCCGCCGCTGGGAGTCGGGAGCGCTCGCGCACGCCGTCACGGACCCCTTCGGCCTGGGCCCGGTGCCCTGGCTGCGCGGCAGCGAGACGTACTTCGACGACACCGGCCATGTCGTGCCCTGGTACGTGGAGGCCGTCCCCCAGCAGCACACCACGGCGGCCGGGCGGGTCCCCGCGCCGCGCACCTCCCCGGGCGGCCCCCGCTCGGCCGACGACGTGCACCGGCAGATCAAGGGCTTCACCGCGACCGGCGCGGTCGCGCCCGGCGAGGCGATCGACTTCCACATCACGGTCGACCCGCCGCAGGAGTTCGCCGTCGACATCTACCGGATCGGCCACTACGCGGGCGACGGCGCCGCCAAGATCACCACCAGCCCCCGGCTGTCCGGCATCGTGCAGCCCCGTCCGCTGGCCGCCGACCGCACGGTCTCCTGCCACCACTGGTGGCTGTCCTGGCGCCTCCAGGTGCCCTCCCACTGGAGCGTCGGCGCCTATGTGGCCGTGCTGACCACCGTCGACGGCTACCGCTCCCATGTGCCGTTCACGGTCCGCGACGACCGCCCGGCCGATCTGCTCCTGCTGCTGCCCGACGTCACCTGGCAGGCGTACAACCTCTACCCGGAGGACGGGCACACCGGCGCCAGTCTCTACCACGCCTGGGACGAGCGGGGCCGGCTGCTCGGCGAGGCCGACGCGGCGACCACGGTCTCCTTCGACCGGCCGTACGCGGGCGCCGGCCTGCCGCTGCACGTCGGGCACGCCTACGACGTCATCCGCTGGGCCGAGCGCTACGGCTACGACCTCGCCTACGCCGACGCCCGCGATCTGCACGCCGGCCGGGTCGACCCCGCCCGTTACCGGGGCCTGATCTTCCCGGGCCACGACGAGTACTGGTCGGGCCCCATGCGCCGCGCGGTCGAGCGGGCCCGCGACCACGGCACCTCGCTGGTCTTCCTCTCCGCCAACACCATGTACTGGCAGGTCGAGTTGGGGCCGTCGCCGTCCGGGGTGCCCGACCGGCTGCTGAGCTGCCGCAAGCGCAAGGGCCCCGGCAGGCCGGTGCTGTGGCGGGAGATCGACCGGCCCGAACAGGAGCTGATCGGCATCCAGTACGCGGGCCGGGTGCCCGAGCCCCGCCCGCTGATCGTGCGCAACGCCGGGCACTGGCTGTGGGAGGCGACCGGCGCGCACGAGGGCGACGAGATCCCGGGCCTGGTCGCGGGCGAGGCCGACCGGTACTTCCCGCGCACCCCGCTGCCCGAGCACGACGAGCGCATCCTGCTCGCCCACTCCCCGTACACCGACGCCGCCGGCACGCTGCGCCACCAGGAGACCTCCCTGTACCGCGCCCCCTCCGGCGCCTGGGTGTTCGCCTCCGGCACGTTCGCCTGGTCCCCGGCCCTGGACCGCCCCGGCCATGTGGACCCCCGTATCCAGCGCGCCACGGCCAACCTCCTGGACCGCATCTGCAAACGCGACTGACGCTCCCCACCCCGGGGTACCCCCCGCCCGCGGTGCACTTCCCATAAGGGAGAATCGAGGCACTTGGACAGAACCACGGGGAGGAACCGTGTCCGGATTCGTAGAAAAGCCCGAGCCGACAGAGGTTCCGGGCCTGGTGCACCTGCACACCGGAAAGGTGCGCGACCTGTACCAGAACGAGGCGGGCGACCTCGTGATGGTCGCCAGTGACCGCATCTCCGCGTACGACTGGGTGCTGCCCACCGAGATCCCCGACAAGGGCCGGGTGCTCACCCAGCTCTCCCTGTGGTGGTTCGACCAGCTGCGCGATCTGGCCCCCAACCATGTGCTCTCCACCGAGCTGCCCGCGGGCGCCCCGGCCGACTGGGCGGGCCGCACCCTCGTCTGCAAGTCGCTGAAGATGGTCCCGGTCGAGTGCGTGGCCCGCGGCTACCTCACCGGCTCGGGCCTGGTCGAGTACAACGAGTCCCGGACCGTCTGCGGCCTCGCCCTCCCCGAAGGCCTCGTCGACGGCTCCGAGCTGCCCGCGCCGATCTTCACCCCGGCCACCAAGGCCGAGGTCGGCGAGCACGACGAGAACGTCTCCTACGAGGAGGTCGCCCGCCAGGTCGGCGCCGAGACCGCCGCGCAACTGCGCCAGGCCACCCTCGCCGTGTACTCCCGGGCCCGGGACATCGCCCGCGACCGGGGGATCGTCCTGGCCGACACCAAGTTCGAGTTCGGCTTCGACGGCGACGAGCTGGTCCTCGCCGACGAGGTGCTCACCCCGGACTCCTCCCGCTTCTGGCCGGCCGACCAGTGGCAGCCGGGCCGCGCGCAGCCCTCGTACGACAAGCAGTTCGTGCGCGACTGGCTGACCTCCGCCGAGTCCGGCTGGGACCGCCGGAGCGAGCAGCCCCCGCCGCCACTGCCGCGGCAGGTCGTGGACGCCACCCGCGCCAAGTACGTGGAGGCGTACGAGCGCCTGACCGGCACCAGCTGGTCCTAGGGAACGCGCAGGGAACGAAGAAGACCCCGGTCCAGTGGACCGGGGTCTTTCCGTGGAGCGGACGACGAGGCTCGAACTCGCGACCTCAACCTTGGCAAGGTTGCGCTCTACCAACTGAGCTACGTCCGCACTGCGCCGTGGCGCGAGAGCTACTATACCCAACCTCGCGGGCGGGGGAGACGCACTGCCGCATGCCGGTTCTCGGCACGGATCTCGGTGATGGCCGAGGAGAGGCGGTTCCGCACCGTCCCCGGCGACAGGGCCGCCCGCTCGGCGATCTCTGCGACCGGCGCCCGGCTCCGGCCCCTGCGCATGAGGCGCGGTCGGCGGCGGGTCCCGGCGGAGATCGCGCCGGCGGCCAACTCGCGTTCCGGAGAACGGTTCCCGGCGGGCACGGTGCGGATGATCCCGGCGAGCCGCCACGCACGGAGGGTCCTCGTCGCGGACCCGAGCAGCCGCCGCGAGGGCCCGCTCAGGATGTCCGGGCCGCCCGCCCCGGTGACGATCACTCCCCGGCGGCAGGGCGGCTCCTCTCGCGGGACTGTGGCGACCCTCACATCATCGGCGCCGGGCAGACGCGGGTACGGATCGTGTGCGTCGGTGCCCGGCAGCACGAAGATCTCCTCGCGCGTCATGAGCAGCCGATTGTGCATAGGGCGGGAAACGAAAAAACCCCGGTCACGAAGACCGGGGTTTTCCCTTGGAGCGGACGACGAGGCTCGAACTCGCGACCTCAACCTTGGCAAGGTTGCGCTCTACCAACTGAGCTACGTCCGCACTGCTGCCGACCGGCTCCCACCGATCGGTGCGAGCACCAGCCTACCTGATCCACAGGAGTGGTCGTGACGACCGGTGCCAGAGCGGGTGACAGGAATCGCACACTGCGCCTTCCCCCTGGAAGGGGGATGTTCTACTACTGAACTACACCCGCACGTTCCTCGGGGTTTCGGCCTTTCGGCCTCGCCCCTCGGTGTGTCTCAGACATTAGCTGATCAACAGGGGGGTTGCGCAAGTCGGTTCCCCCGCGGGCCCCTTCCCGGCTTCCCCGCCGGCCGCTCCGGGGCCTCGAAGCGGCCCAACAGCACGGCCCCCAGGGCCCGCTGACGGACCCTGAGAGCTGCCCCTTCGCGGGCTCTTCCGCCTCACTGCGCGGCGCTGAACGCCTCGTAGACCTTCTTGGGGATGCGTCCGCGCGCCGGGACGTCCATCTTGTTGGCCTGGGCCCAGGCGCGGACGGCCGCCGGGTCGGGCGCCACCTCGGTCTGCTTGTACGCCTTGCCGGAGCGCGACCGCTTGCGGCCGGCCTCGACGTAGGGCGCGAGCGCCTTGCGCAGTTTCTTGGCGTTGGTTTCGTTCAGGTCGATCTCGTACGACTTGCCGTCGAGTCCGAAGGCGATCGTTTCCGCCGCTTCCGAGCCGTCGATGTCGTCAAAGAGGGTGACCACGACCTTTTGCGCCACGAATATCGGTCCCTTCGTGCGGCACGTCGATACAGCTCAAGCGGCGTCGACGTACCGAGTATCGGCTATTGCCAATTCATTTGTACAGTGCCCGGCAATGCAATGTGAAGCCCGACTAAAACCGTCCGCGTGTCCGAGTGCAATAGCGGTTGCGTACGGCCTGTCGAACTTTCCCAGAAATTTTCACAGCGGTCGGGCTCCGACACCCGATCGTGATGCGCCTCACGTAGTTTCCTCCAACTCTACCCGCGTAGAAATTTTGTGCGGGTAGTCTGAAGGAACCTGCTCAGCACCACACACCGGGAGTGCCAGTGGCACGCGTCGTAGTCGACGTCATGCTCAAGCCGGAGATCCTCGACCCCCAGGGCCAGGCGGTCCAGCGTGCGCTGCCGCGCCTGGGATTCGAAGGGATCTCGGACGTACGTCAGGGAAAGCGATTCGAACTGGAAGTTGACGGGCCGGTCGACGAGGCCACCCTCGCCCGCATCCACGATCTTGCGGAATCCTTCCTCGCCAACACCGTGATCGAGGACTTCACCGTCAAGGTCGAAGAGGGCGCGGAAGTCGCGGAGGCGGCGAAGTGACCGCTCGTATTGGCGTCGTCACTTTCCCGGGGAGCCTGGACGACCGGGACACCCAGCGCGCGATCCGTCTCGCGGGCGCCGAACCGGTCGCCCTGTGGCACAAGGACAAGGACCTCAAGCAGGTGGACGCCGTGGTGCTGCCCGGCGGTTTCTCGTACGGCGACTATCTGCGCGCCGGTGCCATCTCCCGTTTCTCGCCGGTCATGGACACGGTGATCGAGCAGGCGAAGGCCGGCCTCCCGGTCCTCGGCATCTGCAACGGCTTCCAGGTCCTCACCGAGGCGCACCTCCTGCCGGGCGCGATGCTCGGCAACGACCACCTCCACTTCATCTGCCGCGACCAGAAGCTGCGGGTGGAGAACGCGGAGACGGCCTGGACCGGCGACTACCGCCAGGGCCAGGAGATCCACATCCCGCTGAAGAACATGGACGGCCGGTACGTCGCCGACCCGTACACGCTCGACAAGCTGGAGGCGGAGGGCCGCGTCGTCTTCCGGTACCTGGACTTCAACCCCAACGGCTCGCTCAACGACATCGCCGGCGTCACCAACGAGGCCGGCAACGTCGTCGGCCTGATGCCGCACCCCGAGCACGCCGTCGAGCCGCTGATCGGTACGGGCCGTACCGACGGCCTCCCGTTCTTCACCTCGATCCTCAAGAAGCTGGTCAACGCATGAGCCGGACGCCTCTGGACACGGTCGAGCACGCGGCCGCGACCCCCGACGTCGAGCTGCCCTGGGCCGAACTCGGCCTGAAGAAGGACGAGTACGAGCGGGTGGTGGAGATCCTCGGCCGCCGCCCGACCGGCGCGGAACTCGCCATGTACTCGGTCATGTGGTCCGAGCACTGCTCGTACAAGTCCTCCAAGGTCCACCTGCGCCAGTTCGGCGAGAAGGCGCCCGAGTCGGACGCGCTGCTCGTCGGCATCGGCGAGAACGCCGGCGTGGTGGACGTCGGCCAGGGCTACGCGGTCACCTTCAAGGTGGAGTCGCACAACCACCCCTCCTACGTCGAGCCCTACCAGGGCGCGGCCACGGGCGTCGGCGGCATCGTCCGCGACATCATCGCGATGGGCGCCCGCCCGGTCGCGGTGGTCGACCCGCTGCGCTTCGGCGCCGCCGACCACCCCGACACCAAGCGCGTGCTGCCCGGTGTGGTCGCGGGCATCGGCGGCTACGGCAACTGCCTGGGCCTGCCCAACATCGGCGGCGAGGTCGTCTTCGACGCCTGCTACCAGGGCAACCCGCTGGTCAACGCCGGCGCCATCGGCGTGATGCGGCACGAGGACATCCACCTCGCCAAGGCCTCCGGCGCCGGCAACCAGGTCATCCTGTACGGCGCCCGGACCGGCGGCGACGGCATCGGCGGCGCGTCGATCCTGGCGAGCGAGACCTTCGACGACGCCAAGCCGTCGAAGCGCCCGGCGGTCCAGGTCGGCGACCCCTTCCAGGAGAAGCTGCTCATCGAGTGCACCCTGGAGGCGTTCCGGGAGAAGCTGGTCGTCGGCATCCAGGACCTGGGCGCGGCCGGGCTCTCCTGCGCCACCAGCGAGTTGGCGTCCAACGGCTCCGGCGGCATGCGGGTGACCCTGGACGACGTCCCGCTGCGCGACTCGACGCTGTCTCCTGAGGAGATCCTCATGAGCGAGTCGCAGGAGCGTATGTGCGCGGTCGTGGAGCCCGACAAGGTCGAGCGGTTCCTGGAGATCTGCGCCAAGTGGGACGTCATCGCCACCGTCATCGGCGAGGTGACCGACGGCGACCGGCTGGAGATCTTCTGGCACGGCGAGAAGATCGTGGACGTCGACCCGCGCACGGTGGCGCACGACGGCCCGGTCTACGAGCGCCCGTACGCCCGCCCCGACTGGCAGGACGCCCTCCAGGCCGACGACGCGAACAAGCTGCCGCGTCCGGCGACCGCGCAGGAGCTGAAGGACCAGATCCTCAAGCTGGTCGCGTCCCCGAACCAGGCCTCCAAGAAGTGGATCACGCAGCAGTACGACCACTTCGTGCAGGGCAACACGGTGCTGGCCCAGCCCGAGGACTCGGGCATGATCCGGGTGGACGAGGAGACCGGCCTCGGCGTCGCCATCGCCACGGACGGCAATGGCCGCTACGCCAAGCTGGACCCGTACACGGGCGCGCAGCTGGCGCTGGCGGAGGCGTACCGCAACGTGGCGACGACGGGCGCGAAGCCGCTCGCGGTCTCGGACTGCCTGAACTTCGGCTCGCCGGAGGACCCGGCGGTGATGTGGCAGTTCGCGGAGGCGGTACGCGGCCTCGCGGACGGCTGCCGGCAGCTGGGCACGCCGGTCACGGGCGGCAACGTCTCCCTGTACAACCAGACGGGTGAGGCGGCGATCCATCCGACGCCGGTCGTCGCGGTCCTCGGCGTGATCGACGACGTGGCCCGGCGCACCCCGGTCGCCTTCCAGGAGGAGGGCCAGCTGCTCTACCTCCTCGGCGACACCCGCGAGGAGTTCGGCGGCTCGGCCTGGTCCCAGGTGATCCACGACCACCTCGGCGGCATGCCCCCGGCGGTGGACCTGGAGCGCGAGCGGCTGCTGGCCGAGATCCTGATCTCCGCCTCCCGCGACGGCATGATCGACTCCGCGCACGACCTGTCCGACGGCGGTCTGATCCAGGCGGTGGTGGAGTCCGCGCTGCTCGGCGACAAGGGCGCTCGCCTGATCGTCCCCGACGGCCTGGACGCCTTCACCTTCCTCCTCTCCGAGTCGGCCGGCCGCGCCCTCGTGGCGGTCCCGCGCTCGGAGGAGGTCCGCTTCAACGACATGTGCTCGGCCCGCGGTCTCCCGGTCACCCGCATCGGCGTGGTCGACGGCGACACGGTCGAGGTCCAGGGCGAGTTCACCCTCCCCCTGGCCGACCTGCGCGCGGCCCACGAGAACACGATCCCGTCGCTGCTGGCGTGACGAGAACCCCCGCCCGGTCGACTCGCGCCCGGGCGGGGGCTTCGCCGCCCCGTCAGACGTTCAGCGGACGTAGTTCTTGAGGATCTCCGTGTCCAGCTCGATGTCCATCGGGCCGGGGACGAGCACCTTCTCGCCGAACTTCGCGGTGTGGGCGTCCCGGTAGCCACCGACCTGCCGGTCGGGGCTGCTGTGCACGGTGACCGTGCAGGAGTCCCGGTCGATCAGGAGGTACAGCGGGATCCCCGCCTGGCCGTACGCGGTCGGCTTCTCGTGCCGGTCCCGCCGGTCGGTGTCCGAGTCGTACGAGGTGACCTCGACGACCATGAGCACCCCGGCCGGGTCGGCCCACTCACCGTGTCCCGCGAAGTGGGCTTCGGGTACGACCACGGCATCCGGCTTTGCCCGCCCCTCCCGATAGGCCTCCACCCGGAGCCCGCGGCCCTGGTACACGTCCAGGTCAGGCCTGGCCTGCATACAGCGCCGTGCCAGCCAGGCCACGATGGTGTCGTGATCTCCGTCTGCCACCTTCTTGACTCCGATCCGTCCGTTGAGGAACTCCAACGTGACGGTCTCGGGAGCGGTGGAGGCGATCGTTTCGAACTCCTGCACCGACATCTGAGACGTGCGCTCGGCCATAACCGTCATGTTGCACCCCCTTCCAGGCGGAGGCCAGTGTCGCCCGACCAAGGTCGGCGCGGCGCGTGTTCCGCCCCTGGTGACCCACACGGATGAGCGGGCGGGGGCCTTCACACCGCTCCCCGAGCGCTTAGGCTCGCCCCATGCCTCCCGCCAGGAAACGCCCCCGCAGTTACGACCCCGCCCGCACCCGTGCCGCCGTGCTCGGTCAGTTCGGGGCCGTGCGGGATGCCGTACGGCGGCTGGACGGCGAGCAGTTGGCGCGGCCCACGCGGCTCGACGGCTGGACCGTACGGGAGTTGGTCGCGCACATCGGGATGGCGGTGACCGCCGTGCACCGCGCGGTGGCGCTGCCCGCGCCGGCCGCAGCGGACGCCGTGCTGCTCGACTGGCCCTTCGCCACCGCCGCCAACTCCGCGGCGATCGACGCGTTCACCCGGGATCTCGCCGCGGAGCACCCCGACCTCGACGCCTACCTCGCGGACGTCGACGCCTCGCTGCGCGACCTCCTCGCCGAGCAGCGCGGCACCCGGTTGCTGCGGACCAACGTGGGCGCCCTGTCCCTGGACGACTACCTGGTCACCCGTGCCGTGGAACTCGTCGTCCACACGGACGACCTGAACGCGGCCGTGCCGGGTCTCGACGTGCCGCTCGACCGGCAGGCGCTGGCCGCCACCACCCGGCTGCTCGCGGACGCCCTCGCGGTGAAGGCGCCCGGCGGCTCGACCGAGGTGCGGGTGCCGCCGTACGCGGTGGTGCAGTGCGTCGAGGGGCCCCGGCACACCCGGGGCACCCCGCCGAACGTCGTGGAGACCGATCCGCTGACCTGGGTACGGCTGGCCACCGGCCGGCTGGCCTGGCGGGAGGCCCTGGACGCGGCCATGGTCAGCGCCAGCGGGGAGCGCGCGGACATCGGGGCGCTGCTGCCGGTCCTGACCTGAGGGAACCGCCCCGGGCGGTCCGCCGTCCAAGCGGTATGAAACGGTACAAAGCGTCTGCTGTCTCCGTACTCTTCCCCCTGCTGGTGGCCTGCGGGGCCGCCCCGGCGCAGAGTGGAGCCGTGCGTGCCGATAACCCCCTGACCGGCGTCGAGT
>NZ_VOGW01000141.1 GCF_007896895.1 Streptomyces misionensis | reverse complement strand
GGGGGATGTTGTGTTCGGTGGTGGCGACGGCGATCATCGCGCCGCCTTGGGGGAGTGTTTCCATCAGGCGTGCGCGGGTGGTGACGAGGGTGGCGGCGTCTTTGAGTGAGAGCACGCCTGCGATGTGTGCGGCTGTCACTTCGCCGATGGAGTGTCCGGCGACGATGTCGGGTGTGATGCCCCAGGAGGTGATGAGTCGGTAGAGGGCGACTTCCAGGGCGAACAGTGCGGCCTGGGTGTACTTGGTTCGGTCGAGGCGGTTCTGGTCGTTGCCGAGGACGGTTTCGCGGATGTCTCCGCCGAGGGCTGCGCAGACTTCGTCGAAGGCTTCGCGGTACACGGGGAAGGCTTGGTGGAGTTCACGTCCCATGCCGGCTCGTTGGGAGCCCTGGCCGGTGAACAGCACGGCCAGCCGTCCGCGTGTGACGGTGCCCGTGACGACGCCGGGTGCCTTCTCGCCCCGTGCCAGCGCGCCCAGGCCCGCCAGCGCCTCGTCCCGGTCGCGGGCCAGGACCACCGCGCGGTCGGGCAGCGCGGCCCGGCCCAGGGCCAGCGCGGCGCCCAGGGCGGCCAGGTCCAGTTCGGGTCGCTGTCCCAGGTAGGACAGCAGCCGCTGTGCCTGCGCGCGCAGGGCCGTCGCGCCGCGGCCGGACAGCGGCAGGGGTACCGGGACGTCCTTCGGCCAGGTCGATGTCGTATCGACGGGGGCGGGCTCCGCCTGTTCGAGGATGACGTGGGCGTTGGTGCCGCTGACGCCGAATGCGGAGACACCGGCCCTTCTGGGCCGTTCGACCTCGGGCCAGGGCCGCTGTTCCGTCAGCAGTTCCACCGCGCCCGCCGACCAGTCGACCTGAGGTGTGGGGGCGTCCACGTGCAGGGTGCGCGGCAGGATTCCGTGCTGGAGGGCCAGTACCGTCTTGATGACGCCGGCGACGCCCGCGGCGGCCTGGGCGTGTCCGATGTTGGACTTCAAGGACCCGAGCAGCAGCGGGCGTTCGCGGTCCTGGCCGTAGGTGGCCAGGACCGCCTGGGCCTCGATGGGGTCGCCCAGTGCCGTGCCCGTACCGTGCGCCTCCAGCGCGTCCACGTCCCCCGGCGCCAGCCCGGCCTCCGCCAACGCCCGCCGGATCACCCGCTGTTGGGAAGGACCGTTGGGAGCGGTGAGGCCGTTGGAGGCACCGTCCTGGTTGACGGCCGAGCCACGCACCACCGCCAACACCTGGTGGCCGTTGCGCCGGGCGTCCGAGAGCCGTTCCAACGCCAGCACGCCCGCGCCCTCGGCCCATCCCGTGCCGTCGGCAGACGCCGCGAAGGACTTGCAGCGGCCGTCGACCGACATGCCGCGCTGCCGCGAGAAGGCTATGAAGATGCCGGGCGTCGGCATCACCGTGACACCACCGGCCAGTGCGATCGAGCACTCTCCCGCCCGCAGGGCCCGGGCGGCCAGGTGCAGTGCCACGAGAGAGGAGGAGCAGGCGGTGTCCACGGCGACCGACGGGCCCTCGAAGCCGAGCGCGTACGACACCCGGCCCGACAGCACGCTGGCCGAGGCGCCGAGACCGAGCATGCCCTCCAGCTCGGCGGGCACGGGTTCCACGCCAGACCCGTAGTTGTGATAGGTCACGCCGGAGAAGACACCGACGTCCGTGCCCCGCAGGGCAGTGGGGTCCAGACCGGCCCGTTCCAGCGCCTCCCACGACGTCTCCAGCATCAGCCGCTGCTGCGGGTCCACGGCCAGCGCCTCGCGGGGCGAGATGCCGAAGAACCCGGCGTCGAACTCACCCGCGTCGTGCAGGAAGCCGCCCTGCCTGGCGTAGCTGGTGCCGGTGTGGTCCGGGTCGGGGTGGAAGAGGGAGTCCAGGTCCCAGCCTCGGTCCGTCGGGAAGTCACTGATGCCGTCACGGCCGTCGAGTACGAGGTCCCACAGTTCCTCGGGCGTGGTCACGCCACCCGGCAGCCGGCACGCCATGCCGACGATGGCGACCGGCTCGTCCGTCGTCGCCGGGGCGGTCGCCGGCACCGCGGCCGCGGGGGCCGGCAGGTCGTCGACCAGCTCTTCCAGCAGGAAGGCGGCGAGGACCTGTGGTGTCGGGTAGTCGAAGAGGAGGCTGGCCGGCAGGGTGCGGCCGGTGAGGGTGTTGAGACGGTTGCGCAGTTGGACGGCGGTGGCCGAGTCGAAGCCGATCTGGTTGAACACCATGTCCGGTTCGATGGCGTCCGGCGAGGAGAATCCCAGGACGGCCGCGGTCTCCCGGCGGACGGTGGCCAGCAGGATGCGTTCCTGTTCCGGTGTGGACTGTCCGGCGAGGCCGGCGGTGAGAACGCCGGTGTCCGACGGTGGTTCCGCGATGCCCGGCAACTGGTCGGCCACTGAACTGACGGTGTCGGTGGCTGCGGCGCTTCTGAGCCAGTAG
>NZ_VOGW01000140.1 GCF_007896895.1 Streptomyces misionensis | reverse complement strand
GAGGAGGGTGGGCCAGTTGATGGTGTGGCCGCGGGTCCATGCGTGGCCGATGGAGGTGAGGAGTTGTCGTGTGGTGCCGTGGTTGCGGCGGAGGGTGCCGGTGATGAGGAGGGGTTGTGGTGGGGTTTGTTCGGCTGTGGCTTGGATGCTGGGGGTGAGGACGGGGTGGGGGCTGATTTCGATGAAGGTGGTGAAGTTGTGGGTGAGGAGGTGGTGGGTGGCGGGGGTGAAGCGGACGGTGTTGCGGAGGTTGCGGTACCAGTAGGTGGCGTCGAGGTGGGAGGTGTCGAGCCAGTCGGCTTCGACGGTGGAGAGGAAGGGGGTGTGTGAGGTGGTGGGTGTGATGTCGGCGAGGGTGTGGGTGAGTTCTTCTTCGATGGTTTCGACGTGGGTGGTGTGTGAGGCGTAGTCGACGTCGATGGTTCGTGCGCGGATGCCGGCTTGGTGGCAGGTGGTGGCGAGTTCGGTGAGTGCTTGTGGTTCGCCTGCGACGACGACGGAGGTGGGTCCGTTGAGGGCGGCGATCTGGATGCGGTTGTTCCAGGGGGCGGTGAGTTCCTGGGTCTGGGCTGGGGTGAGGGGGAGGGACATCATGGCGCCGTGGCCGGAGAGGTGGGTGGCGATGGCGCGGCTGCGCAGGACGATGATTTTGGTGGCGTCGGTGAGGGTGAGTGCGCCGGCGATGTGGGCTGCTGCGATTTCGCCTTGGGAGTGTCCTATGACTGCGGATGGGTGCACGCCTGCTGTCTGCCAGAGGCGGGCGAGGCTGACCATGATGGCGAAGGTCACGGGTTGGATGACGTCGACGCGGTCCAGGGGGTGGTGTCCGTGTATGGCGTCGAGGAGGGACCAGCCGGTCAGTTCGTCCATGGCTGTTGCGCATTCGTTCAGTGCTTGGGCGAAGGCGGGGTTGGTGTCGGCGAGTTCGGCGCCCATGCCTGTCCAGTGGGTGCCCTGGCCGGGGAAGACGAAGGCCACGCGTCCCTGGATGTCGGCGCGGTTGCTTGCGGCGCCTTCGGCTACGGCTTCGAGCTGGGCCAGTGCTTCGGCCCGGTCTTCGGCGATGATCACCGCGCGGTCGGGCAGTGCGGCCCGGCCGTTCATCAGTCCCGCGGCGATCGCACCCAGATCCAGCTCGGGGCGGTGGTGCAGGAGGTCGGCCAGTTGCCGGGCCTGGGCGCGGGTGCCCTGTTCGTCGGCTCCGGAGATCAGCAGGGGCAGGGGGCCGTCGGGCTGTGGAGCGGGGATGTCGGACGGTTCGGGGAGGTGTTCCAGGATCACGTGGGCGTTGGTGCCGCTGACGCCGAAGCCCGACACTCCCGCTCGTCTCGGGTGTCCTGTCTCCGGCCAGGCCTGTTCCTCGGTCAGTAGTTCGACGGCTCCCGTGGACCAGTCGACCTGTGGTGTCGGCGCGTCCACGTGCAGGGTTCGCGGCAGCACTGCGTGCCGCATCGCCATGACCATCTTGATGATGCCGGCCACTCCGGCGGCGGCCTGCGCGTGCCCGATGTTCGACTTCAGCGAGCCCAGCCACAGCGGACGTTCACGGTCCTGCCCGTAGGTGGCCAGGAGGGCCTGTGCCTCGATGGGGTCGCCCAGTGCGGTGCCGGTGCCGTGGGCCTCCACCGCGTCCACGTCGGCCGGGGCCAGTCCGGCGGCGTCCAGTGCCCGGCGGATGACGCGTTGCTGGGAGGGGCCGTTGGGGGCGGTGAGGCCGTTGGAGGCGCCGTCCTGGTTGACGGCGCTGCCGCGCACCACCGCCAGTACCCGGTGCCCCAGCCGTTCCGCGTCCGACAGACGCTCGACCAGCAGCACGCCCACGCCCTCCGCCCAGCCCGTGCCGTCCGCCGCCGCGGCGAAGGACTTGCAGCGGCCGTCCGGAGCCAGGCCCCGTTGCCGGGAGAATTCCACGAACGACTCGGGTCCGGACATCACCGTCACGCCGCCGGCGAGCGCCATCGAGCACTCCCCGGCCCGCAGCGCCTGGACGGCCAGGTGCAGGGCGACCAGTGACGACGAGCAGGCCGTGTCCACCGTCACCGCGGGGCCCTCGAAGCCGAGCACGTAGGACACGCGGCCCGACGCCACGCTGGCCGTCGTTCCGGTCATGAGGTGGCCTTCGAGATCGCCGGTGGCGCCGGCACCGTAGCTCTGGTGCATCATTCCGGTGAAGACGCCGACGTCCTTGCCGCGCAGGGCGGTCGGGTCGATGCCGGCCCGTTCGAACGCCTCCCATGACGTTTCGAGGAGCAGCCGCTGCTGCGGGTCCATCGCCAGGGCCTCGCGCGGGGAGATGCCGAAGAAACCCGCGTCGAAGTCGCCCGCGTCGCGCAGGAAACCGCCCTGGCGGACGTAGCTGGTGCCGGGGTGGTCGGGGTCCGGGTCGAAGAGGTCGTCCAGGTCCCAGCCCCGGTCCTCGGGGAAGGCGCCGACGGCGTCGCCACCGGCCGCCACCAGGTTCCACAGGTCCTCGGGTGACGTCACGCCGCCCGGCAGCCGGCAGGCCATGCCGACGATGGCGACGGGTTCCGTGCGTGCGGCCTCGATCTGGCCGAGCCGCTGCCGGGTCTCGTGCAGGTCGGCGGTCACCCGCTTGAGATACCGGACCAGTTTCTCGTCATTGTCCACCGGCGATCACCTTCCTCTTCACTCGTGGGCGCGGCTGGGGTCCGACGGGTCGACGATCCCGAACTCCTCGTCGATGAAGGCCAGGACGTCGTCGACCGATGCTGTGTCGAGCGTCGTCTGGATGCTGTCGGTGCCGCCGACCGGTCCGGGGGCGACGGTGCTGAGCCGGGCCGCCAGCATCCGGAGCCGGGCGGCGGCGACGGTGTCCTTGGCCCGGTCGGCCGGGCGGCCCGCCACCAGGTCCTCCAGCCGTGCCAGCTCGCCCAGCAGCGGGTCCTCCGCGGTGCCTGTGTCCAGCAGGGTGTTCAGGTGGTCGGCGAGTGCCCCGGGTGTCGGGAAGTCGAAGGCGAAGGTGGCGGGAAGGCGCAGCCCGGTGCGGGCGAGGAGCCGGTCGCGCAGTTCGATCACCGTGAGCGAATCGAAGCCGACGTCGGTGAAGGCCGCCTCGTGCCCGATGCGGCCGACGGAGGTGTGACCGAGGACGTGGGCCGCTTCCTGCCGGACCAGGTCGAGGAGGATCGCCTGCCGGTCGGCGGCGCCCACGCCGGCCAGCCGGGTGCTGAGCGCGTCCGCTCCGTCGGCCGGTGCCCGCCTGACCCGCTGCCGCCCGCCCCGGGGTGGGGGGACCAGGCCGCGCAGCAGCGGGGGGACCGGCCTGCCGGCGGCCTGGGCACGCAGGGCGCCCACGTCCAGCTTCATGGGGAGCAGTACCGGTGTGCCGCCGCGCAGTGCGGCGTCGAACAGTTCCATGCCCTCGGCCGCCGACAGTGGTGTCATGCCGTCGCGGGCGAGCCTGCGGTGGTCGGTGGCATCGAGTCCGGCCGTCATGCCGGCGTCCTGGGCCCACATGCCCCAGCCGAGGGAGAGCGCCGGGAGCCCCCGGGCGGCGCGGTGCTGTGCCAGGGCGTCCAGGTAAGCGTTGGCGGCGGCGTAGTTGCCCTGCCCCGAGCTGCCGAAGGTGCCGGCCGCGGAGGAGAAGAGGACGAAGGCGGAGAGGTCCAAACCGGCGGTCAGTTCGTGGAGGTGGCGGGCGCCGTCCGCCTTCGGGCGCAGCACCGTGTCCATACGGTCCGGTGCCAGCGCCGTCAGCACGCCGTCGTCCAGTACGCCGGCCGTGTGCACCACCGCCGTCAACGGCGCGTCGGCCGGTACCCCGGCCAGCAGGCCGGCCACGGCCTCCCGGTCCCCGACGTCGCAGGCGAGCACGTGGACACGAGCCCCGGCCGCCTCCAGTTCCGCCGCCAGTTCGGCCGCGCCGGGAGCCTTGGGTCCGCTCCTGCTGGCCAGGACGAGACTGCGCGCTCTGTGCGTACGCACCAGGTGCCGGGCCACCACCGCGCCGAGCGACCCCGTGCCGCCCGTGACGAGCACCGTGCCTTCGCCGATCGGCCTGCTGCAGGTCGCGGGTGTCTTACCCGGAGCCTCGGCGCGCACGAGCCGGCGCAGGAAGCACCGTCCCTCGCGGACCGCGGCCTGTGTCTCGTCGGCGGCGAACAGGGCGGGTACGAGCGTGCTCAGTTCCGTGCGCGAGGACGGCGCGTCGTCGATGTCGACCAGGGCGACGCGTCCGGCGTTCTCCGACTGCGCGGTCCCGACCAGACCCCACAGGGCGCCGAGCGCCGGGTCGACATCCTCTCCCGGTGTCACGGCCACCGCACCCCTGGTGATCACGGCCAGCCGCGTGCCGTCCAGGGCCGGTTCGGCCGACCACGCCTGAACGATGGCCAGCAGGCGGCCGGTCAGGTCGCGCAGGGCGCCGGGTTCCGTCAGCTCGACCATCAGCGTGCCGGTGCGGGCGCCGCCGCGTGCGGCCAGCACGCGCACGTCCGCCGCCGTGCCGACCGGCACCGTCACGGACTCCGTGACGTGGTCCGGGGCGGACGGTGCCGCCGGCGTCGTCTCCTCCCAGTCCGGGCGCAGCAGGTGCTCGGCGGCCCGGCCGCCGGCGAACCGCGCGGACTCGACCGGGCGGGACACCATCGAGCCCACGGACGCGACGGGGGCGCCGGTCCCGTCGGCCAGGTGCAGGGTCATGCTGTCCCCGCCGGTCGGAACCACCCGTACCCGCACGGCCGTGGCACCCGTGGCGTGCAGGGTGACGTCGCGCCATACGTAGGGCAGTCTCGTGTGCGCGCCGGTACGGTCCGCGCGGTGCTGGAAGTCGGCCGCGTGCAGGGCGGCGTCGAGGAGCGCCGGGTGCAGTGCGAAGGCCGCCGCCCGGTCCTCGTGGTCCTCGGGCAGGGCCACCTCGGCGTACACCGCGCCGTCCACGCGCCAGGCGGCCCGCACCCCCTGGAACACGGGCCCGTAGCGGTACCCGGCCTGCTCCAGACCGTCGTACAGTGCCGCAACCTCCGCCGGGTCCACGGCGACGGCGCCCGCCGGCGGCCACACCGACAGGTCCACCGCCTCCGGCGTCGTACTCGGCGTCGTGTCCGGTGTCGTCTCCGGCGCGGACATCGGCCGCAGCGTCCCGGAGGCGTGGCGGACCCAGGCGGCGCCCGCTTCCTCGGCCCGCGAGTACATCCGTACCGTGCGCCGGCCTTCCTCCCCGGCCGCCCCCACGCTCACCCGCAGCCGCACCCCGGTGCCCTCGGCCAGCGGCAGCGGTGTCTCCAGGACCAGTTCCTCGACCGCGCCGCACCCCACCTCGTCACCGGCCCGCACGGCCAGTTCCACGAACGCCGCCCCCGGCAGCAGTACCGCTCCGGCCGCGACGTGGTCGGCCAGCCACGGGTGGGTTGCCAGGGACAGCCGGGACGTGAACAGCACCTCCTCCGACTCCGGCACCTCCACCACCGCGCCCAGCAACGGGTGACCGGTCTCCTCCAAGCCCGCCGCCGTCACGTCGCCCGCCGCCGCGCCGTCCGCCGTCAGCCAGTAGGTCTCCCTCTGGAAGGCGTAGGTCGGCAGGTCGGCCGGGCCGGCGTCCGTCCGGCCGAGCAGCGCGGACCGGTCGACCGATACGCCCCGGGTGTGGCAGACGGCCAGTGCCGTGAGGACGGTGCGTACTTCATCGCCGTCGTGGCGTAGTGCGGGGACGAATACGGGCTGGCTCTGCGTGTCGTGGTCGAGGTTTTCGCGGGCCATGGCGGTGAGGGTGCTGTCGGGGCCGAGTTCGAGGTAGGTGGTGATGCCGTGGTCGGCGAGGGTGTGGATGCCGTCGGCGAAGCGTACGGTCGCGCGTATGTGGTGGGCCCAGTAGGCGGG
>NZ_VOGW01000013.1 GCF_007896895.1 Streptomyces misionensis | reverse complement strand
CCCCGGCGTTCACCCGTGTGTCCCCGGGAGGTTCCCGGCCCCGTGGATCGCGGTGCGTGCCTCGGCGCCGGGCGGCCCGGAGCTTCCTCGGTCATCGGCGCCGGGCGGCCCGGACCCGCCTTGACCATCGGCGCCGGGCGGCCCGGACCCACCTTGGCCACGGACTAGGATGGACGCCATGGCCAAGACCAGTACGACGACCCAGGGGCTGCGCGCGGCGATCGAGCGCAGCGGCTACTACCCGGCCCTCGTGGCCGAGGCGGTGGAGGCCGCGGTGGGCGGCGAGCCCATCCGGTCGTACCTGGTCCACCAGGAGACCACGTTCGACCAGAACGAGGTGCGCCGCCATGTGACCGTCCTGGTCCTCACCGCCAACCGCTTCATCGTCAGCCACACCGACGAGCAGGCCGCCGACAGCACCTCCCCGACGCCGTACGCCACCACCTCCACCGAGTCGGTGAAGCTCGGCCGGATCTCCTCCGTCGTGGTCAGCCGGGTGGTGGCCAACCCCGAGCAGTACACCCCGGGCACCCTGCCCCGCGAGGTCGTGCTGACCATCGGCTGGGGCGCGGTGAGCCGGATCGACCTGGAGCCCGCCGCCTGCGGCGACCCCAACTGCGACGCCGACCACGGCTACACCGGCAGCTCCACGGCGGACGACCTGAGCCTGCGCGTCAGCGAGGCCGGGGACGGACCGGAGACGGTGCGCGAGGCGCTCGCCTTCGCGCAGGCCATCTCGGAGGCGACCGCGGACATCACCCGCTGATGTCCCAGCTCTCCGCCTGGGACCACCCGGAACCCCTCGCCCTGGACACCGCGCCGCTGCCCCAGTACGGCACCGGCTCCCTCGCCGACCTGCTGCCCACCCTCGCCGCCGGCATGGGTGTCCCCGGCATGTCCGCGACGATCACCGAGCTGACCCCGGCCGACCGGGCCTGTGTCTTCCTGGTCGACGGCCTCGGCTGGGAGCAGCTGCGCGCCCATCCCGACGAGGCCCCCTTCCTCACCTCGCTGCTCGGCAGCTCCCGCGGCGGCACCGGCCGCCCGCTCACCGCGGGCTACCCGGCGACCACCGCGACCTCCCTCGCCTCCGTCGGCACCGGCCTGCCGCCCGGCGCGCACGGCCTGCCCGGCTACACGGTCCGCGACCCGGCCACCGGCGCGCTGATGAACCAGCTGCGCTGGCAGCCGTACACCGACCCGCGCCCCTGGCAGCCGTACCCCACCGTCTTCCAGCTGGCCCACGACGCCGGGGTGCACGCCGCCCAGGTGTCCTCGCCCGCCTTCCAGCACACCCCGCTCACCAAGGTCGCGCTCAGCGGCGGCAGCTTCCACGGCAGGCTGTCCGGTGAGGAGCGGATGGACCTGGCCGCCGAGCAACTGGCCGCCGGGGACCGCTCGCTGGTGTACACGTACTACGCCGAACTCGACGGCTCCGGCCACCGCTACGGCGTCGCCTCCGACACCTGGCGCGGCCAGCTGATGTACGTCGACCGGCTGGCCCAGCGCCTCGCCGAGCAACTGCCCCCGCGCAGCGCGCTCTACGTCACCGCCGACCACGGCATGATCGACGTGCCGTTCGACGACGAGCACCGCATCGACTTCGACACGGACTGGGAGCTGCGCGCCGGTGTCGCCCTGCTGGGCGGCGAGGGCCGGGCCCGGCACGTGTACGCGGTGCCGGGCGCCCACAACGACGTGCTGACCTGCTGGCGCGAGGTGCTGGGGGAGCAGTTCTGGGTGGCCTCGCGGGACGAGGCGATCCAGGCGGGCTGGTTCGGGCCGCACGTGGACGAGCGGGTGTACGCCCGGCTCGGGGACGTGATCGCGGCCGCGTACGACGACGTCCTGATCATCGCCTCCGAGCGGGAACCGAAGGAGTCCGCGCTGGTGGGCAACCACGGTTCGATGACCCCCGTGGAGCAGCTCGTCCCGCTGCTCGAAGTACGCTCCTGACCCCCTACCGCTTCCCTCCCCATCTCGCCGAAAGGTGTTCAACTCCTCATGCCCGAGCTGGTGTTCTTCTCCGGAACGATGGACTGCGGGAAGTCGACGCTGGCTCTGCAGATCGAGCACAACCGCTCCGCGCGCGGCCTGGCCGGGATGATATTCACCCGCAACGACCGCGCGGGCGCGGGCAAGCTCTCCTCCCGCCTCGGCCTGGTCACCGACGCGGTCGAGGTCGCCGACGACCAGGACCTGTACGCCTACGTCGTGGACCACCTCTCGCAGGGCGGCCGGATCGACTATGTGATCGCGGACGAGGCCCAGTTCCTGGCGCCCGGCCAGATCGACCAGCTGGCCCGTGTGGTGGACGACCTCGGCGTGGACGTCTTCGCCTTCGGCATCACCACCGACTTCCGCTCCAAGCTCTTCCCCGGCTCCCAGCGGCTGGTGGAACTGGCCGACCGCATCGAGGTGCTCCAGGTGGAGGCGCTGTGCTGGTGCGGCGCCCGCGCCACGCACAACGCCCGCACGGTCGGCGGGGAGATGGTGGTCGAGGGCGCCCAGGTGGTCGTCGGAGACGTCAATCAGGAGGCGGGCGAGATCGGTTACGAGGTGCTGTGCCGCCGCCACCACCGGCGCCGGATGACCGCGGCGACGGCCCGCGCGGCGGCCATCTCCCCGGACGTGCTGCCGGTCTCGTCCTCCTGAGCCGGTCTCCCGAGCCGGTCCCCCTGGGCCCGTCATCCTGGTCCGGTCCCCCTGAGCCCGCCCGAAATCCTTCAGCGCGGCTCCTGGACCACCGAGAACACCGCGCCCTCCGGGTCCGCCACCGTCCCCGCCCGCCCGTGCGGGCCGTCGTGGGCCGGGCGGACCACCCGGCCGCCGAGCGCGGTCACCCGGCGCAGGGCCTCGTCGGTGTCGGCCACGTGGAAGCAGGTCGCCCAGTACGGTCCCCGGTCCCGGGGCAGCGCCCGGCCCAGCCCCTGCAGTCCGGCCACCGGGCGCCCGTCGACGCGCAGGGTCACATAGTCCGCACCGGCGTCGGCCGCCGGGTCCGTCTCGTAACCGAACACGCTCGCGTAGAACTTGGTGACGCTCTCCGTCTCGAACGTGAGCAGTTCGTTCCAGGCGGGCGTGCCCGGCACCCCGGTGACCGGGGTGCCCAGGCGCACGAGGCCCTGCCAGATGCCGAACACCGCGCCACAGGGGTCGGCGGCGATGGCCAGCCGCCCGGCCTCGTCCGCGTCCAGCGGGCCGACCGCCACCGTGCCGCCGCACAGCCGCACCGCGTCTGCCGTGCGGTCCACGTCGTCCGTGGCGAGGTAGGGCGTCCAGGCGATCGGCAGCCGGTGGTCCGGCGGCAACTGGCCCATGCCGGCCACCTCGTGCCCGTCGAGCAGCGCCCGCACGTACGGGCCGAGCTGCCGCGGGCCCGGTCGGAACTCCCAGCCGAACAGCGCCCCGTAGAACTCCTCGGTGGCGGTGAGCCCGCGCGCCATCAGGCTCACCCAGCAGGGCGTGCCGGGCGCGCGCAGCGCGTGCGGACCGGCCGACTCCCGTGCCTCGGTCATCGATCACTCTCTCCCCGGCCGCCCGTGTGGTGGCCGTGTCGCTTCCGCTCCCCCGGCAGGGGTGTGCTCGCCGCCGGCGCGTACGCCCGTACCGGTGTCCGCATCTTCCACGCTCTGGCGGCCATGTCCCGCCGCCGCGCCGCCACTTGGCGATGACTTCGGAAGATGTCCAGGGCTGACGTCTTTCGCCGCATCCTGATGATGTCGGACCGGTGTCCGACGGACGTACGACACGTGCTCGATCTCTTACGTTCGGTGACCGACACTGCCCGGCCGAGCAGCGTAGCCGTACCTGGACGCCGCGGCCACCCCTGGCGTATGCATGGCGCCATGACAGTCATCATCACCGCATCCGAACTCGCCCGGGACCTCGTCGGCGAGGCGCCGCCGGTCCTGCTGGACGTCCGCTGGCAGCTGAGCCTGGCGAAGGCGGCGGGTGCCCCGGCCTTCGACGGCCGGGCCGAGTACGCGGCCGGGCACATCCCCGGCGCGGTCTTCGTCGACCTGGACCGGGAACTGGCGGCGGCCCCGGGCGGGCGCGGCCGCCATCCGCTGCCGGACCTCGCGGAGTTCGGCGCCGCGATGCGCCGCGCGGGTGTGTCGGCGAGCCGTCCGGTCGTCGTCTACGACGGCGGACAGGGCTGGGCCGCCGCGCGCGCGTGGTGGCTGCTGCGCTGGACGGGTCACCCGGACGTGCGGGTCCTGGACGGCGGGTTGCCGTCCTGGGAGGGCGAGTTGGCGACCGGGGCGCCCACCCCGGCCGAGGGCGACTTCAGCCCGGCGCCGGGCGCGGCGGGCCTGCTGGACGCGGACGGTGCCGCGGCCCTGGCCCGCACGGGCGTGCTGCTGGACGCCCGCGCGGGGGAGCGGTACCGGGGCGAGGTGGAGCCCGTGGACCGGGTCGGCGGGCACATCCCGGGCGCGGTCTCCGCGCCGACGACGGAGAACGTCGGCCCCGACGGTCGCTTCCTGCCCGCGGCCGAGCTGAAGGACCGCTTCAAGGCGCTCGGCGTCAGCGCCGACACGGAGGTGGGCGTCTACTGCGGCTCGGGCGTGTCGGCAGCGCACGAGGTGCTGGCCCTCGCGGTGGCGGGTATCCCGGCGGCGCTGTACGTCGGTTCCTGGTCGGAGTGGTCCGCGGACCCGTCCCGTCCGGTCGCGACGGGCGCCGACCCGCGGTAGCGGGCCGGCGGAAGCCCGAGAGGGGCGGCTCACCGGTGACCCGCCCCTGCCCGTCGTCGTACGGCCGGCTACTCCTGCTTCTTGCGGCGGGTGCCGAACACGATCTCGTCCCAGCTCGGGACGGCCGCCCGGCGGCCGGGGCGGACGCCGTCGGCCTCCGCCTGACGGTCGGTCGCGCCGACCAGCCGGTCGCGGTGGCTGCCGACCGAGCGGGGCATGAGGACGTCCGCGTAGGCCGAACCGGCCGAGGCGGCGGGCGCCGGCGGCTCCTCCGCGACGGCCTCCTCGTCGGGCTCGTCCGAGGGGTCCGGGGCGCGTTCCGGGACCACCATGTCGCCGCGGAAGGACGGCACGGCCTCCAGGAGGCTGGTCAGCGAGTCCCGTTCACCGGTGCTCTCCTCGGCGGGTTCCGCCGCCTGCGCGGGCAGGGACGGCCGCTCCCGGTCGGTCTGCCGGTCCAGGGCGCGGTCCATGGAGCGCTCGCGCGGCAGCCGGGCGATGCGCGGGACGAACGGGAAGCTCGGCTCGGGCGCGGCGAGGTCGTCGGACTCGCCGATCAGCGAGCGCGCCTCGTCGTCCACGGCCTGGACCAGCCGCCGAGGCGGGTCGTACGTCCAGCTCGCGGAGTGCGGTTCGCCGGCGACCCGGTAGACGAGCAGGACCTCCCAGGTGCCGTCGTCGCGGCGCCAGGAGTCCCACTGCACGGTGTCCTTCTCGGCGCCGCGCAGCAGCAGCCGTTCCTGGACGGCCTCGCCGAGCAGCGGGCCGGAGTTCTCGCCCGGGCGGCGGACCGGGGTCTTGCGGGCGCGTTCGGCCATGAAGGCGCGTTCGGCCAGCACCGGACCCTCGAAGCGCCGCACCCGGTCGACGGGGATGCCCGCGAGCTGCGCGACCTCTTCCGCGGTGGCACCGGCTCGTATCCGCGCCTGGATGTCGCGGGGGCGCAGATGGCTCTCGACCTCGATCTCGATCTGGCCGAGGCGCGGCCGGTCGCCGCGTACGGCGGCGCGCAGCCGTTCGTCGATCGGAAGCGTGTACTCCGTTGAGTCGGCAGCCTTCAGCACCAGCCGTGTGCCGTCATTCGAGACGGCCACGACACGCAGTTCGGGCATGGGGACCTCCCGGGTGGTGCCTGCCGACGTCACGTGCGTCGCTGCTTCCGCTAGTCGAGTGTGGCCTGCCCGGGTGCAGCCTGCCACAACCTTGCCGAGTTGCCCGGCGTGTCGGGCACGGGCCCTGGATCGCCGTTATGGCACGGTTACCTGTTCGCCACGCTAAGTGACCAAGTCCGTCACCCTGTGCAACTAGCCCCCTCCCGGCGGTCCTTGGTGGCCGCGGACACCCTGGTGGGAGGCCGGACCCAGGGTTCGCAACAGTACTCCATTCGGGCCACGTGCGTGGATTGGCGCGCCGCCCAACTTCTGGCAACGGGCGCGACTTGGCCCGCCGCAACCGGTTTTGTCGATCATGAACGTGGCGAACTTCACCTAATCTCCAGAAACGGAACTAATGGTTTCGTGCGTACGTCCCTATCTCGTGCAGTCGGCCACTCAATGTCGATCAAGTACGGGAAAGGCAGGCAAGTTCCGGGTATGCGCGAAACACCCGATACGGAGCGGAAGCGGTTCGACCTCAACGTCCCCCAGGTGGCGGGAAGCGCCCTGGCGGCGGTCGTGGCGGCCAAGCTGGCTTCCTCCTTCGGCGTGTACGGCACGATCCTCGGCGCGGGCGTCGTCAGTGTGATCGCCACCTGTGGCGGCACCGTCTTCCAGCACTTCTTCAAGCGGACCGGCGAACAGCTGCGGGTGGTCAAGACCGGGGCCCGGCCCCAGGTGCAGGTGCCACCGGTCCCGGGCGAGTTCTCCGAGGGCACCGTCTACCGGGCCCGGATCAAGAGCTGGCGCCGGCCGCTGGTCGCCGCCGCTCTCGTGTTCGGGGTGACCATGGGCGGCATCACGGTGTACGAACTGGTGTCCGGCAGCAGTTTCAGCGGCGGCACCGGCACCACGGTCGGCGACGCCGTCGGCGGGCGGCACTCGTCCGCACACCGGACGAACGACCCCCAGCCCGGCCAGGACCCCTCCTGGACCCCCTCGCACACCGCCCCGACCGGCGGCGTCCCCTCGCAGGGCGCCGGCACCGGCACCGGCGGCGGTACGACGGACCCGGCGACGCCCACCCCGAGCGCCTCGCCGGACGGCCGGACCGGTGGCGGCCAGGCCGGCCCGACCCCCACGCCCAGCGGCTCCGCCCCGGCGGCTACGCCCCCAGCACCCTCCGCAGATAGTCGTTCTGGAACAGCCGATCCGGGTCAAGGCGGTCCCGCAACGCCGTGAACTCGGCGAACCTCGGATACACCCGGGCGAGGTACTCCGCGTCCCGGGTGTGCACCTTGCCCCAGTGCGGCCGGCCCTCGTGCGCGGTGAAGATCCGCTCGGCGGCGGTGAAGTACGCCTGGTACGGCGTGCCCCGGTACATGTGCACGGCGACGTACGCGCTGTCCCGGCCGGAGGCGGTGGACAGGGTGATGTCGTCGGCCGGGGCGGTGCGCACCTCCACCGGGAAGCTGACGCGCAGGCCCGAGCGCTCCACCATGGTCTTCAGCTCGCGCACCGTCTCCACCAGGGCCGCGCGCGGAACGGCGTACTCCATCTCCACGAAGCGCACCCGGCGCGGCGAGGTGAAGACCTTGTAGGGGATGTCGGTGTACGACCGCGCGGACAGGGCCTGGCTGGAGATCCGCGCGATGCCCGGGACGGCGCCGGGGACCGCCCGGCCGATCCACTGGGCCACCTGGAAGACGCCGTTGGACAGGAACTCGTCCTCGAACCACCCGGCCAGCTGCCCCACGGGCCGCTCGGGGCCCAGGCTGCGGTTGTTGCGCTTGGTGGTGGTGTTCTCGGTGTGCGGGAACCAGTAGAACTCGAAGTGCTCGTTCTCCGCCCACAGTCGGTCGAACTCGGCGAGGACCCGGTCGAGGGGCATCGGTTCCTCGCGGGCGGTGAGCAGGAACAGCGGTTCCACGGCGAAGGTGATCGCGGTGACGACACCGAGCGCGCCGAGCCCCGTCCGTGCGGCCGCGAAGACCTCGGGGTTCTCCTTCTCGGAGCAGGTGAGTACCGAGCCGTCCGCCGTGACGAGTTCGAGGCCCTTGATCTGGGCGGCGATGGAGGCCGAGTCGCGGCCCGTGCCGTGCGTGCCGGTGCTGGTGGCGCCGGAGACCGTCTGCTCCATGATGTCGCCCATGTTGGTGAGCGACAGGCCCTCGCGCGCCAGGGCGGCGTTGAGCCTCTTGAGCGGGGTGCCGGCCTCGACCGTGACGGTCATGGCCTCCCGGTCGACGGCGCGTATGCCGGTCAACAGTTGAGGGCGTATCAAGACGCCGTCGGTGGCGGCGATCGAGGTGAAGGAGTGCCCGGTGCCGACCGCCTTCACCTTCAGGCCGTCCTCGCGCGCCCGGCGCACCGCCGCGGCCAGCTCCTCGACCGAGGCCGGCTCGACCTGCCGGGCGGGCCGGGCCGCGACGTTCCCGCCCCAGTTACGCCATGTGCCGTTCGCGCCGCTCGTCTTCCCGCTCGCTGTGGTGCTCAACGGTGCCTCCCCGACCCGCGGCCGGCCTGCGCAGCCGGCGGTACCCGAGGAAACCGACCACGACCGCGACGGCCCCGGACAGCGCCGGAACCCCGTACCCGGCCCGCGCGCCGGCGGCGTCGATCACCGTGCCGCCCAGCGAGGAGCCGAGGGCCACGCCGACCGCCAGGCCGGTGCTCACCCAGGTCATGCCCTCGGTGAGCTGCGCGCGAGGTACGTGCTCTTCGATGAGGGACATCGTCGTGATCATCGTCGGTGCGATGGACAGCCCCGCAACGAACAGCGCCACGGCCAGAAGCGGCAGGTTTCCGACCAGTAGGAGGGGGATCATACTCACGGCCATGGCGGTGACGCCCAGCAGCCAGCGGCGTTCCGGCGCCCCCGCGAGGCGCAGCAGCCCGAAGACCGCCCCGGCCACACAGGAACCGGCCGCGTACACGGCGAGCACCACGCTCGCCGCGCCCTTGTGACCGCGTTCGTCGGCGAAGGCGACCGTGACCACGTCCACCGACCCGAAGATCGCGCCGGTCGCCACGAAGGTCGCCACCAGCACCTGGAGGGCCCGCGAGCGCAGGGCGGTGCCGCCGCCGTGCCGCTCGCGCGGGTGCGGCTTCGGCTCGGTGGCCCGCTGCGCGGTCAGCCAGCAGACGCCGGCCGCCAGGAAGCAGGCGGCCAGCAGCGGGCCGGCCTCGGGGAACCAGGCCGTGCACAGGCCGATGGAGACGATCGGCCCGAAGATGAAGCAGACCTCGTCCATGACCGACTCGAACGAGTAGGCGGTGTGCAGCTTGGGCGTGCCCCGGTACAGGGCCGCCCAGCGGGCCCGGATCATCGCGCCGAGGCTCGGCACCGCGCCGATGCCGGCGGCGCAGACGAACAGCGCCCAGTCCGGCCATCCGAAGTGCGCCACGAGCAGCAGTCCGGTCGTCGCCGCGAGGGCCACGAGGGTCGCGGGCCGCAGCACCCGGCTCTGTCCGTGCCGGTCCACCAGGCGGGACACCTGCGGGCCGAGGATCGCCGCGGACAGCGCGATGGTGGCCGACAGGGCGCCCGCGAGCCCATAGCGCCCGGTGAGCTGGGAGACCATCGTGACCACGCCGATGCCCATCATGGACAACGGCATCCGGCCGAGCAGCCCGGCGGCCGAGAAGGCCTTGGTACCGGGCGCGTCGAACAAGGCTCTGTAGGGGCTGGGCACGTGGTCTCCGAGGCGGTCCGTAAGGCGCGAATACGGCGGATACAGCTTACGAGTTAGGCGACCCTAAGGGCATCCGGTTTTCCATGTGGAAATATCGTCATGAACCATTTGGAACCCGACTCTTCACCCCGCGCTTGCCGGGCTGTCGGTGCCGGGTGGCAGGATCGAGACATGCCAGACGCGCTCGATGCCACCCCGTACGACGCCCTGCTCCTGCTGTCCTTCGGCGGTCCCGAAGGTCCCGAGGACGTGGTCCCGTTCCTGGAGAACGTCACGCGGGGGCGCGGCATCCCCAAGGAACGCCTGAAGGAAGTCGGGCAGCACTACTTCCTGTTCGACGGGGTCAGCCCCATCAACGGCCAGAACCGCGCCCTGATCGAGGCGCTGCGCGAGGACTTCGCCGGGCACGGCCTGGACCTGCCGGTCTACTGGGGCAACCGCAACTGGGCGCCGTACCTGACCGACACCCTGCGCCGGATGGTCGCCGACGGCCGCCGCCGCGTCCTGGTGCTCGCCACCAGCGCCTACGCCTCCTACTCCGGCTGCCGCCAGTACCGCGAGAACCTCGCCGACGCGCTGGCCACCCTGCAGGGCGAGGGCCTCGACCTCCCGAAGATCGACAAGCTGCGCCACTACTTCAACCACCCCGGCTTCGTCGAGCCCATGATCGACGGCGTGCTGCGCTCCCTCGCCGACCTCCCCGAGGACGTCCGCGACGGCGCCCACATCGCCTTCACCACGCACTCCATCCCCACGGCCGCCGCCGACACCTCCGGCCCCGTCGAGGCCCACGGCGAGGGCGGCGCCTACGTGGAGCAGCACCTGGACGTGGCCCGGCTGATCGCCGACGCCGTCCGCGAGCGCACCGGCGTGGACCACCCCTGGCGGCTCGTCTACCAGTCCCGCTCCGGCGCCCCGCACATCCCGTGGCTGGAGCCCGACATCTGCGACCACCTGGAGGAGCGGCACGCGGCGGGCGTCCCGGCGGTCGTCATGGCCCCCATCGGCTTCGTCTCCGACCACATGGAGGTCCTGTACGACCTCGACACCGAGGCCAGGGCCAAGGCCGAGGAGCTGGGTCTGCCGGTGCGGCGCTCGGCCACCGTGGGCGCCGACCCCCGGTTCGCGGCCGCCGTGCGCGAGCTGGTCCTGGAGCGCGCCGCCACCGAGCGCGGCCAGGCCGTCACCCCCTGCGCCCTGGGTGCCCTGGGCGCGAGCCACGACGTCTGCCCGGTCGGCTGCTGCCCGTCCCGGGCGCCCCGCCCGGCCGCCGCGGGCGCCGACAGCCCCTACGCGTGAGGAGAGCCGTGACCGACGCCCTGCACAGGGAACTGCTGGAACTGGCCCAGGAGGCCGCCCGGCGCGCCGGCGAGCTGCTGCGGGACGGCCGCCCGGCCGACCTCGCCGTGGCACGGACCAAGTCCAGCCCGATCGACGTCGTCACCGAGATGGACATCGCGGCGGAGAAGCTGATCACCGATCTGATCTCCGAACGGCGCCCCGACGACGGCTTCCTCGGCGAGGAGGGCGCCTCCGTCGCCGGCAGCAGCGGCATCCGCTGGGTGATCGACCCGCTCGACGGCACCGTGAACTACCTCTACGGCCTGCCGACCTGGGCGGTCTCCATCGCGGCCGAACGGGACGGCGAGACCGTGGCCGGGGTCGTCGCGGCCCCGATGCGCGGTGAGACGTACCAGGCGGTCCGCGGCGGCGGCGCCTGGGCCACCGGCGCATGGGAGGGCGAGCGGGCGCTCGCCTGCCGCCCCGCGCCCCCGCTGGACCAGGCACTGGTCTCCACCGGCTTCAACTACGTCGCCGAGGTCCGGGCCCACCAGGCCGAGGTGGCCGCCCGGCTGATCCCGCTGCTCAGGGACATCCGGCGCGGCGGCTCGGCCGCCATCGACCTGTGCGACCTGGCCTGCGGCCGGCTCGACGGGTACTACGAGCGCGGACTGCACCCGTGGGACCACGCCGCGGGGGACCTCATCGCCCGGGAGGCGGGCGCGCTGACCGGTGGACGGCCCGGAGAGCGCCCCGGACGCGATCTGACGGTCGCGGGCACCCCGGGCGTCTTCGAGCCCCTCCAGCGGCTGCTGGAGGACTTCGGGGCCTGGCACGACTGACGGTCGGGCACGTGGGCACACGCGAAGGGACCCCGGCGCTGGATTCGCCGGGGTCCCTCGCCGTCGCTTCAGCGCGCTCGGATCGATCAGACGCGTGACGCGCCGACCTCCACACCGTGTTCGGCGGCGAGGCGGCGCAGGTCGTCGAGCTCTGCCTGCTCCACCTCGACGAGGAAGTCGTCGCCCTCGTCACGAGCCCGAGACAGGTCGGACTCGGTCGCCTTTATGCGCTGGAGAAGTCCTGCGGTGAAAGCGTCCATGCTGCGCCCCCTCGTCCAGGGTCGGTGGGTCGGTGGCACGGGGGTGTGCCGTCGGGAAGGGACGATCACGCCTTCCGCAGGTGCCCGACGCGCCCTGGCCGGGCGGCTACGGTGCCGGACACCCGCGCCCGCTCTGCACAAGCGGATCGCGAGGTACCGCATGGTGCTGCGGCACATGCAGAGCGTGATCGCGGGGTGTAAACCCGTCCTCCCCCCGCTGCATTCCCGGGAAACCTCGCCGGCGGAGAAAATCTCGCATTCCCGCCCCTGGACGCCCGTTCCCACGGCCGGGACACCGCTTACAGCCGACTTATGACCGAAAAGGGCAGGATGGAGTCACACTCCACGAACACCCCTGCCCGCGCGGGGCGCCCGGTGCGCCACGCGGGTGGACACAGGAAGGACTAGCGACGTGCGCGTACTCGTCGTCGAGGACGAGCAACTGCTCGCCGATGCGGTGGCCACCGGACTGCGCCGGGAGGCCATGGCCGTCGACGTCGTGTACGACGGTGCGGCCGCCCTGGAGCGCATCGGCGTCAACGACTACGACGTGGTCGTCCTCGACCGCGACCTCCCGCTCGTGCACGGCGACGACGTCTGCCGCAAGATCGTCGAGCTGGGCATGCCCACCCGCGTGCTCATGCTCACCGCCTCCGGCGACGTCAGCGACCGCGTCGAGGGCCTGGAGATCGGTGCCGACGACTACCTGCCCAAGCCGTTCGCGTTCAGCGAGCTGATCGCACGCGTGCGCGCCCTCGGCCGCCGCACCAGCCTGCCCCTGCCGCCCGTCCTGGAGCGCGCCGGCATCAAGCTCGACCCCAACCGCCGCGAGGTCTTCCGCGACGGCAAGGAGGTCCAGCTCGCCCCCAAGGAGTTCGCCGTCCTGGAAGTGCTCATGCGCAGCGAGGGCGCCGTCGTCTCGGCGGAGCAGCTGCTGGAGAAGGCCTGGGACGAGAACACCGACCCGTTCACCAACGTGGTCCGGGTGACCGTGATGACCCTGCGCCGCAAACTCGGCGAGCCCCCCGTGATCGTCACCGTGCCCGGCTCCGGCTACCGGATCTGATCCGCCATGGCCGCGACACCCGCACCCCCGCAAGCGCCGCCCAAGCCCACCTGGGACCCCCGGCGGCCGCAGGCCCCCTTCCCGTGGCTGCGGCCCACCATCCGCATACGGCTCACCCTGCTGTACGGCGGCATGTTCCTGATCGCCGGCATCCTGCTGCTGTCGATCATCTACCTGCTGGCCGCGCAGGCCATCAGCACCGGCAACCAGCCGCTGTTCAAGATCGTCAGCTTCCAGGAGCTGAAGGTCTCCAGCGACAACTGCCCCGCGATCAACACCACCAGCCTGCCGCTGGCGGACTTCAACGACGCGATCAGCCAGTGCGTGGACCACCAGCGCCAGGTCGCCCTGGACAACCTGCTCAGCCGCTCGCTGCTGGCCCTGCTGGGCCTCGCCGTGATCGCCTTCGCGTTCGGGTACGCGATGGCGGGCCGGGTGCTGTCCCCGCTCGGCCGGATCACCCGCACCGCCCGCGCGGTGGCCGGCTCCGACCTGTCCCGCCGGATCGAGCTGGACGGCCCGGACGACGAGCTCAAGGAGCTGGCCGACACCTTCGACGAGATGCTGGAGCGCCTCCAGCGGGCCTTCACCGCCCAGCAGCGCTTCGTCGGCAACGCCTCCCACGAGCTGCGCACCCCGCTCGCGATCAACCGCACGCTCCTGGAGGTCCACCTCTCCGACCCGAACGCGCCGGTGGAGCTCCAGCAGCTCGGCAAGACGCTGCTGGCCACCAACGAGCGCAGCGAACAGCTGGTCGAGGGCCTGCTGCTGCTCGCCCGCAGCGACAACCAGATCGTGGAGCGCAAACCGGTCGACCTGGCCGAGGTGGCCACCCAGGCCATCGACCAGGTGCGGTCCGAGGCCGAGGCCAAGGGCGTGGAGATCCGCGGCGAGCGCAGACCGGCCGTGGTGCAGGGCAACGGCGTGCTCCTGGAGCGGATCGCGCTGAACCTCGTCCAGAACGCCGTGCGCTACAACGTGGCCGAGGACGGCTGGGTCGAGGTGGACACCGAGGTCCGGCACGGACAGGCGGTGCTCACCGTCTCGAACACCGGTCCGGTGGTGCCCGCCTATGAGATCGACAACCTTTTCGAGCCCTTCAGGCGGCTGCGCACGGAGCGCACGGGCAGCGACAAGGGCGTGGGCCTCGGCCTGTCCATCGTGCGGTCCGTGGCCCGCGCGCACGGCGGACACATCGCGGCCCGGCCCCGCGAGGGCGGTGGCCTGGTGATGCATGTGACACTTCCGCTGTGATCCGCAGCGGAAAACATCGACACACGCGAGGGATGTTCGCTCGACGCGGAATTTTCCAGAGGCCGAATGGGCTTCTCTCTGTGTGATCGATCACATGGGCGGATTTCCGGCCATGTACTGTCAGTGATCATGACAGATGGCAGAAAGCCCGGAAAGTCCTGGTTTTCAGGCCTCTTGATCACGGGAAGTACACGTTGAGGCGCCTTTGAGGTGCGGTATTCGAAGCGTGTACGGTCCTCACCGCCATCCAAGCCGATCACTCTCGGGGGATCGGGTTGGGTGTCGATTGAGTAACAGCCCTTGATGTGAGGCAAAATCTCCGCCTCAGGTCGGGCACAAGTCCGGCCTCTCACGCGTTACGTGCGCTGGAGACACCGCAGACACCCAGAGGGGGAGAGCGATATGGCAACCGACTACGACACTCCACGCAAGACCGACGATGACGTCGACTCGGACAGCCTGGAAGAGCTGAAGGCCCGGCGGAACGACAAGACCACCTCCGCAGTGGACGTCGACGAGTTCGAGGCCGCCGAGGGACTCGAACTGCCCGGAGCGGACCTCTCGAACGAGGAACTGGCCGTCCGGGTCCTGCCGAAGCAGCAGGACGAGTTCACCTGCATGAGCTGCTTCCTGGTCCACCACCGCAGCCAGCTGGCCCGCGAGAAGAACGGTCAGCCGATCTGCCGCGACTGCGACTGAGGAGGGGTCGGCCATGACTGGCTCGACCCCTCCCCGGAAGCGCCGCCTTTCCCAGCGGAAGGCGGACCAAGGGCCGCTCGACGGCTCATTCGGCGCGCGTGACGACGAGCGTGGCTCCCCGGCCGCGGGAGCCCCGCTCGAACCGACGGCGGACCGGGCCGACCACCCGGCGCCGGAGCAGGGGCCCGCGCCCGTCGCCAGGCGACGGGTTCGGGTCATCAGCGGCAAGGCCCGGGACATCGCCCGGGAAGGCGCCCGCAGGAGCGGCTCCCGCGCCCGCGCGGGGCTGGCCCACCTCGCGGACCGGGTCATCGACATCGCCCCGCGTGTGCCCGTACGCGACCTCGCGACGCTGCGCAGGCAGTTCCCGGGCCTCGGCCCCGAGGAACTGGCCGACAAACTGGTGGCGGGCGCCGCGGCCGGCACCTCGACCATCGGGGCCGGCATCGGCGCGATGGCCATGCTGCCCGTGCCGCCCGCCCTGCCGACCGAACTGGCCACGGAGATCACCGGGGTCGCCGCGGTCGAACTGAAGCTCATCGCGGAACTGCACGAGGTCTACGGCGTACGCCCGCCCGGCGGCCTCAAGGTCCGCAGCACCGCGTATCTGTCCTCCTGGTCGGGGGAGCGCGGGATCGACGTGACGAAGCCGTCGACGTACGACGCGGCCCTCGGCGGCCGCATGAAGCGCGAACTGCGCCAGCAGATCATGAAGCGCATGGTGCGCGACATGCCCACCCTGATGCCGTTCATGGTGGGCGCCGCGGTCGGGGCGGTCCTGAACCGCCGGGACACCAGGAGACTCGCGGCCCGCGTCCGCGCCGACCTGCGCAAGATCCAGGTCCCCTGGGAGGAGCTGGAGCAGCAGCCGCCCCTGGATCAGCCTGCCGAGCCGCTGAAGATGCGCGATCTGCCCAAGGAACTCTGACTTCTCACGAACTTCTCAGGCGCGGTTCTCCGGCGCGCTCGGGGCGTTGGCCGCGCGTGCCGCCTCGATCGCCGCCGCCAGCCGCTCGGGCTCCCGCGTCGACAGGTACAGGTACGGCGTCGGGTCGTCGGGGTCCGTCACGATTACCCGCAGCGCCCGGGGGATGTACGCGCGCAGCAGCAGGAACGCGCGCACGTCCGCCTTGTGCGTGCGCCAGGCGCGGGCCTCCTCCGGGTCCAGCACCTCCGACTCGCCCAGCGCCGACACCGGGATCTTCGCCTCGCCCGCGATCAGCGAGTCGCCCACCACGCGGATGCGCGGGGAGCCGTACGCGCTGGCGACCACCGCGGACGCGGCCGTGCCGCCGACCAGGCCGCCGAGGATCGGCAGGGTGCCGAAGGGGAACAGGATCAGGGCGAACGAGACGCCGACGAGAAGGCTGATCAGCCACCACGAGCGGGGGGCGGTGAGGCGTTCTTCGTACGGGGTGGCGGAGTGCTGCATGAAGCCAAGCTTGGCACGGGGAGCCGGATGCCCCGGAACCAGGGGGAGCCGGTGCAGGGCACCGCGGGCGGGGCGGTGATGGGCGGCGGACGGACGGGTAAGGTCTGCGGCTGTGAGTGGTAGTTCCGCAAGCCTTCAGCCCCCCGCCGACGCGGTGAAACCGGTACGGCACCCCGACGCGCCCGCGCCCGGGGAGCTTCTCGGCGCCCACTACGAACACTGCTTCGGCTGCGGCCCCGGACAGCCGCACGGGCTGCACCTGGAGGCACGGGCGGGCGAGGGTGTCTCGCTGACCGCCGAGTTCACCGTCCAGGCCGCCCACCAGGGCGCCCCCGGCCTCGCGCACGGCGGGGTGCTGGCCACCGCACTGGACGAGACCCTGGGCTCGCTGAACTGGCTGCTGCGCACCATCGCCGTCACCGGCCGCCTGGAGACGGACTACCTGCGGCCCGTGCCCGTCGGCACCACGCTCCACCTGGAGGCCGAGGTCACCGCCGTCGCCGGGCGGAAGATCTACTCCACCGCCGTCGGCCGCCTCGACGGCCCCGAGGGGCCGGTCGCCGTCCGCGCCGACGCCCTCTTCGTCGAGGTGAAGGTCGACCACTTCGTCGACCACGGCCGCCCCGAGGAGATCCAGGCCGCCATGAACGACCCCGACCAGGTCCGCCGGGCCCGCGCCTTCGAGGTGAACCCGTGAGCCCCGCCGGCCGTGCCCCGCTCGACGTCCTGCTCAGGCGCGTGGACCCGGACGTACCGCTTCCGGCCTACGAGCACCCCGGGGACGCCGGCGCCGATCTGCGCACCACCGAGGCGTGCGAACTGGGACCCGGGGAGCGGGCCGTTCTGCCCACGGGCGTGTCGATCGCCCTCCCGGAGGGGTACGCGGCCTTCGTGCACCCGCGTTCCGGTCTCGCCGCCCGCTGCGGTGTCGCCCTCGTGAATGCCCCGGGGACGGTTGATGCCGGGTACCGTGGGGAGATCAAGGTGATCGTGGTGAATCTCGACCCGCGCGAGAGTGTGCGGTTCGAGCGCTTCGACCGGATTGCCCAACTGGTCGTCCAGCAGGTCGAGCGGGTCCGCTTCCAGGAGGTGGCGGAGCTTCCCGGCTCTGCGCGGGCCGAAGGGGGCTTCGGGTCCACCGGTGGCCATGCCGCGGTGGGCGACGAGAGCGGCACAAGCGGCCGGTCCGCCAACAGCGGTCCGGCGGGTGGGAATCGATACGCTTCGGTCGTATCCGACCGGGAAGGACAGTGACGTGTTCGGACGTCGCAACAAGAAGGGTGCCGCCGAGGACGCGGCCGGCGAGGCCGAGCAGGTCGTCGACAGCGTCGACACCGAGGCGGACGAGGAAGCGGAGGCCGAGCGCGAACGCGTCCGGCTGGAGCCCGGTCCCCGGCCCGAGGGGCCGTGGGACAGCACCGAGGTGCGCGACCCGGCCGAGGGCCGGGTGGACCTCGGGGGACTGTTCGTGCCGGGCGTGGACGGCATGGAGCTGCGGGTCGAGGTCGCCGGTGACGCGATCGTGGCCGCCACCGTCGTCCTGAACGACAGCGCCGTCCAGCTCCAGGCCTTCGCCGCGCCCAAGCGCGAGGGCATCTGGGGCGAGGTCCGCGAGGAGATCGCGTCCGGCATCACCCAGCAGGGTGGCATCGTCGACGAGGTCGAGGGCCCGCTCGGCTGGGAGCTGCGCGCCCAGGTGCCGGTCCAGCTGCCGGACGGCACGGGCGGCTTCCAGGTGGTGCGGTTCGTCGGTGTGGACGGCCCCCGCTGGTTCCTGCGCGGAGTGATCTCCGGCCAGGGCGCGGTGCAGCCGCAGGCCGCCGGGCTGCTGGAGCAGATCTTCCGGGACACCGTCGTGGTCCGCGGCGAGGGCCCGATGGCGCCCCGCGACCCGATCGTGCTCAAGCTGCCGAACGACGCGCAGATGGTCCCCGAGGGCGTGCAGCAGGAGGAGTCCTCGCGGTTCTCCGGCGGGATGGGGCAGTTGCAGCGCGGACCGGAGATCACGGAAGTCCGCTAGGGCCTCTCGTTCGGATCAGGCCGGGCTCGCGGGGCCCGGCACGCGCACCTGCCGCGTTGTCGTCAGTCGCCGACGCGCCAAGTCGACTCCCTCCTCCGCCTTGCATCTGCACGCACCGGACCCCGCTCCCTGATCCGGCCTGATCCAAACGAAAGTGACCGGAAAGGTTCACCGGCTCGCGACGCCCGGCAGACCTCTCCGGCCACAGCACTGGCCGCTCCGCCTGCCCGGCAGGGGTGCACGGGCCGTGCCCCTCGGGGCACGGCCCGTTTTCGCGGTCGCCGCGCGGCCGCGGGCGGATACGGTCCCCGCGCCCCTTCCGGGCCGTGCCCCGCTCGGTGATACTGGCGCCCTGCCCACGGGGGAGGCGACATGGTCATGGTGCGGGTGGAGGGGATCCACAAGTCGTACGGGCGGGGCGCGGCCGCCGTGCACGCCCTGCGCGGGGTCTCCTTCGAAGTGCGCCCGGGTGAACTCGTCGCGCTCAAGGGGCGCTCGGGGTCCGGCAAGACCACGCTGCTCAACATCGTGGGCGGGCTCGACACCCCCGACCAGGGGCGGGTCGAGGTGGACGGGCGGCCGCTGGCGGAGCTGGGGGAGGACGAGCTGCTGCCGCTGCGCCGGGATCGGATCGGCTTCGTGTTCCAGTCCTTCGGGCTGATCCCGATCCTCACCGCGGCCGAGAACGTGGGCGTGCCGCTGCGGCTGCGACGGACCGAAGCCCGCAAGCGCGAGGAGCGCGTGACGTCGCTGCTGTCCCAGGTGGGGCTGGCGGAGCACGCCGGGCAGCGGCCCGGTGAGCTGTCCGGCGGCCAGCAGCAGCGGGTCGCCATCGCCCGCGCGCTCGCCAACCGCCCGGCCCTGCTGATCGCCGACGAGCCGACCGGCCAGCTGGACGCCGAGACCGGCCACGCCGTCATGGAGCTGCTGCGCGCCGTCGTGCACGGCGAGTCCCCCGAGGCGGGCGACGCCCCCGGAACACCCCCCGCCGTCCTGGTCGCCACCCACGACGCGGCCCTCATCGGCCTGGCCGACCGGGTGCTGGAACTCCACGACGGCGAGATCGTGGGCCGGTGACGGCCGGACCCCCATCAGGGTTCCGTCAAAGACTCCCCGCCCTCCGCGTCCCGTCCGGTTTGTCCGCATCGTTGGCCGTAAGGTCGACGCTGCGTACACACGGGTCACCGGAAGACAATGGAGCCATGGCACGCGGGAAGCTTCGGATCTATCTCGGCGCGGCACCGGGTGTGGGCAAGACGTACGCGATGCTGGCCGAGGCCCATCGCCGTACCGAGCGGGGCACCGACTGCGTGGTGGCCTTCGTCGAGCATCACGAGCGGCCCCGGACCGAGGTGATGCTGCACGGCCTGGAGCAGGTCCCCCGCAAGGAGCTGGAGTACCGCGGGGGCGTCTTCGGCGAGATGGACGTGGACGCCGTACTGCGCCGCGCGCCCGCCGTCGCCCTGGTGGACGAACTCGCGCACACCAACATCCCCGGCTCGCGCAACGCCAAGCGCTGGCAGGACGTGCAGGAACTGCTCGCCGCCGGGATCGACGTGGTCTCGACCGTCAACATCCAGCACCTGGAGTCACTCGGCGACATCGTCGAGTCGATCACCGGGGTGCGCCAGCGCGAGACCGTGCCCGACGAGGTGGTACGCCGGGCCGACCAGATCGAGCTGGTCGACATGTCCCCGGAGGCGCTGCGCCGCCGGATGGCGCACGGCAACATCTACCAGCCGGACAAGGTCGACGCGGCGCTCTCCAACTACTTCCGCCCCGGCAACCTCACCGCCCTGCGCGAACTGGCGCTGCTGTGGGTCGCCGACCGGGTGGACGAATACCTGAACCAGTACCGCAGCGAGCACCGGGTCTCCCGGATCTGGGGATCGCGTGAGCGGATCGTGGTCGGCCTGACCGGCGGACCCGAGGGCCGCACCCTGATCCGGCGGGCCGCGCGACTCGCCGAGAAGGGCGCCGGCGGCGAGGTCCTCGCCGTCTACATCGCCCGCAGCGACGGGCTGACCTCGGCCTCCCCGAAGGAACTGGCCGTCCAGCGGACCCTCGTCGAGGACCTGGGCGGCACCTTCCACCATGTGGTCGGCGACGACATACCGGCCGCGTTGCTGGACTTCGCGCGCGGCGTCAACGCCACCCAGATCGTGCTCGGCTCCTCGCGCCGCAAGGCCTGGCAGTACGTCTTCGGGCCCGGCGTCGGCGCCACCGTCGCCCGGGACTCGGGGCCCGACATCGACGTCCACATCGTCACCCACGAGGAGGTCGCCAAGGGGCGCGGGCTGCCGGTGGCCCGCGGCGCCCGGCTCGGCCGCACCCGCATCCTGTCGGGCTGGGCCGCGGGGGTCGGCGGCCCGGCGGTGCTGGCGCTGCTGCTGATCACCGTCGACATCGGCCTCGCCAACGACATGCTGCTGTTCCTGGCCGTCACGGTCGCGGCGGCCCTGCTCGGCGGCCTGCTGCCCGCGCTCGCCTCGGTGGCCTTCGGCTCGCTGCTGCTGAACTACTTCTACACCCCGCCCCTGCACCGCTGGACCATCGCCGACCCGAAGAACATCGTCGCCATAGTGATCTTCTTCTGGGTCGCCGTGTCGGTGGCCTCGGTGGTGGACCTCGCCGCCCGGCGCACCCACCAGGCGGCCCGGCTGCGCGCCGAGGCCGAGATCCTCTCCTTCCTCGCGGGCAACGTGCTGCGCGGCGAGACCAGCCTGGAGGAGCTGCTGGAACGGGTCCGCGAGACCTTCGCCATGGAGTCGGCGGCCCTGCTGGAGCGGCAGAGCGACGTCGAGCCCTGGAACTGCGTGGGCCGGGCCGGCTTCGGGCCCGCCCTGGAGCGGCCCGAGGACGCCGATGTGGACATGCCCGTCGGCGACCACATGGCGCTCGCCCTCACCGGCCGGCCGCTGCCCGCCGAGGACCGCAGGGTGCTCGCCGCCTTCGGCGCCCAGGCCGCCGTCGTCCTCGACCACCGCCGCCTCCAGGAGGAGGCCGACCGGGCGCGCACCCTCGCCGAGGGCAACCGCATCCGCACCGCCCTGCTCGCCGCCGTCAGCCACGACCTGCGCACCCCGCTGGCCGGGATCAAGGCCGCCGTCTCCTCGCTGCGCTCCGACGACGTCGACTGGTCCGAGGCGGACCGGGCCGAACTGCTGGAGGGAATCGAGGAGGGCGCCGACCGGCTCGACCACCTCGTCGGCAACCTGCTCGACATGTCCCGCCTGCAGACCGGCACCGTCACCCCGCTGATCCGCGAGATCGACGTGGACGAGGTCGTACCGATGGCCCTGGGCGGGGTGCCGGAGGACAGCGTCGACCTGGACGTGCCCGAGACGCTGCCGATGATCCAGGCCGACCCCGGACTGCTGGAGCGCGCGGTGGCCAACCTGGTGGAGAACGCCGTCAAGTACAGCCCGCCCGGACGGCGCGTCCTGGTCTCCGCCAGCGCCCTCGCCGACCGGGTGGAGGTGCGGGTGGTGGACCGCGGCCCCGGCGTGCCGGACGCGGCCAAGGACCGCATATTCGAGCCCTTCCAGCGGTACGGCGACGCCCCGCGCGGCGCCGGTGTCGGGCTCGGCCTCGCGGTCGCCCGCGGCTTCGCCGAGGCCATGGGCGGCACCCTGAACGCGGAGGACACGCCGGGCGGCGGACTCACCATGGTCCTCAGCCTGCGCAGCCCGCGCGGAACGCGCCCCTCGCCACAGCCCGGTCCCGGCACGGCGGCCGAGCCCGCCCCCGGGGACGCCGGAACGGACAACGCGGAACCAGAAAGGCAGACCCTATGATGAGCCCGAATGGGGGGACACCCCAGACCCCCACGAGGGTCCTCGTGGTCGACGACGAGCCGCAGATCGTGCGCGCCCTCGTGATCAACCTCAAGGCACGCAAGTACGAGGTCGACGCGGCCGCCGACGGCAGGACCGCCCTGGACCTCGCCGCCTCCCGCCACCCCGACGTGGTCGTCCTCGACCTGGGCCTGCCCGACATGGACGGCGTCGAGGTGATCAGGGGCCTGCGCGGCTGGACCCGGGTGCCGATCCTGGTGCTGTCCGCCCGCCACTCCTCCGACGAGAAGGTCGAGGCCCTGGACGCGGGCGCCGACGACTACGTCACCAAGCCCTTCGGCATGGACGAGCTGCTGGCCCGGCTGCGGGCCGCCGTGCGCCGCGCCGAGCCGGTCGGCGCCGGCGAGGACGGCCTGACCGCCGTGGACGCCGAGGGCTTCACCGTCGACCTGGCCGCCAAGAAGGTCAACCGCGACGGCCGGGACGTCCGGCTCACCCCCACCGAGTGGCACCTGCTGGAGGTGCTGGTCCGCAACACCGGCCGCCTGGTCAGCCAGAAGCAGCTCCTCCAGGAGGTGTGGGGGCCGTCGTACGGGACGGAGACCAACTACCTGCGGGTCTACATGGCACAGCTGCGCCGCAAGCTGGAGGCGGACCCCTCGCACCCGAAACACTTCATCACCGAGCCCGGAATGGGGTACCGGTTCGAGAAGTGAGGAGGTGCGCGTACCGGGAGTGTGAGCGGGGATACGGCGCTGTCGGCGGGCCCCGGTACGCTTCATGTATGAGTGCTGTTCCTCGTTCCGAAAAGCCGGCCGGCCGGCTCCGGCGCATGTTCGACCGGCTGTCCTCGTCGCAGGAGGACCTGGAGTCCGAGGAGCTGCGCGAGGACGCCGAGACGGCGGGTTGTACGAAGATCGGCGACTGCCAGGACCGGCAGATCGTCACGGTAACTGGTACCTTGCGCACGGTCACCCTGCGTCCGCGGGCCGGAGTCCCGGCCCTGGAGGCCGAGTTGTTCGACGGCTCCGCCGCGCTGGACGTGGTGTGGCTCGGCAGGCGTTCCATCGTGGGTATAGAACCGGGGCGCAAGCTGATCGCATCGGGCCGGATCTCGCTCAGCCGGGGCCGCCGGGTGCTGTTCAACCCGAAGTACGAACTGCGACCCCTCGGACGGGAGTAGCCGGTGACGTCCCTCGACAAGCCGACCGAAGACACCGACCAGACCCCGCCCGGCCGGCCCGGCGACGCCCGCGCGGTGACCGAGGCGGCACTGTTCGAGGCCTTCGGCGGGGTCCGCGGCATGGTCGAGACGGTCGTGCCGGGCCTGCTCTTCGTCGCGATCTTCACGGTCAACAAGGACCTGCACCTCTCGGCGATCGCCGCGCTGGCCGTCTCCCTGGTCCTGGTCGTGGTCCGGCTCGTCAGGAAGGACACCGTCAAGCACGCCTTCAGCGGGGTGTTCGGCGTGGCCTTCGGCGTGGTGTTCGCGATGTTCACCGGCAACGCCAAGGACTTCTACCTCCCGGGCATGCTCTACACGCTGGGCCTGGCGCTGGCGTACATCGTCACGACCCTCGCCGGGGTCCCGCTGATCGGCCTGATCCTCGGCCCGGTCTTCCGGGAGAACCTCTCCTGGCGCACCCGCAACCCCGGCCGCAAGAAGGCCTACGCGAAGTCCAGTTGGGCCTGGGGCCTGATCCTGCTCGCCAAGTGCGCGATCCTCTTCCCGCTGTACTGGTGGTCGGACACCACCCGGCTCGGCTGGGTTCTGGTGGCCCTGAAGATCCCGCCCTTCCTGCTGGCGGTCTGGCTCACCTGGGTCTTCCTCGCCAAGGCGCCCGCGCCGATCGACGTCTTCGCGGAGATGGAGGCGCAGGAGGAGGCCGAGAAGGCCGAGAAGGAGCGCAGGGCGGCGCTGGCCGCGGAAGGCGGCGAACCGGAGCCGGGGCGGCACCGCAAGGGGTGACCCGGCCCTGCGGCAGCACCGGGATGCCGCCGGCCGCCCACGGCGAGCCGTCGCCGACGGCCGCCCACGACGACGAGAAGGGCGCCCTTGTCACCAAGGGCGCCCTTTCGTGTGCTCGGCCTCTCAGGGCCGCGGCGGCGGGGCGGTCAGGACTCCTCCTGCTTGCGCACCGACAGCAGCTCCTCGAGTTGCTGCTCGCGGGCCTGGGCGGCCACGAAGAGCAGTTCGTCGCCCGGCTCCAGGGAGTCGTCCCGGGACGGGGTCAGCACCCGGGTGCCCCGGATGATGGTGACCAGCGAGGTGTCCTCCGGCCAGCGCACGTCCCCGACCTGGGTGCCGGCCAGGGCCGACTCCTCGGGCAGGGTCAGCTCCACGAGGTTGGCGTCGCCGTGGCTGAAGCGCAGCAGCCGTACCAGGTCGCCGACGCTCACCGCCTCCTCCACCAGGGCGGACATCAGCCGCGGGGTGGAGACGGCCACGTCCACGCCCCAGGCCTCGTTGAACAGCCACTCGTTCTTCGGGTTGTTGACCCGGGCGACGACACGCGGAACGCCGTACTCCGTCTTGGCGAGCAGCGACACCACCAGGTTGACCTTGTCGTCTCCGGTCGCGGCGATCACCACGTTGCAGCGCTGGAGCGCCGCCTCGTCCAGGGACGTGATCTCGCAGGCGTCGGCCAGCAGCCACTCCGCCTGCGGCACCCGCTCCACCGAGATGGCGGTCGGGGCCTTGTCGACGAGCAGGACCTCGTGGCCGTTCTCCAGCAGCTCGGCGGCGATCGAGCGGCCGACGGCGCCGGCTCCGGCAATGGCGACCCTCATCAGTGACCGCCCTCCTCTTCCGGGCCCCCGGCGAACGCCGCCTCGACCTTCTCCACGTCGTCCGTCCGCATCATCACGTGCACGAGGTCGCCCTCCTGCAGCACCGTCTGGGAGGTGGGCAGGATCGCCTCGCCCAGCCGGGTCAGGAACGCCACCCGGACGCCCGTGTCCTCCTGCAACTTACTGATCTTGTGCCCGACCCACTTGGGGGAGGCGTGCACCTCGGCGAGCTGCACCCCGCCCGTGGGGTCCCGCCACAGCGGCTCCGCCCCGGAGGGCAGCAGCCGGCGCAGCATCTGGTCGGCGGTCCAGCGGACCGTGGCCACGGTGGGGATGCCGAGGCGCTGGTAGACCTCGGCGCGGCGGGGGTCGTAGATGCGGGCGGCGACGTTCTCCACACCGAACATCTCGCGGGCCACGCGAGCCGAGATGATGTTGGAGTTGTCCCCGCTGGAGACGGCCGCGAACGCGCCGGCCTCCTCGATCCCCGCCTCGCGCAGGGTGTCCTGGTCGAAGCCGACTCCGGTGACCCGACGGCCCCCGAATCCCGGTCCCAGCCGACGGAAGGCGGTCGGGTCCTGGTCGATCACGGCGACCGTGTGCCCCTGTTGCTCCAGGGTCTGGGCGAGAGCGGAACCTACTCGCCCGCAGCCCATGATGACGATGTGCACGACCGTCCTTCCGATGTCAAGAGTCATTGGCTGGCCTGAACAGGTTCTCAGACCGCCGCCCAAGCTACACACGCATCGTCCCGGTCCGGCACCCCCGTGCCCCGCTCGCGCCGCTCACCCGCCTCGTCCACCCGCTCATCCGGCCGCTCCACGCGCTCATCCGGCACGTCTTCGAGTGATGCTGCGCACGCTGCACAGGGTCAGGATTCCGAGGCCGGCCAGCGCGAGCACGGCCCCGATCAGCTCAGCGGTCGGGGGCATGAGGGCCTCCAGGCTTGGGCGGCAGGCGGGGTTTGCCATCTAGACACGGCCGGAGCCCGGGCCACGGAATCCGTACATCACTTCGCCGTGGAGTTCACCCATGGGGAAGATATTGCGGACGGGGTGGGCGGCGCCCTGTACGAAGGCTTACGATCCTCTCTCGTGTCCAAACTGACCGACGTGCCCAAACGGATCCTGATCGGGCGCGCACTGCGCAGTGACAGGCTGGGCGAAACGCTCCTGCCCAAGCGCATCGCACTCCCCGTCTTCGCCTCCGACCCGCTGTCCTCCGTCGCCTACGCGCCGGGGGAGGTTCTGCTGGTCCTGTCCATCGCGGGCGTGTCGGCGTACCACTTCAGCCCCTGGATCGCGGTCGCGGTCGTGGTGCTCATGTTCACCGTGGTCGCCTCCTACCGCCAGAACGTGCACGCCTACCCGAGCGGCGGCGGCGACTACGAGGTGGCGACGACCAACCTCGGCCCCAAGGCCGGCCTCACCGTCGCGAGCGCGCTGCTCGTCGACTACGTGCTGACCGTCGCCGTCTCCATCGCCTCCGGCATCGAGAACCTGGGTTCGGCCGTCCCGTTCGTGGTCGAGCACAAGGTCCTCTGCGCGACCGCCGTGATCGTCCTGCTGACGCTGATGAACCTGCGCGGCGTCAAGGAGTCCGGCAAGCTCTTCGCGATCCCGACGTACGTGTTCGTCGGCGGCGTCTTCGTCATGATCCTCTGGGGCGCGTTCCGCGGTCTGGTGCTCGGCGACACCATGCGGGCGCCGACCGCCGGCTTCCACATCAAGGCCGAGCACCAGGGCCTGGCGGGCTTCGCGCTGGTCTTCCTGATGCTGCGCGCCTTCTCCTCCGGCTGTGCCGCGCTCACCGGTGTCGAGGCGATCTCCAACGGCGTCCCGGCCTTCCGCAAGCCGAAGTCGAAGAACGCGGCGACCACCCTCGCGATGATGGGCCTGCTGGCCGTCACCATGTTCTGCGGCATCATCGCCCTCGCCGCGACGACCAAGGTCCGCATGGCCGCCAACCCGGCCACCGACCTGATCAGCAACGGCCACCCCCTCGGCTCCGGCTACGTCCAGAACCCGGTGATCTCCCAGGTCGCCGAGGCCGTCTTCGGCAAGGGCAGCTTCCTGTTCGTGCTCCTGGCGGCCGCGACCGCGCTGGTGCTGTTCCTCGCGGCGAACACCGCCTACAACGGCTTCCCGCTGCTCGGCTCGATCCTCGCCCAGGACCGCTACCTGCCCCGCCAGCTGCACACCCGCGGCGACCGGCTCGCCTTCTCCAACGGCATCGTGCTGCTGGCCGGCGCCGCCGCGCTGCTGACCGTGATCTACGGCGCCGACTCCACGCGCCTGATCCAGCTGTACATCGTCGGCGTGTTCGTGTCCTTCACCCTGAGCCAGACCGGCATGGTCCGGCACTGGAACCGCCACCTGGCCGTCGAGAAGGACCCGGCCAAGCGCCGCCACATGGTGCGCTCGCGCGCGATCAACACCTTCGGCGCCTTCCTCACCGGCCTGGTGCTGGTCGTCGTCCTGGTCACCAAGTTCACGCACGGCGCCTGGGTGGCCCTGCTGGGCATGTGCATCTTCTTCGCGACCATGACCGCGATCCGCAAGCACTACGACCGGGTCGCCGAGGAGATCGCGGCCCCCGAGGAGCCGGACGACGACCTGGTCCGGCCGTCCCGGGTGCACTCGGTGGTGCTGATCTCGAAGATCCACCGGCCGACCCTGCGGGCCCTGGCCTACGCCCGGCTGATGCGCTCCGACACCCTGGAGGCGCTCACGGTCAACGTCGACCCGGCCGAGACCAAGGTGCTGCGCGAGGAGTGGGAGCGGCGCGGCATCGACGTACCGCTGAAGGTCCTGGACTCGCCGTACCGCGAGATCACCCGCCCGGTGATCGAGTACGTCAAGGGCCTGCGCAAGGAGTCCCCGCGCGACGCGGTCTCCGTGATCATCCCCGAGTACGTGGTCGGCCACTGGTACGAGCACCTGCTGCACAACCAGAGCGCCCTGCGCCTCAAGGGCCGCCTCCTGTTCACGCCCGGCGTGATGGTCACCTCCGTGCCCTACCAGCTGGCCTCCTCCGAGGTGGCCCGGGTCAGGGCCCGCAGGCGCCAGGAGTGGAGCGCGCCCGGCGCCGTCCGCCGCGGCCCGGCGGGGGAGCGGCCGAAGGAGCCGTCGACGAAGGACTGACGCGGCACCGGGGGTCGGGTCCCGGGCGGCGAGGCCGTAGACTGGTGGGCTGTTGTCGGTTCACCGGGCCGCGCTCGACCGCCCGGACCCGGCTCCCGACCTTCCGTGTCCCTCCCTCGGCAACTCGATCTGGAGTCACCCACCATGCAGGCAGCACCGACCACGTCTTTGGTGGGCGAGGAGTACGAGGTCGAGATCGGCCCCGTCGCCCACGGCGGCCACTGCATCGCCCGTACCGAGCAGGGCCAGGTCCTCTTCGTGCGGCACGCGCTGCCCGGCGAGCGGGTGGTGGCACGGGTGACCGAGGGCGAGGAGGGCGCCCGCTTCCTGCGCGCGGACGCCGTACGCGTCCTGGAGGCGTCCAAGGACCGCATCGAGGCACCCTGCCCCTTCGCGGGCCCCGGCCGCTGCGGCGGCTGCGACTGGCAGCACGCCAAGCCGGGCGCCCAGCGCCGGCTCAAGGCCGATGTGATCGCCGAGCAGCTCAGGCGGCTCGCGGGCCTCACCCCGGAGGAGGCGGGCTGGGACGGCACGGTCGTCCCGGCCGAGGGCGACAAACTGCCGGCCGGCGAGGTGCCGCAGTGGCGCACCCGGGTGCAGTACGCCGTCGACGCCGAGGGGCACGCGGGTCTGCGCCGCCACCGCTCGCACGAGGTCGAGCGCATCGACCACTGCATGATCGCGGCGGCCGGCGTCTCCGAGCTGGGCATCGAGAAGCACGACTGGACCGGCATGGAGTCGGTCGAGGCGATCGCGGCGACGGGCTCCCAGGACCGCCAGGTGATCCTCACCCCGCGGCCGGGCGCCCGCCTTCCCCTGGTCGAGCTGGACAAGCCGGTCTCCGTGCTGCGGGTCGACGAGAAGTCCGGCGGCGTGCACCGCGTGCACGGCCGCCCCTTCGTCCGCGAGCGCGCCGACGGCCGTACCCACCGCGTCGGCGCCGGCGGCTTCTGGCAGGTCCACCCGAAGGCGGCGGACACCCTGGTCACCGCCGTGATGCAGGGACTGCTCCCGCGCAAGGGCGAGATGGCCCTCGACCTCTACTGCGGTGTCGGCCTGTTCGCCGGCGCCCTCGCCGACCGCCTCGGTGAGAAGGGCGCGGTCCTCGGCATCGAGTCCGGCAAGCGGGCGGTGGAGGACGCGCGGCACAACCTGGCCGACTTCCCCCGGGTCCGCATCGAACAGGGCAAGGTCGAATCCGTCCTGCCGCGCACCGGCATCACCGAGGTCGACCTCATCGTCCTCGACCCGCCCCGCGCGGGCGCCGGCCGCGCGACGGTCGACCACCTCACCTCCCTGCGCGCCCGCCGCATCGCCTACGTGGCGTGCGACCCCGCGGCGCTGGCCCGCGACCTGGGCTACTTCCGGGACGGCGGGTACCGGGTGCGGACGCTGAGGGCGTTCGATCTGTTCCCGATGACGCATCATGTGGAGTGCGTGGCGATCCTCGAGCCTGCCGAGAAGGGCCTCTGACCTGCCGTTTTGCATTTCAGGTGGTCAGCTCGACCTGTTTTCGCTCGCGGAATGCGTCGACTGAGGTTCGCTTGTGCAGAACGCTCTGAGCTGCAGGTTCGAGGGTCAGCGTGGGTCTCGCGGCGACGTGGCGATGCGCAATGCAGGATTTTTGACGCTCGGATGACGCTCGAATATCGGAAGCCTCAGCCTCGGACCTCTCCGGCCCTGGGCCGCAGACCGGGGCCGTTGGCGCGGGGCAAGGACTCCGGTTTGGGGGGCCGACTGCACCTCGCCAGCGGCGGCGCGTGCTGCCACCTCGTCGCACGCACCTCGGAGCCGGGGCCGCAGGCCCGACCGGGCCACGAAGGACGGCGTCGTGGTCCGAGGTCTTGGGTGGCTGATATCACCTCGCCACCCAGATACCAGCCCGGTATCATTCCTGTATGGCGATGACACTCCGACTCCCCGAAGACCTTGACGCGAAGCTCACCGAGCGGGCTCGTCGGGAGGGTCGCAGCAAGCAGGAACTTGCCATCGAGGCCATCCGTGACGCCCAGCGCCGGGCCGAGCTGAAGGTTGATGACGTCCTGGCCGAGCTGATGGACAGCGATGCGGAGATCCTGGACTACCTGAAGTGACCCAAGTGCGCTACATCCATATCGACGAGATCCTGGCCATCGCTCGCACGGTCAACGATACCGAGCACAGCGTGCGTGACATGGGTCTTTTGGTGTCAGCGATCGAACGGCCCCGGACGAACGTGTTCGGGGCCGAACTGTATCCCACGCTGCACGAGAAGGCGGCGGCACTGCTGCACTCCGTCGCTCGCAATCATGCGCTGATCGACGGCAACAAGCGCACCGCCTGGCTTGCCATGCGTGTCTTCCTGCGGTTCAACGGCGTCAGTGCCAATACCGCCCCGCCACCCGTCTCCGTGGCTGGCCCGTTCGTCGAGGAAGTCGCGCAGGACAACATCGATGTACCGGCTATTGCAAAGCGCCTGTCGGCCTGGTTCCCCGTTTCCTGACGTTCGACGTCGTGGGTACGGGACGGAATGAGGTTCTGGGAGCGGTGCTGGCTTCTGGCAGTCCGCCGGTGGACTGACCCGTTCGTTCAGCGGGCGGATTCGTATGGCGGTCGTGGCGAGCGGTGCGTAGGGCTGGGCCGCCGGGCCGTTCAGATCCGCGCCCCGGCCGGGCGCGGCGATCATGACGCGGGCGCCGAAGCGTGCGTCGACGGCTCACCGGCAGGTTCGGGGTTGACGGGCGTGCTCGCCGTAGCTCGGGTCGGTGATCGCCGGCGCGTTCACGAACTGGCCGACGCGCCAGGGCTGTCGGGCCCCGAACCGCTCGGCGAAGAAGGAGGGCATCCCTTTGCCCTCCGATTGCCGAGCAGCCGTGGAGAACCGTGCGGCGCACGTTGGCGGCGAACGGCCCGTCGTAGGAGGCACGGCCCCGGCCCGCCCGATTCCTCCGGTTGAGCGTCCCTGCTGCTCCGTGCGGGCGCGTCGAACCGAAGCACCCCGTCCGCGTGCCGGAGTGCGGTGCCCCGGCTGCCGAGGGGTGCGAGCGGGTCCCAGCGGTCGAGATGGAAGGGCACGGTGTTCAACTCGCCCTCGCAGACGATCAGCTTCAGCCAGTCCCGGACGAATGCGCCGGGCCGCGGCGGCCTGTGCGCCGGCAGGGACAGTTGCACGGGCCGGTTGTCGAGGGCGTACCCGGTGTAGCCCGGTCCGACGAACCGGCCGTCGTCGAAGAGCCCGGTATGGGAGGTGTAGCTGTCGGTGAGGTCGAGCAGGACGCACCACAGCCGGCGCCCCGAGGTGGCCCGGTGGCGGATCCGTATCGAGACCAGGGGCGGCACGGGGCCGGCGGCCCCGAGGCCGTACCGGCAGACGATCTCTCCGTCGCCGTCGGCCATCAACGGAATGTCGCTGTCCCAGGGCGTGACCCGCGCTTCGAGACCGCCATGGAGCATGGCCACCATGTCGGCCACGGGCGCCGCGTCTCAGTGGGGCGGATGCCACCAGGTTTCCTCGTGCCGCAGTCTGTTTCCTTCCCGAGTGGGGAACGGCTCGTGACGCTCATTTGACGACTGCCCTGACGGGGTGTCAGCTCGCTGATCGTGCAGGGCGTGGTCACCCGGCGGCCGCGGGCAGAAGGAGTTCTGGGATCTGCCGGCCGGGCGTCAGGGCAGATCGGTGAGGGAGGTCACCGCGGACAGGACCTTGAGCGCGTCTTGGTCGAGGCTCCCAGGATCGGCCTGGAAGACCGTCAGTCGCTGGGAGCGGTCGTCGAGATGGAGCGACTCGGACGTCAGCGTGAAGGTGCCGGCCTGCGGATGGCGGAACGTCTTCCGCCCGGACCGGCGCCTGCCGACGTCGTAGCGGTTCCACATGCAGGCGAACTCCTCGCTGTGCGCGTCGAGTTCCTCGACCAGGGCGGCCAGGTCCGCGGCGTTCGCGTCGGTCGCCTGGACCAGGCGCAACTGGGCGAGGCTGTCGGCCGCGGCCTTGCGCCAGTCGGGATAGAGCGTGCGGGCCGTCGGGTGCAAGAACGTGTACCGGATGGTGTTGCGGCGCTCTGGCGGCCACTCGGCGATGCCCGCGAGGAGGGCGATGCCCTCGGGGTTCGCCGCGAGGATGTCGTTGGTGCGATTGAGGACGTACGCCGGGCAGGGCCGCACCGTCTCCATGAGCTGTCGAGTCCCGGGGCGCACCGCGTGCTGGGACGCGGGGACTCCCGGGGCGCGGCGGGCGGCCTGATTGGCCAGGCCGTAGAGGTGGGCGCGCTCCTCCTGGTCGAGGCGGAGGGCCCGGGCGAGGGCATCCAGGACGGGGCCGCTGGGGTTGGACTCCTTGCCCTGTTCCAACCGGATGCAGTACTCGATGCTGATGCCGGCGAGGGCGGCCAGTTCCTCCCGGCGCAGGCCTGGTGTCCTGCGCAGCCCCGAGCCTGAGGGCAGCCCGACGTCGGTCGGCTGGATGCGGGCGCGGCGGGCCCGGAGAAACGCGCCCAGTTCGTCTGCAGCGGTCATGTTTCTGAGCGTCTCCCTTCCCGCCCCAGTCTCCCTCCTTCCCGCCTGCGCGCGTCAGAGGCGCGGGTAGCCCTGTCACTGCCATGAACACGGGGGTCTGCCGCGGGATGCGGGCGGCCCCCAGGATCGAGGTACCGGACGACGCACGCATCTGCACGAGGACGTACACACAAGGAGGTGGCTGCAACATGGCCGCTGAGGTCACGGAGGCGGACCGGACGGCGGAACGCACCCGCTCCGGTGCCGGGCCCTGGGCGGTCCTGGCGATCGCCTGCGCAGGACAGTTCATGGTGGTGCTGGACGTGTCGGTGGTGAACGTGGCACTGCCGTCGATCCGTCGGGGACTGGGGTTCTCCCCGGTCGGCCTGCAGTGGGTGGTGACGGCCTACTCCTTGGTCTTCGCCGGCTTCCTGCTGCTGGGCGGACGCCTCGCCGATCTCTACGGACGCAAGCGCATCTTCACTCTGGGGCTCGCCCTGTTCTCCGCAGCCAGCCTGGTCGGCGGCCTTGCCGACACCCCGGCGCTGCTGGTCGCGGCGCGTGCCGTGCAGGGGCTCGGTGCGGCCGTTCTCGCCCCGGCCACGCTGACTCTCCTGACGACGACGTTCACCGAGCCGGAGCACCGTGCCCGGGCCCTGGCAGCCTGGACGGCGGTGGGCGCGGCGGGCGGTGCCGCGGGCAACCTGGTCGGCGGTGTGCTGACGCAGTACCTCTCCTGGCGCTGGACGCTGTTGATCAACGCGCCCATCGGGGCGGTGGTGATCCTGCTGACGGCCTCGCTCCTCCCCGGCCGGGGACCGGGGCGGGACGCCCAGCGACTGGACGTGCGGGGCGCGGTCCTCGCCACGGTCGGGCTGACCTCCCTGGTCTACGGGATCAGCCAGGCGGACCCGCGCGGGTGGAGCGACCCGGTGACACTCGTAGCGCTGACCGGGGGCGCCGCGGTGCTCTGCCTGTTCCTGCTGGCCGAGGCCCGGCTGACGAGGTCGCCGCTGCTGCCGTTGCGGCTGTTCGGCAGCCGATCGGTGTCCGCGGGCAACGGTGTGATGGTGCTGGTGGGGGCGGCCTTCATCCCCATGTGGTACTTCCTGTCGCTGTCCATGCAGAACGTGCTGCACTACAGCGCCCTGCGCACCGGTGTCGCCTACATTCCGCACACCACCATGATCGTGGTCGGCTCCCGGCTCGCCCCCCGCCTGATGAAGCTGATCGGTCACCGCGCCCTGATCATGTCCGGTGCGGCCGTCTCAGCCGCCGGATTCCTCTGGCAGAGCCGTCTCGCCCCGGACAGCGGGTATCTCGCCGGCATTCTCGGCCCGGCTCTGCTGATGTGCCTGGGTCTCGGGTTGCTGATGACGCCCGTCACCGCTGTGGTGACCTCCGGTGTCGCGGCGCCGGACGCGGGGATCGCCTCCGGCCTGATGAACGCCACCCGGCAGGTCGGCGGCTCCCTGGGCCTCGCAGTGCTGGCCACGGTGGCCGGCGATGTCGCCGGCGCGGCCGGTCTGGCGCGCTCGTACGGCCACGCGTTCGAGGTCATCGCCGGGATCCTGGTCGCGGTGATCCTCCTCGCCGGGGTGCTGCCGGCAGGCCGTCCCGAGGCCGAGACCGAGGCGGAGCACGAGCCGGAGTCGTCCGCGGCGCGGTGACCGGCCGCGGCCAGCGCACTTGACCGGCTCTTCAGAGAGCTGTCCCCATCGCCTTTAGCTCCCTCTCCAAGGCTGTTGCCTGCAGCAGACGCGACGGCATGAGGAGTGTGACGACATGGGCGGGCGGCTCGAAGGCAGGACGGCCGTGGTGACGGGTGGCAGCCGGGGCATCGGTGCGGCGGTCGCCACCCGGCTGGCGGCCGAGGGAGCGGCCGTCGTCATCGGCTACCAGCGGGCGGTCGAGGCCGCCGAGGAAGTGACGGCACGGCTGAAGGGGCAGGGAGCGCAGGCGCTCGCCGTGTGCGCCGACGTCGGCGACCCCGAGCAGATCGGCGAGCTGGCCGACCGGGCCGTGGAGACCTTCGGTGGTCTCGATGTCCTCGCCTCGTGCGCGGGGATCGAGCACTTCGGACGGCTGGAGGAGCTGACGGCAGCCGAGTTCGACCGTGTCTTCGCGGTGAATACCCGCGGCCAGCTGTTCGCCGCCCAGCAAGCGGCCCGTCACATGGCACCCGGCGGCCGGATCATTCTGACCTCCTCGGTGAGCGTCCACCGGGCCGTGTTCGGCCACACCCTGTATGCGGCCAGCAAGGGTGCCGTCGAGGCGATGGTGCTGAGCCTCGCCGCCGAGCTCGGTCCGCGCCGGATCACCGTCAACGCCGTGTCGCCCGGCGGAACCGCGACCGACATGGCCGTCGAGTACGGCCACCACTACCGCCACCCCGAGCTGCGGATACCGGACGAGGAGTGGCTGCGCGCCAGCAGTGCGCTGCAGCGGGTGGGACGCCCGGAGGAGATCGCGGCCCTCTACGCGTTCCTCGCCACCGAGGACGCGTCCTACATCACAGGGCGGGTGCTGCCCGTCGACGGCGGGCTGTTCTGACCGGCGGTGGGAGGCCTGCACATGAACCCCGCCCCCGCTTCCCCGCGTCTGAACACGGTTCTCGTGGGCGTCGGCGGCTTCGGCCGGACCTGGTGGCCGTCGCTCACCGCCCACAGCGACCGCATCCATGTGGTCGCCGTCGTCGATCCCGACGCCCAGGCCCGCGACGAGGCCGCCCGGCACTTTCGGCTGGCGCCGCACGCGGTCCGGGACCTGCTGGACGCGGCCTTGCTGCGAGACGTCGGCGCCGAGCTGGTCGTGGACTCCAGCCCGCCACCGTACCGCCGGGCCCACGCGCTGGTGTCCCTCGCCCACGGCGCCCGGCTGATCGCCGCCAAGCCGCTGGGCTGGAGCCTCAAGTCCGCGGAGGACATCGTGCGCGCGGGCCCGACGCCGGAATCAGTCACCGTGGTCCAGCAGATGCGGTACTTCCCCTGCCTCCGCGCACTGCGCGAGCTGCTGGACGAGGGCCGGTACGGCCCCGTGACCTCCGTGTCCGTGGAGATGGCCCTCGACAGCCACGGGTGGGCGCCCGGCATGGAATGGCGGGTCGGGATGGACCACCCCGTCTTCCTGGAGGCGGCCATCCACCATCTGGATCTGCTGCGCCACTGCCTCGGCACGGAGCTGAACGTCGTGGGGGCCGCGGAGTGGAATCCGCCCTGGAGCCCGTTCCCGGCCGGCGGCGCCGTTGCCGCGCTGCTGCGCACGGGGGACGGCGTGCCCGTGCACTACGAGGCAACCCTGGCACCAAGACCGGGGCGCGCACTGGTCCGCTTCGACTCCGGATGGCAGGTGACCTGCCGTGACGCGACGCTGACGGTCGTCGACGGCGGACTGTTCGTCGACGGTGAACCGACCGGCGTCCCCGCCACCGCGGCACCTGTCCCCCTGCACGACCTCAACGACCGGCTGCTCACCGACTGGCTTGCGGCCCTCGACGCGGGCCGCCCCGCTCCGGTGAACGGCCGCGACAACCTCGTCAGCATGCGGCTGCTCGACCAGGTCATGCGGGCCGCGGCCGACGGCGCCCAGGCCCGGACGTGACGTGCCGTGCGTGCCCCTCACGCTCTCAAGGACAGGACATGTCTGATCTCTCCTCCTTTCCCGGCACCCCGGCCGCGGTCGCCCAGCCGGCGGTGTCCCCGGAACAGTTCCGGGCCTGCCTGAGCCGCTGGGCGAGCGGGGTGACCGTGGTGACTGCCAGCGATCACCACGGCCGCCCCCAGGGCTTCACGGCCAGCTCCTTCTCCTCCGTCTCCCAGTCCCCGCCGCTGATTTCGGTCTGCCTGGACCGCGACGCCAACTGCCGGGACACGTTCGAGGCGGCCTCCTGCTTCGCTGTCCATGTCCTGAGGGCGGGACAGCAGGATCTGGCGGCCGGATTCGCGCGCAAGGGCGCCGACAAGTTCCGTGGCCGCCGATTGGCCGGGGCGGCAACGGGGGTGCCGCTGCTCGATGACGCGCTGGTGCGCCTGGAATGCCGTACGACGCAGCGGCTCCCGGCCGGCGACCACCTGATCCTCATCGGCGAGGTCTACCACTGCGTCGTCGGCGACGGCGAGCCCCTCGTCTACTTCCGCAGCCGTTTCCACCGTCTGCGTCCACCCGAGGCCGGCCCCTGACCTCGGAATCCACCCACACACTTTCTCGGAGGTAGCCCTGTCCAGGCGAGTAGTCATCACAGGAATGGGCGTACGCGCACCCGGCGGCTGCGGGCAGAAGGAGTTCTGGGACCTGCTCAGCTCCGGGCGCACGGCGACCCGCCGCATCTCCTTCTTCGACCCCTCCCCCCACCGCTCGCAGATCGCCGGCGAGTGCGCCTTCGATCCACTGGCGGAGGGCCTGAGCCCCAGGCAGGTCCGGCGGATGGACCGGGCCACGCAATTCGCCGTCGTCTGCGCACGGGAGGCCGTCGACGACAGCGGCGTCGACCTGACGGCGCTCGAACCGCACCGGATCGGGGTGACCCTCGGCAGCGCCGTGGCCGCCGCGACCAGTCTCGAGCAGGAATACGTCGTACTCTCCGACACCGGCCGCAACTGGCTGGTCGACGACTCCTATCTGTCTCCGCACATGTTCGACTACCTCACGCCCGGGGTCATGCCGGCGGAGGTGGCGTGGGCGGTCGGTGCCGAGGGACCGGTCACCCTGGTGTCCGACGGCTGCACCTCCGGCATCGACGCCGTCGGCCACGCTTGCGAGCGCATCGAGGACGGTTCCGTGGACGTCGTGCTGGCCGGCGCGACCGACACGCCGATCACCCCGATCGTCGTCGCCTGCTTCGACGCGATCAAGGCGACGACCCCCCGCAACGACGACCCGGAGCACGCCTCGCGTCCCTTCGACCGGACCCGAAACGGGTTCGTCCTGGCCGAAGGGGCGGCCATGTTCGTCCTGGAGGAGTACGAGCACGCCCGGGCCCGGGGCGCCCGCGTCTACGCGGAGATCACCGGGTACGCCACGCGCTGCAACGCGTACCACATGACCGGACTGAGGTCCGACGGCCGCGAGATGGCCGCCGCCATCGAGGCCGCCCTCCGCGCGTCCCGCACCGATCCCGGCGACGTCGACTACGTCAACGCCCACGGATCGGGGACCAAGCAGAACGACCGGCACGAGACGGCGGCCGTGCGGCGCAGCCTCGGCTCCCGCGCGGACCGTGTGCCGGTCAGTTCCATCAAGTCGATGGTCGGCCATTCGCTCGGCGCGATCGGCTCCCTGGAGATCGCCGCGTGCGCGCTCGCCCTGGACCACGGGCTGATCCCGCCGACGGCCAATCTGCACGAGCCGGACCCCGAATGCGATCTGGACTACGTGCCGCTCGTCGCGCGGGAGCAGCCACTGCGCACCGTGCTGACCATCGGCAGCGGATTCGGCGGGTTCCAGAGCGCGATGGTGCTGCGCCGGCCGGGCGGGGTACGCGCATGAGCGGCGCAACTCCGGTCCTGGTCACCGGCATGGGTGTCGCCGCTCCCACCGGCCTGGACACCGAGACGTTCTGGCGGGCAAGCCTGGCGGGGCAGAACGCGGTCGCCGAGCACGACGGCTTCGACGTCTCGCGCTATCCGTGCCGGCTCGCCGGGCGCATCAGGCAGTTCGACGCGTCGGAGCACTTGCCCGGCAGGCTGCTGCCGCAGACGGACCGGATGACCCGGCTGGCTCTGTTCGCTGCGGAGCGGGCCCTGTCGGACGCCGCGGTCGACACCGGGGCGTTACCCGAGTACGGGATGGGGGTGGTCACCTCCACGGCCTGCGGCGGATTCGAGTTCACCCACCGCGAGTTCGCCAAGCTGTGGGCGAAAGGCCCGCACCACGTCAGCGTCTACGAGTCCTTCGCCTGGTTCTACGCCGTCAACACCGGTCAGATCTCCATCCGGCACGGCATGCGCGGCCCTTGCGCGGCCCTGGTCGCCGAACAGGCCGGCGGACTGGACGCGATCGGGCAGGCGCTGCGCAGCGCCCGCCGGGGCACGGCTCTGGTCACGACCGGCGGGGTGGACTCGGCCTTGGACCCGTGGGGCTGGGTGTCCCAGGTCTCGGGCGGCAGGGTGAGCACGTCCACCGAGCCGGAGGAGGCGTATCTGCCCTTCGACGAGCGGGCGCACGGATACGTGCCGGGCGAGGGCGGTGCGATCCTCGTTCTGGAGCGCGCCGACGCGGCGCTGGAGCGCGGAGTGTCGCGCGTCCACGGCGTGGTGTCCGGGCACGCGTCCACCTTCGATCCGCCGCGGGGCTCCGGCCGGCCTCGCGGGCTGCGCCGGGCGATCGAGGCCGCGCTGTCGGACGCGGAGGTGGGGGCGCAAGAGATCGGCGTGGTGTTCGCGGACGCGGTCGGTGTGCCGCAGCTCGACCAGGAGGAGGCCGAGGCGCTCCGCGGTGTGTTCGGACCCGAAGGCGTCCCTGTGACCGCGCCGAAGGTGCTCACGGGCCGACTGTCGGCCGGCGGTCCGCCGGTGGACGTGGTGAGTGCGCTGCTGACCATCCGGGACGGGCTGATACCGGCCACCGCGCACACCGCCCGGGTGCCTGCGGAATACGGAATCGACGTGGTGCGCGAGAACCGGGCGGTGCCGGTACGCCATGCGCTGGTGCTCGCCCGCGGCCGGCACGGCTTCAACTCCGCGCTGGTGGTGTCCGCAGGAGACGTCCGCGGCCGGCACGGCTGAGTTGTGAGGAACGCAGGTGGCCCCGGGGCGGGTGGCCGTGCCCGGGACGAGTGAAGGAGTTGCCTTTCATGGACCGTATGACCACTGAGGATCTGCGTCAGGTACTGCGCGAGACCGCCGGTGAGGACGGCATCGCGGTGGTGAGCGAGGAGACGCTGGACACGTCGTTCACCGACCTGGGATACGACTCGCTGGCGATCATGGAGACGGCCACACAGCTCACCCGGCGCTTCGGCAGCCGGTTGGACGAGGACGAGCTGATGGAGCGGCGGACGCCGCGAGAGCTGCTGAACGCCATCAACCACGCGCTCGCGCAGGCGGGTTCCTGACACCCGGCACGGACCCGACGGCTCGTCGGGGGTGTGGCCGAAAAACGAGTGCCTGCTCCTTTCCGGAGTGGGCACTCGCTCTGTCTGCCGCCGAAGACTTGAAAATGACACCAAATACGGGCAAACAACCGTAAATTCCTTGCCCGTCCATGGATGTCGCACGCGGACGTACCTAGGCTCGATGTTCTGCACGACGCCGGAGTACGAGGAACGAGACGAAGAGGTTCTTCGCGTGATCCAGGCTCGCATACTTGGTCCGTTCGACGTTCGCATGCACGACCGCCCGGTGCTTCCCGCCGCGCGCAAACCCAAGCAGGTGCTGGCCGTCTTGCTGCTCAATGCCAACAGAGTCGTGTCCACCGCCACGCTGATGAAGGAACTGTGGGGAGAGGACAAGCCGAAAACCGCCACCGCCGCGCTGCAGACCTACATCCTGCAGGTGCGCAAACTCATCCAGAAGGCCCTCGTGGCGCACGGCGCGTCACCGAAGGGCGCAAAACAGATCCTGACGACCAAGGAGAACGGCTACGGCCTCATGACCGACTCCGCGGACATCGACCTGGAGCGGTTCACGGCTCTTGTGGCGCAGGGACGTTCGGCGTTCACCGCGGAGGACTGGGACACCGCCGCGCGGCGGCTGCGCGCCGCGCTCGGCCAGTGGACGGGCGAACCACTGCTGGATGTCGCGGCCGGCCCGGTGCTCGAGGTGGAGATACGCCGCCTGGAGGAGGCTCGGCTCACCGCGCTGGAACTGCGCATCGAGATGGACATGCGGCTGGGCCGGCACCACGCCCTGCTCAGCGAACTCACGGCGCTGTCCGAGACGCACACGCTCAACGAGCACTTACACGCACAGTTCATGCTGGCCCTGCACCGCGCGGGGCGCCGTTCGCAGGCGCTGGAAGTCTTCCAGCGCCTGCGCCGTTCCTTCATCGATGAGCTGGGGCTGGAGCCCTCTCCCGAGCTGTACCGCCTGCACCAGCTGATCCTCACCGCGGACCCGGAGCTTCACTACGTGCCTCCGGGGCTTCACCACGTCTGACCGGCGCGCGCCGGAGCATGCGCGACGGGGCCCCACCACCGCGTCCGGTGTTCACGCCCCGCCCCGCTCGCCGCCGTCTACTCCACCGGCTCGCCGTTCTCCCAGACCCGTTCGGCCAGTTGGCGGCTGCTCCACTGAAAACGAAGCACATTGTGCTGGGTGGCTGCGTGCACGTCCCGCCACACGCGCTGCAACGGGTTGGACCGTGTCTGTGCGGCGGTGCCCCCGGCGCGGAACAGGTCGTCCACCGTACGGAGAACGAGTTCGGCCGCCATGGCCGCCCCTCGGGCGTTGCGCAGCGCCCCGGCCTGGTTCGGCGCCGGCCGGGCATCCGCCGTACGGCAGCAGTCCTGCAGGACCGACCGGGCCGCTTCCAGCCCCGCGGCCGCGCGTACCAGCGTGGCCTGCGCGCTCTCGCTGCTCCAGATGGGCCCGCCGGGCGTGTTCTTGCGGCGCATGAGCTGTGTCCACGCGTCGAGCGCCGCGTAACCGGCCCCGAGTACCGGCGCGGCGAACAGCGGCGGCATCGCCGCGAGCAGCGGAACGTCGTACCCGTCGCCCTCGGCGCACGGTCCGGTACCGGTGAGCAGCCGGCGCTGCGGGAAGGTCCGGTGGGCAGGCACAAGGGCGTCCCGTACGACGACGGTGTTGCTGCCCGTCCCGCGCATCCCCGTGGTGTGCCAGGTGTCCCGGATCGAGTAGTCCTGGCGGGGAAGAGCGCAGAAATGCGGTTCGGGCGCGCTGTCCGGACCGGGCAGCGGTGTGCACAGCAGAGCCCACTCGGCGTGGTCGACGGCGCTGACGAAGTCCCAGGTACCACTGAGCCGCCAGCCGCCGTCGGCCGGTACGGCCGTTCCGGCCGGCGCCAGTGCTGTCGCGAGCGGTGTATCCGGTCCCTCACGCCACAGCTCGTGCCGTGCCGGCTCGGGCAGGTACGCGCCGATCCGGCCCGAGGAGGCGACGATGAGTCCGCACCAGCCGGCCGAGGCGCAGCCTCGTCCCACGTCGATCAGGGCGGGCAGCAGGGCCCCGAACGAGCCACCGGCACCGCCGTGTCGGCGAGGTACGAAGTGCCGTGCGAACCCGGCCCGGCACAGGGCGTGCGCCACCTCTTGCGACAGCTTGCGCCGCTCGTCGGCCTGCGGCGCGCGTTCGGCGGCCAGGGCCGCGACCCGCCGTATCTCCTGCTCGGCCGGCCCGGCCACGGGCAGGTGGTGGCCGAGCATCGTCCCGCTTCCCCCGCTCACCGGTCCCGGCCGCCCATCGCGGCCCGCATGGCGGCCTCCGCGTCCCCCATGAACGTGGGCCGGTTCTCAGCCACCCATTCCAGGCTGGCGCGCGGCGCGGCCAGCGCGCCGCGTACGCCCGGCGCGACGTACCGTGCGAACAGGTCATAGGAGCGGCGGGTCGGTCCGGGGGGCGCCCAGTCGTGCGTCATCAGCAGATAGCAGCCGAAGCCGCCGGATTGCCGCGACAGCCGTTCGAGCTGGGTGATCGCGTCGTCCGGAGTGCCGATGACTCCGTATCCGGAGGCATTGATCGCCTCCGCCATCTCGGCGGGGTGGGTGGCGCCGGGCGCCAGGGGCAGCGTCGCCACCTTTTCGAAGTACTCAAGCCAGTCCGGCAGTCCGTACGCGACCTCGGCGACCGCCTGCTCGCGGCTGTCTGCCAGATGCATCGGGCCGGCGATGCGCCACGTCGACCGGTCGACCCGGGCGCCGTACTCGGATGCGCGCTTTTCCACGATGGACCAGTGGCCGGCGAGCGCGTCGAATCCGGCCGCCTGCGTGCCTGCCGTGGACAGCAGGCCGCAGCCGAACCGTCCGGCGACACGTGGCCCCGAGGGCGAGGCCATGGCGGCCACGGCGACCTCGAAGTGCGGCCGGGTGTAGGGGCTCAGCTGCAATCGGGCGTCTTGCAGCCGGAACCAGTCGGTCTTGCGGGTCACGGGTTCCTCGGCACGCAGGAGGGCCATCACCGCCTCGAGCGACTCGGCCATCATGTCCCGTTGCCGTGCGACCTCGATGCCCATCATGTGGGCGTCCGATGGCAGGGCCCCCGGCCCGACACCGAGCATGGCCCGTCCCCGGGTGAGGTGGTCGAGGAGCACCATGCGCTCGGCAAGCATCAGCGGGTGGTGGTACGGCAGGGACACCACCCCCGTGCCGAACCGCAGGTGCCGGGTCCGGGCGGCGGCGGAGGCGATGAACACCTCCGGAGAGCCGATGGTCTCCCAGCCGCCCGAGTGGTGCTCCCCGATCCACGCCTCGTCGAAGCCGAGTGCGTCCAGGTGCTCCATCAGGGACAGATCTTGTTCCAGGGTCAGTGTCGGGTTCTGCCCGCAGCGGTGGAAGGGGGCGAGGAAGACACCGAACCGGAACGGCCCGGGCGGGATGTGTTCAGTCATCTGCCGAAAGCCTTTCGTGGTGACGGGACCGGTCGGTGAAGCTCACCGACGCCGCTGCCTGGACCGGTCGTACGCGCTGCCAGGTCAGGACGCGGCGTTGGGGCACCGGCGGCCCGGTGTCCGTGCCGTGCAGTGTCAGGCGGTCTCCGGCGAGCTGCAGGTCGCGCACCTGCCGGGTGTCCGCCCAGCCGGCCCGGGGCGTGACGGCGACGGTGTGCACGACCTGGTGACCGGTGAGCTGCCAGGTGCCGGCGTAGCCCATGAACCGGGTGCCGTCGCGCGGAGCGTCCGGCGCACGGCTCATGCTGACCGAAACGTGACCGTCGGCGGTGTAGATGAGCAGACCGCGCGGTGCCGGCCCGAGCGGGCCCTCGCGGCGTTCCCCGGCGGGACCGAGATCGTGGAAGGAGACCAGCCGCCACACCCCGACCAGATCGGCGGGTGCCGGAGTGGCTCCGGCCGACTCCGTGGCGGGCTCATTCATCGCGCGGCTCCTGTTGGACGGCCACCACGCGCGACCAGCCGGCTCCGGCGCCCGTCACCGGCACGGGGAAACAGGCGACGGTGAATCCCGTGGCCGCGGGCAGGGCGTCCAGCCCGGCCAGCTTCTCCAGCTGGAGATAGGCGCGGGTACGGCCGTAGACATGGGCGGGCCACAGACAGGAAGGGTCCCGGGTCCGGCGGTAGTCGTCGATCATGGCGTGCATCGGGCGGTCCAGACCCCAGGCGTCGATGCCGATGACCCGCACGCCGCGCTCGCACAGATACGCGGTGCCCTCCCCGCTCAGCCCGGGGTACCGCGTGAGGTACTCGGCGGTGCCCCACAGGGCGGCGGCGCCGGTCCACAGCAGCACGATGTCGCCCGGTACGAGGTCGTGGCCGATGCCGTCCAGGGCGGCGGTCAGATGCCCGGGCGTGATGGCGTCACCTGGCGGCACGTGCCGCAGGTCGAGGCGGACTCCGGGCCCGTAGCACCAGTCCAGCGGAACCTGGTCGACGCTTTTGGCCGGCCGGCCACCGGTGTGGGGGCCGTAGTGGAGCGGGGCGTCCACGTGGGTGCCGGTGTGCGTGGTGAGGGTGACCGTCTCGTTGGAGATCGCCATGCCGCCGGGGAAGTCGTCCGGGGCGAGTCCCAGGACAGCCGCGCCCGTGCGGTGGTCGAGGAGGTCCACCTTGACCGGCGTGGCCTCGCTCGGGGAGTCCTCCAGGGGCACGCTGAGGTCGAACAACCGGGTCATGCGGCCTGCTCCGCCTGCCGGTACAGGCGCTCGGCCTCGCGTTTGACCGCGTCAAGGTCGGCCACACTGTTGCGCTCCACGGCGGCCTCGATGTGCGCCCGTGCCTCGGCGTAGGTGAAGCGCCCGGCGACCTTTCCGTCGACCGGGTCGCTCGGCTTGAAGTCATGGGTGAGCACGAGCTGGGTGGTGGACTCGTCCAGGGGCAGTGCCCTCCACTCGCCGCCCATGTGCCCCATCATCGGGGCGTGTTCGAGCTGGCGGTACGCGATCACCCGGCGGCCGGGATCCATGTCCCGCCGGGACACCCAGGACTGGACCGTGCCGTTCACGTCGACGACGAGCCGGGCTATCTGGTGGCGCGGGGACTCCTCCAGGACGGTCACCTCCTGGGTGGGTGGGAAGATGCGCGCGTAGCCCTCCACGTCGACCAGGACGTCCCAGACGGTCTCGGCGGGAGCGGACACGGTCACGGTGTGTTCGGTGTGTTGCATGCGAGATCCTGCCTCAGGAAGCCGGGTGAGCAGTTCCGCGTGATTGGCGTACGCGGCCTCGTAGGGGACATCGGCACGCCAGCGGGCGATGAACTGGTGGACGTGGGGCAGTTGCGAGAACTTCTCCAGACTCTGCTGGTCCGCGCAGGAGAACTGCACGATGTCGGTGGCCGTCATGCCCCGGGCGCTCTCGTCCACCGGGAGCCAGTGGTGCGTGGCATGGCCGAAGTCGTCGACCAGCCCGGACTCCAGCGCCAATTCCCGCAGCTCGGTGAAGAACTGTTCCTTCTGACCGGCCGGCACGGAATCCGAGAAGCGATAGATCAGTGTGTGGATCACGTTCCTCCCTGCCTTTCCGGCGCCCTTTCCAGACCATCAGAGGGCGCTCGTCAGCGAAACTAGGACGACTTTCTCAAGAGCCTCTATAGGGTCGAGAAAGCATGGCGTGGGTCGCGGGGGTTCTCCCTAGTAGACGTGTGGCGCGAGCCCACCGTCGACGTCCAGCGCGACCCCGTTGACATAGCTCGCGAGTTCGGACACCAGGAAGAGGACGACGTTCGCAACCTCCTGCGGCCTGCCGAACCGGCCCAGAGGGATGTCGCGCGAGCGTGCCGCGACCAGTTCGCCCGTACTGTCCGCGCCGCCCGCCCGGGCCCGCGCGGCCCGCTCCCACAGCGAGGTGCGGATGCGGCCGGGCATGACCGAGTTGACCAGGACCCCATCGGCCGCGTACTCGCGAGCCAGCGCCTTCGCGGTTACGGCGAGTGCGGCCTTGCTCGCCGCGTAGGGCACCTGGGCCGCAGTGGGATATTTGGCGAGCGTGCTCCCGGTCATCACGATGCGTCCCCACTGCTGCGCCCGCATATCTGGCAGGAAAGCCCTGGTCAGGGCGACTGCCGCGAGGAGGTTGAGACGGAAGAGAGCCTCCCAGTCGTCCGGGCCCGCCTGTTCGAACGGCTGCAGTGGGGCGATGCCCACGTTGTTGACGAGGATGTCGCAGCCACCGAGCGTGGCCCGGCAGCCGGCCTCGACGCAGGCGACGGCACCGGCGTCGGAGAGGTCGGCGCAGATCGGGTGGACTTCGGCACCGGTCGAGCGCAGCTCCTCCGTGAGTTCAGCCAGTTCCCGCTCGTCGTGGGCGCACAGAGCCACCCTCGCACCGTGCCGGGCGAGGGCGCGAACGACGGCCGCGCCGATGCCGGCGCCGGCACCGGTCACCAGGGCCCGCCGCCCGGTTACCTCGATGTCCATATTCTCGACCTCCGTTTTTCCCCACGCCAGGCCTGCTGATTCCCTTTGTGAGACTGACACAGGTGCGCGTTCCGGTTAAGCGGTCCGGCGGCCGTACATCCCGGTATTTCAGCAGCCATTGAGTGATGTGTTAGCGGCCCTCGGCATGCTCGTCGCCACCCCACCAGTGAACAGTGACACGAGAGAACACCGCACAGAAAACTGCCGCACGGCAGAACTTCCGGTGAGGACGGGAGAAACACATGAGGAATCGCGTCGGGGCGGCGATGGCCGCCTGCGCTGTAGCGCTGCCCGGGGCGGCACCGGCCTATGCCGCCCCGAGTGGTCACGAACACTCGATCCACGGGAGTCGGCCGACGGCCCTCACGCCCGTCGGGCACACCTTCGTCGTCACGGTGGACAGCGGTCTGGTGGCTCGCCAGGAGTTCTCCGCCGACGCCAAGAAGGTGACCATCACGGTGCTCGACCCGGGCCGCACCTCCGTGCCAGTGGGCTTCACGGAGGCCGTGCCGGTCTACATCGGGCGGGTCGCCCACGGCGTCTATCAGGTCAGCTGGATCGAGGACGACGGGGTGGAACTGTCCAACGTGCAGAACCTGCGCAACGGCACGGAGAGGGTGTTCTACACCTACACGGGCACCGACGGGAAGCGGCACGGCTCCGAGCACTCCGGCGCCCTGCGCGGGATTTCCTGAGGGGGAGGGGACGCCGATGACTGCCACCGGCAGCACCACGGCCGACCGACTGGCGGAGCTGGCCGAACTGCGGGCCAGGGTTCTGGCCGGCCCCAGCCCCCAGTCCACCGAGGCACAACACGCCAAAGGGAAACTCACCGCGCGTGAGCGGATCGGCCTGCTGCTCGACGAGGGCTCCTTCCACGAGGTCGAGCCGTTCCGCAGGCATACCGCCACCGGCTTCGGCCTGGAGAGCAAACGGCCGTACACGGACGGAGTGATCACGGGCTGGGGCAGCGTGCACGGCAGGACCGTGTTCCTGTACGCCCACGATTTCCGGGTGTTCGGCGGTGCCCTCGGGGAGGCCCACGCCACCAAGATCCACAAGATCATGGACATGGCTCTGGCGGCGGGAGCGCCGCTGATCTCGCTCAACGACGGGGCCGGGGCGCGCATTCAGGAGGGTGTACGGGCCTTGGCCGGCTACGGCGGGATCTTCCGGCGCCATACCCGGGCCTCGGGCACCATCCCGCAGATAAGCGTGATGCTGGGACCGTGCGCCGGCGGAGCCGCCTACAGTCCGGCCCTGACGGACTTCGTCTTCATGGTGCGGGGCATCTCGCAGATATTCGTCACCGGGCCCGACGTGGTGCAGGCCGTGACGGGCGAAAAGATCACCCATGACGGCCTGGGCGGGGCCGCCGTGCACGCCGGTGTATCGGGTGTGGCCCACTTCGTCCACGACGACGAGGAGACCTGCTTGGAGGAGGTGCGCTATCTGCTGTCCCTCCTGCCGCAGAACAACCGGGAACAACCGCCCGTGGTGTCCTGCGGCGATCCGGCGGATCGCCGCTGCGAGGAGGCCGCACGCCTGGTGCCGGCGGACGGCAACCGCTGCTACGACGTACGGGAGGTGATCGAGACGATCGTGGACGACGGCGAACTCATGGAGATTCACGAGCAGTGGGCGACCAACATCGTGGTGGCCCTCGCCCGGATGGACGGGCGGACCGTGGGAGTCGTGGCCAACCAGCCGAGCAGCATGGCGGGTGTCCTCGACATCCACGCGTCCGAGAAGGCGGCGCGCTTCGTCGCGATGTGTGACGCCTTCAGCATCCCCCTCGTCACCCTCCTCGACGTGCCCGGCTTCCTGCCCGGCGTGGACCAGGAACACGGAGGGATCATCCGGCACGGCGCCAAACTGCTGTACGCCTACTGCAACGCCACGGTGCCACGGGTGTCGGTCGTGCTCCGCAAGGCCTACGGAGGCGCGTACATCGTCATGGACTCTCCTTCCATCGGTGCGGACGCCGCTTTCGCCTGGCCCTCCAACGAGATCGCGGTGATGGGAGCCGAGGGCGCCGCCAACGTCATCTTCCGCAGGGAGATCGCGGCGGCCGACCATCCAGAGGAGACGCGGCAGCGGCTGGTCAAGCAGTACCAGGCCGATCTGATGCACCCGTATTACGCCGCCGAGCACGGCCTGGTGGACGACGTCATCGACCCCGCCGACACACGCCATGTGGTCATCGCCGCCCTGACCGCCCTGCGCACCAAGCACGCCGACCTCCCCCCGCGCAAGCACGGCAACCCGCCCCAGTGAACGAAGGCAGCCACGTCCCGCGGCGGGAGCACGAGCTTGTGTTGAGCGGCGGCTTGGTACTCCAGTCAGATTTCGTGTCCTGAGCTGGTTCTTTCCGGTAGTGGCGGCGTCGGGCTGTGGCTTGGTGGCGTCTGCGCCGGTGGGACCGGTTCAGGAGGTGAAGGCGCCTGTCCTGGTGGGGCGGGGGGTGCGGCAGGAGAGTGTCCAGCAGGCGCAGCGACGGTGGGTCGGGATCGAAGATCAGGTCGGTGAGCCGTGAGCGACACCCTCCGCGGGTTCCTCTCCGGGGCCGCGGCCGGACCGCCCGGAGCGCGGTACGTCCTGGGCCGCCGTGCCGGTAGTGGTGCTCGGATCGGCCGTGGCTGCGGCACGGGGAGTGAGGCGGGCATGCAGACCTGCCGGGGCACGCAGCACTGCGTGTACGGGTGCCCGCCGGTCGGGAGCGATCAGCTCGATGTCGTAGTCGCGGGCCAGCCGGGCGGCGCTGAGGGTGAGTTGCAGCAGGCCCAGTCGTGTTCCCAGACAGACCCGAGGGCCACCGCCGAAGGGCAGGTAGGCGCAGCGGTGGCTGTACGGGCGTTCGTTTTCCAGCCAGCGTCGGGGGTCCAACTGCTCGGGTTCACGCCACCAGCGGGGATCGTGATGGAGTTGGTGCGGGCTGAACAGCACCCGTTCGCCGGGCCGCACGGCCCATTGCGCCAGCTGTGTCGGTTCTGCGGCCACCCGCCCGAGCAGCCACACGGGTGGGTGTACGCGAAGGATTTCCTGGACCGCAGCGTGGGTGAAGGGCAGTCGGTGGACGAGCCCGGTGGCGACGGCGTCCTCGAGGGCATCGGCTTCGGCGCGCACCTCGGCGCGGAGCTCGGCATTGCTACCGAGTTCCCGGATGATCCAGGCCAGTGCGGTCCCCGGGATACCGCGGGCGGCCGCCAGAATCGTCTTGAGCATCCGCGCGCCGTGTTTGACGTCCAGTGGCGGACCGTTGCGCGGGTCGACCATGACGTCCAGCAGGTCCCTTGGCTCCTGGGCAGGTTGCTGCGCCGCCCGGTTTTGCAGTTGGGCCCCGAGCAGGTCGAGGCAGGCTCGCTCCACTGTGGCGAGCCGTCGGCGCCGTGGGGTGAAGACGGTGGGCAGCCGGCGGGTCCACCGTTGGGCACCGGCCATGTCGACCAGGGCCAGGCGGTTGAACGCCGCTGTGAGTTCGGCAGCGGCTTGCGCGCCCTCGTGAAGACAGAACTCGGCGCTGGCCCGGCAACTGATCTCCTGTGCGGTTTCCAGCACGGAGAACTCCCGGGCGGCCAGCGCACCGAAGCACTCCTGCAGTGCCTGGTCAAGGCGTTGGGCATGCGCAGCGAGTAGTGCCTGCCCCAGGCCACGGCCGATGCGGTGTCGGCCTTGCATCCACGAGGCGGTGTCGTGCACCGCGGTGTCACGGTCTTGATCCGGCTTGGCCGCCAGAATGTAGGTGCTGTTGGTTTCCGCCAGCACCTGCTGGATCAGCTCCGGGTCACTGACCACGATGGTGTGCTGTCCGAACCGGAACACGTCGCCGTACCGCCGTCGGCACGCTTCGAGGAACCCGTCGCGGTCACGTTCGTAGTCCCAGGTGTTTCCCACCAGGAATCGTCCGCTGGGTCCCGGAATCTCCTCGCCGAACGCACTCATGCATGCCTTCCCCACTCGCACGTCGGCCTGGCCGAAAGTGTCCAGGCCGACGTGTGGTATTCCCGGAGTATCAGTAGTAGTACCAATACGAACCGGGCATTTCTGATGGCGAGCCGCCAGTGATACGGCGCATCGCAGTCCACAGATACCTGATCACGTGAAGCACCTCCTTCGGGCAAGAGATCGCAATCGCTCCGATTGTGGAGAGTGGAGGCTGATGGCGATTACTCGTCGGATCGCGTACGCTGTGCCCGTCCAGCGGGCCGACCAGCGAGTCCCCGAATCGGGCCGGTTGAGAGAACCGCTCGAAAATCGGAAACGCGCTTCCAGGATACCCGGACGGCCGATGCCCGCCACACGGGTGATGCGCATCTCAACGTGCGCCGGGCTTGGAGATCGATCAACATGAAATGCGGTGAGCAGGGATCAGGAATGTCCCGCTCGCACCGCACTGCCGGCTCCGCCCCCATGAGCAGCTGCGGCCTCTCATCGGTTCGCATGGCGCCCGCCGATCCCGTCACGCCGGGCACAGCCCTGCACTTTTCCGGAAAACGAGACACTGATACCAACTGCCGGAAAGAGATGACCTGCTATGGCCACGGTGACACCGCGCGCATCCAGTGCGACTTCTGACGTCTCCCAGCAGATCAAGAGCTTCCGTGCCGCGGTACCCCCGCTGCGCACCTCGACCAACATTCAGGGAAATATCCTTGCCGCCTTCAACAAGGATATCCAGCTCTTCCGGCTCCTCCGGTTCACCGACGTCGACCTCGCGCGCTACTGGCTGTCCGGCATGGCTGAGACCGTGTCACGGTCCAAGGACGTCGAGGACTTCAACGAACGCTTCTCGGCGCAGCGCAAGGCAAATCAAGGCTCCGATCCCGAGCAGCTCAAAGCGCTCTGGGTCAGCCTGTCTCTGACCAGTGCCGGACTGCAGTACGTGGCAGTCGACTGGGACGGGCTCAAGAACAGCCTCCAGAGCTACGGAGATCTCAAGCTCTTCCTGGACGGCGCAGCCGGCTTCGCGAACGACCTCGGGGACAAGGGCGACAGTGACCCCAAGTACTGGAAGTTCGGCAACACCGATGATGACAAGATCGTGCACGCCATCGTGGTGATTGCCGCCGACGACCGCGACGACCTCTCCACCGCACGCGAGGAACACGTCAAGCTGGAAGCCGAGTACGGCATCAAAGTCGTCTTGGAACAGCCGTGCGATGCACGGTTGGCCGGGCGGGAACACTTCGGATTCAAGGACGGTGTCTCACAACCGGGCGTTTGGGGGTTCCACAGTCCGGACCCGAAACGGCCCGACGAGCGCCTGGGCAAACCTGGAACCAAGCTCGTCAAAGCCGGCGAGTTCGTCTTCGGCTACGTAACCGAAGACGGCCGCGCCCGCCCGGCCCCGACCTGGATGAACGACGGCTCACTGCACGTGATCCGGCGGCTCGAGCAAGACGTCAACGCATGGAACCAGCAACTGCGCAGGAATGCCTCGCAGATGAAAATGGACCCGGACCTGCTCGGAGCCCTTCTCGTCGGCCGGTTCAAGGACGGAACGCCATTGGCGGAATGCCATGACGGGGACAACGACTTCGACTTCGGCGACGACCCGAAGGGACTGACCACCCCGTGCGTCGCGCACATCAGGAAAACGTATCCACGCGCCCACCGGGACAAGAACATCGACAGCGCACAGAACGCGGGACACACACGGCACCGCATCATGCGCCGCGGCGTCTCCTACGGCCCGCCGTACAGACTGGACCCGGACGAGGAACGCGGCATGATGTTCACCTGTTACTGCACCTCTCTCAGAGGCCAGTTCGGCGTGCAGCAGGGTAGGTGGTCCAACAGCAGCAATTTCCGTGCCGGAATCGACGGCAGCCCCACCGGCATCGACGCGGTATCGGGCACGGACAACGGCAACTCGCCGTTCAAGGTGAACATCGAGGTCTCCCGTAACGGCACTCTCTACAAGGGCGAACTCAACTTGAAAACCTGCGTCACCACCACCGGATCACTGTTCGCCTTCACCCCCTCGATCAACACCCTGCGCCAGCTCGGCCGCGCCGAACCGCTGCCCCGATAATGACGAAGACGCGTAGAGCGGGGCTGGACCTCCGGAGGGGGACCGTGGGCTCCTTCGCCGCCGGACCGCTCCTGCTCGCGCTCTTCGGCTGGTACGAGACCCGTGTGCGGCACCCGCTGCTCCCCATGCGGCTGTTCCGCGGCCCGGCGCTCACCGTCGGCACCGTCGGCACCGCGATCAACTTCTTCGTGCTGCTCGGACTGGGCGTGGGCATGGTCATGTCGGCGTGCTCGGACGCGATCGTCGGCAACGCGCCCGTCCGGGACGGCGGTGTGGCGAGCGGCCTGCAGTCCACCGCCCTCCAGATCGGCGGCGCCCTCGGCACGTCCGTCCTGGTCTCGCTGATCAGCGGCCGGGTGGGCGCGACCCTCGTCGGTGAGCTGACCGGCGCCGGGGTCCCGGCCGCCGCGGCACACGGTATGCGGGAGGCCGAGGACGCCGTGGCCATGGGCGTCGGGCCGGTCACCGGCCACATGTCCGCGCCGCTGCGGGCCGCCGTCGCCGAGGGCAGCGGCAACGCCTTCATGAACGGGGTGCGCACCGCCGTCCTGGTCACCGCCGTGCTGTGCGCCGTGGGCGCCCTCCTCGCCGCGGTGGGTCCGCGGCGCGGCCCGGGCCGGGGCGCCGACGAGGGCTGACAGCCGTGGGGTGAGTCCGCCCCCGGGCGCCCAGGCCGCCGCCCGGGGGGCGGGACGGCCGGCCGTTCAGTCCTGTTCCGCCAGGTCCCGCTCCAGTGCGTGGGCCGCCGCCTCCAGTGCGTTGACCAGGTGCTGGAGGCGGTGCGGGTCGTAGCGCACGCTGGGCATGGAGACGGAGAGGCCGGCGCGTGCGGTGCCGTCCTCGTCGCGCACCGGCACGCCGACGGCGACGAGGCCGCGTTCGGACCGTTCCCTGTTGACGGCGAAGCCGTTGCGGCGCATGCGCCGCAGGTCCGTCCGCACACGCGCGAGGTCGGGGCGGTCGGCCGGCCGGTCGCGGTAGCGCTCGGGCGCGTAGACCTCCTCCAACTCCTCGTCGGTCAGGTCGGCGAGCAGGAGCAGTCCCGCCGTGGTGCGGTGGGCCGGGAACACCATGCCCTCCCGGGAGCCGACCCGCAGCGCCTGCCGGCATTCGACGCTGGCGATGAACCGGACCGTGTCCCCGGTGCGCACGATCAGGTTCGCCGTCTCGTCGAGGAGATCGACGACCCGGTGCAGATGGGGCAGGGCCGCCGCGCGCAGCCGGGACACGAGGGACTGCGAGTGCGCGGCCAGTTCCAGCACCGGGCCCGCGCGGTAGACGCGGTTCTCGCCCTGTACGGCGAAATCCCGGTAGACGAGCATCGCCAGGATGCGGTGGGCCGTCGACCTGGCGACGCCCAGGCGCTCGGCGAGCTGCGCCACGGTGGCGCCGCCCTCCATCTGGAGGATGGTCGCCGCCCGCAGCGCGTGGTCCACGCTGGCGATGGGGTAGGGCGGGGGTGTCTTCAGCGGCTTGTCCATGATGTTTCCCCTGATTCTGCTGTACAGAATCTACATGTCCTTATGGTGGACGCGGCGCACTCTGAGGTCTGTGACTGAGTCCTCCATCACCCAAGACATCGCCGCGGGCTCCCCGGTCCGGCTCCAGGCCGTCGCCGCGGAGGGGAAGCCCCAGGTCACCCCGGCACTCGAAGAGCTGTACCGGGGCTTCGAGCAGGAACTGCTCGTCCCGCTGTGGACCGAGATCGGCGACCTCATGCCGGCCCGTCCGCGCTCGCGCGCCGTACCGCACCTGTGGCGCTGGGAGCGGCTGCGCGAGCTGGCGGCCAAGGCCGGCGACCTGGTCCCGGTCGGCCGCGGCGGTGAGCGCCGGGCCATCGCGCTGGCCAACCCCTCCCTCGGCGGCAGGCCCTTCGCCACGCCGACGCTGTGGGCGGCCATCCAGTACCTCATGCCCGGTGAGGACGCCCCCGAGCACCGGCACACCCAGCACGCCTTCCGGTTCGTCGTCGAGGGCTCGGGCGTGTGGACGGTCGTCGGCGGCGACCCCGTGCCCATGAACCGGGGCGACTTCCTGCCGCAGGCCGGCTGGAACTGGCACGCCCACCACAACGCCACCAGCGAGCCGATGGCCTGGATCGACGGCCTGGACATCCCGTTCCAGTACGTCACCGAGGCGCAGTTCTTCGAGTTCGGCCGCGACGAGATCGGCGACGCCGAGCGGATCACGCCCGAGCGGTCGCGCTCCGAGCGCCTGTGGGGCCACCCGGGCCTGCGCCCGCTGTCCGCCGCCCCCGCCACGCCGGGCAGCCCGCTGCTCTCGTACAAGTGGGAGTACACCGGCGCCGCCCTGCGCGACCAGCTCCTGCTGGAGAAGGAGGGCTTCGGCGGCACCGTCGAGCCCGGCCACGCCGCGGTGCGCTACACCAACCCGCACGACGGCTCCGACGTCCTGCCGACCCTCCGCGCCGAGTTCCACCGCGTCGCCCGCGGCGCCGAGACCGCGCCGGTGCGCGAGACCGGCTCCTCGGTCTACCAGGTCTTCGACGGCTCCGGCGTGGTGACCGTCGGCGACCGGTCCTGGAGCGTCAGCCGCGGCGATCTGTTCGTCGTCCCGTCCTGGGAGCCGTTCTCCGCCCGCTCCGAGGCCGGCGCGACCGACTCCGACGAGGGCGCCCTCGACCTGTTCCGCTTCTCCGACGCGCCCGTCTTCGAGGCGCTCCACCTCAACCGCACCGACCGCACCACGAAGGACGCCTGACCATGAAGCTCGCCACCCTCCGCACCGCCGACGGCACCCGGGCGGTCCGCCTCGACGGAGCGGTCCTCGTCGACCTCGGGTACGCCGACCTGGGCGAGCTGTTCGCCGAGGACGACTGGCAGCAGAAGGCCGCCGCCGCCTCGGGCGCCACCTACCCGGCCCCGGGCGCCGACTTCGCGCCGGTCGTCCCGAACCCGTCCAAGGTCGTCTGCGTCGGCCACAACTACACCAACCACATCAAGGAGATGGGCCGGGACCTGCCGAACCACCCGACCCTCTTCCCGAAGTTCGCCGACACCCTGCTCGGCGCGCACGACGACATCGTCAAGCCGGCCGAGACCGACGCGCTCGACTGGGAGGTCGAACTCGCCGTCGTCATCGGCAAGCAGGTGCGCCGCGCCGACGAGCGGCAGGCCGCCGACGCCATCGCCGGCTTCACCGTCATGAACGACATCTCGGTGCGCGACTGGCAGTTCCGCACCATCGAGTGGACCCAGGGCAAGATCTGGGAGGCGTCCACCCCGGTTGGCCCCTACGTGGTCACCCCCGACGAGGTCGGCGGCGTCCGCCCCGCGCTCCAGGTCAGCACGGTCGTCGACGGCCAGGTCATGCAGCGGGACGACACCGGCACGCTGCTGTTCGACCCGGTGTTCCTGGTGCAGTACATCTCCACCGTCATCACCCTGCGTCCCGGCGACATCATCGCCACCGGCACCCCGGCCGGCGTCGGCAACGCCCGCGACCCCAAGGTCTTCCTGCGGCCCGGCCAGACCGTGGTCACCGAGATCGCCGGCCTGGGCGCCTGCACCAACCGCGTGGTCGCGTCGTGACGGACACCGCACGCACCTTCGCCGACGCGCGCGCGTGGGCCCGCACCGGCACCGAGCTGCTGCTCGACGCCGTCGCGGGCCTCGACGAGGCCGCGTTCGGGGCGCCCAGCCTGCTGCCGGGGTGGACCCGGGGGCAGCTCGTGGCGCACGTCGCCGCCAACGCGGACGCGCTGGGCAACCTGGTGCACTGGGCGGCCACCGGGGAGAGGACGCCGATGTACGCCTCACCCGAGGAGCGCGCCGCCGGCATCGCCAAGGGCACGGCCATGCCGGCCGGTGAACTGCGCTCCTGGCTCACCGACTCCGCCCGCAGGCTCGCCGACGGGCTGGACCGGCTCACCGAGGAGCAGTGGCGGCACGAGGTCGTCACCGCCCAGGGCCGTACCGTCCCGGCCACCGAACTGCCCTGGATGCGCGCCCGCGAGGTGTGCGTCCACGCCGTCGACCTCGGCACCGGCGTCGTCGCCTTCGCCGACCTCCCCAAGGGCTTCCTGACCGCGCTGGTCGCGGAGATCCGTACCCGGCGCGACCTGACCGCGCTGCCCGAAGGGCCCCTGCCGGAGGTCGCCGCCTGGCTGGCAGGCCGCCCCCACTCGCTCGCCGACGCTCCCCCGCTCGGCCCGTGGCTGTAGAGGAGTCACGTCATGTCCCATCCTGAAGTGATCGTCGTCGGCGGCGGGATCGGCGGCCTCGGCGCCGCGTACTCCCTGACCCGCCAGGGCCTCGGTGTGCGCCTGCTGGAACGCGCCCCCGCTTTCGGGGAGGTCGGCGCCGGCATCCAGCTCGCCCCCAACTGCACCCGCATCCTCGACGACTACGGCCTGCTGGACGAGGCCAAGAGCCTCGGCGTCGTCCCGGACTCCATGGTGATGCGCGACGCCGTCGACGGCAGCGAGCTGACCCGGCTCGACCTGCGCGACCTGGAGAAGCGCTACGGCTACCCGTACCTGGTCATCCACCGCAGCGACCTGCACGGCCTGCTGCTGCGCGCCTGCGAACGCGCCGGCGTGGAACTGATCACCGACGCGGCGGTGACCTCGTACGAGAACACCGACGGCGGCGCCCGGGTGACCCTCGCCTCCGGCGAGAGCCACGAGGCCGGCGTCGTGATCGCGGCCGACGGCCTGCACTCCGTCGCCCGCAAGCTGCTCGTCGACGACCAGCCCGTCTCGTCCGCGTACGTCGCCTACCGCGGCACCGTCCCCGCCGAGCTGGAGCGCGTGCGGTCCGTGGACCTCGGCGAGGTCGTGGTGTACGTCGGCCCCTCCTGCCACTTCGTCCACTACGGTCTGCGCGGTGGTGAACTCCTCAACCAGGTAGCGGTGTTCGAGTCGCCCAAGGCACTGGCCGGCCGGGAGGACTGGGGCACGCCGGACGAGCTCGACGCCGCCTTCGCCAAGACCTGCGGCTTCGTGCGGGACGGCCTGCCGTTCATGTGGCGGGACAAGTGGTGGCGGATGTTCGACCGCGAGCCGGTCATGAACTGGGTGCACGGCCGGATCGCGCTGCTCGGCGACTCCGCCCACCCGCCGCTCCAGTACATCGCGCAGGGCGCCATCATGGCCGTCGAGGACGGCTGGGTGCTGGGCGAGCACGTCGCCCGCCATCGCGCCGAGGACGGGAAGACCGACTGGGACGCCGCCCTCGCGGCCTACGAGGCCGTCCGCCCGGAGCACTGCCGCCGGGTGGTGACCACCTCCCGCGCCTGGGGCGAGCTGTGGCACCTCGACGGCGTCGCCCGCGAACAGCGCAACGTGCTGCTGCGCGCCCGCGACACCTACGACTACTCGTTCGTGGACTGGCTGTACGGCCCGACCGCGCTCACGCCGGACGAGGAGCCGCCCATGTTCACCCCGATCCCGCTGTCCGCGGCGGACACCGGGGACCGGCTCACGGCCGCGTAGGACAGCGCGCCCCGAGCGACGCCGTCCCGGTGACGTCGCGCCGACGTCGCGAAGACCGCGCGGGGGCATTCCACCGCGCCCACCCCGGCCGGTGCAATGTCTGACGGGGGATCCAGGTCAGTCGGCCGGGGTGGGCGCTCCGAGAATAAACCGGGTCTGGTGGCTAAAGGCATCACCTCCTCTTCCGGAAGCCGCGGACCGCCATGAGCGCGCAGCAGGCCGCCAGCGGCAGCTCCGCGGTCACGGCCGTGCCCAGCGCCAGCGCGAGTTCGCCGCCGTGACGTGCCGTCATGACGTCGAACCAGGCGTCGGTGACCAGCAGCGGCGCGGTGGCCGCGGCGGCCAGCACGCCCCGGGGGTCGCGGCGCGCCGTCAACAGGCCGGTGCCGATGAGCGCACCGGCCTCCAACAGGTCCAGACCGACCCAGACCGCGGACAACTTCGTCGGCAGCAGGCCCGACGCCAGCAGGCACAGCCACGGAAGGAGCGCCGCTCCGCAGGCGACCAGGCCGTAGCCCAGCGTGCGATGCCTGGCGAAGGGCTGGTGGAATACGGGGGCTTCCACCGGGGCGCTCCTCGAAGGGGTCCGGGGAGCGCCGCCGTCCGCCGAGTACCGGGCGTGCGGGGCACATCCCGGTACCTCCACGCCGGAGCGGGGATCGAGGACAGTCATGGTCGGGCACTCCTTGTGCGGCCATCGGGTCGATCTGACAAGGACGAGCATGGCAGCGGGGCCCGGTCCGGATCAGTACAAGGGCGCACCGTCTTGGGGGTGAGGCCAGCTACACCCCAACCCGGAAACCTGTGACATGGCTCCGGTATCGGCCGGGGACCTACCGTGTCCGCATGCGTGTCACCACCGCCTCTCCCTCCTGGCTGCGTCCCCTCAAGGGGGCCGGTCCGGCCACCGCTTGCCTGGCGCTCGGCGCCGTGGCGCAGGTGGCCACGCTGCTGCTGCTCGTCTTCGCGGGCGGCCCCGTCGGGGTGGTGGCCGCCACCCCCGTGCTCACCCCGATCCAGCGGGCCCGGCTGCACGCCTGTCTGGACCTGGAGATCCCGCCGCCCCCGAAGACCGGCGGCGACACCTACAAGGAACGGGTGCTGCACTGGCTCCAGGCCGGGTCCTCCTGGCGCCAGGTCGGGTACCACCTGATCGCCGCCCCGCTGATCGCCCTGGCCGGCCTGCTGGCACTCGCGCTGTGGGCGGCCTCCGCGGCCGCCGTGACCGTCCTGCTGTGGCGGCTGGGCGTGGGACCGCAGAGCTGGTTCCCGCTGACCGGCGGGATCGGCCGGCAGGTGCTCCTGACCGTCGTCGGCGTGGTGGGCCTCTACCTGGCCGCGACCCTGTCCAAGGCCCTGGTGCGGCTGGACACGCGGGCCGCGAGCGCCTGCCTCGGCCCCAGCCGCGCCGACCAGCTGGCCCGCCGGGTCGCGGAGGTCAGCGAGAGCCGGGCCGGTGTGGTGGACGCGGCCGACGCCGAGCGCCGGCGCATCGAGCGGGACCTGCACGACGGCGCCCAGCAGCGGCTGGTCTCCATGGCGGTCAACCTCGGTGTCGCCAAGGCGACCCTGCCCGATCTGCCGGAGCACGCCCGCAAGGTGATCGACGAGGCGCACCGCGAGGCCAAGGAGGCGATCGAGGAGCTGAACAACCTGGTGCGCGGCCTGCATCCGGCCGTGCTCGACGACCGGGGCCTGGACGCGGCGCTGTCGGGCATCGCGGAACGGGCGCCGCTGCCCGTGCGGGTCAAGGTCGACCTGCCGCAGCGGCAGTCCCCGGCGGTCGAGGCGGTCGCGTACTTCGTGGTGTCCGAGGCCCTGGCCAACGTGGTCAAGCACGCCCACGCCGCGCAGGCGGAGGTCTCGGTGGAGCGCATCGGCGACACGATCCTGATCTGTGTCTCCGACGACGGCGTGGGCGGTGCCGACCTCGCGGCCGGCTCGGGACTCGCGGGACTCGCCAAACGCGTCGCGTCGATCGACGGTACCCTCTCGGTGAACAGCCCTGTCGGAGGGCCGACGTTGGTGAGTGTGGAGCTTCCTTGCGCGCGGTGATTGCCGAGGATTCCGTTCTGTTGCGGATCGGACTGGTCAAGGTCCTGGAGATCGCGGGCTTCGAGGTCGTCGCCGAAGCCGCGGACGCCGAGGGCCTGTTGACCGCGGTCGAACAGCACGAACCCGACCTCGTCCTCTCCGACGTGCGCATGCCGCCCGGCTTCACCGACGAGGGCGTCCGCGCCTCCCTGCTGATCCGTCAGCGCTGGCCCGACATGGCGATCCTGCTCCTGTCCCAGTACGTCGAGGAGCGGTACGCCGCCGACCTGCTCTCCGGGAACATCTCCGGCGTCGGCTATCTGCTCAAGCAACGCGTGGCGGACGTCGACGAGTTCGTCGAGGTGCTGCGCCGGGTCGCGGCCGGCGGTACGGCGCTCGACCCCCAGGTGGTCTCCCAGCTGCTGGTGAGGCGGCACAGCGATCCGCTGGACCGCCTCACCGCCCGTGAGCGGGAGGTGCTCGAACTCATGGCGCAGGGCCGCTCCAACGCCGGCATCGCGGAACGGCTCGTGGTGAGCGAGAGCGCGGTGGGCAAGCACATCAACAGCATCCTGTCCAAGCTCGACCTGCCCAGGGCGGACGCCGACCACCGCCGGGTGCTCGCGGTGCTGCGCTTCCTCGGCGTGAGCTGACCACCGCACCCCCGCCCGCCGCGAGTCTGCGCCGCCGGCGCACCCGTGCGCGCCGCGGCCCCGTCCTCCCCGCAGGCGCTCCTTCGCATACGCTGCCGTGCTCGTTCGCATACGGCGGCCGTGCTCGTTCCCCGGCCGCGCGCCGGGCACTCCGCGGCCGCGGTGCCGGGCACTCCGCTCCGACTCGCCGTCAACTCCTGTGCCCCGGCGGGGCTTGGGCGCATGCTGGTGTACGGAAGGGTGGAAGGGCGGACCGGCCGCCCGCACCGGGGCACCTCGTATGCCGGGTGCCGCTCGTCTGCCGCGGCCCATGGCGTCCGGAGCAGAGGTAAGGCCACGGTGGGGGCCGGGCGTCCGGCCATTGGGTTACCGATGGGTAATGATCACAATGATGTTTCGAGCAAGTTTGATTCGGTAGCACGGGGGAGCGGTCGAATGCAGTCGTTGACGTTCCGGGTCCTGGGCCCATTGGCGGTGCACGCGGGCGAGGGAACCGCGGTCCATGTCGGAGGCCGCAGACAGCGAACCGTCCTGGCCGCGCTGCTGGTGGCCAGGAACCGCGTCGTCTCGGTGGACTCCCTCATCGACGCGGTCTGGCCCAGAGGCGCCCCCGCCACGGCCCGCAACCAGATCGCCATATGCGTCGCGGGACTGCGCAAGGTCTTCAGCGAGCAGGCCGGCTGCACCGACCTGATCTCCACCGCGCACCCGGGCTACCTCCTCAACAGCCACGGCCACTACATCGACGCCCCCGACTTCGAGGAACGCGTACGGCAGGCCCGGGACCAGGCCCGCGCGGGACAGATCGGGACGGCCTGCGACCTGATCAACGACGCGCTCGCGCTCTGGCGCGGCCCCGCCTTCGACGGACTGGACGGGGAGCGGCTGACGGAGGAGGCGGAGCGGCTGGCCTCGGTGCGCATCGGCGCCTACGAGGACTACGCCGAACTCCAGTTGAAGCTGGGGCGGCACCGCACGCTCATACCCGAGCTGACCGCGCACGTGCGTGAGCACCCGCTGCGCGAGCAGGCGCGGGCCCATCTGGTGCTGGCCCACTACCGGGCCGGCCGCCGGGCCGACGCGCTGGCCGTCTTCCGCGAGGGCCGCGACCTGATGGTGCGGGAGCTGGGCATCGAACCGGGCCCCGCGCTCCAGGCCCTGCACAACCTCGTCCTCCAGGACTCCCCGACGCTGACCCTGCCGGCGGCCAACCCGGCGCCCGCCCCGCAGACCGGCACCCCCACCCAACTCCCGGTCCAGCCAGCCTCGTTCACCGGCCGCACCGATGTGCTGCGCCGGCTCGACGGGATGCTGGACGAGCGGCTCGGGCACAGCCCGCTCACCGTGGGCGTGATCAGCGGGGTGAGCGGCGTGGGAAAGACCGCGCTCGCCGTGCACTGGGCCAACCAGGTCGTCGGACACTTCCCCGACGGGCAGTTCTACGTCGATCTGCGCGGCTACCACGAGGAGGAACCGGTCACCGCCAGCGCCGTCCTGGACCAGTTCCTGCGCGGGCTCGGCGTGCAGACGGCGCAGATCCCGGCCGACACGGGTGAACGGGCGGCGCTCTACCGCAGCCTGCTGGGCGGCCGCCGGGTACTGATCATCCTGGACAACGCCCGGGACGCCGAGCAGGTCCGCCCGCTGCTGCCCGGCAACGGCCGCTGCTGCGTGCTGATCACCAGCCGGCACCCCATGACCGACCTGCTGGGCGACTACGCCGTGATCCAGGTACCGCTCCAGGTGATGCCGCTGGAGGAGGCGGTGTCCCTGCTCGCGGAGATCGCCGGCCCGGAACGGATCGCGGCCCACCCGGACGAGACCGCGGACCTCGCGGGCCTGTGCGACCGGCTGCCGCTGGCGCTGCGCATCGCCGGGGCGCGGCTCGCCGCCAAAGGGTACTGGTCCGTGCCCGACCTGGTGCGGCGGCTGCGCGACCAGCGGCGCCGGCTCGACGAACTCAGCCTCGGCGACCACGGCGTACGGGCCGGCTTCCGGCTCAGCTACCGCGAACTGTCCCCGGGCGCCCGCAGGCTCTACCGGCTCGTCGGCCTGCTGGCGATGCCCACCTTCGCCGGCTGGGTGGCCGGTGCGCTGCTGGGCTCCGACGGCGACCGGGCCGAGATCCTCATGGAGGAGCTGCTCGACGCCCAGTTGCTGGAGGTCACCTCCATCGACGCCTCGCTGGGCGTGCGCTACCGGTGCCCCGACCTGCTGCGGGTGTTCGCCTGGGAGCGGGCCTGCGCCGAGGAGAGCGAGGAGGCGCGGGCGGCGGCCCTGAAACGGGTCTACGCGGCCTATCTGCACCTCGCGGACGCGGCTCACCAGCGTGAGTACGGGGGCAACCGCCCCTTCGAGTACGAGGTTCCGCTGCACCGGCCGCTGTCGAACGAGCTGGTGGAGCACCTGGTGAAGGACCCCCTGGCCTGGTTCGAGTCCGAGCGCACCGCGCTGGTCGGCGTCGTCGCCCAGGCGGCGGCCGACGCCGAGGCGACCGCCGCCTGGGGGCTGACCGTCAACGCCACCACCCTCTTCGAGGAGCGCAACTACCTGGACGACTGGCGCTCCTGCGCCCTCGCCTCCCTCGCCGCCGCGGAACGTGCCGACGACCTGCTCGGGAAGGCGACCATGCTGCGGTCGATGGGCATGCTCGCGATCTACCAGCGCGAGTACAAGGAGGCCGCGTCCTGGCTGGACCGTTCGCTCCCGCTGTTCGAGTCCCTGGACGCGCCCCTCGGGCTGGCCCTGGTGCTGCGCAACCTGGCGCTGTGCCGTCGGTTCTCCGGCGACCTCGCCGAGGCCGGGCGGCTGACCCGGCGCTCCCTGGAGGGGTTCCGCACGGCCGGGGACCTCGCCGGTGAGTCCCACGCCCTGGGCCTGCTCGCCCAGATCGAACTGGAGAGCGGAAACGTTGCGGCGGGGGCGGCGCTGTCCACCGAGGCCATCGCCAAGAGCCGGGAGGCGGGCTCCCACCGGGGCGAGGCGCAGAACTCGTACCGTCTCGCCGAGGCGCTGATGCTCCAGGGCGACCACCTCGCCGCCGAGCGGATCTGCTTCGAGGCGCTGGCGCTCATCGACTCGGGCAACGACCGGCTCGGCGCAGGCCATGTGCTGCGCGGCATCGGCGAGGCCCGCTGGCGCCGCGGCGCGCCCTACGAGTCCCTGCTCGTGCTGCGGCAGGCGCTGGAGGCCGCCGAGGCAGTCGACGACCGGTATCTGTGGGCCCGCGCCCAGACGGACCTCGCCTGCGCCCGGCTGCTGCTGGGCGAGGACGCGGTCGAGCCGCTGGACGCCGCGCGCGGGGCGTTCGCCGAACTCGGCGCCCGCAGGTGGCAGGAGCGCGTCGACCGGCTGCTCCGGCTGGCGCGGCGGCTGCGGTCCGCACCGGCCGGCTCCCCGCCGACGCCGGGCGAACTGGCGGCCACGGCGGACGGCTGAGCGGGCCGCACGCGCGCCGGTACGAGGGCCGGTCCCATGCGCAGCGCCATGGGACCGGCCCTCGGCCACCCGAGTGCCGCCGGCCGGGCCGGCCCGGGATCAGGTCCAGGGAACCTCGCTGTTCGTCGTCGGCTCCCCGCTCCCGGACCCGGTGCCCGCGGCGGCCGAGACCGTCGTCGTCAGGGTCCACGGGACCTCACCCGTCGCCGCCCCCCGCTGCCCGTTCAGGGCCGGCGCGGCCGAGGCGCCGCCCGCGAGGACGATGCCGAGGGCGAACGCGGCCGTGACCGTGGCTGCAACTCTGCGGGTGTCAAGCATTCTTGTATTCCCCCTAGTTGGTTGTGAGTTCCGCGGCACGAGCCGTCTTGCCGGAACAACCCGAAGGCTACGGACCCTTTCTATTGCCGCGCTATCACTCCGATTTCGCCCGGCGCGCCCGCCGCCCGTGGGAGCGGTTCCAGGTCAGGACCAGGCACCCAGACGGGTCATGCGTTCCGCGACGCTCTCCGCCGTGGGTGCGTCCAGATGGCCGGCGAGCGCCCCGTCCGCGAGGAAGAGGACGCGGTCCGCGTAGGAGGCGGCGCCCGGGTCGTGGGTCACCATCACCACGGTCTGCCCCGCCTCGTCCACGCACGCCCGCAGGAGGGCGAGGATCTCCCGGGCGGTGACGGTGTCCAGGGCGCCGGTGGGCTCGTCACCGAAGATGACGTCCGGGCGGGTGACCAGCGCCCGGGCGATGGCGACCCGCTGCTGCTGGCCGCCGGACAGCTCGCCGGGCCGGTGCCCGGTCCGGTCGGCGAGGCCGACCCGCTCCAGGATCTCCCGCAGCCAGGCGTCGTCGAGGCGCTCACCGGCCAGCCGCAGCGGCAGCTCGATGTTCTGGCGCACGGTCAGCGACGGCACCAGGTTGAAGGACTGGAAGACGAAGCCGACCCGCCGGCGGCGCAGCTTGGTCAGGGCCGTCTCGCCCAGCCGGGTCAGCTCGACCCCGCCCACGCTGGCGGAGCCGGACGTCGGACGGTCCAGCCCCGCGGCGCAGTGCAGGAAGGTGGACTTGCCCGAGCCGGAGGGGCCCATCACCGCGGTGAAGGAGCCCCGGGGGATCTCGACCGACACACCGTCGAGCGCGCGGACCTGGGTGCCGTCCTTCCCGTACACCTTGGTGACGCCGGTCAGGGTCAGGGCGGGCGTCCGGCTTCGTTCGCCGTCGCGGGGCAGGGCACCGCTGGTGTCGATCCGCATGGGGGCTGGTCCTCTCGCGTTACAGGGCTACCGCCGCCAGACTGCCTGGCCGGTCTCTGATGCTTCTATGCGGGACGGTGGGTTCCGGCCGATTGGCCGGGATCGGTGTGAAATCGAAGCGATAATCGGCCGAAAGCCTCCCCTCCTACCGTCGGCCGCAGCCAGTGCCACCGCGCACTGACCAACGAACGGGGGAGAATCATGGAGTTCCGAGTTCTCGGACCGATCGAGGCGAGAGCCGGGGACACCCGGGTCCCGCTCTCCGGCTCGAAGGTCTACACCGTGCTCGCCGCGCTGCTCCTCGCCCGCGGTCGGGTCGTCTCCGACCAGCGGCTCACCTCGCTGCTGTGGGGATGGGACCCGCCCGCCACGGCCGGCGCACAGATCTACACCTACATGTCGCGGCTGCGCAAACGGCTCGGCGACGAGATGGAGATCGTCCGGCGCCCGCCCGGTTATGTGCTGGCCACCCGGGACAGCTGGATCGACCTGCTGGAGTTCGAACGGCTGGAGCAGGAGGGCCGCGCCGCGCTCGGCGAGGGCCGCTACCGGGAGGCGGCTGCCCTGCTCGACCGGGCCCTCGCCCTGTGGCAGGGGCCCGCGCTCAGCAACGCCACGCACCATCTGCGCGAGACGGAGCTGCCGCAGCTGGAGGAGGCGCGCACCCTCGCCCTGGAGGGCCGGATCGAGGCGGACCTGGCGCTCGGCCGGCACGAGGAGGTGCTCGCCGAACTCACCGGCCTGGTGGCCGGGTTCCCGGTCCGCGAGCAGCTGCGGGCCCAGCTGATGACCGCGCTCTACCGGTGCGGCCGGCAGGCCGACGCCCTGCACGTCTACCACGACGCGCGCAAGGTGCTCGCCGACCAGCTCGGCGTGGACCCCGGCGCCGCCCTGGACGCCACGTACCAGGCGGTGCTGAACGGCAGCATCGGGCTGGAGTCCCCGCCCCTGATCGCCCTGCGGGACCGGTTCCCGGGCCCCTCCGCGCCCGCCATGCTGCCGCCGGACGTGGAGGACTTCACCGGACGCTCCGCCGAACTGCCCGTGCTGCGCACCGTCCTGGAACCCCACGACACCCCCGGCTGGCAGCCCCGCCGCTGCCTGGTGACCGGGATGGCGGGCGTCGGCAAGACGGCCCTCGTGGTGCACGCCGCCCACCTGAGCGCCCGGCACCATCCCGACGGCCAGCTGTACGTGGAACTGCGCGAGCCGGACGGCACGCCCCGCGACCCGTGCGCCGCGCTGGTCCGGCTGCTGCGGGCGCTCGGCGAACCCCGGATCGACGCCCCCGGTGTCCACGACGACCTGGAGGAGCTGACCCGGCTCTACCGCGCCCGCACGGCCGGCCGGCGGCTGCTCGTCGTCCTGGACGACGCGGTCGGCGACCTCCAGGTGCGGCCGCTGCTGCCGAGCACGTCGACGGCCTCGGTGCTCATCACCTGCCGTACCCACCTCACCCAGGTGCCCGGCGCCCAGACGGTCCGGCTCGGCCCGCTGGACCCCGCGGAGTCGCGCACCCTGCTCGCCTCGGCGGCGGGCCGCGAACGCCTGTCGGCCGAACCGGACGCCTCGGCCGCCCTCCTCGCGCACTGCGCCGGGCTGCCCCTCGCGCTGCGCATCACCGGCACCCGGCTCGCGGCCCGCCCGCACTGGTCACCGGCCCGGCTGGCGCCCCGGCTCGCCGACCCGCGCACCCGGCTCGACGAACTGCGCTTCGGCGACCTCAGCGTGCGCCAGGCGCTCGGGCGCTCCCTGCCGTCGCTGTCCCGCGCCGGCCGCGCGGCCCTGCGCGGCCTGGCCGGCTTCCCCGACGGGTCCTGCACCGCCCAGCAGATGGCGTTCGCCCTGGAGACCGGCGAGGCGGAGGCCGAGCGCGGCCTGGAGGAACTGGTCGACGGCTCCCTGCTGACCATCAACGGGCTGGACCAGCAGGGCCGCCCCATCTACGGCTGCCACGCGCTGGTACGGCTGTTCGCCCACGAGCTGAGCCGTCCCCGCCTGCTGCCGGCCCAGCGCCGCCAGGACACCGGCATCCTGCGGCACTGACGGACGGCCGTCACCACGAGCCGCGGGCGCGGCGGAACACCGGGGTGAAGCGGTCGACGGCCGGCAGCAGCAGGGTGCGTACGACCGTCCACACATCGGAGACCACGTGCTCGCGCGGGGGCCGCCGCTCGGCCCGCACCGCCGCCCCGGTGATCTCCCACATCGCCGCCGTGGCCGCGGCGGCCCACACCTCGCAGCCGGGCCGCACCGGGCGGGCCACCGTCCGGCCCGCGTCGAGCCGTTCGGCCAGGGCCGCCGCCTCCCGCCGGCGGGCCTCCGCGGCGGCGGCAGGCTCCGGGCGGGCGAACAGGGCCACGGCGCGCGGGTCGTCGTAGACATGACGCACCCAGGCCGAGAACCGCATCCGCTCCCGGGCCTCCCAGTCGTAGGCGGTGCCCGGGTCGGCGGCCGCGACGGCGGCGGCCAGCCCGCCGAGGAACTCCTCCCAGTCCGCCTCGCGGGCCGGTACGGCGGTGGTGATCTGCACGGTCATGACAGGTCCTCGTCTCGGTGTGTGCGGGGATGGATGTCGACGGCCGGGCCGGCGGCCGCCCCCTCGGTCGCCACTGCTGCCACGTAGCCCTCGCCCAGGTCCAGGTCGGCCACCGACCATACGGTGTCCGTCTCCCCGAGCGGGTGGGTGAGCACCACCGGGCCGGGGCGCGCCACCTGGGTCTCCAGACGGTTCGGCGCGCCCGTCAGTCCGGTGCCGACGGCCTTGACCACGGCCTCCTTGCGGGTCCAGGCGCGCAGCAGCAGCCGGTCCCGCTCCGGTCCCGGCGGCACCCGCAGCACGGCCGCGCGCTCACCCGGCGTCAACGCCGTACGGATCAGGGCCTCGCCGCGCACGGCACGCAGCGCCTCCAGGTCCACGCCCACCCGCGCCCCGGCGCTCACGGCGAGCAGCCCCCGGCCGGCCGTGCGGGACAGGCTGATGGCCAGCGGCACCTTTGGCCGCACGAGCCGCGGCGGGCCATGGCCGAGATCGCCGCAGCCGGGGCACTCCGTGCGGCCCAGCACCACCTCGGCCGCCGGCACCCCGAGCAGCGTGCCCAGCGCGCGCCGGGCGGCGGCCCTGGAGCGGGCGAAGGACGCCGCGGCCCGCTCGCTGCCGAACCGCCGCAGCCGCGCGTCCTCGGCCGGCCCCAGCAGGGCCGCGTCCGCCGGGTCCACCCGTTCGGGCAGCTCCCACCACCACACCTGGGTCCGGGCCGGGTCCGGCGGCCGGGGCGCCGCATCGGCGGGTACGGGCATGGCGTGCTCCCTAGGCCGGCAGGAGAACGGCCTGGATCAGCCGCAGCAGGGCGCGCCGATGCCGCTCCAGGTAGAAGTGACCGCCGGGCCAGACCCGGTGATTGAAGCCGCCGCTGGTGAGCTGCGCCCAGGTCAGCGCCTCCGCCACGGGGACCAGCGGGTCGTGGTTCCCGATCAGCGCGGTGATCGGCGCGCGCAGCACGTCCAGGTCGGCGAGCGCGGGCCGGTAGGCGGCGCTCAGCCGGTAGTCGGCCCGCAGGGACGGCAGCAGCAGCGCCGCCAGCTCGGGCTCGTCCAGGAGTTCGGTGCCCGGCGCGCCCAGCCGCTGGATCTCGGCGATCAGGGCCGGGTCGTCGTAGGCGCCGATGTCCACCGGCTCGCCGACGTGCGGGGCCGCGGCGCCGGAGACGAAGAGCCGCTGCGGGCCGTGCCCGTGCCGCCGCTCCAGCCGCCGGGCCACCTCGTAGGCGACGTCGGAGCCCAGGCTGTGGCCGAAGAACGCGTACGGCAGGTCCAGGTACGGGCGCAGCGCCTCGGTGATCAGGTCGGCCAGCTCGTCCATCCGCTCCACGGGCGGCTCCCGGAACCGGTCCTGACGGGCCGGCAGCCGCGCCGCCAGCACCTCGATGCCGCCGGGCAGTTCCTCCGACCAGTCACGGAACAGGCTGGCCGCGCCCCCGGCATGGGGGAAGCACACCAGCCGCACCCGGGGGTGCGAGCCGCGCGGCGGGCGCCGGAACCAGCGCGCCGGGTCCACCGCGAAGGCGGCAGCGGGGGATTCGGTGGGCAGAGTCATGGGTTCTCCGTACGAAGGCGGCGGCGGTGCGCCGCTCAGTCGGTCATGGCGACGAGCACCCGGCGGCTCCCGGTGAAGGGCCGGCGGCCGTGCCCGACCAGCACGTTGTCGATGACCAGCAGGTCGCCGGTGTTCCAGTCGACGTCCACGGCGGTCTCCAGACCCCGGTCGCGGATCTGCAGGACGTAGGCGTCGGGGATCGGGGTGCCGTCGGCGAAGGTCACGTACTGCGGCAGCTCCTCCGGCGGCAGCAGCTGGGCGAGCGCGCCCGCGGCCTCGTCACCCAGGCCCGCCGGGTGCCACTGGTCGGCCTGGTTGAACCAGACCTCGGCGCCGGTGACCGGGTGCCGGACGGTGGCCGGACGCACCAGGCCGACCCGCAGCCCGCCGTCGGACCGCCACGCCCACTCGGCGCTCGTCCCCGCCAGGTACTCCTCGACGGCCCGCCGGTCGGTGGTCTCGAAGGTGTCCTGCCAGCTCTTGCCGAGGCCCAGCCCGTCGTGCAGGTTCTGGGTGTAGCGCACCCCGCCGGCGAAGGCCTCGCGGACCTCCGGGTCCAGGGCGGCCAGCCACGCCGCGCCGTCCACGACCGGGGTGGCGCCGCCGGTCTCGGCCGCCCGCTCGCAGAAGAAGGCGAGCCGGCGGGGCCAGTGCTCCGCGTACGACAGCTCGTTGTGCATGGAGATGGTGAACTGCTGCGGGTACTCGGTCGAGGTGTAGAGGTTGTCCCCGACCTTGGTGCGCGGCGAGTTGCCGTGCACATAGGCGAGCCGGTTGGGCAGGACCAGGTCGAGGGCCGCGTCGACGGTGTCCGCCGTCAGGCCGAACCCCCGGAGGACGACGGCCTTGTGCCCGGTCAGCAGGTCACCGAAGCGCGCGCCGTCGGCGAGGAAGGACAGCAGCCCCTCGGGGGTGGCCGGCGTCCCGGTGTCGGCGGCGGTCAGCTCCAGCAGGGGCGCGCCGGTGGTGGTGGTCACGTCGTTCCCTTCTTCATGTCGTATCGCGGCGGTACGTGCGTCAGTCGTCGTGCGGTGCCGGGTCGGCGGCGCCGGCGGTGGCGCTCTCCTCGGCGGGGCCCGGCTGCCGCGGCAGCGGGGCGGCGGGCAGCAGGAAGGAGGCCAGCGCGATCAGCCCCATCAGCGACGCGACACCGAACACGGTGGTCGTGGTGCCGAAGTGCTGGAGGGCGAAGCCGCCGGCGAACGTGCCGAGCGAGGAGGCGCCCGTGGCGATCAGCCCCATCGCCGCGCCGACCCGGCCCTGGAGCCGGTCCGGGGTGACGGCCACCTGGTAGATGCCGCCCGCGACATTGGTGACACTGCCGATCAGGGCGGCGCCGAGGAAGATCGCCCCGAGCAGCAGCGGGTTGCCGGTCAGGCCGACCAGCGGCATCAGCAGCGCCCAGCCGACCGAACCCCCGATCAGCAGCGTGCGCAGACCGGCCCGGCGGATCCACCAGGACCCGGTCAGCGCCCCGAACATGCCGCCCAGTCCGCTGACCGCCGTGATGACGCCGACGAGGGCCGCGGAGCTGCCGTGGTTCCTGATGATGAGGATCAGGGCCAGCGAGAGGACCTGGAAGAGCAGATTGGAACCGCTGATCAGCAGCATCCCGCAGCGCAGGAAGCGCTGCCCCCACGTCCAGGCGAGCCCCTCGCGCAGCTCCTCGGTGAGGTTCCCGGGCGGCCGGCGGCGCTCGTCCTGGAACTTCCCCCGGATCATCAGCAGGGAGCACAGCGAGACGGCGTGCGCGGCCGTGGCCAGCAGGAACGGCGCGGAGCGGCCGACCGCGTACAGGACGCTGCCCCCGGGCTGCCCGAACAGGCCCGCGGCCTGGGTGCGCGCCTCGTTGGCGGACAGCGCCTTCGGCAGCTGGGCGGCCGGCACCAGGTGCCGCACGCCCGCCCGCTCCGCGAGCCGGTAGAAGATCGCGAGGCTGCCCTGGACGAACGTGGCCGCCATCAGCAGCCAGATCCACACATGGCCGGCGACCACGGCCGCGGCCACCGCGCCCGTGGCGAGCAGCGAGCCCAGGTCGCACAGGATCATCATGCGGCGCCGGTCGAACCGGTCGACCAGCGCCCCGGCGTGCATCTGCACCAGCAGATTGGGCAGCAGCGCGGCGAACCCCACCATGCCGGCCGAACTCGCCGATCCCGTGGTCCAGATGACCAGCAGCGGATAGGCGATGCCGCTGACCCGCGCGCCGAGCGCGGTGGCGGCGGCGCCCACCCACAGCAGGACGAAGTCGCGGTTGTGCCGCAGCGGGGCCAGGGGCTCGGACTCCGGTCCGGTGGCCCGCTGCGCGGAAGGTGCCGTCGTCACAGTCTCGCCGTCCCACCGGTCGCGTCGGCGACGGCACCGTGCCGGATCCACTCCAGGACGGCCATGGCGCTGTGCATCTTGTTCTCCGCCTGGTCGAAGGCGATGGCGGCCGGGCCGTCCAGCACCTCGGCGGTGACCTCCTCGCCCCGGTGGGCCGGCAGGTCGTGCAGGAACAGCGCCTTCGGCGAGTGCTCCCACAGCGCCCCGGTGACCTGGAACGGCGCGAAGATCGTGCGCCAGTCGGGGTCGGGCTTGCTGGTGCCGGTGGTCTGCCAGCGGGTGGTGTAGACGGCGTCGACACCGGTGGGCAGGCCGTCCATGTGGTGCGCCTCGGCGATCCGCGAGCCGTACCGCCGCGCCTGCGCCCGGGCCCGTTCGAGCACCGGCCCCGCCACGCCGTAGCCGGGCGGGGTGCGCAGCTCCAGGCTGGTGCCGGGGAAGCGGGTGAGGGCCAGGGCCAGGGCGGCGGCCGTGTTGTTGCCCTCGCCGACGTACAGCAGGCTCAGCCCCTCCACCCGGCCGAACGCCAGCTGGAGCGTGGTCAGATCGGTCAGCCCCTGGGTGGGGTGCTCGGCGGCGCTCATGGCGTTGACCACGGGCAGCCGCCCGCCGCCGGACAGGCCGAACAGCTCCTCGTCGGGCCCGGCGGTGCGGGCGACCAGCACGTCCAGCATCCGGGCCATCACCTGACCGGTGTCCTCGACGGTCTCCCCGGTGTTGGTCTGGAGGTCGTCCGGCCCGTACGTCACGATCTGCGCGCCGAGCCGCAGCGCCCCGGCGGAGAACGCGGTCCGGGTGCGGGTGGAGGTCTTCTTGAAGTAGATGCCGGCGACCCAGCCGGCCAGCGGCTGTTCCCCGCGGCCCGCGCCGGAGGCGAAGTGGGCGCCGCGGGTGACGATGGACCGCAGGTCCTCGTCGGTGAGGTCGTCGATGGACAGCAGCATGCGCGCGGTGGCGGCGGTTGTCATGAGTCACGTCCTTGGCGGGTCGTGGGGATGAGGCGTGGGAGGCGGGGCCGGCCCGGGCGGGGCCGGCCCCGGGGCGGTCAGTCCTGGGCGTCGGGGTTGACCCGGCCGACCTCCCAGAGACGGGCCAGCTCGCCCTTGGCGGACCAGCGGTCCTGCTCGCGCACGGCCGCCATCAGCCACTTCAGGACCGGCCTCGCGTGCTCGGCGTTCGCCAGCATCACCAGACCGGTGCCGGACTCCAGCTGGCTCAGCGCCATGGCGCGGTAGCCCGCGGTCTGCCCGGTGTGGCCGTAGTCGAGCCCGCCGCCGGAGGCGTCGACGAACACGCCCATCCCGTAGAAGTGGCACGGCTCGACGATCGTCAGCATCCGCTCGGTCAGCTCACGGGTGAGCACCGGCGACGGCAGGCCGCGGTGGGCCCGCCGGATCTCGACGGTGACCCGGGCCAGGTCGGCCGCCGTGGTCCACAGCCCGGCCGCGGCGGTCTCCGGGTGCGCCTGCCAGCCGCCGGGGTGCGGGACGCCCGGCGCGTCGTGCCCGTACGCCACCGGGTGCCCGAGCTCGCGCGGGTCGCTGCGCACGTATTGGCTGTGCGTCATACCCAGCGGGCCGAGGACCAGTTCGCGCATCAGCTGCCCGAAGGGCGTGCCCGTGACGTCCTCCATGAGTTGCTGCAAGGCGGTGTAGCTGATGTTGTTCTTCAGGAACACCTCGCCGGGGACGCCGTCCAGACGGCCGGCCGGGGTCTTGGCCGGGGCCCGTCCGAGCAGCACGTCCAGCGGGGCCGGCAGCGGATCGCCCGGCGCGTAGTAGTGGTCGTCCGGGTTGTCGGTGGCGTTGTGCACCGCGCCGGTGAAGCGCAGCAGCCGCTCGGCGGTGACCGGGTTGCCCGGGTCGGTGCCGGGCACCTGCCACGACGTCAGATAACGGTTCACGTCCTCGTCGAGGTCGATCACCCCGTCCTTGGCGAGCCGCAGCACCCCGAGCGCGGTGACGTGCTTGCTGATCGACCCGGCCGGGAAGAGCGTGTCCGGGGTGACCGGCTCGTCGCCGCCCGCCCGTGTGACGCCGTAGGACCGGATCTCGGCGACCTCGCCGTCACGGATGACCGCGACCCCGACGCCCGGCACCGCGTGCTCGGCCATCACCGCCTCCGGAGACGGCAGTTCGGCCGGCTTCTCGGACACCACGCGCAGCCCGAGCGCGTCCTGGTGGGCCATCACCATGCGCAGCGCCTCGGCGAGCGCGTCGGGATCGGCCGGCTGCTCCGCCGGCGCGGGCACCGGGTCGACGGCCGCGGCGAGTTCGGCCAGCGTCTCGTTCTCGTACAGCGTGCTCAGCGACAGCACCAGGCCCGCCTTGCGCGCCGCGGAGATCACCGGGAGCACCCGGATGGAGTCGCCGCCGAGCCCGAAGAAGCTGTCGTCCAGGCCGACCCGCGGGGCGCCGAGCACCTGGCACCAGACGTCCGCGAGGAGACGCTCGGTGTCCGTGCGGGGCGCCCGGTAGGGGACCCCCGAGGCCGGGCCCGACCGGTCCGGCGCGGGCAGCGCCGCCCGGTCGACCTTGCCGGACACGGCCAGCGGCAGCGCGTCCAGGGTGAGGAAGGCCTGCGGGACCATGTAGGCGGGCAGCAGGGTGCGCAGGTGCTCCACCAGATCGGCCTGGGCCGGCGCGGCGCCCGGCGCGGGCACCACGTAGGCGACCAGCCGGCGGTCACCGGGCGCGTCCTCGCGGGCGAGGACCACCGTCTCCTGGACCCCGGGCGCGCGCAGCAGGGCCGCCTCGATCTCGCCCAGCTCCACCCGGTAGCCGCGGATCTTGACCTGGCCGTCGCCGCGGCCCAGGAACTCCAGGCTGCCGTCGGGACGGAACCTGGCCAGGTCCCCGGTCCGGTACAGGCGGCGGCCCGGGGTTGACGCGAAGGGGTGCGGCACGAACTTCTCCGCGGTCAGCGCGGGACGCCCCAGGTAGCCGCGGGCCACGCCCGCACCGCCGAGGTACAGCTCGCCGACCGTACCGACCGGAACCGGTTCCATGCCGGAATCCAGCACGTACACCTGGGTGTTGGCGATGGGCCGGCCGATCGGCACCGGGCGGGCGGGGTCGCCGGCGCCGGTCGCGTCGTGTACGACACAGCCGACGACGGTCTCCGTGGGGCCGTACTCGTTGATGATCCGGGCGTTCGGCGCGACCCGCCGCCAGGCGGCGACGCTCTCGGCCTTCATCTCCTCGCCGCCCACCACGAAGGTGCGCACCGAGCCGATGCCGCCCGCCTCGCCGACCTCGGTGGTGACCAGGTCGAGATGGGCCGGGGTGATCTTCACGATGCTGAAGTCGCCCTCCGCCCGCAGCAGTTCGGGCAGCGCCTCCTGGCCCCGGTCGCCCGGTACGACCACCACGTCCCGGCCCGCGATCAGCGGCAGCAGGAAGCTGGGCACCGCCAGGTCGAACGCGATCGAGCCGAACATCGGGGCGCCGTGCCCGCCGTCCATGCCGTAGTGACCGAGCGCCCAGTCCAGGTAGTTGGCCAGCCCGTGGTGGGTGACCAGGACGCCCTTGGGCCGGCCCGTCGAGCCCGAGGTGTAGATGGTGTACGCCAGGTCGTCCCCGGTCACGGGCGCGTGCGGGGCGTCGCCGGACTGCCGTGCGATCGCCGCCGCGTCACGGTCGGCGCACACCACCCGGGCCCCGGTGGCGGGCAGACCGGCCAGCCACCGCTCCTGGGTGACGAGCACGGGAGCCGCGCTGTCGGTGAGCTGGTGGGCGAGCCGTTCGGCGGGCGCCTCCGGGTCGAGCGGCAGATAGGCCGCACCGGCCTTGAGCGCGCCCAGCACCGCGACCAGCTGGTCGACGCCGCGTTCCGCGAGCACACCCACGAAGTCGCCCCGGACGACGCCGAGTCCGAGCAGGTGGTGGGCCATCCGGTTGGCCGCCGCGTCCAGTTCGCCGTACGTCGTGGTGCGTTCGCCGACGACCACCGCGACCGCGTCCGGAGCCGCCGCCGCGTGCTCGGCGATCCGGTGGTGGACGGGACGGCCGTCGAAGGCGGTGCCGGCGTCGCCGGACCACGCCCCCAGCAGCCGTTCCCGCTCGCCCTCCGGCAGGTACACCGCCAGCGCGTCACCGTCGAGGTCGTCGACGACGGCGTCCAGGACCGCCCGGTACATGGCGCCGAGGCGTTCGGCCTCGGCGCGGGTCATGACCCGGGTGTTGGTCAGCAGCCCCAGCTCACCGGCGAGCGTGGTGACGGCCAGGTCGAACTCGGTGCCGCCCTCGCGGACGCTGCTGCTCATGTCCATGAGGTCGGTGTCGACCTGCCGGAAGTCCAGGTAGTTGAAGAAGACGTCGATGAGGCGGCCGTTACCGGCCTCCCGCTGGACCTCCGGCATCGGGAAGCGGCGGTTGGGCCACAGCGCCGTCTCGGACGCGAACACCTGCCGGATCAGCTCCCGCCAGGTCCGCGCGCCGCGCCGGAAGCCGATCGGCAGCGTGGTCAGGTACATACCGATGACCTGCTCCGCGCCGGGCGCCTCGGGACGGGCGTCGCACACCAGGCCGCTGTGGAAGGCGTCCTCCTCGGTGAGCTGGCTCAGCACCTTCAGGTGCGCGGCCAGCAGCACGCTCTTGACCGGCACGTCGGCCGCCCGCGCCGCCTCGCGGATGCGGTCCTGGATGTCGTGCAGCGACACCTCGACCGAGAAGGTCCGCGGCTCGGTGCCCGGCTCCGGCTCCTCGCCCCAGGCCGCCGGCAGCGCGAACCTCGTGTGCCGGCCGACGACGTCCTTCCAGTAACCGCGCTCCTCCGCCGAGGCCAGCGACTCCAGTTCACCCGCGATGAAGTCCGCGAAACGGACCTCGGGCCGCTCCGGGTCCACGGGCCGGCGGCCCGCGCGCAGCTCACCGTAGGCGGTGAGCACCTCCATCCAGATGTTGTAGTGGCTCCAGCCCTCGATGATCGTGTGGTTGAGGCTGATGAACAGCCGCCAGCCGTGATCGCCGAAGGCGGCGGCGAGCCGCAGCAGCGTCGGCCGGGTCACGTCGAACGGGTTCTCCTGCTCGGCCGTGCTGATCTCCGCGACTCGCGCGGCCACCTGGTCCGGGCCGAGCCCGGTCAGGTCGTGCACGGCCACCGGCATCTCGGCCCGCGCGAACACCAGCTGCATCGGCACGGAGTACGTGTCCAGGTCGAGACCGGTGCGCAGCGCCTCGTGCCGGGCGGTGACGATCTGCGCCGCCTCGTACAGCGCGTCGGCGTCGAAGGGATGCCCGTCCTTGATGTCGAACGACGTGGTGTGGTGGTAGGTGCCGGTGCCCGAGGCGCTCAGCTGCTCGACCAGCATGCCGGTCTGGAGCTGCGAGAGCGGATAGGCGTCGGTGACCCCGTCCGGCAGCAGCGCCCGGTCCTCGGCACCGATCAGCGCGAACGGCTCGACGTAACGCAGCTCGTCCGCCGTGCGCCCGGCCCCGGCCGTGGCCAGCCGGGCGATCGTCCGCTGCTCGAACACGTCGCCGACCGTCACCTGGAAGCCGGCGGTGCGCAGCGCACCGACCAGGGTGACCGCCCGGATCGAGTCGCCGCCGAGGTTGAAGAAGCTCTCCTCCACACCGACCCGGTCGAGACCGAGGACCTCCCGCCAGACCCGCGCCATGCGGCGTTCGTCGTCCGTGCGCGGCGCCGTGAACTCCCGCCCCGCGGCGAACGCGGCGTCGTCGGGCACCGGCAGCGCCCGGACGTCGAGCTTGCCGTGCGCGGTCAGCGGCAGCCGCTGAAGGGCCACGAAGGCGGCCGGGACCATGTACTCCGGCAGCAGGTTCACCAGGTGCTCGCGCAGTTCCACGGGGGAGGGCGCCGCACCGGGCCCGGCGACCGTGTACGCGACCAGCCGCTTGTCGCCCGGAGCGTCCTCACGCAGGGCCACGGCGGCGGCGGTGAGCGCGGGGTGACCGTGCAGGGCCGTCTCGATCTCGCCCAGCTCGATCCGGTGCCCGCGCAGCTTCACCTGGTGGTCGGCGCGACCGAGGAACTCCAGGGTGCCGTCCGGCAGCCAGCGCACCAGGTCACCCGTGCGGTACATCCGCTCCCCGGGCGCCCCGAACGGGTTCGGCACGAACCGCTCCGCGGTGAGCCCGCCCCGGCCGTGGTAGCCGCGGGCCATCCCGGCGCCGCCGACGCACAGCTCACCCGGCACGCCCCGCGGCACCAGCCGCAGTTCCGCGTCGACGACGTACGCCGTCGAGGCGTGCACGGGTCGGCCGATCGGCACCGACCCGGCCCGCTCGCCGAGCCCGGAGATCACCTGGACCGCCGAGAACGTGGTGTTCTCCGTCGGGCCGTACATGTTCACCAGCCGCTCGGGCGCCCCCGTCCGCAGCAGCTCGCGGACGGTGGTGACATCGCCGGCCTCGCCGCCGAAACCGACCGTGCGCAGCCGGCCCAGCGTCCCGGGCACCGTCCGGGCCACGTGGTTGAAGAGCGAGGTGGTCAGGAACAGCGTGGTGATGCCGCGCTCCTCGACGGCCGCCGCCAGCGCCTCGGTCTCCAGGACGGTGTCCCGGTCCAGGATCTCCAGGCGCGCCCCGTTGAGCAGGGCGCTCCAGATCTCCGCCGTGGCCGCGTCGAAGGACACGCTGGAGGCGTGGGCGACCACGTCGTCCGGGCCCACCTGGAGGTTCGCGTCCTCGGTGACGGTCCGCACCACACCCCGGTGGGTGATCATCGTGCCCTTGGGGGTGCCGGTGGAGCCCGAGGTGTACATCACGTAGGCCAGCTGGTCCGGGTGCACCGCCGGGAAGGCCCCCCGCGGGACGTCCTCGGCCGGTTCGTCGGCGGCCACGACGACCGTGCCGCCCCAGCCCTCCGGCGCCACGTCCGCGCGGCCGTCGGTCACCAGCAGAGCGGCGCCCGAGTCGCGCAGCATGAACTCCTTGCGCTCGTCCGGATAGGCCGGGTCGACCGGCAGATAGGCGGCGCCGGTCTTCAGCACCGCGAGCAGCGCCACCGGCAGCGGCGCGGAGCGGTCCATGCCGACCGCGACGACCGCCCCGGGCACCGCTCCGGCCCGCCGCAGCCGCGCCGCCAACCGGTCGGTGCGGGCGTCCAGTTCGGCGTAGGTCAGCACGGTGTCCCCGTGCGAGACGGCCGGGTGCCCGGGGCGGCTCGCCACCTGCTCGGCGAAGAGACCGACCACGGTGCCGGTGTCGCGGCCCGCGGGCCCGGTGCCCCAGCCGAGCAGCAGCTCCGCCTCGCCGCCTGGCAGCGGCGCGACGGCCTCGCCCTCGGCGTCGGCGGCCATCGCCAGGACCGTCGCCCGGTACATCGAGGCGATCCGCTCGGCCTCGGCCCGGCCGAGCACCCCGGTGTGCGTGGTCAGGCTGAGCCGGCCGCCGGTGGTGGTGACGATCAGCGCGAACTCGGTGGCGGCGGCACCGTCGCTCGCCCCCGCGTCGATCTCCCCGCTGTCCAGGTGCCGGTAGTCCTGGTAGTTGAAGGTGACGTCCACCAGGCGGCGCCCGTCCGCGTCCCGCTGCATCGCGGGCAGCGGGTAGCGGCGGTGCGGCCAGTCGGCCGCCTCCCGCCGGTACACCTGCGCCACCAGCTCCCGCCAGCTGCGGGCACCGCGCTCGAACGCGAACGGCACGGTGTTCAGGTGCATGCCGAGCACCCGTTCGGCGCCCACGGCCTCGGGCCGGGCATCGGTGGCCAGACCGGCACTGAACCGCTCCTGCCCGGTGAGCCGGGCGAGCACCGCCAGATGGGCGGCGTGCAGGACGGCCTTCATCGACGCCTGCGCCCGGCCCGCCAGCTCCCGCAGCCCGGCCTCCACGTCCGCGAACGGCACCCGCAGGGTGAACGTCTCGGGCTCGGCGCTGTCGTCGCCGAGGTCCGCGGGCAGCTCGAACGGCTCGTGGTCGGCGGTCACCGCCAGCCAGTGCGCACGGTCCTCCCCGCCGGCCAGCGACTGGAGCTCGCCGGCCACGAAGTCGGCGTAGCGCACACCGGGGACGCTCCACTCGCCGGGCCCGCCGGTGTCCCGGAACGAGCGGTACAGGTCGAGCAGTTCGGCCACCATCGAGTGGTGGCTCCAGCCCTCCGTGATCGCGTGGCTCTGGGTGAGCCCGAGCCACCAGGCCCGCTCGTCCTCCGGCAGCACCGTGACCCGCAGCAGCGAGCGGGCGTCGGCGGGGAACGGGGTGGTCCGCTCCACGGCGACGAAGTCCGCCACGGCCGCCGCCCGGGCGGACTCGCCGAGACCGCGCAAGTCGCGCTCGGCGACCGTCAGCCCGGCCTCGCGGTGCACCAACTGAAGCGGCTGCGAGAAACCGGTGAGCGCGAAGGAGGTGCGCAACACCTCGTGCCGCGCGGCCAGTTCGGTCACCGCGGCGCGTAGCGCGGCCAGGACCGGCGGCTGCTCGTCGAGCACCCGGAACGCGCTGACGTTGACGTACTTCAGCGCCTCGGCGTCGGCCAGCTGCTCCACCAGGATGCCGAGCTGCGCCTGGGCGACCGGGTAGGCGTCGGCCAGGCCGTCGGGCAGGGCCGCCCGGTCCGCCTCGCCGACCAGCGCGAACGGCCGCACGCCCACGAAAGCCGTGTCGCCGTCCCGGTCCGAGGTGTCCAGCGCGGCCAGAGCGGCGATCGTCCGGACGTCGAAGACGTCCCGCACGGTCACGGCGAACCCGGCCGTGCGCAGCGCGCCCACCAGGGCGACCGCACGGATCGAGTCGCCGCCCACCTCGAAGAAGCTGTCCTCGACGCCGGGCGCGTCCAGCCCCAGCACCTCGCCCCACACCTCGGCGACGCGCCGCTCCCGGTCGGTCCGCGGCGCGATGTGCTCCTGACGTCCCGCGAGCGCGGACCAGTCCGGCGCGGGCAGCGCCTTGCGGTCCACCTTGGTGTTCGAGATCAGCGGGATGCGCGCCAGCTGCGTGAACGCCGCCGGGACCATGTACTCCGGCAGCCGGGCACGGCAGTACGCGGCCAGTTCGGCCGGAGCCGGCAGGGCGTCCTCCGCGGGCACGGCGTACGCGGCGATCCGCGGGTCGCCCGGAGCGGTGGAGTCGGTCACCACCGCCGCCTGGAGAACCGCCGGGTGCGCGTTCAGCACGGCCTGGATCTCGCCCAGCTCGACCCGGTAACCGCGGATCTTCACCTGGTCGTCCACCCGGCCCAGGAACTCGATCCCCCCGTCGGCCAACATCCGGCCCATGTCACCGGTCCGGTACAGACGGGCGCCGGGCGTGCCGAACGGGTCCGGCAGGAACCGCTCCGCGGTCAGCGCGGGCCGGTTGAGATAACCCCGGCTGACCTGCGGCCCGCCGATGTACAGCTCGCCCGGCACACCGGCCGGCACCAGGTGCCCCTCCCGGTCCAGGACATGCACCCGGGTACCCGGCAACGGCAGCCCGAGCGGGATCGCCGGAGCGCTCAGATCGGCCTCGGTGATGCGGTGATGGGTCACCTGCACGGTCGCCTCGGTCGGCCCGTACAACTCCACGAGCTGCGGCTCGCCGAGCCCGAACCGGTCGATCCAGGGGGCGAGCGCGGCACCCGTGTGCTTCTCGCCACCGAAGAACATCGCCCGCAGCGGCACCCGCCCGAGCCGTTCGTCGCCCCGTTCGGCGGCGGCCGCGACACCGCGGAACGCCGACGGGCTGTTCAGCAGCACCGTGAACCGCTCCGCGACCGCCAGGTCCAGCAGGGCGTCCGGGTCCCGGGCGGTGTCCGCGTCGACCATCACCAGCCGGCTGCCGTGCAGCAGCGCCGCCCACAGCTCGAACACCGAGACGTCGAAGGCGAAGCTGTGCACCAGCGGCCACACATGGCCCTCGTCCAGCGGGAACCGCTCCGCGGTGGCCCGCATCAGCCGCAGCACGTTGGCGTGGCTCACCCCGATGCCCTTCGGGACACCGGTGGACCCCGACGTGTAGATCACGTACGCCAACTGCCCCGGGTCCGTGACCTGCGCCACGGCCGTGTCCGGGAGGGCGTCGAGCAACGGCTCGTCCGCACCGTCCAGGACGATCAGCGCACCGCCGTGCGCGGACTCGGCGACCGCGAGGTGCGCGGTCTCCGTGATCACCACCTTCGGCCCGAGGTCCTCCACCATCGTGGCCAGCCGGGCGGCCGGCTGCGCCGGGTCGAGCGGCAGATAGGCCGCACCGGCCTTCAGCACACCCAGCAGCGACGGCACGAGGCCCGCGCCCCGGCCCAGGCACAGCCCCACCACCGACTCGGCGCCAACGCCGAGTTCACGCAGCCGGTGCGCGATGCGGTTGGCACGGGCGTCCAGCTCCGCGTAGCTCAGCGTCCCGCCGCCCGCGGTCACCGCGCCGGCGTCGGGCCGCAGCGCGGCCTGCCGCGCGAACAGGGCGTGCAGGGTGTCGGTGACCGGACCGGACGCGACCGCCTCGGCAGGCGCCAGTGCCCGGTCCGACGCCGGCAGGAAGGTGCCCCGGGCGTCGCCGTCCGGATCGGCCGCCATGGCCTCCAGCACCATCCGGTACATCCCGGCGAGCCGGGCCGCCTGCTCCCGGCCGAGGTGACGGGTGTCCGTGCGCAGCCCGAGATAGCCACCCCGGGCCACCACGGCCAGCGGGAACTCCGTCGTGCCGATGCCGACGCTCGCCTCCTCGTCCACCACCGCGGTGTCCACCTGGTGGAAGTCCAGGTAGTTGAAGACCGTGGACAGCAGCCGGTTGCCGCCCGCCGTCCGCTGGATCGCGGGCAGCGGGTACCGGCGGTGCGCCCACAGCTCCGCCTCCTGCCGGAAGACCCGGCCCACCAGCTCGCGCCAGGTGCGGGTCGTACGGTCGTACGGGAACGGCACGGTGTTCAGGTGCATGCCCACGACCCGGTCGGCGCCCGGGAGTTCGGGCCGCGCGTCGAAGGCCAGGCCGGCGAAGAAGGACTCCTCCTCCGTGAGCTGCGCGAGCACCTTCAGGTGCGCGGCGAGGACGACGCTCTTCGGCGAGGCACCGGCCGCCGTCGCCAACTCCCGCAGCCGCGGCTCCAGATCGTGCATCGGGACGTGCACCTGGAAGGTCTCGTACGACTCCGCGTCGGCACCCCGCGGATCGCCCCACAGGGACGGCAGCTCGAAGCCGGCGTGGTCGGTGACCATCGCCTGCCAGTACGCCTGATCCCCCGCGTCGTCCAGGGAGGCCAGCTCGGCGGCGACGAAGTCCGCGAACCGGCTCGGTGTGGGCCGCGCGGGCTCGAACACCCCCCGCTCCACGAACTGGTGGTACAGCTCCACCAGTTCGGCCATCACCGAGTGATAGCTCCAGCCCTCCAGGATCGGATGCGCGTGGGTGAGCACCAGCCACCACGACTCCTCGTCCTGGAGCACGGCACGCGCCCTGAGCAGCGGCGGCCGGGCCAGGTCGAACGGCGCAGCGCTCTCCTCCTCGTTCACCGCGCGCAACGCCGCCGCGAACGCGTCCCCGTCCAGCCCGCTGAGATCCGTGACCGTGACCGGATGCGTCACGGCATCGTGCACGAGTTGCAGGGGTTCGGAGTATCCGGTGAGGTTGAAGCCGGTGCGGAGGGTTTCGTGGCGGGTGATGAGTTCGTCGGTGGCGTGTTGGAGTGCGGTGGGGTCGAGGGGCTGGTCGTCGCGGATGCGGAAGGCGTCGACGTTGTGGTAGGCGGCGCGTTCGGTGCCGAGGGACATTTCGACGAGCATGCCGAGCTGGACCTGGGAGACGGGGTAGGCGTCGGTGACGTCTGGGGGGAGGAGGATGCGGTCGTGGTCGTTGATCAGCTCGAAGGGCTGGACGTAGTGGTCGGTTTGGGCGGGGGTGTTGTGGGTGTCGAGGTGGTCGGCGAGTTCGGTGATGGTGCGGTGTTCGAAGATGTCCTGGACGGCGACCTGGAAGCCGGCGGAGCGGATGGCGCCGACGAGGACGATGGCGCGGATGGAGTCGCCGCCGAGGTCGAAGAAGGAGTCCTCGACGCTGACCTGTTCGAGTCCGAGCGCGGCTGCCCAGGCGTCGGCGATCTTTCTCTCGGCTTCGGTGCGGGGGGCGACGTACTCGGCCTGGGGCACCACCTCGGGCGCGGGCAGGGCCTTGCGGTCGAGTTTGCCTGCGGTGTTCAGCGGCCAGGCGTCGAGTTCCACGAAGGCGCCGGGAACCATGTAATCGGGCAGTTCCTCACGCAAGTGCGCCCGCAACTCACCCTGATCGATCGCACCGTTGGGAATCAGATAGCCGACGAGCCAGGTGTCGCCCGTGTCTTCGGTGCGGGCGATGACGGTGGCGTCCTTGACGGTGGGGTGGGTGAGGAGGCGGGATTCGATCTCGCCGAGTTCGATGCGGTAGCCGCGGATCTTGACCTGGTGGTCGGTGCGGCCGAGGAATTCCAGGGAGCCGTCGGGCATGCGGCGGGCGAGGTCGCCTGTTTTGTAGAGGCGGGTGCCGGCGGGGCCGAAGGGGTCGGGGACGAAGCGTTCGGCGGTGAGTGCGGGGCGTCCGAGGTAGCCCTGGGCGACTCCGTCGCCGGCGATGCACAGCTCGCCGACGACGCCGACGGGGACGGGTTCCATGTGGGTGTCGACGATGTAGAGCTGGGTGTTGTCGATGGGCGCACCGATGGAGACGGTGGTGGGGTTGGCGGGGACTTCCCAGGTGGTGGACCAGATGGTGGTCTCGGTCGGGCCGTAGACGTTGACGAGGCGCGTCACGTGGGAGCGCAGGGTCTGGGCCAGTTCGAGGGGGAGTGCCTCACCGCCGACGAGGGCTGTGACGGAGGTGGTGCGGAATCCGGACTCCAGGAGGAGTTTCCACCCGGAGGGGGTGGCCTGGACGTGGGTGACGTGCTCGGTCTCGATCAGTTCGACCAGGTCCTGCCCGGACTCGGCGATGACGACCCGGTGGCCTCCGGTGAGGGGGAGGTACAGCTCCAGACCGGAGATGTCGAACGACACCGAAGTCGACGCCAGCCAGGACTCGGAACCGGTGGGGGCGCCGAGTATGCGGCGGATGCCGGTGAGGAGGTTGCCCAGCGCACCGTGGCTGATCTGGACGCCCTTGGGGCGGCCGGTGGAGCCGGAGGTGTAGAGGACGTATGCCACCGCCGACGGATCGACGGAGCGAGGCGCCAGCGGCTCGGCAGCCGCACCCTCGTCCACCAGCACACGGGGCCCCTGGTGGATCTCCGTGGCCGTCTCGTGCAGCGACTCCTGCGTCAGCAGCACCGCGGGCGCGGCGTCCTCGATGATCCCGGTCAGTCGTCCGGCGGGGTGCGTGGCGTCCAGCGGCAGGTACGCGGCGCCGGTGCGCTGCACCGCGAGCAGGGCGACGAGTAGATCCGCACTCCGTTCCAGCAGGACGGCGACGACATCACCGGCGCCGACACCAGCGGAGGCCAAAGCCCCGGCCAACCGCGCGGAGCGGTCGTCCAGTTCGGCGTACGTCAGCGACACGCCGCCCGACGTGACAGCCACCGCTCCCGGGACCCGCGCCACCTGCTCGGCGAACAACTCCGGAACACAACGGGCCGGTTCGTCCGTCGTCGTGTCGTTCCAGCGGGCGACGACGTGCACCTGCTCCTCGTCGGGGAGGCGGGTCGCCAGTGCGTCGCCGTCCGGGTCGGCGGCCATGGCCTCCAGCACCAGCCGGTACATCGCGGCGATCCGCTCCGCGTTCACCCGCGAGAGGGCGTTGCCGTCGGCCGTCAGCATGAGGTGGCCGGCCAGCGTGGTGACGGCGAGCTGGAACTGGGAGGTGGTGTCACCCTGTTCCGCGCCGACCTCGATCAGGCCGGTGTCGACCTGGTGGTAGTTCTGGTACGTGAACAGCACCTCGACCGCGGGCTGCCCGGCCTCGGTCAGCCGCTGGATGGACGGCAGCGGGTAGCGGCGGTGCTCCCACAGGTCCATCTCCTGCTCGAAGACCTGGCGCACCAGCCGCGCCCAGGTGGGCGCACCGCGCCGGTGCGCGAACGGCACCGTGTTGAGGTGCATTCCCAACACCTTTTCCGCGCCGAGGAGTTCGGGACGGGCGTCGAAGACCAGGCCGGCCGAGAAGGACTCCTCCTCGGTGAGCTGGCTCATCACCTTCAGGTGGGCGGCGAGGAGCACGCTCTTCATGGAGACGCGGGCCCGCTCGGCGAGCGCCCGGAGACCGTCCTCCAGGTCGCGGTACGCGACCGGCTGCCGGAAGGAGTCCGCCGTGGACTCCTCGCCCCAGCCCGCCGGAAGGGTGACGGCCGGGTGATCGGCGACGATCCGCTGCCAGTAGGCGCGGTCGGCGTCGTCGCCGAGGGACTCCAGCTCGCCCGCGACGAAGTCGGCGAACCGCACCCCGACGGCCTCCCGGCCGGCGTCCGGGTCCTGGCCGTCGCGCACCGCGCGGTAGACGTCCAGGAGCTCCATCAGCAGCGAGTGGTGGCTCCACCCTTCCAGGATGATGTGGCTGTGGGTCAGCGCGAGCGACCAGCAGTCGGCGCTCTCGACCAGGCCCGCCACCCGCAGCAGCGGTGCCGTGTCCAGGTCGAACGGAGTGTCCTCCTCGCGCCTGACGTACGCGCGCACGGCATCCCGCGTGGCCGCCTCACCGAGGTCGGTGAAGTCCTCCACGGCGACCGGCACTTCGGCGTCGGCGTGCACCAGCTGCATGGGCACGGAGAAACCGGTCAGGGCGATGGACGTCCGCAGGATCTCGTGCCGGGCGACGACCGTGCGCGCCGCCGTCTCCAGCGCCTCGCGGGAGAACGCGTGCCCGTCCCGGACGCGGAACGACGTGACGCGGTGGTAGTCGTCACCCGCGTTCTCGAGGAGCACCTCGACCGCCATGCCCGTCTGGACCTGGGAGAGCGGGTAGGCGTCCGCCAGTCCCTCGGGTATTCGATCGCGGTCCTCAGCGGGGACCAGGGCGAAAGGGGCGGTCCCCGCCTCCTTCGGGCCGGCGGCCTCGGTGGCGGCTTCGGGCTCGGCCTGCTTCTGCTGGAGCAGCGCGAGCAGGTCGGCCACCGACGTGTTCTCGGAAAGGCCACCCGACGCGAGGTCGATACCAGCCGCACGGAGCGCCCCGGTGAGCGCCTCCGCCGCGTCGGCGGTTGCCGTACGGGAGTCCTTCTCCGACGGTGACACGCTCTCCTCCTGAGGTGCTTGAGCCGCGAGGTGGCGGGCCAACTCCGCGACGGTCTGGTACGTGAAGATCGTCCGAACGGTCAGGCTGTAGCCGAGCGCCTTGAGCGCACCGACGAGCGACACCGCGCGGATGGAGTCGCCACCGAGGTCGAAGAAGCTGTCATCGACGCCGACTCGTTCCAACCCGAGAGCCGTCTCCCAGGCACCGGCGATCCTCGCCTCGTCATTTGTGCGCGGGGCTATATATGGCCTCTCCTCGCCCCGTTCGGGTGTGGGGAGGGCCTTGCGGTCGAGCTTGCCTGCGGTGTTGAGCGGCCAGGTGTCGAGTTCGACGAAGGCGCCGGGGACCATGTAGTCGGGGAGGGTTTCGCGCAGGTGGGCGCGGAGTTCGTTGTGGTCGGTGGTGTCGTTGGGGATGAGGTAGCCGACGAGCCAGGTGTCGCCCGTGTCTTCGGTGCGGGCGATGACGGTGGCGTCTTTGACGGTGGGGTGGGTGAGGAGGCGGGATTCGATCTCGCCGAGTTCGATGCGGTAGCCGCGGATCTTGACCTGGTGGTCGGTGCGGCCGAGGAATTCCAGGGAGCCGTCGGGCATGCGGCGGGCGAGGTCGCCTGTTTTGTAGAGGCGGGTGCCGGCGGGGCCGAAGGGGTCGGGGACGAAGCGTTCGGCGGTGAGTGCGGGGCGTCCGAGGTAGCCCTGGGCGACTCCGTCGCCGGCGATGCACAGCTCGCCCACCACACCGACGGGGACGGGTTCCATGTGGGTGTCGACGATGTAGAGCTGGGTGTTGTCGATGGGCGCACCGATGGAGACGGTCGTGGGGTTGGCGGGAACCTCCCACGTGGTGGACCAGATGGTCGTCTCGGTCGGGCCGTACACGTTGACGAGGCGCGCCACGCGGGAGCGCAGCACCTGGGCCAGCTCGACCGGAAGCGCCTCACCACCCACGAGGGCCGTGACCGAGGCCGTGCGGAACCCGGACTCCAGCAGGAGTTTCCACCCGGAGGGGGTCGCCTGGACGTGGGTGACGTGCTCGGTCTCGATGAGGTCGACGAGATCCTGCCCGGACTCGGCGATGACGACCCGGTGGCCTCCGGTGAGGGGGAGGTACAGCTCCAGACCGGAGATGTCGAACGACACGGAGGTCGAGGCCAGCCAGGATTCGGGGCTGGTGGGGGCGCCGAGTGTGCGGCGGATGCCGGTGAGGAGGTTGCCGAGGGCGAGGTGGCTGATCTGGACGCCCTTGGGGCGGCCGGTGGAGCCGGATGTGTAGAGGACGTATGCCACCGCCGACGGATCGACGGAGCGGGCCGCCAGCGGCTCGGCCGCCGCACCCTCGTCCACCAGCACACACGTGCCCTGGTGGATCTCCGTGGCCGTCTCGTGCAGCGACTTCTGGGTGAGCAGGACGGCGGGTGCGGCGTCCTCGATGATCCCGGTCAGGCGTCCGGCGGGGTGCGTGGCGTCCAGGGGGAGGTACGCGGCGCCGGTGCGCTGCACCGCGAGCAGGGCGACGAGGAGACCGACGCCACGCTCCAGCAGGACGGCGACGACATCACCGGCGCCGACACCAGCGGCAGCCAAAGCCCCGGCCAACCGCGCGGAGCGGTCGTCCAGTTCGGCGTACGTCAGCGACACGCCTCCCGAGGTGACCGCCACAGCTCCCGGAACCCGCGCCACCTGCTCCGCGAACGACTCCGGAACCAAGGCGGCCTGTTCGTCCGTGTCGGCGTTGTTCCACCGCCGCAGGACCACCTCCCGCTCCCCGAGCGGCAGATACACCGCCTGGGCGTCGCCGTCGAAGTCGGCGGCCATCGCCTCCAGCACCAGCCGGTACATCGCGGCGATCCGCTCCGCGTTCGCCCGGGACACCATCCGGCCGTCGGCGGTCAGGACGATGTAGCTGCCACGAGTGGCGACCATCAGCGGGAACTCGGTCGGCACCTCGTCGATGTCGCCGAGTTCGTCGACCTCTTCGCCGTCGACCTTGCTGAAGTCCTGGTAGTTGAAGTAGACGTCCAGCAACCGGTTGCCACCGGCGTCACGCTGGATGGCGGGCAGCGGGTAGCGGCGGTGCGGCCACAGCTCGGTCTCCTGCTCGAAGACCTGTGCCACCAGCTCCCGCCAGGTGACGGCCCGATCCGCGTCGAAGGGGAACGGGATCGTGTTGAGGTGCAGGCCGTAGACGCGGTCGGCGCCCCGCAGCTCCGGACGCGTGTCACAGACCAGGCCGGTGTGGAAGGCGGTCTCGCTCGTCAGCTGGCTCAGCACCTTGAGGTGCGCGGCCAGCAGGACGCTCTTCATCGACACCCGGGCCCGGCCGGCGAGCGCCCGCAGCCGCTCGTCCAGATCGCGCAGCTCGATCGGGAAGCGGTGGGCGGTACCGGCCGCGACCGACTCGTCACCCCAGCCGGCCGGCACGGTCAGCGTGGTGTGATCGGCGACCACGCGCCCCCAGTAGGCCTGATCCGACTCGCCGGCCACGGACGCCTGCTCGGCCGCGATGAAGTCGGCGAAGCGGCTGCCTTCACTCGCCGCCGGCGCGACGTCCCGGCCGTCCCGGAAAGCGCGGTACAGGTCCAGCAACTCGGTGAGCAGGGCGTGGTAGCTCCAGCCCTCCAGGATCGGATGCGCGTGGGTGAAGACGAGCTGCCACTCGTGCTCGTGGGCCCCCGCCAGCGCGTTGACCCGGATCAGCGGCGGGACCGCGGGGTCGAACGGCGTGGCGCGCTGCTCGTTCTCGCACTCACCGTCGTCCGGAGCGCCGACCGTGACCCGCAAGTCCGCCTTCTCGTGCACGAGTTGCAGGGGTTCGGAGTATCCGGTGAGGTCGAAGCCGGTGCGGAGGGTTTCGTGGCGGGTGATGAGTTCGTCGGTGGCGTGTTGGAGTGCGGTGGGGTCGAGGGGCTGGTCGTCGCGGATGCGGAAGGCGTCGACGTTGTGGTAGGCGGCGCGTTCGGTGCCGAGGGACATTTCGACGAGCATGCCGAGCTGGACCTGGGAGACGGGGTAGGCGTCGGTGACGTCTGGGGGGAGGAGGATGCGGTCGTGGTCGTTGATCAGCTCGAAGGGCTGGACGTAGTGGTCGGTTTGGGCGGGGGTGTTGTGGGTGTCGAGGTGGTCGGCGAGTTCGGTGATGGTGCGGTGTTCGAAGATGTCCTGGACGGCGACCTGGAAGCCGGCGGAGCGGATGGCGCCGACGAGGACGATGGCGCGGATGGAGTCGCCGCCGAGGTCGAAGAAGGAGTCCTCGACGCTGACCTGTTCGAGTCCGAGCGCGGCTGCCCAGGCGTCGGCGATCTTTCTCTCGGCTTCGGTGCGGGGGGCGACGTACTCGGCCTGGGGCACCACTTCGGGCGCGGGCAGGGCCTTGCGGTCGAGCTTGCCGGCGGTGTTCAGCGGCCAGGTGTCGAGTTCGACGAAGGCGCCGGGGACCATGTAATCGGGCAGTTCCTCACGCAAGTGCGCCCGCAACTCACCCTGATCGACCGCACCGTTGGGAATCAGGTAGCCGACGAGCCAGGTGTCGCCCGATTCCTCAGTACGCGCGATGACGGTGGCGTCTTTGACGGTGGGGTGGGTGAGGAGGCGGGATTCGATCTCGCCGAGTTCGATGCGGTAGCCGCGGATCTTGACCTGGTGGTCGGTGCGGCCGAGGAACTCCAGGGAGCCGTCGGGCATGCGGCGGGCGAGGTCGCCTGTTTTGTAGAGGCGGGTGCCGGCGGGGCCGAAGGGGTCGGGGACGAAACGCTCTGCGGTCAACGCGGGGCGTCCGAGGTAGCCCTGGGCGACTCCGTCACCGGCGATGCACAGCTCACCCACCACACCGACGGGGACGGGTTCCATGTGGGTGTCGACGATGTAGAGCTGGGTGTTGTCGATCGGCGCACCAATGGAGACGCCCGTCGGATCGGCGGGAACCTCCCACGTGGTGGACCAGATGGTGGTCTCGGTCGGGCCGTAGACGTTGACGAGGCGTGCCACGTGGGAGCGCAGGGTCTGGGCCAGTTCGAGGGGGAGTGCCTCACCGCCGACGAGGGCTGTGACGGAGGTGGTGCGGAATCCGGACTCCAGCAGGAGCTTCCACCCGGAGGGGGTGGCCTGGACGTGGGTGACGTGCTCGGTCTCGATCAGTTCGACCAGGTCCTGCCCGGACTCGGCGATGACGACCCGGTGGCCTCCCGCCAGCGGCAGGTACAGCTCCAGACCGGAGATGTCGAACGACACCGAAGTCGACGCCAGCCACGACTCCACCGCCTCCGACCGCCCGAGCACACGCCGGATGCCGGTGAGGAGGTTGCCCAGCGCACCGTGGCTGATCTGGACGCCCTTGGGGCGGCCGGTGGAGCCGGAGGTGTAGAGGACGTATGCCACCGCCGACGGATCGACGGAGCGAGGCGCCAGCGGCTCGGCCGTGACCGCCTCCTCCACCAGCACACACGTGCCCTGGTGGATCTCCGTGGCCGTCTCGTGCAGCGACTCCTGCGTCAGCAGCACCGCGGGTGCGGCGTCCTCGATGATCCCGGTCAGGCGTCCGGCGGGGTGCGTGGCGTCCAGGGGGAGGTACGCGGCGCCGGTGCGCTGCACCGCGAGCAGGGCGACGAGGAGACCGACGCCACGCTCCAGCAGGACGGCGACGACATCACCGGCGCCGACACCAGCGGCAGCCAAAGCCCCGGCCAACCGCGCGGAGCGGTCGTCCAGTTCGGCGTACGTCAGCGACACGCCTCCCGAGGTGACCGCCACAGCTCCCGGAACCCGCGCCACCTGCTCCGCGAACGACTCCGGAACCAAGGCGGCCTGTTCGTCCGTGTCGGCGTTGTTCCACCGCCGCAGGACCACCTCCCGCTCCCCGAGCGGCAGATACACCGCCTGGGCGTCGCCGTCGAAGTCGGCGGCCATCGCCTCCAGCACCAGCCGGTACATCGCGGCGATCCGCTCCGCGTTCTCCTGCGACACCATCCGGCCGTTCGCCGTGACGATGACATGGCCGCCCCGGCTGGAGACGGTCAGCGGGAACTCGGTGGGGCTGTCGTCGATCGCGGCCTCGTGGTCGACGCGCTCGGTGTCGACCTGGTGGAAGTCCTGGTAGTTGAAGTACACGTGCAGCAGCTGACCGCTGCCGGCCAGCCGCTGCACGGCCGGCATGGGGTAGCGGCGGTGCGGCCACAACTCGATCTCGGCGGCGAAGACCTGGGTGACCAGCTCCCGCCAGGTGGCGGCGCGGCCCGTCTCGAAGGCGAACGGCAGCGTGTTGAGGTACATGCCGTAGACGCGGTCGGCGCCGGGCAGTTCGGGGCGGGCGTCGCAGACCAGGCCGGTGTGGAAGGCGGCCTCGCCGGTCAGCTGGCTCATCACCTTCAGATGCGCCGCCAGCATCACGCTCTTCATCGACACCCGGGCCCGGCCGGCGAGCGCCCGCAGCCGGTCCTCCAGATCGGTGACCGGGACGGAGGCCTGGTAGGTGGCGCGGGGTGCGTCGGCGCCGTCGCCCCAGCCGGCCGGGACCTCCAGCGGGGCGTGGTCGGCGACGACACGGCTCCAGTACGCCCGGTCGTCGTGGTCCTCCAGGGCCTGGAGTTCTGCGGCGATGAAGTCGGCGAACCGGGTGCCGGGCCGCTCGGGCTCCTCGACGGGGCGGCCGTCGCGGAGGGCGCCGTACACATCGAGGATCTCCATCAGCATGGAGTGGTGGCTCCACCCCTCCAGGACGGGGTGGCACTCGGTGATCGACAGCCACCAGCTGCCGTTGCCGGTGTCGTGGGCGAACAGCCGCATGAGGGTGGGCACGGACAGGTCGAAGACGCGGGCGCGTTCGCGGGCGGTGTACGCGCGTACCGCGTCCCTGATCTCCTCCTCGGTCAGGCCGTGCAGCGACTGGGTGCCCACGGGCATGTCGGCGATCTCGTGGACCAGCTGCATCGGGACGGAGTAGCCGGTCAGGTCCAGTGACGTGCGCAGCGCCTCGTGGCGTGCCACGACGATCCGCGCGGCCTCGACCAGCGACGGGTGGTCGTAGGGACGCTCGTCGCGGAGCCGGAAGCTCGTCACGTTGTGGTAGTTGTTCTGCCCGTCGGCGACGGACATCTCCAGCACCATGCCCGCCTGCACCTGTGAGAGCGGGTAGGCGTCGGCCACCCCTTCCGGCAGCAGTGCCCGGTCCGCCGCGTCGATGAGGGCGAAGGGCCGTACCGGGTCGGGCACCACGGCGGGCGCGGAGCGGCCGGTGAGCAGTTCGGCGAGGCGGGCGACCGTGCGGTACTCGAAGACGTCGCGGACGGTGATGTCGTGGCCGGCCGAGCGGATCGCGCCGACCAGGGCGACGGCCCGGATGGAGTCGCCGCCGAGGTCGAAGAAGCCGTCATCGACGCCGACCTTGTCCAGGCCGAGCACCTCGGCCCACACCTCGGCCAGTCGCTCCTCGGTGGGGGTGCGCGGGGCGGTGTAGGCGCCGCCGGCCCGGCGGGCGTCGCCGCTCGGGGCGGGCAGGGCACGGCGGTCCAGCTTGCCGTTGGTGGTCAGCGGCAGCCGGTCCAGGGCGACGAACGCGGCCGGGACCATGTAGGACGGCAGCCGGGCGCCGAGGAGTTCACGCAGCTCGGCCGGCTCGTAGGAGGTCTCCGGGGCGAGCACCGTGTACGCGACGAGCTCCTTCTGGCCCGGCACGTCCTCGCGGAGCACGACCACCGCGTCGCGGATGCCGTCCAGCTCGGTCAACGCGGCCTGGATCTCGCCGAGTTCGACACGGTAGCCGCGGATCTTGATCTGTCCGTCGGCGCGCCCGAGGAACTCCAGGGAGCCGTCGGGCAGTCGGCGCGCGATGTCGCCGCTGCGGTAGAGCCGGGAACCGGGCGGGCCGAACGGGTCGGGCACGAAGCGCTCCGCCGTCAGCGCCGGCCGGCCCAGGTAGCCGCGGGCCACGCCGGGGCCCGCGACATGGATCTCGCCGAAGACGCCGACGGGGACGGGCTCACCCCAGGCGTCCAGGAGGTGCACCCGGAGATCGCCGAGGGGGACCCCGATGGGGTTGCCCGCGTCGGGGCGCAGGTCGGCGGGGCCCACCCGGTAGTAGGTGGTGTGGACCGTGGTCTCGGTGATCCCGTACATGTTGAGCAGCGCCGGGCGGTCCAGGCCGAGCCGGTCCACCCACGGCTGGAGGTCGGGGACCTGGAGCTTCTCGCCGGCGAAGACGACGGCGCGCAGCCGCAGCCGGCCGATGCGTTCGTCGCCCTCGGCGGCCGCGGACACCAGCGCGCGGAACGCGGACGGCGTCTGGTTGAGCACGGTGACCCGCTGTTCGACCAGCAGATCGAGGAACTCGTCCGGGGAACGGGTCACCGCGGCGGGTACGACGACGAGCCGGCCGCCGTGCAGCAGCGCGCCCCACATCTCCCAGACCGAGACGTCGAAGGCGTAGCTGTGGAAGAGCGGCCAGACGTCCTCGGGGGAGAAGCCGTAGTGGCGGTCGGCGGTGGTCAGCAGGCGCAGCACATTGCGGTGGGTGAGGCAGACACCCTTGGGGCGGCCGGTGGAGCCGGAGGTGTAGATGACGTAGATCAGCTGGTCGGGGTGGCCGGCCGCGGCCGGGTTCGACTCCGGCAGCGCCGCCCATGCCGCGCTCTCGCGCTCCTGGTCGAGCACGACCACGGGGCCGTCGTGGATGCCGTCCACCAGATCCACGTGCGCGGTTTCGGTCAGGACGGCGAGGGGCCCGGCGTCGCCGACGACATAGCCGAGACGCTCGGCCGGGTTGGCCGGGTCGAGCGGGAGGTATCCGGCGCCGGACTTCAGGACGCCGAGGATCGCGGGGATCAGCTCCGGGCCGCGCTCCACACAGATGCCCACGACCAGGTCGGGGCCCGCGCCGAGGGCGATCAGCCGGTGGGCGACGCGGTTGGCGCGGGCGTTCAGCTCGGCATAGGTGAGGGCCTGGCCGTCGGAGACGACCGCGATCGCGTCCGGGGTGGCCGCGGCCCGTGCCTCGAACACCTCGTGGACGAGCCGGGGGTCGGCCGCCTCGGTGGTGAGCGGGTCGACGAGGACGGCGAGTTCGGCCTCGTCCAGGACGGACAGCGCGGACAGCCGGGCGTCGGGGGTGTCCGCCACGGCGTGCAGCAGGCGCACCAGGTGGCGGGCGAACCGGGCGGCGGTCGACCGGTCGAACAGCGCGGTGGCGTACTCGAACCGGCCCTGCAAGGAGCCGTCGGGGGACTCCTCGACCTGCAACTGGAGGTCGAACCGGGCCACCGAGGCCGGTACGTCGAAGGGCTCCACGCGCACGCCCGGCAGGTCGTAGGCGGCGGTGCGGGACTCGTGCAGGGTGAACGCGGCCTGGAACAGCGGGGTGCGCGAGAGGTCCCGCTCGGGCTGGAGCTCGTCCACCAGCCGGGCGAACGGCGTCTCCTGGTGGTCGAAGGCGTCCAGGACGACGGTGCGGCCCCGCTCCAGCAGAGCGCTGAACCGGGGATCGCCGTCCCACGCGGCCCGCATCACCAGGCTGTTGATGCCGTAGCCGATGAGCTGTTGCACCTCGGGGCGCACCCGCCCGGAGACGACGGTGCCGACCGCGATGTCGGTACTCGACGTGTACTTCGACAGCAGGGTCTGGTAGGCGGTCAGCAGCACCGTGAACAGCGTGGTGCGGTGGGCGGCGGCCAGCTCCCGCAGCCGTGCGGACAACGCGTCCGGCAGGGCGAAGGCCTCGGTGGCGCCCGACGTGTCCCGCACCGGCGGACGCGGCCGGTCGGTGGGCAGTTCGAGCGGGGCCACCCCGGCGAGCTGCCGCCGCCAGTAGTCGAGGTGCGGGGCGAGCGCGGCGCCCTCCGTGCGCCCCGCCTGCCACTCGGCGTAGTCGGCGTACTGCACCTCCAGCGCGGGGCCGGGCTGCTCGCCCCGGTAGCAGGCGCTGAGGTCGCGGGCGAAGATCTGGGTGGACCAGGCGTCGCAGGCGATGTGGTGGAAGAGCAGGGCGAGCACCCAGTCCTCGTCGCCGAGCCGGAACAGGCGGACCCGCAGCGGCCATTCGGCGCCCAGGTCGAAGGGCTCGCGGGCGCAGGCCGCGGCCCGGGCGCGGGCTACGTCCGGGCGCTCGGCGGCGGGCAGCGCGCCCAGGTCGGTGGTGGTGAACGGCACGGGCCCCGCGGGATCGACCAGTTGCACGGGCCGGCCGGCCACGAAGTCGTAGCGGGTGCGCAGGACCTCGTGCCGGGCGGCGACCGCGTCCACGGCCCGGCGCAGCGCGGCCTCGTCCAGCGGGCCGGTCAGCCGCAGCGTCAGCGGGACGATGTACTCGTGGCTGTCCGGTTCGAGCCGCTGCAGGAACCACATCTGCTGCTGGCCCGGGGACAGCCGCAGCGGCTGCTCCCGGTCGGCGCGCGGGATCTCGGGCCGGCGCTGTTCGGTGGTGCGGCCCGCCAGCCGGCGCAGCAGTTCAGCGCGCAGGCGGTCGCCGGTGGAAGAGTGCTCTGCGCCGGTGGTCATGCGGAGTGCTCCTTGGTCTGCGAGGAGTGCGGAAGGTTCGGGGAGGACTCGTCGGTCCGGGCGCCGTCGAGTTCGGCCTGGACGAGTGCCTCGACGGCGCGGGCGAGCCGGGCCGGCGTGGGATCTTCGAAGAGGGCGCGCAGCGGCAGGGCGACCTGGAACTCGTTCTGGATCGCGGAGATCAGCCGGATGCCGAGGATGGAGTTGCCGCCGCTGTGGAAGAAGTCGTCGTCCATGCCGGGCTCCCGGCCGAGCAGGCCGGTCCAGACGGCGGCGATCCGCTCCTCGACGATGTCGCGCGGGCCGGTGTGCCCGGCCTCGGCGGCCTCGGCGGCGGGGTCCGGCAGCGCGGCCCGGTCGAGTTTGCCGTTGGGCGTCAGCGGTACGGCGTCGATCGCGACGAAGTCGGTGGGGACCATGTAGGCGGGCAGCGACCGCGCGCAGTGCGCGGTCAGTTCACCGGCCGACGGCGGCTGGGGCCCGGCGGGCACCGTGTACGCCGTCAGGCCCTGCCCGGCGAGTACGACGGCCTCGCGCACGCCCGGGTGGGCGACCAGGACCGACTCGATCTCGCCGGGTTCGACGCGGTGGCCGCGCACCTTGATCTGGTGGTCCACGCGGCCGAGGAAGTCGACCGTGCCGTCCGGCAGCCGGCGGGCCAGGTCGCCGGTGCGGTAGAGGCGGTCGCCGGGCCGCCCGTAGGGATCGGGCAGGAAACGCTCGGCGGTCTGGCCGGGCCGGCCGGTGTAGCCGCGGGCGACTCCGGTGCCGCCCACGTACAGCTCGCCGACACCGCCGGGCGGCACCGGGCGCAGCCCGTCGTCGAGGACGTACATCGACATGCCGGGCAGCGGACGGCCGATGGGCACGGTGCCCTCGACCGGCTCGTCCACCGGGTGCACACAGGTGCCGACGGAGCACTCGGTGGGCCCGTACTCGTTGACGAGCCGGCCCGGCCCGAGCAGCCGCAGCCAGCGGGAGGCGGCCTCGCCGGGGAAGGCCTCGCCCGCCACCACGACCACCTCGGCGAGGCCGGCCGCCTGCTCGTCGGTGAGCTGGTGGGAGAGGATCTCCAGATGCCCCGGGGTCAGCTTCAGGAAGCTGTAGGGCGCGTGGGCGGCGAGCGTGGCCCCGAGGTCGGCGAGGTCGAGTCCGGCGGGCAGCAGGTGCAGCGGCTGCCCGGCGGCCAGCGCCGCGTACAGGTTGGGTACGACCAGGTCGTAGGCGGTGGAGGAGAACAGGGCCGCGCCGGTGCCGCCGCGGCCGGCCAGGTCGCGGACCGCCCAGGCCACGTGGTTGGCCAGGCCGCGGTGCTCGACGCGGACCCCCTTGGGCCGCCCGGTGGAGCCCGAGGTGAAGATCACGTAGGCGGTGGCCCGCGGATCGCCGCGGCGCGCGGGCGGCTCGGCCGGCAGCCGCTGAAGCAGCTCCCGGTCGCGGTCCAGGACCACGAGTTCGCCGGGGAACAGGTGCGCCACCCGGGCGCCGTGCTCCGCCGAGGTGATCAGCACGCCGGCGCCCGCGTCGGCGAGCATGGCGGCGACCCGCTCGGCGGGGTGCTCGGGGTCGAGCGGCAGATACCCGGCGCCGGCCTTCCAGCTGCCGAGGAACGCGCCGATCAGGTCCGGGCCGCGGTCCAGCAGGACGCCGACCACGGAATCGGGGCCGACCCCGGAATCGCTCAGCCGGTGCGCGATCCGGTTGGCGGCGGTGTCCAGCTCGCCGAAGGTGACGGTGCGTTCGCCCCGCAGCGCCGGGGCGAACGGGTGCTCGGCCGCCCGGGCCTCGATCATCTCCAGCACGGTGCGGTCGGCGGGGTCGGCGAGCGTCTCGCCCGCGCCCTTGTTGAGCTCCACCAGCTGGCGGTGGCGTTCGGCTTCCGTGAGCAGTTCCAGATCGGCCAGCCTGGTGTCCGGCGCGGCCACCGCGTGCGTGAGGAGCCGCACCAGCTGGGCGCCGAACCGCTCCACGGTGGCGTGCTCGAAGAGCGCCGTGGCGTACTCCAGGACGCCGACGATCGTGCCGTCCGGACGCGGCCGCAGGAACAGGCTGAGGTCGGTCTTGGCGATCCGCCAGGAGTCACCGAGCTCGGCCAGCTCGCCGAAGTCGACGCCCGCCGTGGTGAGTTCGGCGTCGAGGAGGTCGAAGGCCGCCTGGTAGACGGGGGTACGGGACGGGTCGCGGCCGTCCTGGACCTCCTCGACGAGCCGGTCGAAGGGCAGTTCCTGGTGGGCGAACGCGTCCAGGGTGACCGCGCGCACCCGGCGCAGCGCCTCGTCGAAGCCGAGACCGCCGTCCATGTCGCAGCGCAGCGGCAGGGAGTTGAGGAAGAACCCGACGAGGTGCTCCGTCTCCGGCCGGGTGCGGCCCACGACCGGGGTGCCCACCACGATGTCGCTCTCCCCGCTGTGCCGGGCGAGCAGCGTGGCGAACGCGGTGAGCAGCGTCATGAACAGCGTGGCGCCGTGCTCGCGGCCCAGTTCGGTCAGCGGACGCACCACCTCCGCGGGGATCGTCAGCGGGACGACGGCGCCGCGGTGGTCGCGCCGGGCGGGGCGCCGGTGGTCGGTGGGCAGCGGCAGCGGGGTGTGCCCGGCGAGCGTCTCGCGCCAGTGGGCGGCGTCGGCCGCCAGCCGGTCCTCGGTGAGCCGGGCCCGCTGCCAGGCCGCGTAGTCCACGTAGCCGAAGGGGAGTTCGGGCAGCTCGGGGGAGCGGCCGGCGGCGAACGCCGCGTGCGCCTCGGTGAACTCGCGCTCCAGGATCACCGACGACCAGCCGTCGCAGGCGATGTGGTGGACGGTGATCACCAGCAGCGGGGCGCCCTGCGGGAAACGGACCAGCACCGCCCGCCACAACGGGCCCCGCTCCAGGTCGAAGCCGCGCGCGAACCGTTCGGCCAGCAGCTCGCCGAGCGCGGATCGTTCGACGGTGGTCTCGGTCAGCTCGACCCGGCCGGGCACCGCGAGGAGCGGCCCCTGTTCCACGAGATCGGCCGGGAAGCGGGTGCGCAGCGCCTCGTGCCGCCGCTCCAGCAGATCCAGGGTCCGCTGCACGTCATCGGTGCGGGCCCCCTCGGGCAGGTCGATCAGCAGCGGGGAGACCCACTCGGCGCCCCCCGGCTCCAGCCGGTCGAGGAAGGCGAGCCGCCGCTGGCCGAAGGAGAACGGCAGGCGGCCCGTGCGGGGAACGGCGACGAACGGCTCCTCGGCCGACGCCCGTGCGATCAGCCGCGCCTGCGCCTCCAGCGTGGAGGCGGTGAACAGGGCGGCGAGCTCGATCGCCGCGCCGGACCGGTCCCGCAGGCGCGCGGCGAGCCGGGTCAGGCTGAGCGAGGTGCCGCCGAGCTGGAAGAAGTCGTCGCCCGCGCCGGGGTCGGCCACGCCCAGCACCTCGGTCCACACCTCGGCGACGGTGCGCTCCTCGTCGGTGCGCGGCGCGATGTGCTCCTGGGCGGCCGACAGCTCGGGCGCCGGGGCGGGCAGCGCGGCGCGGTCGATCTTGCCGTTCGCGGTCAGCGGCAGTTCGGTGAGCGGGACCAGCTGGGTGGGGACCAGCGCCGCGGGCAGCCGGCCCGCCAGGAACGGCCGCCAGTCGCGCGGCGGGCGCCCGTCACCGGTGACGCTGTAGGCGACCAGGCGCATGCCGCCGTCGTGGGCGGGCGCGGCGACGACCACGGCCGCCTCGACCTCCGGGTGCGCCAGCAGCGCCGCGGAGACCTCGCCCGGCTCCACCCGCACCCCGTTCACCTTGACCTGCTCGTCCGCGCGGCCCCGGTACTCCAGGGTCCGGTCCGAGCGCCAGCGCACCAGGTCGCCGGTGCGGTAGAGCCGGGAGCCGGGCGGCCCGTAGGGGTCCGGCACGAACCGCTCGGCGGTCAGTCCCGGGCGGCCCAGATAGCCGCGGGCCACGCCGGCGCCGGCCGCGTACAGCTCGCCGATGACACCGACCGGCACCGGACGGCCGCCCGGATCGAGGACCAGCACCCGCATGCCGTCGAGCGGGCGGCCGATCGGGACGGGACCGCCGTCCTGCCCGGCGTCGTACGCCTGCGCCGTGATGTCGATGGAGCACTCGGTCGGCCCGTACGTGTTCCAGATCCGCAGGTCCGCGCTGCCGCTGCGGTCCAGCGCGCGCCGGCACAGCTCGGCGTGCAGCGGTTCCCCGGCCGAGAACAGCAGCCGCAGCCCGGTCAGTTCGGCCCAGGCGGGCTCGTCGACCAGCAGCCGCAGCACCGAGGGCACCACCTGGAGCACGGTGATCCCCCGGTCCGCCGCACTGCGCACCAGCGCCGCCGGGTCCCGCTCGGCCCCCACCGGGGCGAGGACCAGGGTCGCCCCGCCGACCAGGGGCGCGAACACCTCCCAGGTGGCGGCGTCGAAGCCCATCGTCGTCTTCTGGAGCACCCGGTCGCCGGGGCCGATGCCGTGCTCGCGCACGCTCCAGCGCACCCGGTTGGCGATGCCCTCGTGGGTGACCACCACGCCCTTGGGCCGGCCGGTGGAGCCGGAGGTGTACACCGCGTAGGCGGCGCCGTCGGGGTCGGCCGGGGTGTCCGGCGCGTCGGCCGGCAGGGCGGCGAGGGTCTCGCGCCGCTCGGTCAGCCCGAGCACCGGGGTGCCGAGCAGCGTCCCGGTGGGCGCGGACTCGGTGATCACCAGGGCGAGCCCGGCGTCCGCGGCCATCCACTCCAGCCGTTCCGCCGGGTGCGCCGGGTCGAGCGGCACGTAGGCGGCGCCGGCCTTCCACACGGCGAGGAGGCTGACGACGAGGTCCAGGCCGCGGTGCAGATGCACGCCGACCAGCGACTCACGCGTGACCCCCGAGCGGCGCAGCAGCACCGCGAGCCGGCGCGCGCGGGCGTCCAGCTCGGCGTAGCTGTGGGATTCCCCCTGCGCGGTGACGACCGCGACGGCGTCCGGAGTCCAGGCAGTCTGCCGCGCGACGACTTCGGCGAGCGTGGCGAGATGGGCGGTGTCGGTGGCGTCGTCCTGACGGATCTGCGTGGTCATCTTGGGATTCCTCTGCTGGACAGCTGCGGCCGGACGGTGGGGCACGGCGGGTTCGGGGGCACGGAGGCGGGCGTGCGTCCCCGAGCGGCGTACGTCTGACATGCGGCGAAGACGCGGAAGCGAACGGCGGGACCGGAACGGAGGGGACCGGAGGACAAAACGAAGGGAAACCGGGGGACAAAAGGGAGCGCCGGCCCGTCGGGTGGAACCGGGCCGGCGCGCTCGGGGTCAGGACGCGAGCGGGGCGCCCGCGTCCTGGCTCTGCTCCATGCGCAGGCGGAGGCTGAGCGGACGCATGTCGGTCCACACCTCCTCGATCCGCTGGAGGCACGCCTCCTTGGGGCCCTCGGTGCCCTCCGCGTGCCAGCCGGCGGGAAGGTCACGGTCGGCCCACCAGATGGAGTACTGCTCCTCGTCGTTGCGGACCACGCGGTAGGCGCGCTCGTCGTTGTGGCTCTCACTCATGGTGGCTGACTCCCTGTCGGATGATGATGCGCCGGCCGGCTGCGCGGCCCACGCCCGGTACAACTGTTCGGGGGGCGGCTATATCGCGCCCATACGGCCTGTACGCCGGATCGATGTGCCCGGCCGCGGTGGCCGATGCGCCTCAGCCGCGGCGGTTTTTCAACTCGGCGAGGAATTCCAGGCTTTTCAGGGTCTGCTCCGTGCTGACACCGAAGTCGACCAGGCAGCCGATCTCGTCGACGCCGACCTCCTGGAGAAGGTCCACCACCCGCTCGCCCTGTTCCACGGTGCCGAACATGCCCTGCCGCTCGAAGAACCGGTTGAACCCGCGCTCCACGAGATAGGCGACGTCGGATTCCTTGATGTCGGCGGAGTCGAAGGTGCCGGGGCGGCTGCCGATGGAGCCGGAGATCAGCCCGAACGAGGTCTTGAGATAACCCGACAGCGGCCCCCGGACCAGCTCGCGCACCTCCTCGGTGGAGGAGCCGAGGAACGTGTGCAGCATCAGCACCACATGCCCGGAGCCCTCCGCGTGGTGTGCGCGGTACGACTCCCGGTAGGCGGCGATCTTCGTGCGCAGTTCGTCGATGTCCTGGCTGAGCAGGTGCGTGAGGACGCCGCCGCCCTGCGCACCGGCCTTGCGGAAGGTGTCGGCGCTGCCGGCGCTGGTGATCCAGAACGGCAGCTCGGGCTGGACGGCCGGCGGGAAGATGCGCACCTCGGCGGGTTCGTTCTTGCCGTCGGGCAGGGTCACCGACTCCCCGCGCCACAGCCGGCGCACCGTGTCGATCGTCTCGTCCATCACCTCGCGGCGCGTGCTGTGCGCTTCGGGCCGCATCACGAAGTCGGCCGGGTGCCAGCCGGACGCGAAGGAGATGCCGACCCGGCCGCCGGAGAGGTTGTCGACGACCGACCAGTCCTCGGCGATCCGCAGCGGGTGGTGCAAGGGCGCCACCACGCTGCCGGCCCGGATTTGGATGCGCTCCGTGGCCACGGCGAGCGCCGCGCCGGTGACCGCCGGGTTGGGGTAGAGGCCGCCGAAACGGTGGAAGTGCCGCTCGGGGGTCCAGACGGCGGTGAAACCATTGCGGTCCGCGAACCGGGCGCCTTCCAGGAAAAGTTCGTAGCGATCGGCGCCACTCGTGTCGTCACTGTCGTTGGCGAAATAGAAAAGGCTGAAATCCACCTCGGCTCCTCGGTCCGAATCGGGTGCGCAGGGCGTTCTCCGCACCCGACGAAGACCGTAGAAGCCGGGGATATCGGTGCGGTTTCACCCTTCTTTCAGCGGCCCGGTGCGGGCCGCGGGTCCGGTCAGGCGCCGCCGAGCGCGAGCAGCGCCGCCAGGTCGTCCTCGTCGGTCAGCGCAACGTCGGCGACCCGCCGTTCCGGGTCGTCCGCCGCCGCCCGCAGGAAACGCTCGTAGCACCGGGCGAACCGCTCGACGCTCTCGTGGTCGAACAGGTCGGAGTCGTAGGTGAGCACCCCGACCAGACCGTGCACGCCCTGGTGCAGGGTGAGCATCAGATCGAGCTGCCCCTCCTGGCTGGGCTCGTCGATGCGGCTGACCCGCAGGCCCGCGAACTCGGCCGCGACGCCCTCCGGTTCGCCCGGCGCCGGCGGCGGGAAGCTCGCGTCGAGGCTGCTCATCTGCAACAGCAGCGCGCCCAGCCGCACCAGCGGCCCGCGCCGGCCCGGCAGCACCGCGGTGGCCGGCAGCCGGACGTGCCGCATGCCCTCCAGCAGCTGCCTGCCGCTCTCCTTGGCCAGCGCCGCGAAGGTGGTGCCGGCACCGACCCGGACCCGGACGGGGATGCTGTTCAGATAGCAGCCGAAGACCGCGCGGTCGGGGCGGGCGCGGGTGCTCGCCGGGGTGCCCACCATGATGTCCTGCTCACCCGTCCAGCGGGCGATCAGCGCCTGGTAGGCGGCCAGCAGCAGCGGATAGGGCCGCGTGCCCACCGACTTGGCGGCCTGCTGGAGGTCCTGCGACAGCACCGCCAGGTCCAGGCGCACGGTGCCGCCCGTGTGGCTGGGCACCGGCGGCCGGGGCCGGTCGGTGGGCAGCTCCGTGGTGACGGCCCCGGCCAGCAGCTCCGTCCAGTAGGCGTGGTCGCGCCGCCCGGCGGGGGTGCCCGGGTGCGCGGCCTCCTCCGCGACGTACTCGTCGTAGCCGCGGGCGATGTCCGGCAGCACCGGCTCCTCGCCGGCCACCAGGCAGCGGTAGACGGCGAAGACCTCCTCCAGCAGCAGCGCGTACGAGGAGAAGTCCCCGGCGATGTGGTGCACGGCCAGCGACAGCGCGAAGTCGTCCGCCGCGCGCCGGTACAGCAGCGCCCGCAGCGGCCCGGTGCGCTCCAGGGCGAACGGCAGCCGGGCCGCCTCGCGCAGCAGCCCGAGGAGCGCCTCGTCGCTCGTGCCGGGCACCTCGATGATCTCCAGCGCGGCGGGCGGCTCCGCGCGGGGCAGCCGTACGGGTTCGCCGGCCACCTCGGCGAAGCAGGAGCGCAGCATCTCGTGCCGGCGGCAGACCAGGTCGAGCGCGCCCGCCAGAGCGGCGGTGTCCAGCGGGCCGCGGATCCGCAGGGACAGCAGCATGGTGTAGGCGTGCCCGGCCGGGGCCATGCGGTACGCCGTCCACAGCGACTGCTGGGCCGCGCTGAGCGGCCTGGGCTCGCTCACCACGACAGGCCCCCGTCCACCTGGAAGACCTGACCGGTGATGTAGCCGGCCCGCTCCGAGACCAGGAACGCGACCAGTTCGGCCACCTCCTCGGGCCGCCCGAAGCGGCGCAGCGGGATCGAGCCCAGCAAGTCCTTGGTGACCTTCTCCGACAGCCCGGCGGTCATGTCCGTCTCGATGAGCCCCGGAGCCACCACGTTGGCGCGCAGCCCGCTGCGCCCCGTCTCCTTTGCGAGCGCCTTGGTGAAACCGATGATGCCCGCCTTGGAGGCGGAGTAGTTGGTCTGGGAGGCGTTGCCGTGGACGCCGGCCACCGAGGACAGCGTGACCACGGCGCCCGTGCGGCGGCGCATCATGGAGTAGGTGACGGCCCGGCACAGATTGAAGGTGCCGTCCAGGTTGGTGCGCAGCACCTCGTCCCAGGACGCGTCGGGCATCCGCGCCAGGGGCGCGTCGCGGATGATCCCCGCCGCCGTCACCAGGGCGTCGACGGGACCGAGGGCCCCCTCGACGTCCTGGACGAACCCGGTGACGCCCGCCCGGTCGGTGACGTCGACGCGGCGGGTCAGCACCTTCGCCCCGTGCTGCCGGGCCTCCTTGGCCGTGGCCTCGGCGGCCTCGTGGTCGGACGCGTAGCAGAAGGCGATGTCGTGGCCGTCGCGGGCGAGCCGCGCGACCACCGCGCGGCCGATGCCGCGCGAGCCGCCGCTGATCAGCGCCACCGGCCGGTTACCGGTCTCGCTCATGTCGTTTCTTCCTCGTTCCCGTGTGTCGTTGGGGGGTCAGCCGGGCGGTGCGCCCAGCAGCGCGGCGCCGACCCGGCCGTCGGCCACGAAGGTGATCAGTGCCGGGGCCCGCAGGGGCCGCGGGCCGTTCGCGGCGAGCGCCGCCGCGACCTGGAACGCGGACGCTGCGGAGCCCGCGTGGCCCAGCCGGTGGCCCGGGGCCAGCTGCCGTACGGCGTCCGGCCCGCCGAACAGCCCGTCGAGCGCGCTGTCCTCCTGTTCGCCGAGCGGCCCGTCCGGGTCGGAGCGGACGACGAGGGTGATCTCGTCGGCGCCGGTGCGGGCGTCGTCCAGCAGATCGGTCACACAGCGGTGCAGCGCCTTGCCGGCCTCCCCGCCCGAGCGGGCGTGATAGGCCCGGAACCGGGTGCCGAGCAGGGTGGCGAGCGGGGTACGGCCGCGCGCCGCGGCGCCGCCGGCCAGCTCGACGACGAACAGCGCGCCGCCCTCCGCGACCGGCGGGGCCGCACCCTCGCCCCGGTGCAGCGCGTCCTCCAGCAGTACCCGGTCCTCGGTGTACTCCTCGGCCGCCCCGGCCAGCAGCACCTGCGCGCGGCCCTGGCGCAGCAGCCTGACCGCCTGGCCGAGGACGAGCAGTCCCCCGGCCGGACCCGCGGTCAGCGTGGTGTTGGGCCCCTTGAGGCCGTGCACGATGGCGCTGCGGCTGGCCGCGCAGTTGACGGCGGTCGAGGGGAAACGGGCCACGTCCACGTGGAAGGGCAGCCGTTCCCGGTAGGACCGGCCGGTGAACTCCAGCCCGGTCCGGTGGCTGCCGGAGGTGGCGAACACCATGCCGGTGTCCTCCGGACCGCAGCCGAGTCCGCCCTCCTGCCCGGTCAGCAGCAGTTCGCTCAGCCGCAGGGTGAGACGGGTGAGCCGGTCCAGCGAGCGCAGCCCCCGGGTGCCCGGGTACTCCATCGAGAACCCGGGCACGATGCCCGCCCGCACGGGCGTGCCGGGCGCGAACTCGCTGTCCACCGTGGCGATCGCCTCCTCGCCGGAGGCCAGCCCGGCCCGGAAGGCGTCGGCGCCCTCCCCCCAGGGGGACAGCGCCGACCAGTCGGTGATCACCGGCCGTGCGGCCGTGGTGGTCGTCATGAGCCTTCCCCCGCTCCGGCCGCCCCCGGGCCGTCGTAACGCCCGAGGACCAGTACGGCGTTGTTGCCGCCGAAGGCCATCCCGTTGTTCTGGGTGACCTGCGGCCGTGCGGCCACGGCCACGTTGGGCACGCAGTCCACGTCGCACTCCGGGTCCCGGGTCCGGTGGTTGATCGTCGGCGGCAGGAAGCCCTCCGTGATCGCCAGTACGCAGGCGATGGTGCCGAGGGCGCTGGCCGCGCCCAGGGTGTGCCCGAGCATCGACTTCAGGGCGCTCACGGGAGGCAGGTCCGCGCCGAACACCTCACGCAGCGCGGCCGTCTCGACGATGTCGTTGGCCTTGGTCCCGGTGCCGTGCGCGGAGACGTAGTCGACCTCGGCGCCGCTCACCCCCGCGTCCCGGTGCGCGGCACGCACCGCGCGGACCACCCCGTCGCGGTCCGGTGCGGTCGGGTGGTGGGCGTCGCAGCTCAGCCCGTAACCCAGCACCTCGGCCAGGATCCGGGCGCCGCGCGCCAGTGCCGCCCCCAGCGGCTCCAGCACGAGCATCCCGGCGCCCTCCGCCACGATCATCCCCTTGCGGTCGGCGTCGAAGGGCCGGCACACGTCCGGGGACATCGCGCCGAGCCGGTAGAAGCCCGCGAACGTCTTGCGGGACAGCGCGTCCGTGCCCCCGCACAGCGCCACGTCCGCCTCGCCGTCGCGCAACGCGTCCAGCCCCTGGCCGACCGCGTAGTTGCCCGCCGCGCAGGCGGTGGGCACGGTGACCGACTCGACGTCCTCCAGCCGCAGTTCGTTGACGACGGCGTCGGAGAGCCGCTCGGCCGGCGTGCGCCGCGCGATGTCCGGGTCCGGGCGCACCTCGCCGGTCCGGTGCCGCAACTCGGCGAGCTGGTCCACCTCCCTGGTGCCGCCGTCGGTCGTGCCGACCGAGACGAGCACCCGCCGGTGCCGCAGTTCCTCCTCGTCGAGGCCGGCTTCCTGAACAGCCAGCCTGGTGGCCGCCACCGCGAACTGGGCGGCCCGTCCGTACTCCCGGGGGTCCTCGGTGCGGAACCAGTCCGCGGCCTCGAAGCGGCCGACCTCGCCCACGTTCCAGTGCGCGAAGCCGGCGCGTCCGAACTCCTCGAGAGGGCCGATCCCGCTGCGCCCCGCGCGCAGCGACCGGGCGAATTCGGCGGTCCCGGTGCCGAGACCGGAGACGACGCCCATTCCGGTGACCACGACCCGCTGGTCACCCGCCCCACGGCCGGCGGTCACTTCGCTTCGGACTCCGCGACGACGGCGTACACGCCGTCCAGGTTGGTCATGCCTTCGATGGGTGCTGTCGACAGGTCGAAGCCGAGGGTCCGCTCCATCTCGGCCAGGATCTCGATGGTGCGGAGCGAGTCCGCGTCGAGGTCCTCCACGAAGAGGGTGGTGTCGGTGACGTCGGCCGGGTCCACTTCGAGGACGTCGCAGACGATCTTCTTGATCGCCGCTCTGGTCTCCGCGCTGAGTTCCTTGCCCGCTCTGGTCGCGCTCATGTCGATCTCCCGGTCTTCTCGGTGGAGAGCTCTCGGCGAGCTCATGGAGATCCTGCGACGACGAGCTATTCGCGCCCTATAAATGGCCCTCAATCACCCTTTGGCTACAGGGAGTTGGCCGACAAGTGACTGTCCCGTACGGCAGGTGCCTGCTACACGCACCTACACATGGCACGACGGCGGTTCCTGTCCGGTCGCGGAACCGCCGTCGGCGTGACGGCCGCCCGGGGTCGCCGGGCGGCCCGCTCACTCCGTCGTGGTCAGTCGCACCGCGGGGGTACGCAGCGCCACCCACGCGGGCAGCACCGTGGCCAGCAGCGCGACCACCAGGCAGGCACCCGCGGTCACCGTGAACGGCAGCCCCGGCAGCGTCACCCGCGTGCTCACCACGAGCTGCTGGAGCCCGGCCCACAACCCCGCCGCGTTCAGCGCGACCACCACGGCCGCCATCAGCACACCGGTACCGGCCACCAGCACGCTCTCACCGGCGACCATGCGCAGCAGCTGCCCGGGCGTGGCACCGCCCAGGCGCAGCACCGCCAGCTCCCGGGCCCGCTGCCCGGTCGACATCGTCAGGGTGTTGGCGACGGCCACCCCGGTGTAGAGCATCGCGATGCCGCCGACGATCAGCAGGGCCATCCGGGTCTGCTGGTTGACGGTGTCGTCCACCGCGGCCCGGTACCCCGCGATCGGCACCGCCCGCGCCGACATACCCTGCACGGCCGTGGCCAACTCCCGCTGCACGGCGGCCCGGTCGGCGCCCTTCGCGAGCTTGACGTACACCGCGTCCGGCAGCGCCCGGCCCGCGTACTTCGGGGTCAGCACCGCGGCGCTGCCGCCGGCGCTCGCCTTGGTGACGGCGACCACCTTCAGCCGTTTCTTCGTGCCGTCCGCCAGCCACACCGTCACCGTGTCGCCGACGTGCCGGTTCCAGGTCTCGTCCACGATGATCGACCGGTCGTCGAGACCGCGCGCGTCGCCGTGCACCACCGGCAGTGTCAGCAGGCTGCCGAGCGCCTTCGGATCGACGGTGAGCGCGTCGTACGGCAGCAGGGGAGCGCCGGCCGGGAACACCAGCAGATTGGGGCCGGGGATCGTGTACACACCGGTCGGCACCGTGGTGGCCGACTCGATGCCCGGCACCGCGCGCACCTTGTCCACCACGGCCCGGCTCAGGCCCGGCGTGTGGTCGGGCGCCACCACGAAGTCGTTGGCGCGCACCCGCTCGTACGCCTCGCTGCGGGCCACCCCGGACAGCGTGCCCGAGGTGCTCCACAGCGCGGAGAACAGCCCCACCGTGATCAGCACCGGCGCCACCGTGGCCGCGGTACGACGCAGCGCCGACACCGTGTTGGCCTGCACCAGCATCGGGCCCGCGCCCCGCAGCCCGGTGAACGGCGCCGTCACCACCCGCACCACGAAGGGGATGACCACCGGGCACAGCAGCGCGCCCGCCACGATCAGGGCCGGGGCCGCCATCGGCGTGATGTCGCCCCAGTAGGCGGGCGGCAGCAGCGGCGTGGCCAGCAGCAGCACCCCGCCCGCCGCCAGCGCGGCGAGCCCGGCCAGCCAGCGCAGGGCGTTCATGGCACGCCGGTCGACCACCGACTCCCGCAGCGCCTCCAGCGGCCGGATGCGGCCCGCCCGCACCACCGCGACCCCGGAGCCCAGCACCGCGAGCAGCACACCGATCAGGAAGGCCAGCACCAGGACCAGCAGCGTGCTCCAGCCCAGCCGCACCCGGAACCACTCCGGCGCCAGCCCCCAGGCGCTCATCCGGTCGGCCAGCGCCGGCCCGCCGGCCAGCCCGAGCAGGCAGCCCGCGGCCGAGGCCACCGCGCCGACCAGCGCCGCCTCGGCCAGCACCAGCCGGCCGACCTGGGTAGGGGTCGCCCCGGTGGCCCGCAGCACCGCCAGCTCCCGGCGGCGCTGCGCCACCGAGAAGGCGAAGGTGGTGCCGACGACGAACGCGGCGACGAAGGCGGCCACCCCGGTCGCCATGCCGAGCATGGTGGACACGCCGACAAGGGCCACCTCGTCGGCGTGGGCCCGCGGGTCGGCCTGGGCGCGGTCCGCGCCGGCCAGCACCTGCGCCCGGTCCTCCACCGCGGTGCGCACCTTGTCCACGTCCCCGTACGAGACCAGCGCGTCCACGCGCGGCGAGAGGGCGGCGGCCTCCGCGTCGGAGAAGAACAGGGCCGACTCGAAGGAGACGTCGTCCGTGACCCCGGAGACGGTGAAGGGGCGCGGCCCGGACGCCGTCAGCACGGTCACCCGCTCGCCGGGCGCGGCCCCCGACGTCGCGGGCACGGCCACCTCGCCGGCCCCGGCCGGCGCCTGGCCCCGCAGCAGCCGGTATCCGCCGAACGCGGCGGCCGACCAGGGGTGCCCGACCTGGTCGGACGGGCCGGAGCGGGCCGTGCCCGAGGCCCCGAGCTGGGCGTAGAAGGTGCGGTCGGGGACGGCTTTGCCGACCGCGGAGACATCGCGGACCAGCGCCGGCGCGAGGCCCTTCGGCTCCTTCAGGGGCTCGCTCTCGATACCGCCCCACGGATCGGACATGCTCAGGTCCGGTTCACCGCGGACGATCACCGGGGCGTTCGCGAACCGGCCCGGGCCGTGCTCGTGCGAGGTGACGCTCGCCGCGAGGACGAGCCCCATGGTGGACAGCAGGGCGGCGCCGAGCATCAGCGCGATGAAGGTCCCGGTGAAGGCGGACAGCCGGCTCCGCAGCGTGTACCAGGCAATGTTCAGCATGAAAGGGGGCTCTCCAGTTGGTGCGAGCGCGCGGCGGCGGTCAGCCGGCGACGAGTACCTTCACGTCTCCGGCGAACGTACGCGCCTTGATGTGCCGTTCGCTGCTCGAATCCGTTTTCACCTCCACCTTTTTCGACCCCAGCGTGGTCGAGGCGGACACCTGGTAGCCGCTGTCCGGCACATGGAGGGTGACGTTGCCGCCCTTGGCGTTGACGTCCACGTCGTCCGGGGCCTTCGACCAGGACGCGTTGATGGCCCCGCCGCCCGAACTCGCCGTCAGACGGCCGGCCGCCAGGTTCTCCGCCTTGACCTCCCCGCCCCCGCTGGAGGCGTCGACGCCCCCGGAGACGCCGTCGAGGTTCACCGTGCCGCCGCCGCTGTGCAGGGAGACGGCCACCCCGCGCGGCACCTCGACCCGGTAGTTCACCGTGCAGTTGGCCGAGCCCAGGCTGCTGCCGCAGCTGGTGGCGACCTTGAGGTGCAGGTTGCCGTCCCGCACGAAGTGCTCCGTGCTCGGCCGCTTGCCGCTCTTGTACTTGAGGTTCTCGGTCACCTGGACGCCGTCGCCGTCGCCGGCGACCACGTCGATGTCACCGCCCGCCGAGTCGACGGTCACACCGGTCACCTTGTCCTTGACGTCGAAGGAGCGGGAGTCGGAGTCGTCGTACTGGTCGCACGCGCTCAGCACGGGGGCCGCGGCCAGCAGCAGGGCGCCCGACACCAGGAACGCACGGAAACGGATCTTCATCGAGGAGGCTCTCCAGTGGGGGAGGAGTGGTCACGGCGCCCGCCGGCAGGTCGGCGGCGCCCAACAGATAAGAACGCCGCACCGGTTCAGGCGGGTGCTTGCGCCGCGCTCATTGGCAGAAAGCCGTCCACGCGTGTCCCGATTCCGAACTCCTCGGCCTGCCGCGTCACCCACTCGGCGAGCGCCATGTCCAGGATTCCGAGACCGAACGGCGAGAACACCGTGACCCGTCGCGGATCACGCCGGAAGGCGCCCGGGTCCCGCAGCAGCGCGCCGATCTCCGCGTCGACGAACTCCCGTCCGCCGGACTCCTGTTCGGCCAGGTGCAGCGAGGTCCGCTCACGGCACACGTGGTCCGTGTCGTCGACGACGTTCTGCGCGCCCAGCACCGCCGCCGCGGTCAGGTCGCGCAGCGACACGTGCAGCACCGTCGTACCGGGCGCGGCGGCCGCGAGGTCCGTGTGAGGGGTGCCCGCGGTGGTCGCGAAGCAGACCAGACGATGGGCCGCGACGGCCTCCTCGCAGGTGGCCGCGAACCGCACCCCGAGACCCGGCACGACCCGGCGCGCCTTGGCGGCGAACGCCTTGGCCCGCTCCGCGTCCAGGTCGAACAGCGTCACCTCGAACAGGGAGGGCAGCCGCGCCTTGGTGAACCGCAGCACCTCCAGGTTGATCGGCCCGGCCCCGATCAGCGACATGCCGCCCGGCTCCGCCTCGGTGGTGAGCAGCCCGGCCGCCAGGGCCGCGGACGCCGCGGTGCGCTTGGCGGAGATCAGCGAGGCCTCCAGGAACGCCTGCGGTGTGCCGTCGTGCATCGAGTTCAGCACGATGGCGGCGCTGGCCCGCTCCTGCCCTCGCGCCACGTTGCCCGGGAAGCTGGCGATCCACTTCATGCCGGCGACCGACCGCTCGCCGCCGAGGTGGGCGGGCAGGCCGATGATGCGGTTGCGGTCGTCGCCGGGGAAGCGCAGGAAGACCGAGTGCGGCAGCGCGGAGCGGCCCTCGTCGTGCAGCCGGTAGGCGTCCGCGACCAGCGAGAGGACCTCCGGCTCCTTCCCCTTGAGAATGTCGCGCACCTCGCGGTGGCCGATGATCAGCACAGCACGGTCTCCTTCCGTGTCACAGGGCCGGTGGTGCGCGACGCGCCGCGCGGGCCCGCCAGGGGGCCACCGCCCGCTCCGCGTTCCGGCTCCTTCCAGAGGTGGAAGACCTCGCCGAACCGGCCGCGCACCCAGGTGTCGTCGTAGATGGTGTCGAGATAGCGGTCGCCGCCGTCCGGCAGGATGAGGACGACGTTCGAGCCGGGCCGCACGGTGGGGGCCAGCCGTTCCAGGGCGGAGACAACGGCACCCGAGGACCCGCCGGCGAGGATCGCCTCGCGCCGCACCAGCCGCCGGCAGCCCACCACGCACTCCAGGTCCGTGACGTGCACGACGTCGTCGGCGTCCGCCCGATCGAGCAGCGGCGGCACCACCGAGGCGCCGTGCCCCGGGACCAGCCGGGCACAGGACACCGGCGAGTCGAACAGCCGGCTGCCCACCGCGTCCACCGCGTGCACGGTGGTGCGCAGCCCGGCGGTGCGGATGTACTCGGCGCAGCCGCTCAGGGTGCCGGTGGTGCCGACCGCCAGCACCAGATGGTCGATCCGGCCCCCCAGCTCCTCGGCGATCTCCCGCATCGTCGACTGGTGGGCCAGGGAGTTGAGCGGATTGGCGTACTGGTCGGGGCAGTAGGCGTGCGGGATGCGCGCGAGCAGCTCGGCGACCCGGCGCAGCCGCTGGGGCAGCAGCTCCCCGGTCTCGGGGTCCGGCTGGGTGACGACCTCGACCTCGGCACCGTACGCGCGCAGGATCCGGATGTTCTGCTCGGTCGTCCGGGCGTCCACGACACAGATGAGACGCAGCCCGAAGTACCCGCAGATCTGGGCGAGTCCGATCGCCAGATTGCCCGAGCTCGACTCCACCACGGTCGACCTGCCCGGCACCAGCTCGCCCGACCGGATCCGGCCGAGCACCATGCTGAGCGCCGACCGGTCCTTGACGCTGCCGCCGGGATTGAACCGTTCGGCCTTCGCGTAGACCCGGGAGGTGAAGCCGGGTACCAGGCGCTCCAGTTCGATGAGCGGAGTGCCGCCCACCGTCGAGAGGATGCCCTTCAGCCCCGGTGCGGGGGACGGGCGCCCTGCGGCCGCTTTCCCTTCGTCGTACGGCATCGTGTGCAAGCCATCCTCGGTTGCGGGTGTGGGCGGTCCGTCGGCTGGTCACCGCAAGGACGCGCGACGGTGGGGCCGGCCCGATCCCCGTCGAGCAGGCCCTCGGCACCCACAGGCTGACCGGGAGCGCTATATCCGCTCCATACGTCCCGCGTCGGACGGCACATAGAAGCGGCATAGCAGCGCTGGCGACTCTGTCTGGCATCGGTTGCCCCGCTGGCCTGAAACCGGCCGCCGGACGTCGCGGCCGATCCGTCCGCCATCGCTTACCTCCGGAGGAGAGAGCCGCCCATGACCGGCGAAGACAGGCGTATCAAGAAGGTCGTCATCCTCGGTGGAGGTACGGCGGGTTGGATGACCGCCGCCTACCTCGGCAAGGCCTTGCAGAACACCGTCGAGATCACGGTGCTGGAGGCCCCCACCATCCCGCGCATCGGCGTCGGCGAGGCCACCGTCCCGAACCTCCAGCGCGTCCTGTTCGACTTCCTCGGCATCAACGAGGACGAGTGGATGCGCGAGTGCAACGCCAGCTTCAAGACGGCCGTGCGCTTCGTGAACTGGCGCACGGAGGGCGCGGGCCAGGCCACCGCCCGGCAGCTGCCGCAGGGCGGCCCGGACCACTTCTACCACCCGTTCGGCCTGCTCCCCGACTACGACCAGACGCCCCTTTCGCACTACTGGTACAAGAACAAGTACGAAGGCCTGACGGACGAGCCGTTCGACTACGCCTGCTTTCGCGAGCCCCCGGTGATGGACGCCAAGCTGTCCCCGCGCTGGCTCGACGGCCGGCACGCCACCCGGTACGCCTGGCACTTCGACGCGGCCCTGGTCGCCAAGTTCCTGTGCCGGTTCGCCACCGAGAAGCAGGGCGTGCGGCACGTCCAGGACGAGATGACCCGGGTGGAGCAGGACGAGCGGGGCTTCGTCACCGCCCTGCACACCGCCTCTGGCAAGGTCCTGGACGCCGACCTGTTCGTCGACTGCTCCGGCTTCCGCGGCCTGCTGATCAACAAGGCCATGGCCGAGCCGTTCATCGACATGAGCGACCACCTGCTGTGCGACTCCGCGGTGGCCACCGCCGTCCCGCACGACGACGAGGCCAACGGCGTCGAGCCGTACACCTCGGCGATCGCCATGTCGTCCGGCTGGTCCTGGAAGATCCCGATGCTGGGCCGCTTCGGCACCGGCTACGTCTACTCCAGCAAGTTCACCGGCAAGGACGAGGCCACCCGCGAGTTCAGCGACATGTGGGGCCTGGACCCGGAGAACCAGGAGTTCAACCACATCCGCTTCCGCGTCGGCCGCAACCGCCGCGCCTGGGTGAAGAACGTGGTCGGCATCGGCCTGTCCTCCTGCTTCGTGGAGCCGCTGGAGTCGACCGGCATCTACTTCATCACCGCGGCGATCTACCAGCTCGCCAAGCACTTCCCCGACCGCAGCTTCAACGAGACGCTCATCAACCGTTTCAACCGCGAGGTCGAGACGATGTTCGACGACACCCGCGACTTCATCCAGGCGCACTTCTACTTCGCGCCGCGCAACGACAGCCCGTTCTGGCGCGCCAACAAGGAACTGACGCTGCCCGAGAACATCCGGGAGAAGATCGAGGCCTACCGTGCCGGTCTGCCGATCAACTCGCCGGTCACCGACGAGTCCACCTACTACGGCAACTTCGAGGCCGAGTTCCGCAACTTCTGGACCAACGGCAGCTACTACTGCATCTTCGCCGGCCTCGGCCTGGTCCCCGACGCGCCGCTGCCGGCGCTGTCGTACAAGCCGGAGTCCGTCACCGGCGCGCAGCCGCTGTTCGAGCGGGTCAAGCGCCAGCAGCAGGACCTCCTCGACACGCTGCCCACCGCCTACGACTACCTGCGCCAGCTCCACGGCAGGTCCTGAACCCCGCACCACCACCCGCGGCCCGTTCGCCTCGCCGGCGACGGGCCGCGTCCCCTTCCGGCGTCATCCCCACGGAGTGACCCATGCAGAATCCGCTGTCCGCCCCGGCGCGCACGAGCGCCGACACCGCCGACGAACCCGACATACGCCCGCTGATGTCGTCCTTCCCGAGCGGGGTCAGCGTCGTCGCGGCCCTCGACGCGGAGGGCAACCCGCACGGCATGACCTGCTCCTCGCTGGCGAGCGTCGCCCTGTCGCCGCCCACCATCGTGGCCTGCCTGCGCACCGCGAGCCACACCAGCCGGGCCGTCCGGGAATCCGGCCGGTTCGCCCTGAACCTGCTGCACGAACGCGGCCGCGCCACCTCCGAACTGTTCGCCTCCGGCGCCCCCGACCGGTTCCGGCGAGCCGAGTGGCGGCTGCCGCTGGACGCCTGCGGCCCGCATCTGACGGACGCCGCCCACACCATCGCCGACTGCCGGGTCAGCCGCACCATCGAGGTCGGCGACCACACCGCGGTCCTCGGCGAGGTGATCGGTGTCACCGTCGTCGACGAGGCTCCCGAGCCGCTGCTGTACGGGCTGCGCCAGTACGCGGCCTGGTCCGCGGTGACGGCGGCGCTGTCCGGCGACGCGGCCGCCGGCCAGGGGGAAGGAGGGGGCCGTGTCGGCCGCTGACCCGCTGTCGGCGGTGCTGATCGCCGTACCGGTGGTGATCCTGGCCTGCCGGGCGGGCGGCGCGCTGCTCCAACGGCTCGGCCAGCCCGCGGTGGTGGGCGAGATGTGCGTCGGCATCATGCTCGGCCCCACCCTCCTCGGCAGGCTCTGGCCGGCCGCGGAACACTGGCTGCTGCCCCCGTCCGTGCTGCCGTTCACCGATGTGCTGGGCCAACTCGGCCTGCTCGTCTTCATGTTCCTGATCGGCCTCGAACTCGACCTCGGCGTGCTGCGCGGCCATCGCGGCACCGCCATGGCCATCGGCCAGGCGTCCATCGCCCTGCCGCTGCTCCTCGGCGCGGGGCTGGGCCTGGCCATGTACGGCTCCCAGGCCCCGGAACACGTGGGCCGACTGCCGTTCGTGCTGTTCATCGCCGTGTCGATGAGCATCACGGCCTTCCCCGTGCTGGCCCGCATCCTCGCCGAACGGGGCCTGTACGGCACCCGGTTGGGCACCCTGGCCATGGCCTGCGCCGCCATCGGCGATGTGACGGCCTGGTGCCTGCTGGCCCTGGTGGTCTCGCTCGCCGTCGGCACCTCCACGATGGACGCCGTCAACACCGTGGCCCTCACCGCGGGGTTCGCCGCCGTGCTGGTGTTCGGGGTGCGGCCGCTGCTCGCCCGCTGGAGCCGCGAGCGGCGGGGCACCGGCATGCGGCACGAGGCCGTCGTGATCGCCGTGCTGTTCAGCGCGGTGTGCCTGGCCGGCCTCGCCACCGCCCGGATCGGCGTGCACACCATCTTCGGGGCGTTCCTGCTGGGGACCGTGATGCCGCGCGGCACCCCCGCCGTCGAGCGCGCGGCCGGCCAGCTGCGCTCGGTCGCCGTACCGCTGCTGCTCCCGCTGTTCTTCGTGCAGACCGGCCTGCGCACCGACCTGGGCGGGCTGCACGACGGGTCGGAGTGGCTGTGGGCCGCCGTCATCCTGCTGCTGGCGGTCACGGGCAAGTGGGGCGGCGCCGCCCTGGCCGCCCGCGCGGTCGGCCAGGACACCCGCTCGGCCGCCGCGATCGGCGTCCTGATGAACTGCCGCGGGCTCACCGAGCTGATCGTCCTGAACATCGGCTACGACATGCATGTCATCAGCGCCGAGGTGTTCACGATGCTCGTCCTCATGGCCCTGATCACCACCGCCCTGACCG
>NZ_VOGW01000139.1 GCF_007896895.1 Streptomyces misionensis | reverse complement strand
ACGCCACCTCGACGGCAAACAACGCGGGCTGCGCCGAACCCGTCTCGTGCAGCCCCTCGGAGTCCACATCGACCGGGGCTTCCAGAAGGCCACACACCTCGTCGTACGCCGCCGCGAACACCGGATACGACGCGTACAACCCACGCCCCATACCCAGCCGCTGCGACCCCTGCCCCGAGAACAAGAACCCGGTCTTCCCCCTGGCGGCCGGTTCGCCCAGGACGAGCCGGGGGGACGGCGCCCCTGCGGCCAACGCGCGAAGTCCTTCGAGGAGTTCGTCACGGTTCTCTCCCACCACGCCGGCCCGGTGCTCCATGGCCGAGCGGGTGGCGGCGAGCGAGAAGCCGATGTCGGCCGGCCGCGACTCCGTGTCCGGGGCCATGGACAGCAGGCGCCTCGCCTGGGCCCGTAGCGCCGCCTCCGTGCGGCCGGACAGCACCCACGGCACGACCTCGCCGGAGTCGGGCGCGGGTGGCAACTCCGCCGCGTCCGGAGCCTGTTCCACGATCACATGGGCGTTGGTGCCGCTGATGCCGAAGGACGACACGGCGGCTCGGCGCGGTCCGTCGTCCGCGGGCCACTCCACGGCCTCGGTCAGCAGTCGTACCGCACCGGCCGACCAGTCCACATGCGGCGTCGGTTCGTCCGCGTGCAGGGTGCGGGGCAGCACGCCGTGCCGCATCGCCATCACCATCTTGATGATCCCGCCGACACCCGCGGCGGCCTGCGCATGCCCGATGTTCGACTTCAACGAACCCAGCCACAACGGCTGTCCCTCCGGCCGCTCCCGCCCGTAGGTCGCCAGCAGCGCCTGCGCCTCGATCGGATCGCCCAGCTGCGTGCCCGTACCGTGCGCCTCCACCGCGTCCACCTGGTCCGAGGACAGACCCGCGTTCGCCAGCGCCTGCCGAATCACCCGCTGCTGGGAAGGCCCGTTGGGTGCCGTCAGGCCGTTCGACGCACCGTCCTGGTTCACCGCCGTACCCCGCACCACCGCCAGCACCCGGTGCCCGTTCCGACGGGCGTCCGACAGCCGCTCCACCAGCAGCATGCCCGCACCCTCGGCCCACCCCGTACCGTCCGCACCCGCACCGAACGCCTTGCACCGCCCATCCGGAGCCAGCCCACGCTGCCGACTGAACTCCACGAACGTCGAAGGCGTCGCCATGACGGTGACACCGCCGACCAGCGCCATACCGCACTCGCCGCCGCGCAGCGCCTGGGTCGCCAGGTGCAGCGCCACCAGCGAGGACGAGCACGCCGTGTCCACCGTGACCGCCGGACCCTCAAGCCCGAAGGTGTACGAGACCCGACCGGAGGCGATGCTGCCCGCGCTGCCGCTGCCCAGGTAGGCGTCCATGCCCTCCGGGGCCTTTCGTACGCGCCCGCCGTAGTCGTGGTACATCACCCCGGCGAACACACCGGTACGGCTGCCCCGCACCGTGACCGGGTCGATCCCGGCCCGCTCGAACGCCTCCCACGCCGTCTCCAGCAGCAGCCGCTGCTGCGGGTCCATCGCCAGCGCCTCACGCGGCGAGATCCCGAAGAAGCCCGGGTCGAACTCGGCGGCCTGGTGGAGGAAGCCGCCGTGGCGCACATAGGACTTTCCGGAGCGGTCGGGGTCGGGGTCGTAGAGGTTCTCGACGTCCCAGCCGCGGTCCTCGGGAAAGCCCGTGATCGCGTCGCCACCGGAGGCGACGAGCCGCCAGAGGTCTTCCGGCGAGCGAACGTCACCGGGGAACCGGCAGGACATGCCCACGATCGCGATCGGCTCGTCCACCTTGCCGACCACGGCGACCGCGGCCTCGGACCGCTCTTGGTCACCCAGCGTCTCGGCCAGCAGGAAGCGGGCCAGCGCGACGGGCGTGGGGTGGTCGAAGACCATGGTCGCGGGCAGCCGCAGCCCGGTCGCCGCGTTCAGCCGGTTGCGGAGTTCCACCGAAGTGAGCGAGTCGAAACCCGCGTCGCCGAAGGCGTGTTCAGGCTTTACGGCCTGGGTCGAGGCGTGGCCGAGCACGGCGGCGACCTCGGTGCGCACCAGGTCCAGCACCACCCGTTCGCGCTCGCCTTCCGGCAGCCCGGCCAGCCGCTCACCCAGCGACCCCTTCGGCACACTCCCCGCCCTACGCCGCACCGGCGCGACCCGCACCAGCGAGCGCAACACCGACGGCACCGTCTCCCCCAGCCCGCCCAGGTCCAACCGCAGCGGGGCGACCACCGCCCGGCCCGCGCCCAGCGCCGCGTCGAACAGCCGCAGTCCCTCGTCCACTGCGATCGGAGCCAGGCCCGCCCGCTCGAGCCGGGTGAGGTCCGTCCGGTCGAGCCGGTCGGCCATGCCGCCGCCCTGCTCCCACAGGCCCCAGGCCAGCGACGTGGCGGGCAGCCCCCGGGCGCGGCGGGCTTCGGCGAAGGCGTCGAGGAAGGTGTTCGCCGCAGCGTAGTTGCCCTGTCCCGCGCTGCCCAGGATGCCGGACACCGAGGAGAAGACCACGAACGCCGACAGGTCGCCCGCCAGCTCGGCGAGGTTCAGCACGGCGTCGACCTTCGGGCGCAGCACCTTCGCCATGCGCTCCGGGGTGAGCGCGGTGAGCACGCCGTCGTCCAGGACACCGGCCGTGTGCACCACGGCGGTCACCGGGGTGCCGGACAGCGCCTCGGCGAGGGCGTCCCGGTCGGCCGCGTCGCAGGCCGCCCAGCGCACCTCGGCGCCCGACGCGGCGAGGTCGCCCGCCAGCTCGGCCGCGCCGGGGGCCTGCGCACCGCGCCGGCTCATCAGCAGCAGGCTCCGCACGCCGTGCGCGGCCACCAGGTGCCGGGCGACGAGCCCGCCCAGCGCCCCGGACGCGCCGGTCACCAGGACGGGACCGGTACCGAAGTCCGTTGCTGCAGTGCTGTTTTCGGCGGTCTTCACCAGACGCGGTACGAACACCGACCCGTCGCGGACCGCGAACTGCGGCTCACCGCTGGCGAGTACGGCGGGCAGCGCCTGGACGACGTCCTCTGTGTCCTCGGCCTCCGCCAGCACGATCCGGTCCGGATGCTCCGCCTGCGCCGACCGCACCAGCCCCCACACCGCGGCATGCGCCAGATCACCGCGACGCGTCACCAGCACCAGTCGCCCGGGACGCTCCTGCGCCACCCACCAGTGCAGCAGCGCCAGCACCTCGCTCGCCGTGCCGTGCACACGGTCGGCGGTCTCCGTACCGGGTCCCGCGGGGCACGGCACGACGACGGCGTCCGGTGTCGCCTTCGACCCCCGCAGCGCGCCGAAGCCCTCGGCGGTGTCGATCACCGGGGCCTCGGTGGCGGAGGAAGAGGTGAACGGTGTCCACTCCAGCCCGTACAGCCGGCCTTCGCCCCCGGCACCGCGCAGCTGCTCCGCCGAGGCTGCGCGCAAGGACAGCGCCTCGACCGAGGCGACCGGGTCACCGGCGCCATCGGCCACGGTCAGGGTCACCGCGCCGCCGGCCGTCCGGGACAGCTTCACCCGCACCATCGCCGCACCGGCCGCCCGCACGAAGACACCGGACCACGCGAACGGCAGCAGCGGGCCGTCGTCCGGTGACACCAGCCCACCGGCGACCAGGGCGTGCAGGGCGGCGTCCAGCAGGGCCGGATGCAGCGCGAACGCCCCAGCCTCGGCGGCCGGTTCCGTCGGCAGCTCCACCTCGGCGAAGACGTCGTCCCCGGCGCGCCACACCGAGCGCAGCCCCTGGAAGACCGGACCGTAGTACAGGCCCAAGCGGGCCATCTCCTCGTAGAAATCAGCCAGTTCGGCGGCCTCGGCGCCCGTCGGCGGCCACACGCCGAGGTCCGGTCCACGCGGCGCCTCCGCCGAGGACAGCACGCCCGTCGCGTGTCGCAGCCACGAGCCGTCCGCGACGCGCGAGTGCACGCTCAGCTGCCGTCGGCCCGACTCGTCCTCCGGGCCGACCGCCACCTGGAGGGCGACGCCGACGCGCTCGGGCACGACCAGGGGAAGCTCCAGGGTGAGCTCTTCGATCAAGCCGCACCCCGTCTCGTCACCCGCGCGGATCGCCAGCTCCACGAACGCGGTGCCGGGCAGCAGCACGGTTCCGTTCACGGCGTGGTCGGCGAGCCAGGGGTGGGTTTCGAGGGACAGCAGTCCGGTGAGCAGAACACCGTCGTTGTCGGCGGTCGCGATCGCTGCTCCGAGCAGCGGATGGTCCGCCGCGCCCAGACCGACGGCCCGGACGTCACCGGATGCCCGGGGGACGTCCAGCCAGTAGCGCTCGCGCTGGAAGGGGTAGGTGGGCAGATCGACACGCCGGGCGCCGGGGAGAAGGGCGTGCCAGTCGGGTGAGATGCCGTGGATGAACAACTGCCCGAGGGCGGCGGCGAGCGCGTGCGGCTCTGGGCGGTCGGCGCGCAGGACGGGGACGGTGACGATGTCGTCCACGCAGCCCTGGGCCATACCGCTCAGGACACCGCCCGGACCAATCTCCACGAACGTCGTCACACCCAGCTCGCGCAAGCTCTCGATCCCGTCCGCGAAACGGACCGCCTCGCGCACGTGCCGCACCCAGTACTCCGGGGTGTACGGCTCCGCCAGACGGCCCGTGAGATTCGAAACGACCAAAATCCGCGGCTCGTTGAAGACCAGCTCGCCGACGACCGCAGCGAACTCCTCCAGCATCGGCTCCATCAGCGGGGAGTGGAAGGCGTGGCTGACCTGCAACCGGGTGGTCTTGCGGCCCTGTCGCGCGAAGGTATCGGCGACCGCCAGGACCGCATTCTCCACGCCGGAAACCACCACGGACCGTGGGCCGTTGACAGCCGCGACACCTACCTCTTCGGTCAGGTGCGGCAGGATCTCGTCCTCCGTGGCCTGAACCGCCACCATCGCCCCACCCGCAGGCAACGCCTGCATCAACCCGGCCCGCGCCGACACCAACCTCGCCGCATCCTCAAGCGACAACACCCCGGCCGCATGAGCGGCCGCGATCTCGCCGACGGAATGACCGGCCACGTAATCCGGCCTGACGCCCCACGACTCCAACAGCCGGAACAACGCGACCTCGACCGCGAACAACGCGGGCTGCGCGCAACCGGTCTGGTGCAGCGACCCGGCATCCACATCGACCGGAACTTCCAGCAACGCACACACCTCGTCGTACGCCGCAGCGAACACCGGGTACGACGCGTACAGCTCACGCCCCATACCCTGCCGCTGCCAGCCCTGGCCCGAGAACAAGAACCCGGTCTTCCC
>NZ_VOGW01000138.1 GCF_007896895.1 Streptomyces misionensis | reverse complement strand
TGCCGTGTGCGGCTAGTTCTTGTGCTGTTTTGAGGAGGGGTTGTTCGTCGCCGGACAGGACGGTGGAGGTGGGGCTGTTGAGGGCTGCGATGTCGATGCCGGGGTGTGGGGGGATGTTGTGTTCGGTGGTGGCGACGGCGATCATCGCGCCGCCTTGGGGGAGTGTTTCCATCAGGCGTGCGCGGGTGGTGACGAGGGTGGCGGCGTCTTTGAGTGAGAGCACGCCTGCGATGTGTGCGGCTGTCACTTCGCCGATGGAGTGTCCGGCGACGATGTCGGGTGTGATGCCCCAGGAGGTGATGAGCCGGTAGAGGGCGACTTCCAGGGCGAACAGTGCGGCCTGGGTGTACTTGGTCCGGTTGAGGCGGTTCTGGTCGTTGCCGAGGACGGTTTCGCGGATGTCTCCGCCGAGGGCTGCGCAGACTTCGTCGAAGGCTTCGCGGTACACGGGGAAGGCTTGGTGGAGTTCACGTCCCATGCCGGCTCGTTGGGAGCCCTGGCCGGTGAACAGCACGGCCAGCCGTCCGCGTGTGACGGTGCCCGTCACGACGCCGGGTGTCTTCTCGCCCCGTGCCAGCGCGCCCAGGCCCGCCAGCGCCTCGTCCCGGTCACCGGCAACCACCACCGCCCGCTCCGGCAACCCCGCCCGGCTCGCGGCCAGCGCGCTGCCCACTCCGGTGAGGTCCAGTTCGGGTCGCTGTCCCAGGTAGGACAGCAGCCGCTGTGCCTGCGCGCGCAGGGCGTCCTCGCCCCGTGCGGAGAGGGGGAGGAGCTTCAGGCCGCCGTCCGGGCGTGCCGGCGTGACCGGCGCTTCACCGGCCTCCGGGGCCTGTTCGAGGATGACGTGGGCGTTGGTGCCGCTGACGCCGAACGCGGAGACACCCGCCCGGTGCGGACGGTCCGTCCGCGGCCACTCCCGCTCCTCCGTCAGCAGTTCCACCGCGCCCGCCGACCAGTCGACCTGCGGCGTGGGGGCGTCCACGTGCAGGGTGCGCGGCAGGATTCCGTGCTGGAGGGCCAGTACCGTCTTGATGACGCCGGCGACGCCCGCGGCGGCCTGGGCGTGTCCGATGTTGGACTTCAACGACCCCAGCAGCAGCGGGCGTTCGCGGTCCTGGCCGTAGGTGGCCAGGACCGCCTGGGCCTCGATGGGGTCGCCCAGTGCCGTGCCCGTACCGTGCGCCTCCAGCGCGTCCACGTCCCCCGGCGCCAGCCCGGCCTCCGCCAACGCCCGCCGGATCACCCGCTGCTGGGAAGGACCGTTGGGAGCGGTGAGGCCGTTGGAGGCGCCGTCCTGGTTGACGGCCGAGCCACGCACCACCGCCAACACCCGGTGACCCAGGCGTTCGGCGTCCGACAGTCGCTCGACCAGGACCACGCCCGCGCCCTCGGCCCATCCCGTGCCGTCCGCCGAGGCGGCGAAGGACTTGCAGCGGCCGTCCGCCGACAGGCCCCGCTGCCGGGAGAACTCGACGAACGCCTCGGGCCCGGCCATCACGGTCACGCCACCCGCGAGGGCCATCGTGCACTCGCCGGAGCGCAGGGCCTGTGCCGCCAGGTGGAGGGCCACCAGCGACGACGAGCACGCCGTATCGATGGTCACCGCGGGCCCCTCGAAGCCCAGCGCGTACGACACCCGGCCCGACAGCACACTGCCCGCCCCGCCGGTCATGAGGTACCCCTCGGAACCGTCGGGGGCCGTGCGGAGGCGGCTGGTGTAGTCGTGGTTGACCATGCCGGCGAAGACACCGACGTCCTGGCCGCGCAGGGCGGTGGGATCGAGGCCGGCCCGCTCCAGGGCCTCCCAGGACGTTTCGAGGAGCAACCGCTGCTGCGGGTCCATCGCCAGGGCCTCGCGCGGGGAGATGCCGAAGAACTCCGCGTCGAACTCGCCCGCGTCGTAGAGGAAACCGCCGCGCCGCGCGTAGCTGGTGCCGGCGTGGTCGGGGTCCGGGTCGAAGAGCGAGTCCAGGTCCCAGCCGCGGTTCGTCGGGAATTCGCCGATGCCCTCCTCCCCGGCCCGCAGCAGCCGCCACAGGTCCTCCGGGGAGGCCACGCCGCCCGGCAGCCGGCACGCCATGCCGACGATGGCGACCGGCTCGCCGGGGTCGGCCGCCCGCCGGGCCGGGCCGTCGTGTCCGGCGGTGTCGTCGCCGAGCAGCCGGTCGCGCAGGAACGACGCGAGCGCGGCCGGTGTCGGGTGGTCGAAGGCGAGGGTGGTGGGCAGGTCGGTACCGGTCAGGTCGCGCAGGCGGTTGCGGAGCCGGATCGCGTTCAAGGAGTCGAAGCCGAGGTCCTGGAAGGGCCGTTCGGGGTCGATCGCCGAGGCGTCGTCGTGCCCGAGTACGGCGGCGGCGCTGGTCAGCACCAGGTCCAGCGGTGTGTCGCCGACCGATCCGGGCACCGGCCGCGGCCCGGATACCGGCTGCGGTGCGGGTATGGGCACCGGCTGCGACGCGGGTGCCGGGTGGGCCGTCGGGTGCGGGGCGTCCGGCCAGTACCGGCGGTGCTGGAAGGCGTATGTGGGCAGGTCGGTGACCGTGCGGTGCGGGGCCGCCGGGAGCAGGGCGGAGAAGTCGACGGGGACGCCGCGGACGTGCAGCCGGGCCAGCGCGGTGACGGCGCCGATGCGCTCGTCCTCGGCGCCGTCGTGCAGCGTGGGCACGAACATCGCCGGCTCGGCGCTGGGGCCGGACGCCTCCTGGGCCATCGCGGTGAGGACGCCGCCGGGGCCCAGTTCGAGGAAGGTGGTGACGTCTTGCGTGTGCAGCGCGCCGATGACGTCGTGGAAGCGGACGGTGCGGCGGACGTGCTCGACCCAGTAGTCCGGGGAGCACAGTTGCTCCGGGGTGGCCGGCTCGCCGGTGACGCCGGAGACGACGGGAATCGCCGGGAGCGAGTACGACAGCCTGGCGACGACCTCGCGGAACGCGTCGAGCATGCCGTCCATGTGCGAGGAGTGGAAGGCGTGGCTGACCCGGAGGTGCTTGATGCGGTGGCCGCGGGCCGCGCACGCCTCCGCGACGGCCGTCACGGCGTCCCGGTCGCCGGAGACCACGACGGAGGCGGGCCCGTTGACCGCCGCGATGTCGACGGTGCCCGGTGCGGCGGCGAGCAGGGGCCGGATGACGGACTCGGGGGCGTTGAGCGCGGCCATCGCCCCGCCCGGCAGGGCCTGCATCAGCCGTCCGCGTGCCGCCAGCAGAGTCACGGCGTCCGGGAGGGACAGCACGCCCGCCACGTGCGCCGCCGTCACCTCGCCGACGGAGTGCCCGGCGAGCCGGTCGGGGCGGACGCCCCAGGACTCGTAGAGCCGGAACAGGGCGACTTCCACGGCGAACAGACCGGCCTGCGCGAACACCGTCCGCTCCAGTTCGGCCGGGTCGTCGCCGAACACCACGTCCGGGACGGACCTGGTGACGTGCCCGGCGTCCAGCAGGTGCCGGTCCAGTTCGGCACAGGCGGTGTCGAAGGCGTCGCGGAACACCGGGTAGTGCTCGTGCAGGCGGCGGCCCATGCCGGTGTACTGGCTGCCCTGGCCGGTGAACAGCACCGCGAGCTTGCCGGGACGCGCCACTCCGCGGGCGTGCCGGGGGTGGGCCAAGGCGTCCAGACCGTCGAGCAGCGCGGTGCGTCCCGCGCCCACGACCACGGCACGGTGCTCGAACGCCGTCCGGGTGGAGAGCAGTGCGTGGGCGATGTCGGCAGGGTCGGCGTCCGGGTGCCGCCCGGCCCACTCCGCGAGTCGGTCCGCCTGCCCTTCCAGCGCCTCGGGGCTGCGGGCCGAGAGGACCCAGGGGACGACGGCGGGCACGGCCGTGGGCGTGGGCGTGTCGTCCGTACTGGTGTCCGTGTCAGGTGCCTGCTCGACGATGACGTGGGCGTTGGTGCCGCTGACGCCGAATGCGGAGACACCGGCCCGGCGCGGTCGCCCGGCCTCGGGCCAGGGCCGCTGTTCCGTCAGCAGTTCCACCGCGCCCGCCGACCAGTCGACCTGTGGGGTGGGGGCGTCCACGTGCAGGGTGCGCGGCAGGATTCGGTGCTGGAGGGCCAGTACCGTCTTGATGACGCCGGCCACGCCCGCGGCGGCCTGGGCGTGCCCGATGTTGGACTTCACCGAGCCGAGCCACAGCGGACGGTCCGCGGGCCGGTCCTGACCGTAGGTGGCGAGGACGGCCTGCGCCTCGATGGGGTCGCCCAGCGCGGTGCCGGTACCGTGCGCCTCGACCACGTCCACGTCGGCACCGGTCAACCCGGCGCTGCTCAGCGCCTGCCGGATGACACGCTGCTGGGAGGGGCCGTTGGGGGCGGTGAGGCCGTTGGACGCGCCGTCCTGGTTCACCGCGCTGCCGCTGACGAGGGCCAGCACCTGGTGACCGTTGCGCCGGGCGTCCGACAGCCGCTCCACGAGCAGCACGCCCACGCCCTCGGCCCACCCGGTGCCGTCCGCCGACGCGGCGAACGCCTTGCACCGCCCGTCGGCCGACAGGCCCCGCTGCCGGGAGAAGTCGACGAAGGCGTCCGGCGCGGCCATCACCGTGACCCCGCCGGCCAGCGCCATCGAGCACTCGCCCGCCCGCAGCGCCTGCGCCGCCAGGTGCAGGGCCACCAGCGACGACGAGCACGCCGTGTCGATGGTCACCGCGGGCCCTTCGAGACCGAGGGTGTAGGCCACCCGGCCGGACAGCACGGCCGCGGAGATGCCGGTGATGCGGTGCCCCTCGACCTCCTCGGAGACCTGGCGCAGGCGCAGCGCGTAGTCCTGGGTGTTCATGCCGGTGAACACACCGATGTCGCGGCCCGCCAGGGTCGTCGGGTCGATGCCGGCCCGCTCGAACACCTCCCACGACGTCTCCAGGAGCAGCCGCTGCTGCGGGTCCATCGCCAGGGCCTCGCGCGGCGAGATACCGAAGAAGCCCGCGTCGAACCCGGCGGCGTCCGTCAGGAACGCACCGTGCCGGGCGTACGACGTGCCGGGGTGGTCGGGGTCGCTGTCGTAGAGCGCGGACAGGTCCCAGCCGCGGTCGTCCGGGAAGTCGCCGACCGCGTCACCGCCCTCGCTGATCAGCCGCCAGAAGTCCTCCGGGCTCTCCACACCACCGGGGAAGCGGCAGCTCATCGCGACGATGGCGATGGGGTCGTCGGACGTCCCGGGCGGGACGGCGGACGGTGCCGCGGAGGTGTCGCCCTCCGCCAGGAGTTCCGCGAGCAGGTGCCGGGTGAGGACGTCCGGGCTCGGGTGGTCGTAGAGCAGTGTGGCGGGGAGCCGGAGCCCGGTGTCCGCGGCGAGCCGGTTGCGCAGTTCTACGGAGGTCAGCGAGTCGAAGCCCGCCTCACGGAACGCCCGGCCGGCGGCGACGGCGTCGGCGGACGTGTGCCCGAGGACGTGCGCGGCACGGTTCCTGACCAGGTCGAGCAGCGTCTTGTGCCGCTCGTCGGGCGTCAGCGGTGCCAGCCGTCGTACGAGGCCCGTCCCGCCGGCCGCCGCCGCCCGGCCTGCGGCCCGGCGCCGGACCGGCGGCACCAGCTCACGCAGCAGGGGAGCGACCGGGCCGCCGTCCGGCTCGGCACGCAGCCGCCCGAGGTCGAGCCGGGCCGCCACCAGCGCCGGGAGGGTGCTGCGCAGACCGGCGTCGAACAGCGCGAGGCCGGTCTCCTCGTCCAGTGCCGCCATCCCGAACCGCCGGGAGTGCTGCCGCAGGTCGGAGGCGGTGAGGTGGGCGGTCAGCCGGCTGGTGGCCGCCCAGTGGCCCCAGGCGAGCGAGGTGGCGGGCAGCCCGGCCGCCCTGCGCCGCGCGGCCAGCGCGTCCAGGAAGGCGTTGGCGGCTGCGTAGTTGGCCTGCCCGGGGTTGCCGAGGACGCCGGCGGCCGAGGAGTACAGCACGAACGCCGCGAGGCCGGTGTCCCGGGTCAGCTCGTCCAGCAGGAGCGCCGCGTCCGCCTTGGGCCGCAGGACGGCTTCCAGCCGCTCCGGGGTGAGGGCGGTGACCACGCCGTCGTCCAGCACACCGGCGGTGTGGACGACGGCGGTGAGCGGTGTCCCGCTGGGGATCGATGCCAGCAGGCCGGTCAGCGCGGCACGGTCGGTGACGTCGCAGGCGACGGTGCGCACGGTGGCTCCCAGCGCGCCGAGGTCGCGCTCCAGCTCGGGCACGCCGTCGGCGGCACCGCCGCGCCGGCTGACCAGCAGCAGGTGGCGTACGCCGTGCTCGGCCACGAGATGCCGGGCGAGCCGGCGGCCCAGGGTGCCGGTGCCGCCGGTGATCAGAACGGTGCCGTCGGGGTCGAGCGGCTCTACGGCGTCGACGGTGTCCTCGGGGCCGAGCGGTCGAACGGCGCCGGCCTCGGCCGCCCGCACCAGCCTCGGTACGGTGGCCCGGCCGGCGGTGAGGGCGAACTGCGGCTCACCGGTGGCGACCGCGGCGGGCAGCAGCGCCTCGGAGGCGGCGTCCCCGTCCACGGCGGCCAGGACCAGCCGCTCCGGCGCCTCCGATTGCGCCGAGCGGACGAGCCCCCAGACAGCCGCGGTGACCGGGTCGCCGACGTCCCGCGTGACGACGACCAGCCGCGCATCCGTCACCGGCAGGGCAAGCCACGCCTGGACCCATGCCAACGCCCGCGAGGTCAGCGCCCGCAACCCCTGGGCGGTGTCCGTCAGATCCACGCGCACATCACTCAGAGCGGCCGACGTCGACAGCTCATCGAAGTCGGCAACGGCGACCAGATGCCGCGTCGGGTCCGCCACGGCCTCGACGGCAAAGGGCACCCAGTCGACGCGGAACAACGCGTCCAGCGGGTCCACGCCGCCCTGAGCAGCCGCCGACACCAGCTCATCCGCGTCGACCTCACGCGAGATGACCGACCCGAAGCTGCCGACCGCCCGGCCGGAGGCGTCCGCGAGTTCCAGCGCCGTGCCGCCACTGCCGTCCGGAGCGGAACGCGCCCGCAGAGAGGTGGCCCCGGCCGCTGCCAGGGACACGGCACGGTAGACGACGGACAGCGCGGAGGTGCCACCGTCGGCACGGCCCACGGCTTCGAGCAGCGCGGGATGCAGCGCGAACCGCTCGGCCGCGTCCCGCTGCTCCTCGTCCACCTCGGCCTCGGCGAACACCTCCTCGCCACGCCGCCACGCCGCACGCAGCCCCGGCACCGCCGGATCCACCTCGACGGGCACCGCCCCGGCCGGCGGCCACACCGACAGGTCGATGCCGGGGACGGCGTCCGGACGGCCGGTCAGTGTGCCGGTGGCGTGCCGGGTCCAGTCGGGGGCACCCTGACGCCGAGAGTGGACGGTCAGCCGGCGCCGGCCGGAGCCGTCCGCCGCGCCGACGGCCACCTGGAGCCGCACGCCCGGGCCCTCCGCGAGCACGAGCGGCGTCTCGATCACCAGTTCCTCGACGGCACCGCAGCCGACCTCGTCCCCGGCACGCACCGCCATCTCCAGGAACGCCGCCCCGGGCACCACCGCGACTCCGTGCACCGTGTGTTCGGCCAGCCAGGGGTGGCTGCTCGACGACAACCGGGCGGTGAACAGCACCCCGCTCTCGTCGGGCAGTTCGACCCAGGCGTCGAGCAGGGGGTGTCGGGCGTCCGTGAGGCCGGCGGCGGCCACGGCACCTGCGGGAGGGACGCTTCTGAGCCAGTAGTGCTGGTGTTGGAAGGGGTAGGT
>NZ_VOGW01000137.1:60054-61044 GCF_007896895.1 Streptomyces misionensis | reverse complement strand
GACTGGGGTGCCGGGCCGGCGGGTGCCTCCGGGGTCGCCCGCGGCGTCTCGCCGGCGTCCGGGGCCTCGTCGGCCGGCGCGGCCGGCCCCGTGGGCGCCGCCTGCTCCGAAGCCGCCCCCGGCGTGCCCGCCGACGGCGTCGTGGCCGGGGGACCCCACGGGGCGGCCGTGCCGGCGGGGCGGATCCGGTCCGTCCAGGCCGCGCCGTCCCACCAGCGCTCGGTGGGCGGACCGTCCTTCGTCTGCCCGGGGTCGGGGTACCACCCGGGAGGAGTCACCTGCGTCATGCCCCCACCGTATGAGGCAACGGTGAAAGTGGGATGAGAGGATCTGCTGTCAATCCGATCCACCCGGGAGATTTCGCCCCCGAATTTCTTCGGCCGGCCGCCCTGCCCGGCTCCCCGCACCGGCGCGCCCGTCGGGGCGGCGGCGACCGGAACCCGTCCCGCCCCGGTGTCACCGACCCCGGCACGCTCGGCCGCCGGGCGCCCTGGCGGCAGCGCCGCGGCCGGCGCCACCCCGTCCGACCACCGCGCCCGCCCCGGCCGGCGCGAGCGCCTTCGGCACCGGCGAAGCGGTGGGACTGCGCAGGAGACCGAGCACCGGCGGCGCCGTCCCGAGAACCGGCACGGCCCCCGTGAGCAGCACCGGCCGCCGTCCCACCCGGTCGCCGAGCACCCCGGCCGGCAGGATCGCCGCGGCGAAACCGGCATTGGCCACCGCCGTGGCGAGCGGGGCCTGCGACAGGCCCGTGTGCGGCGAGGTCTGGAGGTACGACGGGAGGACGACCAGGAAGGTGTACCCGCCGGCCCGCCGGCCCGCCGGCCCGCGCCGCCGCTGGAGCGCGCCCCGACCGAGCCGGACCCAGGTGACTTGACCCGCTCCAGGGACTCCGGCGTCTCCGCGAGCCCCGCCCGCGGCCACAGCGCAACCAGGCCCAGAGGCACGGCCGCGAGGAACGGCAGGCGCCGCCCCCACGCGGACGCCCGG
>NZ_VOGW01000137.1:38553-59774 GCF_007896895.1 Streptomyces misionensis | reverse complement strand
CAGCCGGTGCAGCCGCCGCGCCAGCGCGAGCTCCCGGCCGCGCGCGGGGGCGTTCCGGACGGGCCCGCGCAGCGCCCCGACGCGCTCCCGGCCCCCCCCCACCCGCTTCCCATGCACACGCCCCCCCTCCGTCGCCCGGCCCCCGCCCCCGCGCGGTTGTCCGGAATCCGACTGCTACCGGCCACGGTTGACGCCCCGTCCGCTGACGACCCTGATCGGGGCGGACCCGCGTCGCCTGTCCGCCCGCACTTTCACCCGGCGGGGCAACAGCTGCCCCGACCGGCCACCACATGTCCCACCGGACGGCTACGCTCGGGGTCTGTACGTCGTTCGGGCGACCTGGGGAGGTAACGGGATGACGGAGGGACGGCCGTCGGCGGCCGCCTCGGCTTCCCTGTGGGAGCGGGAGGCGGAGCTCGCCACCGTCGCACGGGCCATCGACGAGCTGCGCGCTGAGCGGGACTCCGCGGGCAGTCTGCTGGTCTTCCGCGGCGAGGCCGGGCTCGGCAAGACCGCGCTGCTGGCCGAGATCCGCCGTATGGCCGAGCGCCGCAACTGTGCCGTGTGGTACACGCGCGGCGCCGAGACGCTGAGGTCCGTACCCTTCAACGTCGTACGGCAGTTACTGCAACCCGCCCTGCTGTCCCTGCTGCCCGAGGAGGCCCGCGAGTACCTGGGCGACTGGTACGACATCGCGGGGCCCGCCCTCGGCATAGCCGAACCGCAGGAGGAGAGCGCCGATCCGCAGTACGTGTGCGACGGCCTCGTCGCCGCCGTACGCCGGCTCGCCCGCCGCGAATGGCCGCTCGTGCTGCTGATCGACGACGCGCACTGGGCCGACCAGGAGACCCTGCGCTGGCTCGCCGCGTTCGCCGAACGCCTCGACGACCTGTCCGTCCTCGTGGTGGTCGCCCGCAGGCCCGGCGAGGCCGGCGGCGACAGTGCCCGCCACCTCGACACGATCGCCGCCGCGGGCCGCTCCGTCACCAACCTGCGCGCCCTGACCCCGGACGCCGCGGCCGGACTCACCCGCGCCACCCTCGGCCGGCACGCCGACGACGCGTTCTGCCGCGAGGTCTGGGCCGTCACCGCGGGCAACCCCTACGACACCGTCGAACTCCTCGCCAAGGTCCAGGACAGCGAACTGCCGCCGGTGGAGGGCCGGGCCGGCGAGCTGCGCGCCCTGAACCGCGCCGCGCGCGGCGGCGGACTGGTCGACCGGATCAAGGAACTCGGCCTGGAGGCCACCCAGTTCGCGTGGGCCGCCGCGATCCTCGGCACCGGCATCACCATCGAGTCGGTCGCCCGCCTGGCCACCATGGGCGAGGACACCGCCCGGCACTGCGCCGACCTCCTGTGCGCGGCCCGCATCCTCACCGTCCCCGATCCGAAGGGCGAACACCGCGGCGGCGAGCTGGAGTTCGTGCACCCGCTGATCGCCTCCGCCGTCTACAACTCCATCCCGCCGGCCGTGTGCACCGCCATGCACGGCGTCGCCGCCGACATCGTCACCGAGATGGGCCGCGGCGCCGCAGAGGCGGCCCGGCACCTCCTGGAGGTCCACCCGGACGACGACGAGGAACTGGTCGAACAACTCCGCGAGGCCGCCCGCGAACACCTCGCCGTCGGCGCGCCCGACGCGGCGCGCGTCTGCCTCGAACGCGCCCTGGAGGAGCCGCCCCGGCCCGAGATCCACGCCCACGTCCTCTACGAACTCGGCTGCGCCACCCTGCTCACCGCGCCCGCCGTCACCATCGGCCACCTGCGCAGCGCCCTCGGCATGCGCGGACTCGACGGCCGCGACCGCGTCGACGCCGTGGTCCGGCTCTCCCAGGCCCTGCTCCACAACGACCAGCTCGAAGAGGCCGTCCGCACCATCGAGGCCGAGGCCGCCCGGCACGAGGCCGGCCCGGTCCGCATGCGGTTGCAGGCCTTCCAGTACATGTGGGAGGGCATCCACGGCGAGACCGTCGCCCCGTCCCGCTCCCGCAGCCTCGCCGAACTCGCCGCCACCTGCACCGGCCGCGACAACACCGAACGCGCCCTGCTGATCCTGCGCGGCTTCGACGCCATGACCCACGGCGAGAGCGCCGCCGAGATCCTCGAACTGTGCGACCGGGCCCTCGTCAACGGCCGTCTCGCGCCCGGACTCGGCTGGACCGACCGGGAATGGGGCATCGAACTGCTGATGATGCTCGGCAGCGCCTACGTCTACACCGACCGGCTCGACCGGGCCGAAAGCCTGTTCTCCGAGGCGCTGCGCGTCTACACCGGCGCCGGCTGGCACGGCGGCCACCTCTCCCTGGCCAACGCCTATCTGGGGCTCGCCTACCGCAGACAGGGCCGCCTCAAGGACGCCGAGGCGCATCTGCGCGAGGCCCTCGTGCTCGCCGAACGCGTCGGCCGCAGACTGCCGTTGCACTGGTCGGCCACCTGCGGACTGGTCGACACCCTGCTCGCCCGCGGCCGGGCGGGGGAGGCCTGGTCGGTCGCCGAGCAGTACGGCTTCGCCCCGCCCTACCCTTCCACCATCGTGCTGCCGGACGTGCGCTGCGTGCGCGGCCGGCTGCTCCTCGCGGTCGGCCGTACCGAGGAGGGGATCAACGAGCTGGAGGCAGCCGAGAAGACCGCCGTCACCCGGGGCGGCCACAACCCCGTGCTCGCGCCGTGGTCGATCGACCTCGCCAGGGCCCTCGCCGGACAGGACCCGGCCCGCGCCGCCCGGCTCGCCGCCGACGCCCGCCGGCAGGCCGAGCGGTTCGGCACCGACACCGCCATCGGCGAGGCCCTGCGCTGCGCGGCCGCCCTCGAAACCGGTTGCCGCGCCGCCCAGTTGGCCGCCCGCGCCGTCACCTACCTGGAGGCCTCGCCCTCCCAGTACGAACACGCGGCCGCCCGCATCGAACACGGCATCCTCGCCCGCTCCGCCGCCGATCTGCGCCGCGGCCTCGACCTGGCCCGCTCCTGCGGCGCCGACGGGCTGGCGGCCCGGGCGAGCGAGGCGCTGGCGGCGGGAGGGCTCCGGTGACGGACGGGGGCCGTACGGCGGTTCAGCGCGCCCGCGCGAACACCACCCACACCTGTCCCTCGGCGAACGCCAGCGGCCCGCCGTCCGCCCCGGTGAAGGCCGTACCGCCGTTCGCCGCCGGCCGTGACCAGGTGGCGGGGTAGGAGCGTCCGTCGCGCAGCACCTCCGCCTTCCCGGTGCCGACGGTCTCGGTGTACGGGGTGGGGTTGCCGAGGACGTCGTGGTACGCCGAGTCGCGGACGGTGACGTACTGGACGACGACGGTCGGCGGGGCCGGGCGGGGCCCGTCCGTGCTCGTCAGCGGCGTGCCGTCCATGACGATCAGCCAGCCGTGCCGCGCGGCGGACCAGACGAAGGTGAGCCGCGCCTGCGGGTAGCGCACCGCGCGCGAGGCCGCCGGGGTGCCGCCGGACGGGGCGGGTCCGTAGCGGAAGCCCGTGGTCAGCGCGCCCCTGCCGGGCGCGGAGGGGACCAGGCGGGCCGGGCGCACGAAGAGGTTGTGCGGCGCCGCCCGGCCCCTGTCCCGGTAGTAGGCGGTGGCGGCGCGGTCGGGGGACTCGGGCCGCAGCGGGGCCCGGTCGATCAGCGGCAGCAGCCTGCGCTGGGCGCCGGAGAAGGCCAGATACGGCCGGTCGAACTGGCCGAGCAGCTCCAGATCGGACTCCCGGGCGCTGCGCACCGGCCCGACGACGGGCGGGAACCGGCGCGCGTACACCGCCATCAGCCGGCTCAGCCCGCCCTCGACCTGTTCGGCGTACACCACGTCCGCCGCGTCCAGCCCGGTCTGCGGGCGGGCCCCCGGCACATTGTCGAGCTTCACGGCGAGCGGGGAGCCGCCCGCGGCGGTGGCGGTCGGCGGCGGGGTCGGGACCGGGCCGCGGTCGAGCCCACCGCACCCCGGCACCAGGGTGCAGACCAGGACGAGCGCCGCCGCGGCGCCCCTGACCGGACCGTGTCTCCCGCCCACGCTCGCCCCCGTTCGCCGACCGGACCCGCGCACACCGGTCCTACCCGGCCGCGCCCCGGCACGCACTCGCACCGCGCCCACCAGGAGGTTCGGCGCGATGACCCACGGGTACCCGAAGGCCGCCGCAAAACGGATACATCGGCGTGAACCGATGCAACCAAGGGAGCGCGACCTCATGAAGGCAGTCACCTGGCAGGGCAAGCGGGACGTGCGGGTGGAGGACGTGCCCGACCCGAAGATCGAGGAACCCACGGACGCCGTCATCCGCGTGACCTCCAGCGGACTGTGCGGCTCCGACCTGCATCTGTACGAGGTGCTCACCCCGTTCATGACCCCGGGCGACATCCTCGGGCACGAGCCCATGGGCATCGTGGAGGAAGTCGGCTCCGAGGTGACGAACCTGCGGCCCGGCGACCGCGTCGTGGTGCCCTTCCAGATCGCCTGCGGGCACTGCTTCATGTGCGACACCGGGCTGCCGACCCAGTGCGAGACCACCCAGGTCACCGGCGAGGGCATGGGCGCGGCCCTGTTCGGCTACACCCGCCTGTACGGCGCCGTGCCGGGCGCCCAGGCCGAGTATCTGCGGGTGCCGCAGGCGCAGTTCGGCCCGATGAAGGTGCCCGAGGGCCCGCCGGACGACCGCTTCGTCTACCTCTCCGACGTGCTGCCCACCGCCTGGCAGGCCGTCGAGTACGCGTCCGTCCCGCCCGGCGGCAGCGTCGCGGTCCTCGGCCTCGGCCCGATCGGCGACATGAGCTGCCGGATCGCCCTGGCGCGCGGCGCGGAGCAGGTCTTCGGCATCGACCTGGTGCCCGAACGGCTCGCGCGGGCGAACCGGCGGGGCGTGAAGACGTACGACCTCAGGGCCTTCGACGACGAGAAGACGCTGATCCACGCCATCCAGGAGGCGACGGGCGGCCGGGGCCCGGACGCGGTGATCGACGCCGTCGGCACCGAGGCGCACGGCAGCGCCGCCGCGAAGCTCGCCCAGCAGGCCACCGCCCTCCTGCCGCGCAAGATCGCCGCGCCCTTCGCCGAACGCTTCAGCATCGACCGGCTCGGCGCCCTCTACATGGCCATCGACCTGGTACGGCGCGGCGGCACCATCTCGCTCAGCGGCGTCTACGGGGGCATGGCCGACCCGATGCCGCTGCTCACCCTGTTCGACAAGCAGATCCAGCTGCGCATGGGGCAGGCCAACGTGCGCCGCTGGAGCGACCAGATCATGCCGTACCTCACCGACGAGGACCCGCTCGGCGTCGAGGACTTCGCCACGCACCGGGTGCCGCTGTCCGAGGCGCCGCACGCCTACGAGATGTTCCAGCGCAAGGAGGACGGCGCGATCAAGATCCTCATGAAGCCGTAGCTCCGCCCTTCCCGCCGAGGATCTCCCCGAGGTCGTAGCGCACCGGCTCCTCCAGCTGGGCGTAGGTGCAGCTCTCGGGGGCGCGGTCGGGGCGCCAGCGGCGGAAACGGGCGGTGTGCCTGAAGCGTTGCCCGTTCTCCATGTGGTCGTAGGCGACCTCGGCCACCCGCTCCGGGCGCAGCGGCACCCAGGACAGGTCCTTCTTCCCGGACCAGCGGCTCGGCGCCCCCGGCAGCCGGGCACTCTCGTGGGCGGCCTCCTCGGACCAGGCCGCCCACGGGTGCCCGGCGACGTCGTCCATCCGCAGCGGCGCCAGCTCCTCGACCAGCTCGGCGCGCCGCTTCATGGGGAAGGCGGCCGACACGCCCACGTGCTGGAGCCGGCCCTCGCCGTCGTACAGGCCGAGCAGCAGCGAGCCCACCACCGGGCCGCTCTTGTGCAGGCGGTACCCGGCCACCACGACGTCCGCCGTCCGCTCGTGCTTGATCTTGAACATGGCCCGCTCGTCCTGCCGGTAGCGCAGATCGAGCGGCTTGGCCACGATCCCGTCCAGCCCCGCCCCCTCGAACCGCTCGAACCACTGCTCGGCGACCGCGATGTCCGTGGTCGAGGGCGCCAGGTGCACCGGCGCGCCGGCGTCGCCGAGGGCGCGCTCCAGCAGGGACCGGCGGTCGGTGAGCGGTACGTCGAGCAGGGCCCGGTCGTCCAGTGCCAGCAGGTCGAAGGCGACGAACGAGGCCGGGGTCCGCTGCGCGAGCGTCCGCACCCGGGAGGCGGCCGGGTGGATCCGCTCGGTCAGCGCGTCGAAGTCCAGCCGCCCCCCGCGCGCGATCACGATCTCCCCGTCGAGCACGCACCGGGTCGGTACCCGCTCCCGCAACGCCTCGACCAGCTCGGGGAAATACCTGGTCAGCGTCTTGCCGGTACGGCTGCCCAGCTCGATCTCGGCGCCGTCGCGAAACACGATGGAGCGGAAACCGTCCCACTTGGCCTCGTAGTGCATGCCCGGCGGGATCCTCGCCACCGGCTTGGCGAGCATCGGCTTCACGGGCGGCATGACGGGCAGCTCCATGGCTTCGATTCTGCTCGTGCGCGCCCGTGCGCGCCCGGTGTGCGAGCCGCGCGGGGGGCGCCTACGGTGGCCGCATGGCTGATGCGGTGGAACTGGAGGTGGCCGGGCGGACCGTACGGCTGTCCAGCCCGGACAAGGTGTTCTTCCCGGAGCGGGGATTCACCAAGCTGGACCTCGCGCGGTACTACATCGCGGTCGGCCCCGGCATCCTGCGCGCCCTGCGCGACCGTCCCACCACCCTGGAGCGCCACCCGGACGGCATCGAGGGCGAGTGGTTCTTCCAGAAGCGCGCCCCCAAGGGCATGCCCGACTGGATCCCGACCGCGCACATCACCTTCCCCAGCGGCCGCAGCGCCGACGAGATGTGCCCCACCGAACAGGCGGCGGTGGTGTGGGCCGCCCAGTACGGCACCCTCACCTTCCACCCCTGGCCGGTGCGCGCCGGCGACGTCGACCACCCCGACGAACTCCGCATCGACCTCGACCCGCAGCCCGGCACGGACTTCGCCGACGCCGTCCGCGCCGCCCACGAACTGCGCGCCGTCCTCGACGAGTTCGGCGGTCTGCGGGGCTGGCCCAAGACGTCCGGCGGCCGGGGCCTGCACGTCTTCGTGCCCATCGAGCCGCGCTGGACCTTCACCCAGGTACGGCGCGCCGCGATCGCCGTCGGCCGGGAGATGGAACGGCGGATGCCCGGGCACGTCACCATCAAGTGGTGGAAGGAGGAACGCGGCGAGCGCATCTTCCTCGACTACAACCAGACCGCCCGCGACCGCACCATCGCCTCCGCCTACTCGGTACGGCCCCGCCCGCAGGCCACGGTCTCCGCGCCGCTGCGCTGGGACGAGCTCGATACCGCGCACCCCCGCGACTTCGACCTGGCCACGATGCCCGCCCGGTTCGAGGAACTCGGCGATGTGCACGCCGACATGGAGGACCGGTCCTATTCGCTGGACGCGCTGCTGGAGCTGGCCCGCCGCGACGAGCAGGACCACGGCCTCGGCGATCTGCCCTATCCGCCGGAGTATCCGAAGATGCCCGGCGAACCCAAACGCGTCCAGCCCAGCCGGGCCCGCCGGGAGCCGTCGCCTTGACGGTGCCGCACGCGGCACGGCCCCCTCGGCCCACGGTACGGCGGCCCTCGTTATCCTGGTCGGCAGCCGGCCGATGAGGAGTCCCCCTGTGCCCGAGGCAGTGTCGCGTCCCACGCTGGAGGCCGTGGCCGCGCGGGCCGGAGTCTCCAGGGCCACCGTGTCACGGGTGGTCAACGGCGGCTTCGGCGTCCGGGAACCCCTGGCCGAGCGGGTCCGGCGGGCCGTCGAGGAACTCGGCTACGTCCCCAACCAGGCGGCGCGCAGCCTCGTCACCAAGCGGCACGACGCCGTCGCGGTCGTCATCGCCGAACCCGAGACCCGGGTCTTCGCCGACCCCTTCTTCGCCCTCCAGCTGCGCGGCATCAGCAAGGAACTGACCGCCCACGACAACCAGTTGGTACTGCTGCTCACCGAGGGCCGCGACGACCACGCGCGCGTGGCCCGGTACCTCGCCGGGGGCCATGTCGACGGGGCGCTGGTCTTCTCCCTGCACCTGGACGACCCGCTGCCCCGGCTGATCCACGACGCCGGTGTGCCCACCGTGTTCGGCGGCCGGCCGGGCTGGCCGGACGGTACCGGCACGGCGGTGTACGTGGACTGCGACAACCGGGGCGGCGCCCGGGCCGCCGTACGCCATCTGACCGCCCTCGGCCGCACCCGGATCGCGCACCTCACCGGCGCCCTGGACCAGACCTCGGCCGTGGACCGGCTCGACGGCTACCGGGACGTCATGGCCGAGACGGCGGGCGGGGCCGATCCCGCGCTGGTGGTGGAGAGCGACTTCACCCCGGCCGGCGGGGAGCGGGCCATGCGGGAACTCCTCGGCCGCCGCCCGGACGTGGACGCCGTGTTCGCCGCGAACGACCTCACCGCGCTGGGCGCCCTGCGGGTCCTGCGGGAGCGGGGCCTGCGGGTACCGGAGGACGTGGCCGTGGTCGGCTTCGACGACATGCTGCCGCTCGCCGAGCAGTCCGACCCGCCCCTGACCACGGTCCGTCAGGACATCGAGCGGATGGGGCGCCTGATGGCCCGCCTGCTCCTGGACGGCGCCGCGACCCGGCCCGCCGCCACGGGCGCCCACGCCCGGGCCGGTGCCGACGGTGGGCGGCCGGGCCGCCCGTCGTCGGGCGTGATCCTGCCGACCACGCTGATCCGGCGCACGTCCGCCTGAGCGGCGCTCAGTCGCGCGCCCCCGCGCTCCTGATCACCGCGAACCGCGCCCCGTACGGATCGGCGAGCGTCGCCATGCGGCCCACCCGCTCGACCGTGGCCGGCGGCACCACGAGCGTCCCGCCGAGCCGCCGCGCCTCGGCCACGACGGCGTCCGTGTCCTCGACCTCGAAGTACGGCAGCCAGTAGGGCTCGTCCTCCGGGTGGGCCAGCGGCACCATGCCGCCGAACATCGCGTCCTCCCCGGCGCCGCCCGGGTTGACACTGGTGTAGGTGCCGCCCGGGAAGGGCACGCCCGACGTCTCCAGGTCCAGCACCCGGTGGTAGAAGGCGGCCGCCGCCGCGATGTCCGGGGTGTGCAGCTCGGCCCAGCACAGCGCGCCCGGCGCGTTCGCCACGTCCACGCCCCTGGTCTCACCGGGCTGCCAGATCCCGAACGTCGCGCCCGCCTGGTCGGCGAGGACCGTCATGTGCCCCTGGCCCAGCACGTCGACCGGACCGAACAGCAGTCGGCCATGGGCCTGTTGGGCCGCCTCGGCGGTGGCCCGCGCGTCCTCGCTGCGGAAGTACAGCGTCCAGGACGGCGGGCCCTGCCCGGGCGCGGTCTGCATGCCACCGGCGACGGTCCGCCCGTCCAGCTGGAAGAAGCCGTAGCCGCCGGCGTCCGGCCCCGCCGACCGGAACCGCCAGCCGAACAGACCGCCGTAGAAGGAGCAGGCGCGGTCGATGTCGGGCGCGCCGATGTCGAGCCAGTTCGGGGCGCCGTTGACGAAATCGGTGGTGAGCATGCCGCCCTCCTCGAAGGGGTCCCGTCCGCTGCACTGCCGAGTCTGGCACCGCCCATCGGCCACCGCCGCCGGAGCACCGCCACCCGCCGCACCCGGCCGCCCTCACCACCGGTGACCGGGCCCGTCGGAGGAGTTTCCGGTGTTTCCGCGCGCCGCCGTGCGCCCGCCCGGTCCCGGGGAGCATCATCGGGGCGGCCGGAGGGCCCCGGCGACGGCGTTGAGCGCGCGTTGATCGAACGTTTTTCGCCGCGGGGCACGATCCTGGCCATGCACTTCGACACGATCACACCGGCCGACGAGACCTGGCAGGCGCAGGCCCTGTGCGCGCAGACCGGGCCGGACTTCTTCTTTCCCGAGCCGGGCAGCTCGGTGCGCGAGGCGAAGCGCATCTGCGGGATGTGCGAGCTGCGCTCGGCCTGCCTGGACTACGCGCTGACCCACGACGAACGCTTCGGCGTCTGGGGCGGCCTGTCCGAGAAGGAACGCCTCGCCCTGCGCCGCACCTCGGGCTGACCGCCCCCGCAGCGGACCGCCCTCACCCCCGGCGGCCCGCCCTCACCGGCCACGGCCCGCGCCGTCAGCGCCCCGCGGCCCGCACCGTCGGCCCTTCGTGGTCCGCGCCCGTCAGCGCTCCGCGGCCCGCGCCGCCATCCGCGCCTTGCGCGCCGCCAGCTTCTCGTCGAAGCGGGTGGCCTCCGCGTCCAGGCCGCCCATGTACAGACCCAGTTCCTCCTGGGCCCGGCGCCCCTCGGGCCCGAGACCGTCGAGCTGCATGACCTTCAGGAAGCGCAGCACCGGCTGGAGTACGTCGTCGTGGTGGATGCGCAGGTTGTAGACCTCGCCGATCGCCATCTGCGCGGCGGCCCGCTCGAAGCCGGGGATGCCGTGCCCGGGCATCCGGAAGTGGACGACCACGTCCCGCACCGCCTGCATGGTCAGGTCCGGCGCGAGCTCGAACGCCGCCTGGAGCAGGTTGCGGTAGAACACCATGTGCAGGTTCTCGTCGGTCGCGATCCGGGAGAGCATGCGGTCGCACACCGGGTCACCGGACTGGTGCCCGGCATTGCGGTGCGAGATCCGGGTGGCCAGCTCCTGGAAGGCGACGTAGGCGATCGAGTGCAGCATCGAGTGCCGGTTGTCGGACTCGAACCCCTCGCTCATGTGCGCCATGCGGAACCGCTCCAGCTGGTCCGGGTCCACCGCGCGGGAGGCGAGCAGGTAGTCCCGCATCACGATGCCGTGCCGGCCCTCCTCGGCCGTCCACCGGTGCACCCAGGTGCCCCAGGCGCCGTCGCGGCCGAACAGGCTGGCGATCTCGTGGTGGTAGCTGGGCAGGTTGTCCTCGGTCAGCAGATTGACCACCAGGGCGGTACGGCCGATGTCCGTCACCTTGGACTGGTCCTTCGCCCACGCCTCGCCGTCCTCGAAGAAGGCCGGGAAGTTGCGGCCGTCGCTCCAGGGCACGTACTCGTGCGGCATCCAGTCCTTCGCGGCCCGCAGATGCCGGTTCAACTCTCTTTCCACCACTTCCTCCAGCGCGTACAGCAGCCGGGTGTCGGTCCACACGGACGGGCTGTCGAGGCGGGAAGAGGCAATGGTCACGGGAACTCCAGGGGGACGACGGACAAAGGGGAGTACAAGAGGGGTACCGGCGAGCGGTGCCGGGAAACCTACGTGATCGTAAGCTACGAGACCGTAGGTTACGAAACCGTAGGTTAAGTCGCCGTAAAAGCTCCCCGATCAGCGGGGACGGCGCACCGTCCGGCGATGCGCAGCGGCCCCGGGACGCGTCGTTCCCGAGGCCCGTCGGGAGAGGTGTCACCCGGTCAGGCGTACAGCTCCCGCAGGCGTACGGAGAGACAGGTCACCGAGCCCTCCCTTTTCTCGAACTCGCCGATGTCCACGGTGACCACCTCGTGGCCGAGGTCGGTCAGCAGCTCGGCGGTCCTCGGGGCGCTCGCCGCCATCAGCAGCTTGTGCCCGCCGAGCAGCACCACCTGCGCGCCGGAGGGCTCGGGCACGGAGAGGAACCCGGGGAAGACCGAGGGCCGGTCCACCCTCGGGATGTGTCCGAGCACCGTGCCGTCCGGCAGCGCGGTCACGGCCGACTTCAGGTGCAGCACCTTGCTCACCGGAACGGCCACCACCCGGGCGCCCAGCGGCTCGAACGCGGCCCGCAGCTGCTGCACCCCGGCCGCGTCGGTACGCCCGCTGCGGCCCGCGTAGACCGTGTCGCCGACCTTCAGTACGTCGCCTCCGTCCAGAGTGCCCGGCTCCCGTATCCAGTTCACCGAGCAGCCGAGGCCGGCCACCGCCTCCTTGACCCCGGCGGTCTCGGCCCGCCGGGCGGCGGCGCCGGGCCGGGTGATCAGCGCGACATTGCGGAAGACGACGACGGTGTCCTCCACGAACACCGAGTCCGGGCAGTCGTCGGCCGGTTCCACCTCGATGGTCTCCCAGCCGTGCGCACGCAGCGCCTCGACGTACGCCTCCCACTGCTCCACGGCCCGTCCGACGTCGATCGGCTCCCGCTCGACGTGCGTGACCAGGCCGTCGGCCAGCCGGGGGCTCGGACGGCGAACGAGGGTCTTACTGCTGGGCACGAGGGGCCTTTCCGCTCGGGGACACAGCGCCTGCGCCGGGGTTCCCACGGCGAGCGCCCCGGCGCGAGTTCCCTCTCCCACGGCGCCCACGGGATCGGTGCTGGTCGGAGTCCCCGATCGAGTGACGTGAGCTCCCGGCGCCCGATTGTCCCAGATGACTTCGCGCCGCCGACGAGGCCGTCACGGGCTGCGGTCGCGTCCGTCCCGTGGGGCGAAGGCCGTGAGGGCGTCGGCGTCGGTCGCGCGAGCGTGCAGGAAGTAGTCGGCCCATTGGGCGATGTCGGGGTAGGACGAGTCCTGGCCGAGCCGGGTGGCCGCGGCGTGGAGGTCGAAGCGCGTGATGCGGAGATCGACACCCGGCCCGAGGAGGGCCCAGTGCGCCCCGGTTCGTCCGTAGGGCATACCGACGCTCCCCGGATTGACCACGAGCCGGCCGTGGGCGAGGCGGACGAACGGCATGTGGGTGTGGCCGCAGACGACGGTGCGGATGTCGGTGCCGAGTCCGTCGAGGACTTCCTCCCAGCGGTCGAGGCGTGAATCGACCAGGACGACCTCCTCGTCGTCGCGAGGGGTGGCATGGCAGAACAGCACCTTCCCCAGGCCCCGCACGGACAGGGAGAGCGATCGCGGCAGTGCGTCGAGAAGGTCGAGATGATCGTCGCGGAGCTGTTCGGCCGCCCAGGGGGCGATCGGGTCGGGGATCGTGTCGCGTCGCCCCCGGCGGTGTTCGACGAGTTCGCGGTCGGCGTTGCCGCTGATCCAGACGACGCGGTCGCCCAGGCCGGTCAGCAGGTCGAGGACCTGGACCGGTTGCGGGCCGGCGGCGATGTCGCCGGTGAGCACGATGCGGTCGGCGGTGCGGACGTCTGGTTCGGCGAGTACCGCCTCCAGGGCCGGCAGGACCCCGTGGATGTCGGACAGGACGGCTACGCGGTTCAGCATGGTCACCACTGTGCATGTTCTTCGAGGAAGTCCGAGAGCACGGTGCACAGCGTTCCAGACTGTTCCAGGGGTGCCGTGGACGCTCATGGAGCACGTCACGGTCGAAGCGAGGCCACCATCCGTCCTCGCGTTCCTCCGCCCCGGCCGCCCAGCCCGCGCCGACCGGTCCGCCGCCGAGGCCCGCGGCAAGCCGGGCACCGCGCGCCGCACCGAGTCGGGAGCGGGGCACCGGGGCCTATCCGACGTCCTTTGGCGCGATCTCCCGCAGCCGCCCGTTCTCCAGCAGCAGCCACCGGGTGATCCCGATCGACTCCAGGAACGGCAGGTCGTGGCCGGCCACCAGCAGCGCGCCCTCGTACGACTCCAGGGCCGAGGTCAGCTGCCGGACGCTCGCCAGGTCGAGGTTGTTGGTCGGCTCGTCCAGCAGGAGCAGCTGGGGGGCCGGCTCGGCGAGCATCAGGGCGGCCAGTGCGGCCCGGAAGCGTTCGCCGCCGGACAGCGTGCCCGCCCGCTGGTCGGCGCGCGCGCCCCGGAACAGGAAGCGGGCCAGCCGCGCCCGGATCCGGTTGTCGGTGGCGCCCGGCGCGAACCGGGCCACGTTCTGCACGACCGTCAGCTCGTCGTCCAGCACGTCCAGCCGCTGGGGCAGGAACCGCAGCGGGACGTGCGCCGCCGCCGTGCCCGCCACCGGCGCCAGCTCCCCGGCGACCGTCCGCAGCAGCGTGGTCTTCCCGGCGCCGTTGCGGCCGACCAGCGCGATGCGCTCCGGGCCGCGCAGGTCGAGGAGCCCCTCGACCCGGGCCCCGTACGCCGTCTCCAGGCCCTCCAGGGTGAGGACCCGCCGGCCGGGCGGTACGGCGGTGTACGGCAGTTCGACGCGGATCTCGTCGTTGTCCCGCACGGCCTCCGCCGCCTCGTCCAGGCGCTCGCGGGCCTCGGCGAGCCGTTCCTCGTGCAGGATGCGGTGCTTGCCCGCCGACTCCTGGGCGGCGCGTTTACGGGCGCCCATCACGATCTTCGGCTCGCGCCTGGAGTCCCACATCTTCTGCCCGTACCGCTTGCGCCGGGCCAACTTGACCTGGGCGTCGGCGAGTTCGCGCTTCTGTCTGCGCACATCGGCCTCCGCGACCCGCATCATCCGCTCGGCCGCCTCCTGTTCCACGGCCAGCGCCTGCTCGTAGGCCGAGAAGTTGCCGCCGTACCAGGCGACCTCTCCGGCGCGCAGTTCCGCGATCCGGTCGACCAGGTCGAGGAGTTCACGGTCGTGGCTGACCACGACCAGCACCCCGGACCAGGCGCTGACGGCCTGGTGGAGGCGGCGGCGCGCGTACAGGTCGAGGTTGTTGGTGGGTTCGTCCAGGAGCAGCACGTCCGGGCGGCCCAGCAGCAGCGCGGCCAGCCGCAGCAGCACCGACTCGCCGCCGGACACCTCGCCGACGGTGCGGTCCAACCCGAGGTGTCCGAGGCCGAGTTCGCCGAGGGTGACCAGGGCGCGCTCCTCCACGTCCCAGTCGTCGCCGACCGTCTCGAAGTGCTCCTCGGCCACGTCGCCCGCCTCGATGGCGTGCAGCGCGGCCCGGCGCCCGGCGATGCCGAGGACCTGGTCGACGCGGAGGGCGGTCTCCAGGGTGACGTTCTGCGGCAGGTAGCCGATCTCGCCCTGGACCTTGACGGTGCCGTCGGCCGGGACGAGTTCACCCGCCAGCAGCTTCAACAGGGTCGATTTCCCCGATCCGTTGGCGCCGACGAGCCCGGTCCTGCCGGGGCCGAAGGCGAGGTCGAGTCCGTCGAACACGGTGGTGCCGTCGGGCCAGGCGAAGGAGAGGGAGGTGCAGGTGAGGGAGGATGACATGGAGGCCTCGCGGGGTGGGTGCGGTTCGGTGGACGCGTGTCGGGACACCGCGAGGCGGGAACCGGGGGACCATCCGCAGGCCGTGGAGAAGAAAAGGCCCTGTGCCGGAGGACGGCTCGAACGCCGAGGTCGTACGCCACGCACACCTAGCGGTGCGACGCGGTGTCCTTGAACCTCAGACGAGCAACGTCCTTCTCCGATCGACGGCAACAGAACCGAGGTAAACGGTAGGAGCGGGCCGGGCGGCGGTCAACGCGATTTATGCCGGGTGACACGGCCGGCCGCACCCACGGCGGGCCGCTCCGCCTACTGGGCGTCCCGCAGCAGGTCCGCCAGGCCGCCGTCCAGATCGAGCTGGAGGTGTTCGAGGCCGGCCGGCACCAGTTCGCCGGCGGCCTCCAGGAAGCGGCGTATCTCGGCCGCGCGGACATGGATGACCGCGGTGCCCTCCGGGGCGTGGAACTCCAGGACGACGCGGTCGTAGCCGTACGGCCGCACCCGTACGTCCCCGTGGCCCACGGCGCTCTCCAGCCCGGTGGCGAGCAGCTCGCGGGCGAAGGTCCAGCACACTTCGACCCCCTCCAGGGTGGCCGGGGCCGGGAAGGTCATCCGCACGGCGAACGGGTCACCGCGGTCGTAGCGCAGCGTGGCGGGAATGTTCGGCATGCGCGGTGCGGCGGCGACGAGACGGGCCTCTACGAGCTGCTCGATGACGGTGGACAACGCCTTGCTCCCTCGTGACGGCTGGACTGCGTCTGGTGTGACACCCGGCACTGGATGAGACGACGGAATCGGCCGGGGCGTGCACCTGGGTGACGAGTGACCTCGGTCACCGCGTTCATGCACACGGGGGGCGGGACACTGCCGCAGTACGCCGCGCGGCAGTTGGCCCTCTGGACGGCGTCCCGGCGGTCGGCTAGCTTCGCCCGCCATGAGGCGCATGGGGAGCACGCGGAGCACGGGTCGGACGCGACGCACGGGCAGGCTGGTGGCGGCGGGGGTCGCGTGCGGGGCGGCGCTCGCCGCGCTGACCGTCCCCTCGGCGCAGGCACTCGGACAGCCGGGACGGCAGGGCGTGCACTGGGCGGCGAAAGACCCCGGCACCCCGGCGGTGCGCTTCCGGGGCCTCGCGGCCGTGGACCGGCGCACCGCCTGGCTGGCCGGCACCGCCGGTACCGTCCTGCTCACCCGGAACGGCGGCTCGACCTGGCGCGATGTCTCCCCGCCCGGCGCGGCCGGCCTGGAGTTCCGGGACGTCGAGGCCTTCGACGCCCGGCACGCGGTGGTGCTGGCCATCGGCGAGGGCGAGGCGTCCCGGGTGTACCGCACCGACGACGGCGGGGCGAGCTGGACCGAGTCCTTCCGCAACACCGACCCGAACGCGTTCTACGACTGCCTCGCCTTCTTCGACCGCCGGCACGGCCTGGCGCTGGGCGACCCGGTGGACGGCAGGTTCCGCGTCCTCGCCACCGACGACGGCGGCCGCTCCTGGCGGCTGCTGCCCGCGTCCGGCATGCCGCCCGCCCTGGACGGCGAGGCCGGCTTCGCGGCGAGCGGGCAGTGCCTGGTCACCTCCGGCGCCAAGGACGCCTGGGTGGCCACCGGCGGCGGTGCCCGCGCCCGAGTCCTGCACTCCGCCGACCGGGGCCTGACCTGGACCGCCGCCGACACACCGGTCCCGGCGGGCGATCCGGCCCGCGGCGTGTTCGCCCTCGCGTTCCGCGACCGCACGCGCGGCCTCGCGGTCGGCGGCGACTACCGCGCCGACCAGCCCTCGCCCCGCGCCGCCGCGGTCACCGACGACGGCGGCCGCACCTGGCGGCCCGCCGTCACACCCCCGCCCGCCTACCGCTCGGGGGTCGCCTGGCTCCCGCACAGCCGCTCGGCCGCGCTCGCCGTCGGCCCCACCGGCACCGATCTGACCACCGACGGCGGTCGTACCTGGCGCACCATCGACACCGGCTCCTACGACACCGTGTCCTGCACCGGCGACCTCGGCTGCTGGGCGGCCGGCGAGCGGGGCAGGGTGGCCCGGCTGGAACGGTGAGGTAGGCGCACCGCGAGCCGGGTACTCGTGTCGGCGTCACAGCGGAAAGGAGCGATCATGCCAGCCGGTTCCAGCCCCAAGCGCGAACGCCAGTACGAGCACATCAAGGAGAGCGCGCAGGACCGGGGTGAGAGCGAGGGACGCGCGAAGGAGATCGCCGCACGGACCGTCAACAAGGAACGTGCCCGCGCCGGCGAGTCGAAGACCGCCAGCCGCACGTCGACGCAGGACATGTCGTCCAGCAGGCGCGGCGGCCAGCGGTCGGGCAACCGGGTCGGCTCCCACGGCCCGACCCGCGACCAGCTGTACAACGAGGCGAGGCAGCGCGGCATCGAGGGCCGCTCGCACATGAACAAGGACGAGCTCCAGCGCGCCCTGAAGTCCAAGAAGGGCTGACGGCAGGAGCCGGGCAGGGCGGCTCAGCCGAGGGTCTGCCGGTACCGGGCCAGTTCCGGGACCGTCTTCGTGGCGATGAACTCGGTGACCCGGTACGTGCACACCCCGCCCAGGGTGAACGGGTCGCTCGCCACCACCTCCTCGACGCGGGCGCGGTCCTCGGCCACGGCCAGGATCACCCCGCCGTCGCGCGGCTCCTTGCGGCCCGAGGCCAGGAAGACGCCCTTCTCGTACTGCTCCTCCAGCCACGCCACATGCTCGGCGAGCAGGGCGTCCACGGCGTCGAGGGGCTTGGTGTAGGTCAGTTCCAGTACGAACATGATCGCGAGCCTACCCCGGCCGCCGCGCCCGGTCACAGGCGCTAGAGTCGGCCGTCATGACGACCCCAGGCATACCGGCGGGCCGGCCCGCGACCGAGGAGGAGGCCCGCGCGGTCCAGGACGAGCTGCGGGGCCGGGTGGTGCTCGACGAGCCGGGGCCGCCGCCGGGCACCGGCCGGGTGACCGGGGTCGACGTGGCGTACGACGACGAGCGCGACCTGGTCGCGGCGGCGGCCGTCGTGCTGGACGCCGCCACCCTGGAGGTCGTGGCCGAGGCCACCGCGGTCGGCCGGGTCTCCTTCCCCTACGTGCCCGGACTGCTCGCCTTCCGCGAGATCCCCACGGTGCTGACCGCCCTGGAAGCCCTGCCGTGCCCGCCCGGCCTGGTGGTGTGCGACGGCTACGGACTGGCCCACCCGCGCCGCTTCGGCCTGGCGAGCCACCTGGGCGTGCTCACCGGTCTGCCCACCGTCGGCGTCGCCAAGAACCCCTTCACCTTCACGTACGAGGAGCCCGCCGCCGCGCGGGGCAGCTCCGCGCCGCTGCTCGCCGGCGTCGAGGAGGTCGGCCGGGCCCTGCGCACCCGAGACGCCGTCAAACCGGTCTTCGTCTCGGTCGGCCACCGGGTGAGCCTGGACAACGCCGTCGCGCACACCCTGGCCCTCACCCCGGCCTACCGGCTCCCGGAGACCACCCGGCGCGCCGACGCCCTGTGCCGCCGGGCCCTGCGGGAGGCGACGGCGGGTCGGGCCGCTCAGGAGGCCGTGACCCGCCAGGCGCCGACCTCCTGATACCCGGAGTCGTAGACGGCCGAGCCGTCGCCCGGCTCCAGCGGGTAGTGGTGCAGACTGCCGCCCCAATAGCGCAGTATCCGCCCCAGCTCGGCGGCCCGCTCCGACGCCGGGGCGTCCTCGTCCACGGTCACTTCGAGCACGAATTTCACGACTCCCGCGCCTCCTCGGGCTCCACCCTTCCGGGACTCCATCGTCTCATTGACGTGCCCGGTGAGACTTCGGCGACGGCGGGCGCGGAGGATTCGCCCGGCACGGGCCGGAAGTCTCAAACGGGGGGAGAGGTGCCGGGCGCGTCGCCCGGTTACCGCCGCGCCACCACCCGGAACCCGATCCCCGCGGCCCGCAGCCGTCCGGTGAGCGCGTCGCCCATCGCCTGCGCCGTGGTCACCTGGCCGGACGTCGGCGGCAGGTCGTCGAAGACGAGGCACAGCGCCGCCTCGGCGAACATCTTGGCGGTCTCGTCGTAGCCGGGGTCGCCACCCGTCACCTCGGTGAGGACGCGCCGCCCGCCGCCCTCGCCGACGAAGCGCACCCTGAACCAGCTCTTCGCCCGCTTCTCCGCGCTCGGCCCCTCGCCCGGCCTGAGCCGGTCCGCCAACCAGCGGCGCGCGGGCGGCAGTTGGGCGGCGGCCGCGAGCGCGCCGACGGCGGCGACCCCGCCGAGGGCGACCGGCAGATGCCGGACGGCGGCGAAGTGCCGGTAGCGGAAGTCGGGGCCGTACCGCTCCAGGGTCCGCGCCGAGCGGCTCACGATCCGCGGGTCGATGGTGGGCAGCGGCACCGCCCACGCGCCGACCTCCGGGGCGAACCGCGGCGCCCCGGTCGGCGCGCTCACCCGGCGCCCGTGCAGCCGGGGCTCGTGCCGGGCCCGCTCGCGCGCGGCGGCCAGCAGCCGCCGCCCCCGCGCGAACTGGTCGAGCGCGGAGGCCAGGGTGCCGCCGGAGAAGGCCGCGTCGGCCGTCACGTAGCCGTCCACCCGCAGCGGCACGCCCTCGGGCAGCTGCCGCACCGTGAAGTACGCGCCGAGGTCGTGGGGTACGGAGTCGAAGCCGCAGGCGTGCACCAGGCGCGCGCCGGTCTCCCGGGCGCGGGCGTCGTGCCGGACGTACATCAGGTCCACGAACTCCGGCTCGCCGGTGAGGTCCAGACAGTCGGTCCCGGCGTCCGCGCAGGCGGCCACCAGCTCCTCGCCGTACCGCAGATAGGGGCCCACGGTCGTGGCCACCACCCGGGCCCGCCCGGCCAGTTCGCGCACGGCGGCCGGGTCGGACGCGTCGGCGCGCAGCACGCCGATCCTCGCCGTACCGCAGATAGGGGCCCACGGTCGTGGCCACCACCCGGGCCCGCCCGGCCAGTTCGCGCACGGCGGCCGGGTCGGACGCGTCGGCGCGCAGCACGCCGATGTCCGCGCCGCCGGGCAGTTCCTCGCGCAGTTGTCGCAGCCTGGCCTCGTCGCGGCCGGCCACCGCCCAGCGCAGCTCCTTCGGCGCGTGCGCGGCCAGGTACCGCGCGGTCAGGGTGCCGACGAAGCCGGTGGCCCCGTAGAGCACCAGGTCGTAGGGACGGTCCGCCTTGTTCAGTCCGTTCATGCCACCCCTTGGTCGTGCAGCCCGAGCCGCCGTCGGCGGCCGAGGCTAGCGTGAGACCCGTGCGCTCCCCGGGCCGGGTGACCCCGGCCGGACGGCACTTGGCTAAGCGCTTGCTCGTTCAGGTCTTGTGCCGGATGGAACGCGTTCCTAGCATCACTGGTGTTACATCAGTTGTGTCACACACTTGGGGGACGGCATGAGCACGGCAGCGCGGGGCCCGCTCCACGGCGTGCGCGTGGTGGAACTGGCCGGCATCGGGCCGGGCCCGTTCGCCGCCATGCTGCTGGCCGACCTCGGCGCCGACGTGGTCCGCGTGGACCGCCCCGGCGGCCCCGGCCTCGGCATCGACCCCGCCCACGACGTCACCAACCGCAACAAACGCTCGGTGGTGGTGGACCTCAAGTCCCCGGACGGCGCCGCGTGCGTCCTGGACCTCGCCGAGCGTGCCGACATCCTCGTCGAGGGCTACCGTCCGGGCGTCGCCGAACGCCTCGGCGTCGGCCCGGCCGACTGCCACGCCCGCAACCCCCGCCTGGTGTACGGCCGGATGACCGGCTGGGGCCAGGACGGCCCCCTCGCCGAGCGCGCGGGCCACGACGTGTCGTACATCGCCGTCACCGGCGCCCTCGGCCTGATCGGCCGCCCCGGCGAACCTCCGGCCGTGCCCGCCAACCTCCTCGGCGACTACGCGGGCGGCTCGCTCTACCTGGTCGTCGGCGTCCTCGCCGCACTGCACCACGCGCGCGCCACCGGCACCGGCCAGGTCGTGGACGCCGCCATCGTGGACGGCACCGCCCATCTGTCCGCGATGATCCACGGGATGCTCTCCGCCGGCGCCTGGCAGGACCGGCGCGGCGCCAACCTCCTCGACGGCGGCTGCCCCTACTACGGCACCTACGAGACCGCCGACGGCGGACACATGGCGGTCGGCGCCCTGGAGGACCGGTTCTCCGAGCAGTTCCTGCGCCTGCTGGGCCTGCCGGACCTGCTGGACGCGCGCGGCGACCTCAGCCGCTGGGACGAACTGCGCGCCCGGATCGCCGACCGCTTCCGCACCCGCACCCGCGCGCAGTGGACCGCCGTCTTCGAGGGCACCGACGCCTGCGTGGCCCCCGTGCTCTCGCTGCGCGAGGCCCCGGACCACCCGCACCTGGCCGCCCGCGGCACCTTCACCGAGCACGCGGGCCTCACCC
>NZ_VOGW01000137.1:35372-38284 GCF_007896895.1 Streptomyces misionensis | reverse complement strand
GCGACTGGGACGTACCCGCACTCGCCGACGGCGACCGGCCCGCCCCGGCCGCCGGCCGGGCCCCCCGACCCGACGACCACCGAACCCCGCTCGGCCGACCCTCCCGAAAGGCACACCAGTGAGCACCGAAGCGTACGTGTACGACGCGATCCGCACCCCGCGCGGCCGCGGCAAGGCGAACGGCGCCCTGCACGGCACCAAGCCCATCGACCTGGTCGTCGGCCTCATCCACGAGATCCGCGACCGCTTCCCGGACCTGGACCCGGCCGCCGTCGACGACATCGTGCTCGGCGTCGTCGGCCCGGTCGGCGACCAGGGCTCCGACATCGCCCGGATCGCCGCCATCGCCGCCGGGCTGCCCAAACTGGTCACCCACTCCACGCGCACCCTCGTGGACAAACTCGCCCGCTTCGAGGCGGTGCGCTACCCGGGCATCGGCATCCGCCCGGACGACGTCCTGCTCAACGCCGGCGCGTACGCGCACGGGCGCGCCTTCTGCTGGACGGCGGTCGTCCTCTCGGTCCCGCCCGCCGAGATCGTGCTGCTCAGCGGGGACGACCCGGACACCGCCGATCCACTCCTGCGGACCCACCCGCCCACCGTCGTCGAGGCGACGCCCGCGACCTACGTCCGGCTGCGGCCGCTCACCACGCGGCTCGACAACCCCTTCCGCCGGGTCCGCCTCTACATCAGCACCTACGACGCCGTCCACCCGCCCGCCCTGCGCGCCTACCTGACCGCGAGCGACCACCCCCGCCCGCTGTGGATGCAGGGCTGGGGCCAGACCGAGACCGGACCGCTCACCTTCCGCTTCCACACCCGGCGCTCCGCGCTCGCGGCGGACGCGGAGTCCACGACACGCCGGCTGGGCCGCCCGGTGCCGGGCCGCACCCGGCTGCGCGCCGTGGACCCGCAGACCCTGCGTCCGGTGCCGCGCGGGCGCTCCGGACTGCTCCTGGTGCGCACCGCCGCGCTCGCCCTCGGCTACGTCGGCGAGGAGGAACGCTGGGCCGCCAAGCGGATCGGCGACTGGTGGTCCACGGGCGACATCGGCGTGCTCCACCGCGACGGCAGCGTCAGCGTGCTGGACCGCGAGGTCGACAGCCTGCCGGGCATGAGCTGTCTGCGGACCGAGGACGCGCTGGAGCAGCGGCTGCCCCAGGCCCTGGAGTGCGTGGTCCTCGCCGTCCCGGACGGCGATCCGCTGCCCGTCGTGGTCACCGCCGACGGCCGGCTGGACCCGGACGCCTGGGAACAAGCCACGTACGGGCTACCGACGTTGCGTGACCCGGCCGTCCTCACCTGGGACGATGTGCCCCGCACCGGCACCGGAAAGGTCCGCCGCGCCGCCCTGGCACGGCGGCTTGCGGGCACCGCCCTCGCGGGCACGGGCCGCTGGACCTGACGACCCGAACCCCTGCGACCGGCCGAGGCACGGCCGGCGCCTGCGAAAGGACACCCTTCATGACACCGCCGGCCCCCGCCCGCGCGGTCTTCGACAACGGCACCGCGCACAGCCGTGACCAGCACCGCTGCCTGGAGGCCGCCTACGACCCGGTGACCCTGCCCCGGCTGGCCGCAGCCGGGGTCGGCCCGGGCTGGCACTGCCTGGAGATCGGCGCGGGCGGCGGCAGCATCGCGCGCTGGCTCGCCGACCGGGTCGCCCCGGGCGGCTCCGTGCTGGCCACCGACCGTGACACCCGCGATCTGGTGCCCGGCCCGCGCCTGGAGGTCGCCGCGCTCGACGTGGCCCGCGACCCGCTGCCGGAAGAGACCTACGACCTGGTGGTGGCACGCCTGGTCCTCCAGCACGTGCCGACCCGCGACACGGTCCTGCGGCGGCTCGTCCGGGCGCTGCGGCCCGGCGGGCTGCTCCAGATCGACGAGATCGACGCCTCCTACGAGCCGCCGCTGCTGACCCCGGACGCGGCCACCGAGGCGCTGTACGTCCGGTTCCTGCACGCCAAGGCGGCCGCCCTGCGCGCCGCGGGCGGCGACCCGCACTGGGGACGCCGGGTGCCCGCCGCCCTGCGCGCGGCCGGCCTCACCGGCATCGACGTCCACCTGCACATCGACGTACGCCACGCCCAGGACCCCGGCCTCGGGCTGCAGTTGAACCACACCCGCAACCTGCGCGACCGGCTGCTGGCGCAGGGCATGACCGACGAGGAACTGGACCGGGTGGCGCGGTTGATGCGGGACCCGTCGTTCCGTGCCGCCTCCAGCGTCTTCTACTCGGTGCAGGGCCGCCGGCCCGGCAGGGGGCGCGGGTGACGACGTATCCGCGCACCGCCGCACGGCCCGCGGTCGCCACCGCCGTCGCCGACCGGCTGCTGCGGCGCACCGCGCTCCCCGCGGAGGTACGGCACACGATCGACTGGGCGGGCCCGGTCGGCATGGACCTGCCCGGCGAACGAGCCGTGCAGGCCGCCTGCGGCCTCATGCACGTCCACGGCCGGGCCACGGGCGGCCCCGTACCGCTGGCCGTCGACTACGCCTCGGTGGTGGCGGGCGTCCTCGCGGCCCAGGGGGCCACCGCGGCCGCGATCGGGCGGGCCCGGGGACTGGACCTGCGCGGGGCGCGCACCTCGGTGGCCCAGGGAGCGCTGCTGGCGCTCGGCCAGTACCTCGCCGCCGCGACGGCCGATGACGGCCTCGAACAGCCGGAGGCGTCCGCGCCCGGACTGGCCACCCTGGACACCCGCGACGGCGCCCGCGTGGAGGTGGAGACCCTCGACCCGTCGGCCTGGCGGGAGTTCTGGGCCCGGCTCGGAGTGCCCGCCACCCTCGCCGGCCGCGGCTGGCTGCCCTTCCAGCAGCGCTTCGCCACCGCCGTCTGCCCGCTGCCCGGCGAGCTGCGGCAGGCCGCCCTCGCCCGGACCCTGGCGGAGCTGCGGGCCGCCGCCCGGCAC
>NZ_VOGW01000137.1:17106-35092 GCF_007896895.1 Streptomyces misionensis | reverse complement strand
TGCAGGGCCCGCTCGCCGGGCACGTCCTGCGGATGCTCGGCGCCGAGGTGGTCCGGGTCGAACCCCCCGGCGGCGATCCGATGCGCTGGCTGCCCCCGCTCGCGGACGGCACCTCGGCCCGGTTCACCGCCCTCAACGCGGGCAAACAGGTGGTCGAGGCCGACCTGACCACCGCGCGGGGCCGGGACGCCGTGCGCGCGCTGACCGCGGAGGCCGACGTCTTCCTGCACAACTGGGCCCCCGGCAAGGCCGGCCTGCTCGGCCTCGACGACTTCGACCTGCTGCCCGCCCGCCCCGCCCTGGTGTACGCCTGGGCCTCTGGCTTCGGTGACACCCTCGGCGACCGGCCGCCCCTGGGCACCGACTACCTCGCCCAGGTGCACAGCGGACTCGCCGCCGCCGTACGGCCGCACGGCGAACCACCGGCCCCCTCCCTGATGACCCTCACCGACGTGCTCGGCGGACTGGTCTGCGCGCAGGGGGTGCTGGCCGCGCTGGCGGCCCGGGAGCGCACCGGGCGCGGCGGCCGTGTCGACTCCAGCCTGGTCTCCGCGGCCGCCCTGATCCCGCGCCCCGCGCACCGGGCCCGCTGGACTCCGCTGGACCGGCCGCTGCCCACCGCCGACGGACACCTGTACCTCGGCCCGGAGGCCCGCGCCCACCCCGAGGCGGTACGCGAACTGCTCGACCGCTCCCTCACCACCGAGGAGTGCAGGCACCGGCTGGCCGCGCACGGCCTGACCGCCACCCCCGTCCACACCGACCTGGCGGCCCTGGCCCGGGACCCGGCCTTCCGCACGGCCATCGCCCCACCCGATCCGGTCACCGGACACGCCCGCCCGCACGCGCCCTGGGAGTTCGCATGACAACCGTCGCCCCCGCCGTCCTCCCCGCGGGCCGGGACGGACACCGGGTCTGGACCTCCCGCGCCGGCGTGCCCTTCCCCGACCTCGTGCCCCGCGCCCGGCGGCAGGCCTGGGTACGGGCGGGCCTGTGCCCCGACAGCGATCTGTACACGCTGTTCACCGCCCGGGTACGGCAACACCCGGACCGCACCGCCCTGGTGGACGACACCGGGACGCTGTCCTACGCGGCCCTGGACACCCACGTCCGGCGCATCGCGGCCCTGTTCACCGAGGCGGGGCTCGGCGGCGGTGACGTGGTGGCGCTGCGGCTGCCCGACGGACGCGACGCCGTGGCCGCGGAACTCGCCGTGTACGCCATCGGCGCGGTGGCCCTGCCGCTGCCCCCGAGCAGCGACGACCGCGACACCCGGGCCCTGCTCGCCCGCGCCCGCGCCCGCGGCGCCGTCCTCGCCGCGGCCGGCCAAACCCATGCCGTCGCCGAACTCCCGCACCTGGACGCGGTGTTCGTGCCCGGCCCGGGACACGGCCGGGTGCCGGGCCTGCACGCACCGGGGCCCCGGCACCCCTGGGCGCCCCGGCGGGCCGACCCGTACGGGCCCGCCCGCATCCTGGTGTCCTCCGGCTCCGAGACCGAGCCGAAGATGGTCGCCTACAGCCATCACGCCCTGGCGGGCGGCCGGGCCCGCTACGTCCGGTCCCTGCACCCGGACCCCACGGCGGCCCCCCGCCACCTCGTCCTCGTCCCGCTGGCGTCCTCCTTCGGCTCGCTCGGTACACCGGTCACCCTCGCCGTGCTCGGCGGCACCCTGATCGTGCCGTCGGCGTTCGACCCGGCGGGCGCGCTGCGGCTGATCGCGCAGCACCGCCCGACCCATCTGTTCGCGGTGCCCACCATGCTGCGCCGGATCACCGACCTGCCGGCCCGGCCGGGCGAGGACACCTCGTCGTTGCGGGCCGTCGTCTCCAGCGGCGCCGCCCTGCCCCCGGCCGTCGCGCAGGCGTGCCGCCGGCGTTTCGGCCGCCCCGTGGTGACGGTCTACGGCTCCTCGGACGGTGTGAACTGCCATACGGCGGGGGAGAGCCGGCCCCCGGGCGACAGCGTCGGCACCCCCGACCCGGCGGTCGCCCGCATCCGGATCACCGGCCCCGACGGCACACCGCTGCCGCCCGGGCACAGCGGGCAGATCGAGGCCCTGGGCCCCATGACCCCCCTGTGCTACGTCAACGCGCCCGACCTGGACGCGCGTTACCGCAACCGCGACGGCTGGGTCCGCACCGGCGACCTCGGCCGGCTCGACGAGCACGGGCGACTGCACGTGCTGGGGCGGCTCAAGCGCATCGTCGTACGCGGCGGCCTCAACATCAGCCTCGCCGAGGTCGAACACGAACTGGGCGGCCATCCCGCCGTCGCGGAGGCGGTGTGCGTCCCGGTGCCCGACCCGGACCTCGGCGAGCGCCTGTGCGCCTGCGTCCGACCGGTCCCCGGCACCCCCGCGCCCACCCTGGCCGACCTCACGACCCATCTCGGGGCCCGCGGCCTGTCGCGGCGCAAACACCCCGAACTCCTGCTGCTCGTGGAGGAGATGCCGCTCGGCCCGACGGGCAAGATCTCCTACCAGGCGCTCACGGCCCGAGCGGCCCAGGCCGGCCGGCTCGGCGCGCCCGGGGTCAGCCCTGTGCGACGTCCCTGACGAACACGAGGCCGTCGCTGTCCGAGAGATGGGCCGGGTCGAACGGGGCGTACCCGAACCACGGCGACACGCGGCGCACCGGCCGCCCGTCACCGAGGGCGGTGGCCAGCCGCGCGGTGTCGACCACGCAGCGGTCCTCCGGGAGCGCGTACAGGAGACCTTCGAGGGTGTCCGGCGCCGGGGTGTCCACTCCCCGGTGCCGGATGGTGCCGAGGGCCGTGGCGACGAACGCGTACGCGTCGCCGAGCCGTGCGCTCACCAGCGCGCCCGCGCTCCACCACTCCACCGCCCCCTGCCACATCCGCATCGAGCTCTTCTCCCGCTGGAGATGGGAGTTGTGGGCGTGGACGAACACCGGGCCCCGCTCGGCGAGGGCGCACAGGTTACGGGCCATCATCAGGTCCCGCAGGGCGCACAGCCGCGTCATACGGGCGGGTGAGGTGTCGGCCGTCCAGCGGTGGTATCGCAGCAGCCCGGTCGCGGTGCGCCCGTACATGCGCGCGCGGTCCCACTCCTCCTCGGCGGACACCGCGCGCAGGTGCGGTGTCTGCGCGTCGAGCAGGGCCACCAGGTCGTCGGCGAGCAGTCGCAACTCCCCGGCCTCCGGGGACCGCCCCACGGACCGGGCCGGGTCCGTCATGGCGGCGGGGTCGGTCCACCGGTCGTCGGCGCCCAGGAGGCGGTCGAGCGTACCCGCCGTGCAGGGAAGCAGTCCCGCGTCGACCCGCTCCGCGAGGTAGTCGTGGAGGGCGGTGAGGGCCTGCCGGGGGCTCGCGGCGCCGGTCAGCTCCAGCGGGCCGTCGAACCCGGCGAAACGCGCCTGGTCGGACGCGGGCCGGCCGTCGTTGTACGCCCGCATCCAGCGCACGAGGTCGCGGTTGGCCGCGAAGGCGCCCCAGCCGTGACCGAACCCGTGCTCCATGACGTGGTCGAGTGTGCCTGTGCCCGTGGTGACGTGACCGTCCACCACCAGTGCTCTCATGCAGTCGCTCTCGATCGCGATGGTCCGGTACCCCTCCTGCTCCACCAGCTGCCGGAAGAGCTCGTTGCGCAGCCGGAGCAGGGTGTCCTCGCCATGGGTGGGCTCGCCCAGGGCGAGCAACCGGGGCCGGGCCGGGAGCAGCCGCATGACGGCGGAGGCGTCGACGGCATGGGCGATGTCCTCGATGTCGGCAATCATGGCTTCAACGCTATCGTTGAAGCCTCGGTGTAAACTTTTGCGCGCTATCGTCGGCCTCATGGCGCGAGACCTTCAAAGCGGTAGACGGCTCAGGCCGGTCGATCTGGCCCGGGCGCACGGTCTGTCCACCCAGGCGATCAGGAACTACGAGGCGGACGGCATCCTCCCGGCCGCCGATCGCACTCCGCACGGCTACCGCACCTACACCCCGCTGCACGCGGGGGCCCTGCGCGCCTTCCTCGCCCTGGTGCCCGGACACGGCCACCGGACGGCGACGTCGATCATGCGAGCCGTCAACCAGGGCACCACCGGCGAGGCGCTCCGCCTCGTCGACGAGAGCCACGCCCAGCTCCTCGACGACCGCCACACCCTCCGCGCCGTGGAACGCGCCCTGCGCGATCTGGAGCCCGCCCCGCCGGCAGAGCCCGGTGCGGGCGCCACCACGACCGCGCGGTCCGGGGCCCCCGGCACCTTCATCGGACCCGTGGCGGGACGCCTCGGCATCCGCCCCGCCACGCTGCGCGCCTGGGAGCGAGCAGGGCTGGTCAGTCCGCGCCGCGACCCGCGCACCGGCTATCGCGTCTACGACGAGGCCGATGTGCGCGACGCCCGTCTGGCCCACCAACTCAGGCGTGGCGGCCATCTGTTGGAGCAGATCGCCCCGCTGATCAGCCAGGTGCGGGCGGCCGGCGGGCTGGAGCCGCTGGAGACCGTGCTACGCGACTGGCACACCCGGCTGAGCACCCGGGGCCGAGCGCTGCTCACCGGAGCCGCGGAACTGGACGCGTACCTCCGGCTCCGCGACGGCCGCGGCTGAGCCGGCCTCGGCGCCGTGGTGGACAGGCGTCCCGCCGTACGGGCTCGTGCGTGCGAACCCCCGCGCGGACGCTGCCCGAGCAGGGCGCCGTCGATGCGGCGAACGCCCGTTCGGGCACGGGAGGGCGAGCGGGTGGACGCGACGCTCATGTCGATCCTGGCACCGGAATGGTTCCGGCACCGCGGCCGGCCGGAGGCGGCCGGCCCCCGCAGGTCTGACGGTACCGGGTCAACAGAGCCGGGCCCGACACCCGGACGAGCGCAGGCGGGACCGGGGCTACCACGCTGAGCAGTCCCTCCGTCACACTGGGTTTCATGCCGTGACGGTGGCGCAAGCCGTCGAGGCCCACGCGTGGTCGACCGTGCCGTCCGGCACGCCACCCGGGCCGCCACGAGTGCCGTCCCGGCCGAAGGAGCGCTGATGACCGCTGCCGCCCGTCCCACGTCCCCGCCGGTCGCGCGAGGGCGCCTGCCCCTGATCGGCCACGGCCTGCACATGTGGCGCAGGCCCCTCGAGTTCCTCGACACGCTCACCGCGTACGACCCGGTCGTGGCGATCCACCTCGGGCCCAAGCCGACCTACGTCCTCACCAGCCCGGACCTCGTCCACCGCGTCATGGTGAGCGAGGCCGCCGACTACGCCAAGGGCCGCTCGTTCGAAAAGCTCCGGGACTACCTCGGCAACGGCCTCGCCACCTCCGAGGGCTCCTTCCACCTGCGTCAGCGGCGCCTGATGCAGCCGGCGTTCCACCACGCCCACATCGCCCACTACGCCCGGACGATGGCGGACCTGGCCACCGCCCGAGCCACCTCCTGGCGGCCGGGCCAGGACATCGACGTCACCCAGGAGATGCACGACCTGTCCCTGGCCGTCCTCACCTCGACGCTGTTCTCCACCGCCCTGGACGAAGGACTCGCCGCCGAGATCCGTGACACGGTGCCCGTCGTCCTGCGGGGCATGTACATCCGTGTCCTCGACCCCACCAACCTCTGGCAGCGGCTGCCCACCCCCGGCAACCGCCGCCTCGCCGACGCGCACCGCCGGCTGCGGCACGTCATCGACCGGCTCATCGGCGCCCGCCGCGGCAGCCCGCCGGACGGGGAGCCCGATCTGCTGACGCTGCTCCTGCGGGCCGAGGACGCGCCCACCGCGGACACCATGACCTATCAGCAGGTGTACGACGAGGTCGTCACCCTGCTGGTCGCCGGCACCGAAACCGTCGCCGGCGGGCTGGCCTGGCTCTTCCATGAACTCGGCCGGCACCCGGACATCGACCGCGCGCTCTACGAGGAGGTCCGGCAGCAGGCCGGGGCGCCCTTCGACCTCGACCGGCTCGATCGGCTGCCCCGCACCCGGCGGACGGTCGACGAGGCACTGCGCATGCGCAACCCGGGCGGCGTCACGATCCGGCGTGCCGTCACCGATGTCGAACTCGGCGGCCACCGCTTTCCGCGGGGCACCGAGTTCCTCTTCAGCGCCCTGGTGCTGCACCGCAACCCGCGCCACTTCCCCGAGCCCACCCGCTTCGACCCCGACCGGTGGCTGCCCGATCGGCCGGCCGTCCCGCGGGGGGCGTTCGTCCCCTTCGGCGCGGGAGGCCACCAGTGCATCGGCGAGTCGTTCGCCCGCGCGGAGATGATGGCGACGGTCGCGGCCGTGGTGAGCCGGTGGCGCCTCGAACCCGTTCCCGGGAGGCGGGTACGCGGAGTCATGACGTCCACCAACCACCCGTCCGGCCTCGTCATGACGGCCCGGCCGCGCACGACGACGGAGAGTCCCTAGTGCTGTGGCCTCCGCGCAGGACTCGGACACCCCTTGCGGCCGGGCGAGTTACCGCAAGGACGTCTCAACCGGCGCCGGGGAGGGCCGTGTCGGGGATTCTTCCGGTCAGGTCCTCCCGAATCGAAATCGAAACCTTCGAACCGCCGGGTGGCGGCCCGCTCCACGAGACCCGCTACGCCGTGGGGCGCATCTCGGCGGCCGGGCCGGCGTCCGGCTGCCGGGCCGCCGCCCGCCGGTCCAGCCACGTCAGCACGGGAGCCGTCATCACCGTGGTCACCAGGGCGACGACCACCAGGACGCCGAAGAGGGCGGGGGAGGCGATGCCCGCGGTGAGGCCGACGTTGATGGCGATGAGCTGCATCAGCCCGCGCGCGTTCATCAGCGCGCCCACCCGCAGGGCGGTCCCCGGCGGTTCGCCCAGCATCCGCGCCGCCGCCCAGCAGGCGCCGAACTTGCCGATGATCGCCACCGCCACACAGGCGACGGTGAACAGGATCAGCCCGCTGCCCGACAGCAGCGTGAAGTCCGTGTTGAGCCCGGAGTAGGTGAAGAACAGCGGCAGGAACACGATGCGGCTCACGGGTGCGATGGCCGCCACGGCGCGGCTCACCACCGGGTCGCGGGGGAAGACCACGCCGAGGCTGAAGGCGCCGAACACGGCGTACAGGCCGATGCGGTCGGTGTACCACGCGGCGAGGAACAGCAGGAGAACGGTGACCAGCAGCATGTGCTCCTCCGTCAGCCGCCGTGCCCGTTCCAGGGCCCTGGCCCGGACGCGGAGGAAGACGCCGAGGAACACGGCGAGCCCGGCCGCGCCGCCCACGGCGAGCAGGAAGGTGTCCGCCTTGCCGCCCGCCATGCTCAGCACCAACGCCAGCAGCACCCATGCCACGGCGTCGTCCAGTGCGCCCGAGGCCAGCGCGACCGAGCCGAACCGGGTGTCGGCCAGGCCGCGTTCGGTGATGATCCGGGCCAGCATCGGGAAGGCGGTGATGGCCACGGTGACCCCGACGAACAGCGCGCCCACCGTGGGCGAGACACCGTCCGGGTAGAGGTCCACCGCACCGTGCGCCGCCCAGGCCAGCCCCGAGCCGAGCAGGAGCGGTACGACGATGCCGGCCGCCGAGACGGGCACCGCCGTGCGGCCCACCGACCGCAGCCGGTCGGTCCGGAACTCGTAGCCCGACAGGAACATGAAGACGACGAGACCGAACTGCCCGGCCACGTACAGCACGGGCCGCATCTCGTCGGGGAACAGCGATTTCTCCAGGCCGGGGGAGAGCAGGCCGAGAAAGGACGGCCCGAGGGCCACCCCGGCGACCATCTCGCCGACCACGGGCGGCTGGCCGATGTGGCGCAGGAGCAGACCGACGAGGCGGCAGACGATGAGGATGACGGACACGGCCAGGAAGAACGCGGGGCCCATCTCGGTGGTCGACAACGACGACTCCTGGGTGAGGAGGCCTATGGGGATGACGCCTTCACGCCCCCCGGCGCGGGTACGGGCAGGCGGTCGCGCCGCGCTCCGCCGTCGCCCCGGCGTCCGGCGCACCGTGGCCGGCGCTCAGCGGGCGGCCCTCGGTGTCGTACCGGGCGAAGTACGTCGTGGCGGGCCTGGTGCGGCGGGCCTCCAGCACCATCCAGGTGCCGAGGACCAGTTGCAGCAGGCTGCGTCCGACGTCCTCGGCCCGGTCGCGAACGGTCAGCGCGGTGCGCAGGACGAACCTGGTGGCCCGGGAGACCGGCCGCTCGCGGGGCAGCAGCAGACAGGGAGCGCGGTGGGGGATCGAACGGGTGTGTCCGACGGGGGAGTCGAGCGCGTACCGGGCCAGCACCTCCCGGGTCGCGGCCCGCATCACGACCGGGGCGAGCCGCCAGGCGGGACAGGGCCGGTTGGCGGCGACGCCGAAGGGGATGTGGTGGGCGTCCTTCGCGGACAGCGCCGCCCAGCGCTGCGGATCGAACCGCTCGGGATCGGTGTAGCCGGTGGCGTGGTAGTCGGGGTAGCTGAAGGTGAGGACGGAGCCGGCCGGGATGGTGGGCAGGCCGTCGAGGGCGATGTCGGCGGTGGCGATGCGGTGAGCCACTCCGAACAGCGGGAACAGCCGGAAGGTCTCGTTCATGACGTACGACAGGTAGCGGTCGTCGTCGGGGGTGTCCGTCGTCCTCCGCTGTACGTCGGGGTGCTGGGCGAGGACCAGCAGGAGGTGGGCCATCGCCTCGGACATCTGGACCACGGCGGTGTTGAAGAAGGTGCCTTGCAGGTAGCACGCCTGCTGGCGGCGGGTCAGGCCGCCGGGCAGTTCGTGCGGCACGTCACCGGCGGCCAGCCGGCGCAGCAGATACCGGGTCAGCCGGTTCCGGCGGCGCATGTGGCGCGGCCGGGTGCACTTGAGGGCGTCGACCACGTCGGTGGCGTTGGCGACGATCAGCCGCCGGGCCTCGGCCGGGCACGGCTCCTTGAACACCAGTTCGTAGAAGAACTCGGCCCACACCGGCATCATCAGGTCGCGCAGCCGCACGGAGCGCACCCGGCCGGTGTCCGCCGCGTCCAGGGCGCGTCGGGTGGCCCTCGCCGCGGCGGCGTACAGCTCGGCCGACGGGCCGGAGAGGACGGCGAGCGTCCGCCGGGCCACCTCGTCGTAGCGGGGGCCGGCCTCCAGATGCTCCTGGTGGACGTCGGCGCCGGGCGCGAGCCAGTACCAGAACAGGTCGGACAGCGCCGCGCCCTTGCTGCGGCCCCCGGCGGCGGGGTGGCCGTAGACCTCCTGGAAGCGGTCGGCGCCGAAGACCGCGCTGGGCAGCGGTATGCCCTCGTCACCGTTGACGCGGGCGAACACCTTCATCCGCAGGGCGACGACCCGGTCCGGCAGCCAGGCGGGCAGGGACAGCAGCAGCGCGCCGCCCAGGGCCACCGCCGCCGTCGTCCTCCGGCTCACCATGCTCGTTCTCCTTCCGGCCGGCGGTGCGGGAGCCCGCGCGGCACCACCTGGTCGGCCGTGAGGTCCTCGGGCCGGTGACCGCCGCAGAGGGCGAGTACGCGGTCGAAGTCCTCGCGCAGGGCGGTCAGCATCTGTGCCACTCCGTCCTCGCCGCCCGTCGCCAGCGCCCACAGCACCGGCCGCCCCACGCCGGCGGCCACCGCGCCCAGGGCCAGGGCGAGCGCGACGTCGCTGCCCCGGCGCACCCCGCCGTCCATGAGGAGCGGCACCCGTCCGGCGACGGCCTCGGCGACGGCCGGGAGCGCCTCGACCGACGCCGGAGCGGCATCGAGCTGCCGTCCCCCGTGGTTGGACACGAGCAGCGCGTCCACGCCCTGCTCGACCGCCGTCCGCGCGTCCGCCGGATGCAGCACGCCCTTGAGGACGAGCGGCAGATCGGTCAGGTCGCGCAGCCGCCGCAGGTCGTCCCAGCCCGCCGGCCACATGGCGATGTCGCGGGTGCCGCCGGGCGCGGCACCGGGCAGCAGGTCCCGCATGTTCTCCGCCGCGAGACCGGGCGGCAGGTCGTGGAAGCCGTTGCGCAGGTCCCGGGTACGGGTGCCGAACACGGGGGAGTCGACGGTGACCACGAGGGCCGAGCAGCCCGCCCGCTCGGCCCGGCGCACGAGTGCGGTGGTGACCTCGTGCTCCGGCTGAAGATACAGCTGGAACCAGACGACGGCCTCCGGGTCCCTCGCGCGGGCCGCGGCGACCACGTCCGCGACGGCGGTGGTGGCGGCCATGCCGGTGATCAGCGGGGTGCCGGTCGCGGCGGCGGCGCGTGCGGTGGCCAGTTCGCCGTCGGGGTGGGCGAGACGGTGGAAGGCGGTCGGCGAGACGAAGAGGGGCGCCGCCCACTCCCGGCCCAGCACGCCCACGCGGGTGCCGCGCTCGGCGCCGCCGCGCAGTACCCGGGGGAGCAGGGCCAGCCGGCCGAATGCGTCCTCGTTCTCCCGCAGAGCCGTCTCCTCGCCCGCGCCGCCGGCGATGAAGTCGTAGTGCTCCGGTCTCAGTTGCGCGCGGGCCCGGCGTTCCGCTCCGGCCGGATCGTGCACCGGGCCCGTCCGTGCGCCGGTCATGCCCGGGGGACGGCGGATTCCCCGCCGGCCGGGAGGCCGTCTTCGGCGGACAGCCGGGAGGCGAGGAAGGAGCCGAGCGGACCGACGTGGACGTCGGGGTCGTCCCACTCGTTCTCCAGGTTCTCCGTGAGGTGGTGCTCCGCGACCGGTTTGCCGCTGCCGTCCGGCAGGAACTGCCGTACCACGGGGTGGAGATAGCGTGCGTCGAGGCCGCCGGTGTCCCGCTGGGGGGTCCTGCCGACGGTGATGTCGAAGGGGTCGACCTGGTCGTGGTCGGCGCCGTACTCCAGGGTGACGGCGAAGTAGCAGGCCAGGTCCCCGAACTCGCCCCGCGCGGCGGCGTCGTGCAGGTGCGCCACCGGAACCTCCTCGCAGTAGCGGGCCCCGCCGTCGGTGCCGAGCAGCACCGCGTCGCCGAGGAACCCGAACATCTGCCACAGGGCCGAGGTGCGGTTGACCCGCGCGACGATCGCGTCGCTCACGGCGTCCGCGGTGGCAGGCAGGGCGGTGTCCGGCCAGTCCCGGTCGTGGTAACGGCGTTCGAGTATGCGGCCGAGAGCCTTGACCCCGTACCGGAAACCATGGATGAAACCACTGGTGGACTTCTTGAAGTCGAGCGACTGGGTGATGGTTCCGGCGAAATACAGATCGGGCACGTTGACGGATTCCCACGCGCTGGTGAGCTGCGGGAATCGGTCCTTGACGACGAGGTCGGGGCGGCAGTCGTCGTCGAATATCGAGGCATCGAAGCGGAAACCGGTGGCCAGGATCACCCGGTCGTACGGGATGTCCTTCACCACTTCCTCGACGCGCGCGAACCTGACGCTCACCACATAGGTGCCGTCCGACTTTCGTTCGATACGCAGGATGTCGCCGTCCAGTACGGCGTTCTGCGATTTGAGCTGATAGGTGTCGAGGAAGTTGTTGTTGACCGCGCGGAGATGTCCGACGAAGTGCGTCCGCCAGGCGAGTTTGAGGGAGCCGGGTCCGGCGACGTGGATGACGGCGGCGGTCTCGATGAGATTGTCGGCGGTCTCGAAGGCGGAATTTCCGCGCCCGATGACGAGGACGCGCTGGTCGGTGAAGTCCGCGGGGTCGACGGTCACCGTGTCGTAGCGTTCGGCCTCCTCGACGCCCTCGATGGCCGGCACGTACGGCCGCGAGACGCCCGTGGCGACGATGACCCGGCGGGCCCGGATGACGTTGCCGTCCTGGTCCGTCGCAGCGAACAGGCCGTCCGCGGGCCGGGCGACGCGGGTGACCCGGGTGTTGAAGCGGATGCGCAGCCCCTGGGTCCGTGCGAAGTCGGCCAGGTAGCGGACCATGTCGTCGGCCGGCGGGAAGTAGCGCGGGGAGTAGGCGGTGAAGAGCGGTCCGTCGTCCGAGAGGAGGGAATTCCAGTCGACCCGGAGGCGCATTTCCGGATCGCTCCAGCCGGTGTACACCTTGTTGGACGAGATAAGCGTTCTGTGCCGGGGGAAACGGGTGAAGAAGGCGCCTGGGGCGTCGCTCTCCTCCACGATGAGATAATCTCTGCCGTTTTTTTCGAGGAAGTACCCGGCCTGGAGGCCCGCGGGGCCGCCGCCGATGACGAGATAGTCAACCTGCGCTAAAGCAGACATGAGTTCGTCCTGCCTTCCGTGGGGGCGGAAAGGACCTTACTTGATGGTTAAAGCACCGAGCCAGACCGCCTCCATGTGACGTAGGTCACTCGCCGCTCGGGGTGGTGAATTCCTTCCGTCGGTTAACGTGAGGCGCGCTTGGCGGTCCGCGTGCGTCCATTCGCCGTTCGGCATGGTCGCTTTCCAGTCATTCACGCCGTCTTTGTGTCGGCTGCTTCCGGTCCAGAATGGAGACGAAGTGGACGAAAAGCCCGGGGGTCTCTTTCCGCGAGCGTTCGTCGACGCCTTCCGCGACGCTCCCGACCTGCCCGCCTTCGAGCACGGGGAACACACCGTCACCCGAGGAGAGATGCTCGACCGGATCGCCGGCTTCGCCCGGGGGCTGCGCGCCGCGGGCCTGGCTCCGGGGTCCCGCGTGGCCCTCGACACCGGTGTCACACCGGAGGCCTTCGCGGTGCGCGTCGCGGCCCACGTCGTCGGCTGCCAGGTGGTCGGACTGCGCCCCGGGCTGACCCGTGAGCACCTGCGCGACATCCTCGCCCGGGACGTCGACGCCGTGGTGACGGACGACGCCGCGAGCCGTCCCGAACCGGCCGCCGCGGCGGGCGCGTTGCGACTCCTGGAGACCGGCGGCGCGCTGCGGCCCCCGAAGGGCTTCGCCCCCGCACCCGACGACCTCACGCCCCGCGGCGACCGCGACGGCGTCGGCGTCATCCACCTCACCAGCGGCAGCACCGGCCGGCCCAAGGGCACGATGGTGACCTACGGGGCCCTGTCGGAGCACTGGGCCCTTCAGCCCGCCCGCTGGACCGACCGCGTCCGGCGCCTCGCGGCGCGCTACGAACGGTTCCTGCTCTTCGGCACCCTCACCAGCGCCGTCATGTTCGAGCACCTGGGCCTGGCCCTGCTGGCCGGGGGCACCGCGGTCATACCGCACCGGCCCCTGGTCTTCCCCGACGTCTTCGCCGATCTGCGCATCACCGCCTGCATGACCACGGTGCCGCGCCTGCACGGCATTCTCGACGCCGTGCGCGACGCGCGCGCGGACACGAGCAGTCTGCGCGCCCTCGTCGTGGCCGGATCCCCTCTTGCCCCGCACCGGCTGACCGAGGCGGCCGAACTGCTCGGGCCCGTGGCCCATCACGCCTACGGACAGACCGAGACGGGCATGCTCACCCTCCTCGAACCCGAGGAACTCGCCGCCGACCCCGGCCTCGCCGACACGGTGGGACGCCCGCTCGACACGGTCGGGATGACCGTGCGCGACCAGGACGGCCACGTCCTCCCCGCGGACCGCACGGGCGAGGTCTGGGTGCGGACGCCGGACGCGTTCTGCGGCTACTGGGAGGACCCCAAGGAGACCGGGGACGTCCTGCGCGACGGCTGGGTCCGGACCCGGGACCTCGGCCGGATCGACGCGCGCGGATACCTCCGGCTGACCGGACGCGCCCGCGACGTCGTCATCGTCAACGCCGTCGTGCACTACGCGGGCCCCATCGAACGCGTCCTCGCCTCCCACCCCGAGGTGGACCAGGCGTACGTCGTCGGGGTCCCGGACGAGCGGACCGGCGAGGCGATCCACGCCTTCGTGGTCCCGCAGCCGGGCCGCGCGCCGGCGGAGCGGGCGCTGCGCGACCTGGTCGCGCGGGAGCTGGGCGAGGCCAGCGTCCCGGCAGGTGTCAGCACCCTCGCCGACGTTCCCGTCGCGGCGAGCGGCAAGCCCGACAAGGCCGCCCTGCGCGCGCTGCTGGCACCCCGCTGAACGCACCCGTGTGGAAAGGGAGGCCGGAGCGGCCCACGGGCTTCAGGGTCAGCCGGCGTCGCCGGCCCGGCCGCTCTCCAGATGGCCGGTGAACCGCTGCCACCGGACGCGGTCACGGTCCACCGCCACGGTCACGTCGTACCGGCCGCCACTGGTCTCCGGCGGGTCGGCCACCCACGCCTCCCTGCCGTGCGCGGTCACCTTCACACGCCCCGGGGCACCTGAGACGTACCGGTCGTGCGTGACGGTGAACTCCACCGGTGCGTCACCGTCGTGCCGCAGCCGACCCTGATGCCGCGATCCTGCCGCCGCGTTCCCGGCACCAGGCGCCGAAGCGGACGGGCGGCGGCTTCCCGCGAGGAAGGCCGGGAGGCCGGCGGCCCGATCCCGGCCGCCGGCGGATCCGACGGACCGTGGGGGCGGTCCCGCTCCGGGCGGGCGGCGGCGCCACGGCGACCGTTCGCCCGGTGGTCCGCGTCACGGCCGGGGCGACGGGGCCTGCCCGTTCAGGCGGTCACGGGCGGCCGTGCGGAACGCGGCCACCAGCCGGTTCCGGTCCGCGGCCCGGGTCGCCACGACGACGCGGCCCGGTTCGACGCCGCGCAGCGGGACTGTGGTGAGGTCGGGGCGAATTCCGGCCGCGTACAGGGCGGCCGGGACGATGGCCACGGCCTGCCCGGCGGCGATGCATTCGAGCTTGTCCTCGATGGTCTCGACCGGGGGCCCGTCCGGCGCGGGACGGCCTCCGGGGCGCGGGTCGATGCGCCAGTAGGCGTCCCACTCCGGATCCGGGAAGCGGGGGATCGGCTCGCCGTCGATGTCGTCCAGGGTCGCCGACTCCTGGCCGGCCAGCCGGTGTCCGAGCGGCACGAGCAGCAGTTTCGGCTCGTCGTAGAGGACCGTCACGTCCAGGTCGTCGGTCCGCAGCGGCAGCCGGGTGACCGCCGCGTCCACCCGCCGGTCCAGCAGGGCCTCGCGCGGCTCGTGCCATTCCAGGTGCAGCGTGCGCACCTCGGCGTCGGGGTGTCCCAGCCGCAGGTGGCGCACCGCCGGGGTGACGATCAGGCCCGCGGTGTAGCCGACGGTGATCCGGGTGGGCCGCGCGGCGGCCCGGGCGGCGGCCGCGGCCTGCTCGGACGCACGCAGCAGGGCGAGCGCGTGGGGGAGGAACGCCTCCCCCGCCTCGGTGAGCCGCGTGCCCTGCCGTGTGCGGTCCAGGAGCCGCGCGCCCACCAGGGCCTCGAGCCGGCCGATCTGCCGGCTCAACGACGGCTGCGCGACGCGCAGTTCGGCCGCGGCACGGCCGTAGTGCAGATGCGAGGCGACGGCGGTGAAGTAGCGCACCAGCCGCAGATCGAGATCCGTCATGCCCGAACCGTATGACGTGGTGCGGAACAGGTCTTTGATCACTCGGGGAGCGCGTCCCTAGCGTGAGAGCCATGCCCACTGACAATGAGAGCGCCGTCCGGCGCTTCTACGAGGCCCTCGCCACGGGAGACACGTCGTTGGTCGACGACGCCCTCGCCCCCGACTGGGAGGCCGTCCCGGCCCTGCGCACCGGACCCGGCGCGGACGGCTGGAAGAAGAGCATCGAGCACCTGCGCGGGGTGTTCTCCGGTCTGACCGTCACGATCGACGACGTCGTCGAATCCGGTGAGATGGTGGCGGTGCGCTCGACCGGCCGAGGTGTACACACCGGGGAGTTGCTCGGCGTCGAAGGCACGGGCCGCGAGGTCGAGTTCCGGGCGGCGGACTTCCACCAGGTGGTCGACGGACGGATCGTGCGCACCTGGCACCTGGAGGACTACTTCGGCATCGCCACCCGGATCGGACTGGAGTTCACCCGTGGCGCTTGACGGCAAGACCGCGGTGGTCACCGGGGCGGCGCGGGGCATCGGGTACGCGTACTGCCGACGGCTCGCCGCGGACGGCGCGCACGTGGTCGCCGTCGACATCGAGGACCCGGCCGACGGTGTGCGGCAACTGACGGGCACGGGCGACAAACTGGGGCTGGTGTGCGACATCAGCGAGCCGGCGCAGGTCGACACCGTGGTCGGCACGGTCCTCGACCGGTACGGACGCTGCGACATCCTCGTCAACAACGCCGGCGTCTTCCCCTTCACCGACCTCGACCACGTGACGATAGAACTGTGGCGCACGGTCCAGGCGGTCAACGTCGAGGCGATCCTGCTCTTCGCCCAGGCGTTCGCCCCGGGGATGCGGGCCGCCGGCTGGGGACGCATCGTCAACACCGGCTCGGGCATCACCCTGACCCAGAACCGCGACCTGGCGTACCTGACCAGCAAGGGCACCGTGCACGCGCTGACCCGGGCCCTCGCCAACGAACTCGGCGAGAGCGGCGTCACCGTCAACGCCATCGCGCCCGGCCTGGTGGCCACCGAGGGCTTCCTGGGCCGGGCCCGGACGAACGGCCCGAGTGCCGAGGAGGTGATCGCCCGGACCACGGCCGTGCAGACCATCAAGCGCCACTCGGTCCCGGCCGACCTCGGCAACGCCCTCGCCTTCCTGGTCTCGGACGACGCCGACTTCATCACCGGCCAGATCCTGCACGTCGACGGCGGGGTGACCCGCACCGGAGCCTGACCGGTTCGCTCCGGCGGCCGAACGTTCCTCCGTTCATCCGAAAAGGTGGTTTAACGAGCTACGGAGGGCTCCCCGCACTCGGAGGCAGTGTGCTGGAGCGCGAAGGCACGCCCGGGCCGGGGAGACCCCCGGACACCACGGCGACGGAGCCTGGTTCGAGAACTGGGGGGACGCACCGGTATGACATCCACTCCACCCGACGGCCGGGGGCTGGAAGAGCAGGCGGTCCTGCTGGTGGCCGGTCTGGCGGACCTGGCCGTCACCACCGTGAGTTCGGCCGTCGGCACCGCACGGCAGCTGCTGCGCCGTGCCGACGGGCCCGACCTCGCACGCGACGCCCACCAGGACCTGCTGGCCCGCGGCCGTATCGCGCTGGACCGTTACGCCGCCGCACCACCCGCCCACCTGGAGGTGCTGGCCCAGCACGCGAGGGCACGCCGGACGGCGCCCGACGGCGATGTCTGAGCGCTTCGACCCCGCCGGATTCAAGGCCCGGATCGACACCGTCCTGCACGAGCTCCTGGCACGGGAGGCCGAGCAGCTGTGCGCGATCGACGACGCGCTCGCGCCGGTGGCCGGGCAACTGCGGGCGGCGGCCGGGCACGGCAAGCGGCTGCGGGCGGCGTTCTGCTACTGGGGATGGCGCGCGGCCGGCCAGCCCGACAGCGACCCCCTCGTACGCGCCGCAGCCTCCATGGAACTGGTCCACGCCGCGGCGGTCGTGCACGACGACCTCATCGACGACAGCCCACTGCGCCATGAACTGCCCACCGTCCACGTGGCGTTGCGGGCCGCCGTCGCCGGCCGGCCGGGCGCCGGTGCCGCCGCCCGCGCGCTGGCCATGCTGGTCGGCGACCACCTGATGGCGCTGGCGGGCCAGCTGTTCGCCACCAGCGGTCTGCCCGCCGCCTACCTCGCCCGCGCGCGGCCCATGTGGGCGGACCTGGCGAGGGAACTGATCGCCGGCGAGTGCCTGGAGATCCTCAACACCGGTGCGGAACCCGACCCGCTCGTGTCGCTGAAGGTGGTGCGCTACAAGACCGCGAAGTACACCGTCGAACACCCGCTGCTCATCGGCGCCCTGCTCGCCGGTGCCACCGCCCGGCTGCGGGCCGGTCTGTCCGCGTACGGGCTGCCGCTGGGCGAGGCGTTCCAACTGCGCGACGACCTGCTGGGCCTGTTCGGGGAGCCCGGTCGCACGGGCAAGGCGAGCCTGGACGACATCCGCGGCCGGCGGCCCACCGCCCTGCTGGCCGTGACCTGGCGCGCCGCCCCGCCCGCCCAGCGCGAGCGACTCGCCGGCCTGCTGGGCCGCCCGGACCTCACCGCGGACCATCTGCGCGAGGTGCGCGAGCTGATGACCGCGCTCAAAGCCCCCGATCAGGTGGAGGACATGATCGCCTCCCGGGTGCGCCCGGACGAGCGCGCCCACGCCGCCGACAGCCTCCCCCACCCGGGACGCGATCCTCAGCTCCCCCTGGCCGCGCGCCCGCCGCGCGGTCGGCAGCCCGCGCACCGCGCGCGGCTGCTCGGCGGGGAGGCCCCGGCCGCCGACCACGCCCCCGCCCCCCTCGCCCCCGCGGCCCCCCGCGGCAGGGCGCC
>NZ_VOGW01000137.1:9514-16826 GCF_007896895.1 Streptomyces misionensis | reverse complement strand
GGCCCACCGGGAAGGACTCCCACATGACCTGGACCGATGCCTCCATGGACGCCCTGCGCCAGTCGGGGGACGCACTCGCCGACGAGGTGGTGGCCACCTTGTTCGCACGGGACGAGGTGGGCACGTTCAACAGCCTGATGCGCTATGCCTCCACGGCCGGCGCCCCGCTCCCCGACGGGCTGCCCGACGTCGCCCGCGAGTACCTGCGGGCCACCGCCGTACCACCGGCCTGGGTGGACTGGGGGGAGATGGAGAAGGCCCGGCTGTTCTTCATCGACAACAACGTGCACATCTCCACCGCGCTGTCGTTCGCCTCCATGCCCGCCTGCTACGTCGTCCCGCATGTCGCCCGACTGCTGTCGGCCACCCACGGGCTCGACTATCCGTCCAGGAGGATGGCGGAGACCGGCCAGTTCACCGTCTACCTCATGCAGCCCGACGCCTTCGAGGCGGGCGGCAAGTTCGTCCCGGCAGCGCAGAAGGTACGCCTGCTGCACGCCGCCATCCGCCATCACCTCACGCGGGAGGGCCGCTGGGACGCCGGGGCGCTGGGCACGCCGATCTGCCAGGAGGACATGATCGGCGGGCAGATGTTCTTCTCCCTGCTCGTCCTGGACAGTCTGCACCGCCTCGGCATCCACATGAGCGTCGAGGGGGCGGAGGCCTACTTCTACGCCTGGCGCGTGGTCGGCGCGATGCTCGGCGTCGACCAGGACGCCGTCCCCAAGTCCGTGGAAGAGGCCCGGCAGTTCCTCGACCTCTACATGATCCGCCACATGGGCCCCTCGCCCGAAGGCGCCCACCTGACCCGACAGCTGATCGACCTCTACGAGGAGGTCGTCCCCGGCACCTTCTTCGACCCGATCGTCTCCGCCCTGATCCGCTACCTGATCGGCGACACCTGCGCCGACTGGCTCCAGGTCCCGCGCACCGCCTGGGACAGCGTGGTCAAGGCCGTCCCCGCCCTGCTCGGAGTGCTGGAGACCATCGAGGACCGGTCCCCGCTGGGAGCCTGGGCCCTCGACCGCCTCGGCCACCTCACCACCGTCTTCGAACTGTCCTCCCTCACCCGCGGCCGCGTCATGCACTACGCCATCCCCGAACAGCTGAAGAAGGACTTCGGCGTCACCGGCACGGTGCCGCGCACCCACCGCTGGACACCGCCCGCGCCGACGGTCGCGCCCTGACGGCCCGTGCACCACGCCCGCCCCGCCCCCCGGGAACGCGCGAGGCCCCGGTCAGCGAGTGGGCCGGTCAGCGAGTGGGCCGGTCAACGAGAGGGGCCGCCCAGGGAGAACACCCGGTGTCCGGGCGTCCCCCCGTGGGAGTGAACAGGCCGCCGTCGGCGGGCCTGGCCGCGCGTTCCGACCGGGCCGGCCGTAGCCTGCCGCCATGACCGATGCACTGACGCCGAGCCCCGATGACGCCTTCGAGCTGCTGCTCTCCGGTAACCAGCGGTTCGTCACCGGCTCGCCCGAGCACCCCAACCAGGACGCCGCGCGCCGCGCCGAGACCGCGCCGGCGCAGCGCCCCTTCGCGGTGCTGTTCGGGTGCTCGGACTCCCGGCTGGCCGCCGAGATCATCTTCGACCAGGGCCTGGGCGACCTGTTCGTGGTACGCACCGCCGGGCACGTGGTCGGCGCGGAGGTGCTGGGCAGCATCGAGTACGGGGTGAGTGTGCTGGACTGCCCGCTGGTCGTGGTCCTGGGCCACGACTCGTGCGGGGCCGTCGCGGCCGCCCGCGCCGCGGCCGACGGCGGCCGGGCACCCGCCGGATTCGTCCGTGACGTCGTGGAGCGGGTGACGCCGAGCGTGCTGGCGGCCCGCGCCGCCGGACACGACCGGGAGGAGGACATCCTCCACGAGCACATCCGGCACAGCGTCGGCCTGCTGCTGGACCGCTCCCGTGTGCTCGCCGAGCGGGTGGCCGCCGGCCGCCTCGGCGTGGCCGGACTGTCCTACCGGCTGGCCGACGGCAGCGCCCGGCTGGTCTCCTCCCACGGTCTGAGCAGGACCCTCGCCCCCGCACGGTGAGACCCGCCATCGGCCGTGTCCAGGACCCTCGCCCCCGCACGGTGAGAACCGTCATCGGCCGTGTCCCGCGGACGGTGGAGGCGCCGCGCCGCTCCCGCACGGGGCCGCGGTGCCACGGCGGCCCGCCTCACCGGCATGGCCGACCGAGTGGCGACGCCCCGCGGTGGCGTGCACGATCAGCACCGCGAGGCCTTGTCGCAGGCACCGCGGACCGTGACGTGAAGCCCGCCCACGGGCGCCCGGCCCGCCCCGGTGACGCGCCCGCCGCCCGGATGCTGCTCCATGACCTCGGCGTCGACCCCACCGCACTGGACCGCGACCACCGGGTGTGCCACGGCACCGTCTCCGCCTGGGGTTCACCCGACCCGCGGCACGTCCACTTCATCAACGACCCGCACGGGCACGGCTGGCACCTCCACCGGCCGGCCTTCGACCACCTGTTGCGTTCCCGGGCGCGGGCCTGCGACGTGCGGGTCGCCGAGCACACCACCGTGGGACACCCGGTACGCGATCCCGGCGGGGGACGGCGGGTGACGGTGACGGCCCGCGGCGTACACCGGCCCCTGCGCTGCCGGTGGCTGGTCGACGCCACCGGCCGACGCGCCCGCGTCGCCACCCGCTGTGGAGCCTCGCGCCACCGCCACGACCGGCTCATCGCCGTCCACCTGCGGCTCGCCGACGACCCGCACGACAGGGAGCACCTCTCTCTGGTCGAATCCGCCCCCGACGGCTGGTGGTACACCGCCCCCTGCCACCCCACCGGCCGTCTCGCCGCCTACTTCACCCACAGCGATCTCGCCCCGCCCCGCCTCAACACCCTCGACGTCTTCCTCGACCGGCTGGCCACCACCACTCACACCGCCGCCCGCGCCGTCGGCCGCACGCCCTGGCCCGGAGCCGTACCGCGGCGCTGCGCCGCCCACACCGCCCGTCTGCGACCGGCGGCCGGCGACGGATGGATCGCCGTCGGCGACGCCGCGACCGCGTACGACCCGATCTCCTCCCAGGGCATCCTGACCGCCTTGTACACCGGCGTGTGCGGCGCCGAGGCCGTGCACGCCCGTCTCGACGGCGACCCCGACGCACTCGCCCGCTACGCCGCACGGCTGCACGAGACCTTCGAGCACTATCTGCTCGGCCACCGGGCCGTGCACTCCTGGGAACGGCGCCGGCCCGCAGGCCCCTTCTGGCGCCGCCGGCAAGCACCGACCGCCACCAGGGAACCGCTCGGTCGCAACGGCCTTCCCGGCAGCATCCTTTAGGGCGGACGCACGGACGACACCACCTGTCAGCAGCTCGCCATCCACCCTGCCGGACCGGGCAGCCCCGGCGCCCGGCCCCGCGATCCGCTCGGTTTCCTCCACACCACCCGGCGCCGCCCCGGCCCCCGTCCCCGGCAGGTCACCGGGGTCGGCCCTCGTGGTCGACGGCCCTGCCGAGGAGCACCGTGAGGATCGACTCGGCATGAGTCCACAGCAGCGCGCCGCCGATCTCCGGCACGACATGGCGTCGCGCACCGGGCACCCGAGCGGCCAGCAGCGCTCCGTTGTCGGGCGAGTGGCCGGTGTCCTGCGCGCCGTACCAGATGTCCACCGGGACCGTGATCGCGTCGAGCGCGAACGGCCACCGTCCCATCGCCAGGACGGTGTCACGGGCATAACCGGCGGCACCTTGGCCGAACGCCTCGTTCAAGGCCCTGCGGTAGCCGGCCGCGAAGGCGGGCTCCTGGTACACGGCGAGGTCGCACTCCGGACTCCCGGCCATGACCATGTCCCACATGGCGTCCGCGGTGAAGCCCGCGAAGAACTCCTCGGCGCCGGCCGGGTCGCGCGCGGTGCGCTCGACGAGACCACGCAGGCCCGCGTCCAGCACAGGAGCGAACCGCGGCGCGGCGACCTCGTCCGCACCGGAGACGACGGCCAGCGCCGAGGCGACCTTCTCCGCGGCGCAGGCGAGCGCGAAGGGCGCGCCCTGCGAGTTCCCGACCACGGCCGGGCGCCCGAGCCCGCGCAGCGCACAGAGCTGCCGCACATCCGCGGCGAAGTCGCGGAAGGTCCGCCCGGGTGCGGGCGTCGAGACCCCGAGCCCCGGCCGGTCCACGGAGACAAGACGCACTCCGAGCGCTTCGACGACACCCGCGCCGAACCCGAGCCACCGGCTCGTGGCCGCACCCGGACACAACAGGACGGGCACTCCGTCCGGCGGCCCCCACTCGGCCCAGCCGAGCAACCGCCCATCGGACAGCGCGCTCTCGCCCAGCCGATCGGGTACGCCGATGTATCCAGTCATGATCGGCATCATGGCCGCCGATCGCTCGTCCCGCACCCGACTTCCCGGCCTGAGCCGGACGAAAGACCCTGGGGACGCCATTCCTGGCGGTAGCCGGGGTGTTCGGCGTACGACTGGGCGAGGACGCGAATCGCGTACGCGAGGCCGGCTGAGCGGGGGTCCTCGGGGTCCATCGCGCGGTGGTCGTGTGCCAGCCGCTAGGTCAGATCGAGCATGGGCAGATGGCTGTCGAGGAGGGCCTTGGCGCCCATGGTGTCGGCCACGTACGCATAAGCGTGGTTGTCGTCCATGATGCGCGCGACGAGGAACTCCAGAAGATCATCGATGTCCTCACGGCCGCCCGCCGGGTCCGCGTGCGCGAGTCCCAGGGGAGCCCGGCGCGGTGACACCTTGCGATGGCTGATCCGCCAGCCGTCGCCGGTGCGGACGAGGGTGTCGTCGTAGGAGACGGAACCGCAGGAGCCGTCGGCCTTGATGCCCAGCCCCTTGGACCGGACCCGTACCCGGCCGTCCGGCGAGTGCGAGACGACGACGTTGGTGACGTGATGCGCGACCGGGTTCGCGGCCCCCAGCGCCCGGGCCGCTTCTCGGACGGCCGCCACCCCGTGCAACGGCTCTTGGCCGAACTCGGTTAGGTCGTAGACCACATCGACGGTGAACAGCTCCGCCAACCGGTCGAGGCAGCCGTCGTCGACGAGGTGGCCGTGCGACGAGACCAGCTCGGCGATGGCCAGGCGATCTTCAAGAGCGAGTGACACGCGCGTCCTCTCCGGCCCACCGCGGGGAGGGCGGGCCGAGCGCCGATCCTTCCCCACCGGATCGCCGAGGTGGCCGACGCCCGGATTCGAACCGGGGTTTCCGCATCGGGGCGAACCCGAGTGCGGTGTCCTGGGCCGCTGGACGACGTATGGCCGAAGGCAAGGTATCCACTCGCGCGATGTGCGTCGATCCGTTTTCCCCGGCCGCGCCCACCGCGGGGCCTCGCCGGGACCTGTCCGTCCTGGCCGGGTGACGGATGCGAGGGGTTTCCGGCTCGGCGACGTGCTGTCGGTCGTCTGCCCGTTCACGCCGACGCGGGCCGGACGGGGTGTGCGAGGGGACTGCGTGTCGGCGCGGCGGCCGTGGGCCGGCTGCCCCGGCCCCGGTCGACCATGACCGTGCCGCGCCGTGGCCCGTCCTGTCGCGAGTTTCCGGACGGCAGCCGTCTCGACGGCTCGGGGTACACGATCCACCCCGGTGAAGGGATCGATCCCCTTCACCTTCGGCCTGCGGGCGCGAACGGACGTACGGACCGCGCTGGGGAGCCGCGGTCCGTACGCGTGTGGTGGGGGCACGGCCGGGAGGCCGGGCCGTCGGCGCGCGGTCGGTCAGTGCCGCGCGCCGACCGCGGCGAGGGCCTTGGCCAGGCCGTATGCCCAGAGCTGGTTGACCCGCGAGCGCTCGGTCGTGTTCGGGTAGCGGTTGGTGCAGGACGGGCCGGGGCCGCCGCCCGACATGAGTTCGCTGCACGGGCCGCTGTAGTGGTCGGGCAGGCCCAGCACATGGCCCGTCTCGTGGGCGGCGACCCGGATCGAGTCGTACTGCTGGTTCTGCGTGTAGTCGAGGAAGATGTACCCGCTGCCGTGCCCGTCGGTGGACGCGTACGAGCCGCGCGAGTCGTTGCCCTCGTAGTAGGAGAAGTCGGCGCTGCCCGTCGTCGACTGGAGTTTCACGTTGGACACGGAGCTGTTCCAGATCGAGGCGGCGCTCGATATCTGCGAACGGAAGCTGGGTGCCTGGGAGGCGTTGTAGTAGACGGTCACCGACTTGAGGGAGGGGTGCTCGGCCTGCCGCTGGGCGACGGACCTCAGCACCGCGTCGAAGAAGGCCTTGTTGCCGGAGTTCTCGGCGGAGCCGACGTAGCCGGCGGAGCTCCGGGCCGGGGCCCGGTCGGCACCCTGGGTCTGGGCGCCCGCCGGGGCCGCGGTGCCCAGGGCCGCCGCGGCCAGTCCGAGTCCGAGCGCGAGGGCCGCCAGTCTCCTGGAGTTCTTCTGCCCGGTGCTGTGACGGAACGACGTCATGTGGGGGGCTCCTACTCGTTCTGTGGGGTGGAACGATCGGTTGCCAGGAAGTCTCGGACAGGTGAACGGGTCCAGGGATGATGGCAATCGGGGATAGCACTGGGCTATCAGGTGCCAACTCGTCTTGATTCGCAGGAACTTGGACACCTGGTGTCACACGGTGCCCCGCTCTACGCTCACCCCCATGGAGCTGGAGGTCAGGCATCTGCGCGTGCTCTGCGTCATCGCCGACGCCGGCAGTCTGCACAAGGCGGCCCGGGAACTCGGCATGGCACAGCCCTCGTTGAGCACGCAGCTGCGGCGCATCGAGAACGCCCTCGGCGCCCAGCTGTTCCTACGCACCCGCACCGGCTGCCGTCCCACGCCGCTGGGCCTGGCGGTGCTCAGCCGGGCCCGGCCGCTGGTGACCGAGTTCGCGGCGATCGTGACGGAGACCCGGGCCGCGGCCGCCCGCGCCGCGTGCGGCTTCCGGCTGCGCATCGGTGCCACGGCGAGCCGCGCCATCCCGGGCTGGCTGCACCGGCTGCGGACCGGGGAGCCGCGGGTCGAGCCGACGCTCCAGATGAACGTCTCCGCCAACACCCTGCTCGCCATGGTCGCCGCGGGCCGGCTCGACATGGCGTTCGTGCACGAGGTCGAGGGCAGCCCGCTGCGGATGCCGCCGGGGCTCTGCGTCCGCGTCCTGGTCGAACGCGAGCCGCAGTTCGTCACCCTCGCCGCCGACCACCCGGCGGCCTCCCGAAGACGGGTGCGGATGGCCGACCTGGCCGGTGACCGCTGGATGATCGACGCCACCGTGGACGGCGAGTGGGATGCGCTGTGCCGGGCCCTGCGGTCGGCGGGGGCCCGGGGCCGGGGGCGCGGGCGGGGGCGGCGGCGGGGGGAGCGGGCGGTGCGGGGGGGGCCCGGACGAGCCCGCGTCCATCGTC
>NZ_VOGW01000137.1:0-9234 GCF_007896895.1 Streptomyces misionensis | reverse complement strand
CACGCGCCGCAGCCGATGCACTCGGCGTGCTCGAAGGCGAAGTCGGCGTCCGCCTTGGGCACCGGCGTGGCGTGGGCCTCCGGCGCGCCACCGCCGTGCGCGTCCGACTTGGCGCCCGGCCGGCGCTCGCTCGGGCGCGTCACCGGGTCGCCGGCCTCCAGCGCCGCGTCGCGCCGCTTGGCGCCGAAGTCGGCCAGGGCCTCCGCCAGCTTGTGGACGGAGGGTTCCGGGGCCATGACGTCGACACGCAGGCCGTGCTCCTCCGCCGTCTTCGCCGTCGCCGGGCCGATGCAGGCGATCACCGTCACGTTGTGCGGCTTGCCCGCGATGCCGACCAGGTTGCGGACCGTGGAGGACGAGGTGAAGAGCACCGCGTCGAAGCCGCCGCCCTTGATCGCCTCGCGGGTCTCGGCCGGCGGGGGCGAGGCGCGCACGGTGCGGTAGGCCGTGACGTCGTCGACCTCCCAGCCCAGCTCGATCAGACCGGCCACCAGGGTCTCCGTGGCGATGTCGGCCCGCGGCAGGAAGACACGGTCGATCGGGTCGAAGACCGGGTCGTAGGGCGGCCAGTCCTCCAGCAGACCCGCCGCCGACTGCTCACCGCTCGGCACCAGGTCCGGCTTCACGCCGAAGGCGATCAGCGCACGAGCCGTCTGCTCGCCCACCGCAGCCACCTTGATACCCGCAAAAGCCCGAGCGTCAAGGCCGTACTCCTCGAACTTCTCCCGGACGGCCTTCACCGCGTTGACCGACGTGAAGGCGATCCACTCGTAGCGGCCGGTGACCAGGCCCTTGACCGCGCGCTCCATCTGCTGGGGCGTGCGCGGCGGCTCCACGGCGATGGTGGGCACCTCGTGCGGCACCGCGCCGTAGGACCGCAGCTGGTCGGAGAGCGAGGCCGCCTGCTCCTTCGTGCGCGGCACGAGCACCTTCCAGCCGAACAGCGGCTTGGACTCGAACCACGACAGCCGGTCGCGCCGGGCGGCGGCGGAACGCTCGCCGACCACGGCTATCACCGGCCGGCCGCCCTCCGGCGAGGGCAGCACCTTGGCCTGCTTCAGCGTCTGCGCGATCGTGCCGAGGGTGGCGGTCCAGGTGCGCTGGCGGGTCGTCGTACCGGCGACGGTGACGGTCAGCGGGGTGTCCGGCTTGCGGCCGGCCGAGACCAGCTCGGCCGCCGCGGCGGCCACCGCGTCCAGGGTCGTGGAGACGACCACCGTGCCGTCGGAGGCGCCGACCTCCGTCCAGCAGCGGTCGGAGGCGTTGCGGGCGTCCACGAAGCGCACGTCCGCGCCGTCGGCGTCCCGCAGCGGCACACCGGCGTACGCCGGCACCCCCACCGCGGCCGCCACACCCGGGACCACCTCGAAGGACACCCCGGCGGCGGCGCAGGCGAGCATCTCCTCGGCCGCGTCCGTGTCGAGTCCGGGGTCCCCGGACACCGCACGGACGACCCGCCTGCCGCCCCGCACAGCCTCCATGACAAGATGAGCGGCATCCCGGGCAGGGGACGGGGCAGCGGCGGTGGCTGACGTGCCGTCAACGACCGTGAGCTGCGGCGTGCCCGTGCCCGGCGGCGACGTGGAGAGGTTCCCGTCGGTGTGCACGACGGAGACGCCCTGCCGCGCGTGCGTCCGGATCACGTCGAGCACCTCGGGCTCGGCGATCAGGACGTCCGCGTTCGACAGTGCCTCCACGGCGCGCAGAGTCAGCAGTCCCGGATCCCCGGGTCCGGCACCGAGGAAGGTGACGTGCCCGTGTTCCGGACCGGCGGCAGGAAGGGCGGTGGGGCTCAATGTGCTCGCTCCCCCATCAGACCGGCCGCGCCCTGGGCGAGCATCTCGGTGGCGAGGTCGCTACCGAGTGCCAGCGCACCCTCGTGCGTCTGGGGCACGGGACCGGTGGTGGACAGCTGCACCATGCGGGTGCCGTCGGTGGTCCCGACGACGCCGCGCAGGCGCATTTCCTTGACAACCTGCCCGTCGCCCAACAGGTCGGCCAGCGCACCGACGGGTGCGCTGCAACCGGCCTCCAGGGCGGCGAGCAGTGACCGTTCGGCGGTCACGGCGGCCCGCGTGAACGGGTCGTCGAGTTCGCCGAGCGCGGCGATCAGGTCCGCGTTCTCCGCGGCGCACTCGATCGCCAGGGCCCCCTGGCCGGGGGCGGGCAGAACCGTGTCGACCGACAGGAAGTCGGTCACCTCTTCGATGCGGCCGAGCCGGTTGAGCCCGGCGGCGGCCAGTACGACCGCGTCCAGCTCGCCGTCGCGGACGTACCGGATGCGGGTGTCCACGTTGCCGCGGATCGGGACCGTCTCGATGTCCAGGCCGTGGGCGCGGGCGTACGCGTTCAGCTGCGCCATGCGGCGCGGGGAGCCGGTGCCTATGCGGGCGCCGCGCGGCAGGTCGGTGAACTTCAGGTCGTCGCGCGCGACGATCACGTCCCGCGGGTCCTCGCGCACCGGCAGGGCCGCGAGGACCAGCTCCGCGGGCTGCTCGGTGGGAAGGTCCTTGAGCGAGTGAACGGCGAAGTCGACCTCGCCGCGCGCCAGCGCCTCGCGCAGCGCCGCGACGAACACACCGGTGCCGCCGATCTGCGCGAGGTGCTCGCGGGAGGTGTCGCCGTACGTGGTGATCTCGACCAGCTCGACGGGCCGCCCGGTCACCTTCCGGACGGCGTCCGCCACCTGCCCGGACTGGGCCATGGCGAGCTTGCTGCGCCGCGTCCCCAGTCGAAGTGCCTTGTCACTCATGCCGGTCGGTCCTTCGTTTCTGTGCTGTCCTCGGCCCGGGAGACGGAGGCGACCGTCTCGGGGTCGAGGTCGAAAAGGGTGCGCAGCGCGTCCGCGTACCCGGCGCCGCCGGGCTCGGCCGCGAGCTGCTTGACCCGCACGGTCGGCGCGTGCAGCAGCTTGTCCACGACCCGGTGCACGGCCTGGCGGATCTCGCCGCGCTGGCGTTCGTCCAGGTCGGGCAGGCGGCCGTGCAGCCGCGCGATCTCGGAGGCGACGACGTCGGCGGCCATGGTGCGCAGCGCGACCACGGTCGGCGTGATGTGCGCCGCCCGCATGGCCGCCCCGAAGGCCGCGACCTCGTCCGAGACGATACGCCGCACCTGGTCCACGTCGGCCGCCATCGGCGCGTCGGCGGAGGCCTCCGCGAGCGACTCGATGTCCACCAGGCGCACCCCGGCCAGCCGGTGCACGGCCGCGTCGATGTCGCGGGGCATGGCCAGGTCGAGGAGGAAGAAGAAGGGCGCCGGACGCTCGGCGACCGGCTCGGGACGGCGCCGCTCGGGAATCCGGCCCGCGGTCGCGGCGGTCGCGGCGAGCGCGGTGATCAGCTCGGCGTCCGCCTCGGCGGCCTCGGGAGCGCGACCGCCCGCCGGGCGCGTGTTGCCGCCGGCGGCCCAGGCCGCGTGCTGCTCCAGGGTGGCCGCGTCCATGCCGGCCACCGCGGCCTCGCCCATCACCGAGAAGCCGGGCTGCGCGGCGGCCAGGTCCAGGGGGCAGTTCTCGTCGGCGGACGGCTGCGGGGCCCCGGTCCGCACGGCCGCCGGAGCGGTGTCGGCGACGACCGGCTGCCCGGTGCGGCCCTCGACCGCCTGCGCGACCGCCTCCGCCGTGAGCACCAGGCCCGTCGCTCCGGTACAGGAGACGACGACGTCGGCACGTGTCAGCTCGTCGCCCACGGCGTCCATCCGCACCGCGCGGGCGCTCACCGCGTTGTCGTCGGCCTCGTGCAGGATCTGCACGAGCCGCTCGGCGCGCTCGAAGGTCCGGTTGGCCACGGTGATCTCGGCGACCCCGGCCCGCGCGAGCGTGGCGGCGGCCAGCGAGGACATCGAACCGGCGCCGATCACCAGCGCCCTGCGGCCGGTGGCCCAGCGCCGGACGTCGCCGCCCGCGGCCAGCTGCTCCAGGCCGAAGGTGACCAGGGACTGGCCGGCCCGGTCGATGCCGGTCTCGGAGTGGGCGCGCTTGCCGACCCGCAGGGCCTGCTGGAACAGGTCGTTCAGCAGCTTGCCCGCGGTGTGCAGCTCCTGGGCGCGGGCCAGGGAGTCCTTGATCTGGCCGAGGATCTGGCCCTCGCCGACGACCATCGAGTCCAGACCGCAGGCCACCGAGAACATGTGGTGGACGGCCCGGTCCTCGTAGTGGACGTACAGGTAGGGGGTCAGTTCCTCCAGGCCGACGCCGCTGTGCTGGGCGAGCAGCGTGGACAGCTCGGCGACACCGGCGTGGAACTTGTCCACGTCGGCGTACAGCTCGATGCGGTTGCAGGTGGCGAGCACCGCGGCCTCGGTGGCGGGCTCGGCGGCGACCGTGTCGTGCAGCAGCTTGGTCTGCGCGTCCGCGCTCAGCGCCGCCCGCTCCAGCACGCTGACCGGAGCGCTGCGGTGGCTCAGTCCGACGACGAGGAGGCTCATGCCGGCATCACCGCGGGTACGTCCCCGTCGGGGCCCTGGTCGGCGGAGTCGTCGCGCGGGGTGACCGCGGCGGGCACGGCGCCGTCACCGGCGGGGGTCTCCTCGCCGGACTTGCGCTGCTCGTGGAAGGCGAGGATCTGGAGCTCGATCGACAGGTCGACCTTGCGCACGTCGACGCCCTCCGGCACGGAGAGCACGGTCGGCGCGAAGTTCAGGATGGAGGTGACACCGGCGGCCACGAGCCGGTCGCAGACCTGCTGGGCGGCGCCGGCCGGGGTGGCGATCACGCCGATGGAGACCCCGTTGTCCTTGATGATCTTCTCGAGCTCGTCGGTGTGCTGCACGGGGATGCCGGCGACCGGCTTCCCGGTCAGCCCCGGGTCGGCGTCTATCAGCGCGGCGACCCGGAAACCGCGGGAGGCGAACCCGCCGTAGTTGGCGAGGGCGGCGCCGAGGTTGCCGATACCGACGATGACAACCGGCCAGTCCTGGGTGAGGCCGAGTTCGCGCGAGATCTGGTAGACGAGATACTCCACGTCGTAGCCGACACCGCGCGTTCCGTAGGAGCCCAGGTAAGAGAAGTCCTTGCGCAGCTTCGCGGAGTTGACCCCCGCCGCCGCGGCCAGTTCCTCGGAGGAGACCGTGGGTACCGAGCGCTCGGACAGCGCGGTCAGGGCTCGGAGGTACAGCGGAAGCCTGGCGACGGTGGCCTCGGGAATCCCTCGGCTGCGGGTCGCCGGTCGGTGTGTTCGGCCAGTTGCCACGGTGCTCCTGCGGGTAGAGCGGGGCTGCGGGCGGTCATACGTCCCCAGACCGCCCCGTCGAAAGCAGGCTATGTCTTTGTGAACGCGTGCACAAAGATGGTGTCCGATTTGCCCGGCAGAAGTGACCGGGGTCACGCAACTTTCACGCCGTTGGCGGGAACCAGCGGCAACCCACCGGCGCGCCTTCATTACTGGGGGCAAAACCGCCCACGCTCCTCACGAATCCCGCCCCCGAGACCAAACCGCCCATCGATCCTAAGCGAATTTCGGGACGTTTGGACTAGTCGGTCAGTGCCCGGCGTAGCCGGTCCGCGTCCACGCGCCAGAAGGTGTGCTGCTCGCCGTCGATCAGGACGACGGGGATCTGCTCCCAGTACTCGTCGTGCAGCGCCTTGTCCTCGGTGATGTCCTTCGGCTCCCAGGGCACCCCGAGTTCCCCGCAGACCTTCTCGATCACGGCCTGCGCGTCGTCGCACAGATGGCAGCCCGGCTTGCGGACGAGGGTGACCAGCCGCTCACCGGGCTCGGTCTTCTCGGTCTTGCGTCGGAAGAGTGGACTCATACCGGCCATTCTCGCGCGCCGCCCGCCACACGCCGGTTAACCCTCGCCTCACCCAGAGTTCACGCCCTTCCGACCTCTCGGCTCCGGAAGCACCGAACGGACTGGCTATGCTCACGACATGGCCGCTCTCGGATGGCTCACTCCCCGTAGGCGCTCCGCCACGGCGCGGAGCGTGTTGGCAGGCGAGGCCTCGGCGGAGGCCGCCCGCAAGTCCTCGCAGGAGGCGGAGGAGACCCGGCCGCAACCGGCGCAGGCCCCGGAGGAACCGCAGTTCCCGGTGGTCGGCGACGACAAGGCCGCCGCGTTCTTCGACCTCGACAACACCGTGATGCAGGGCGCCGCGATCTTCCACTTCGGGCGGGGCCTGTACAAGCGGAAGTTCTTCGAGACCCGCGACCTGGCCCGGTTCGCCTGGCAGCAGGCCTGGTTCCGGCTGGCCGGCGTCGAGGACCCCGAGCACATGCAGGACGCCCGCGACTCGGCGCTCTCCATCGTCAAGGGCCATCGCGTCGCCGAGCTCCAGACCATCGGCGAGGAGATCTACGACGAGTACATGGCCGACCGCATCTGGCCGGGCACCCGCGCCCTCGCCCAGGCCCACCTGGACGCGGGCCAGAAGGTGTGGCTGGTCACCGCGGCGCCGGTGGAGATCGCCACGGTGATCGCCCGCCGCCTCGGCCTGACCGGCGCGCTCGGCACGGTCGCGGAGTCGGTCGACGGCATCTACACCGGCCGGCTGGTCGGCGAGCCGCTGCACGGCCCGGCGAAGGCGGAGGCGGTGCGGGCGCTGGCCGCGGCGGAGGGGCTGGACCTCTCCCGCTGCGCCGCGTACAGCGACAGCCACAACGACATCCCGATGCTCTCCCTCGTCGGCCACCCCTACGCCATCAACCCGGACGCCAAGCTGCGCAGGCACGCCCGGGAGCAGGACTGGCGGCTGCGGGACTACCGCACCGGCCGCAAGGCGGCGAAGGTGGGCATCCCGGCCGCGGCGGGCGTCGGCGCGGTGGCCGGCGGGACGGCCGCGGCGATCGCCCTCAGCCGGCGACGTCGATAAATCCGCACTTCTCTGCGATCGGCGCCGTCTCCCCAGGTCATGCCCGTGCCGACGGCCCGGATTATGCCGCGGCCACTTCAACACGCCCATGACTTTGCCGAAAGACGCCGTCTTTCGGTCACCAAGTGATCAGATTGCGGAACTTGACAGGGCGCCAATCGGTAACAGATGCGACGCAATCGATGATTTGAGCAACTCGGTGTAGCAGGCCCTGCACGAAGCGTTATTCTCCTCAGACGCAAACCGGTACCCCTCCGTCGCTACGACGGGTGAACGGTTCCGCACTGCACGTGATGAAAGCTCTGCCTCTGGGAGTCCCGTGTACCCACACGTCGGGGTTGACGCCTCGGGCCTGGCTACGCTGCGCGCAACTGTCGCAACGGTCAAAGAGACGCTGCGCGGCCTCGTCCCCACCGCGCACGCCGTCCCCGCCTTCGCCGCCGCCGCGCCCACGGGCCCGTGCTACGCACTGGCCGACGGCGGCGCCGCCGTCGGCAGACGAGGGCGGTCCGCCGGAGCCGGCTCCGCGGCCACCGCCCGCCGGCCGGCCGCCGACAGCGACAGCGCCCGGATGATGGACCTGGTCGAGCGCGCCCAGGCGGGGGAGGCCGAGGCCTTCGGCCGGCTGTACGACCAGTACAGCGACACGGTCTACCGGTACATCTACTACCGCGTCGGCGGCCGGGCGACGGCCGAGGACCTGACGAGCGAGACCTTTCTGCGCGCCCTGCGCCGGATCGGCACCTTCACCTGGCAGGGCCGCGACTTCGGCGCCTGGCTGGTGACGATCGCCCGCAACCTCGTCGCCGACCACTTCAAGTCCAGCCGCTTCCGCCTGGAGGTCACCACCGGCGAGATGCTGGACGCCAACGAGGTCGAGCGCTCCCCGGAGGACTCCGTCCTGGAGTCCCTGTCGAACGCCGCGCTCCTGGACGCCGTGCGACGGCTCAACCCGCAGCAGCAGGAGTGCGTGACGCTCCGCTTCCTCCAGGGGCTCTCGGTCGCCGAGACCGCCCGGGTCATGGGCAAGAACGAGGGCGCCATCAAGACGCTCCAGTACCGCGCCGTCCGCACCCTCGCCCGGCTGCTGCCGGACGACGCCCGCTGACCGCGGGCGACCACCAACTCACCTTCTGTGAACGCGGGTTGCGTTTCCCGACCGATCATCCGGCGTCCGTAACCCAAGTGCCGCGCCAGTCGTTGTGCGGGATACAGGCTCCCTGTGGTCGCTTCCCGGCCGACCCATCGCCCGTTCGTGTGGCGGAGGTCGGGGTGTGCAACCCTCAGGACCCCCTGGGGAGTCGACCGTCATGACGAGAGGAGGTGCCGCCAGTGATCGCGAACGTATCGGCGCACCGGCGGGCGAACGCCTTCGCCCAGGCCCTGGAGGAGCAGTCCGACCGGGACACGGCGGCCGAGCAGTCCGCAGCACCGGCGGGTCCCCCGCCGGACCCCGAGGATCCGACCGAGCAGGGCCGGCTGCTGGCCCTCGCGGACGGCCTCGGCGCACTGCCCAGGCCGCAGCTCGACCCCGAGGTCAAGGTCGTCCAACGCGCCCGGCTGGTGGCCGCGATGGAGGCCATGTTCCAGGAGGGGGCCGGGGCGGCGGACGTGTCGGTGCCGGGTCAGCGCAAGGCGAAGGGCGCGCACCGGGCGAGCCCGCTGGGCAAACTCCGGCCGCGGTCCAGGCTGACCAAGGGCCTCGCGGCCGGCGGGCTCAGCGTGGGCGTGGCCGCCGGGGCCTTCGGCGGGGTCGCCGCCGCGAGCTCCGACGCCCTGCCCGGGGACTCGCTGTACGGACTAAAACGCGGCATCGAGGACTTCAAGCTCGACTACCTGAGCGACGGCCAGGACCAGCGCGGCCAGACCTACCTCGACCAGGCCTCCACCCGGCTCGGCGAGGCCCGCCGGCTGATGGAGCGCGGCCGCGGCGGGCAACTCGACCACGAGTCCATCGGCGAGATCCGCCGCACCCTGTCCGGGATGCAGCGCGATGTCACCGAGGGCCACCGGCTGCTGCACGCGGCCTATGAGGCCGACCCGGACTCGCTGGGCCCGATCCAGGCGCTGTCCACGTTCTCCCGGTCCCACCGCGAGGCCTGGAGCGCGCTCAGCGACAAGCTGCCGGTGCAGCTCGGGGACGTCAAAGAGCAGGTGTCGTCAGTCTTCGACGCCATAGACCAGGAGGTCGCCCCGCTCCAGTCCCTGCTGCCGCAGCAGCCCACCCAGGGCGGCGACGGCAAGCACCGGGACTCCGGGTCTGCGTCCACCGGCTCCGCCGGCGGCCACCGGTCGGCCCCGCCCAGCCACACCCCGTCCGCCGGTCACTCCGCTCCCGGCGGCCCCAGCGGCACGGCCACCGACAGCACCGGCGACGGCCTGCTGGGCGGGAGCACGGGCGGCCTGCTCGACCCGCCGAAGTC
>NZ_VOGW01000136.1 GCF_007896895.1 Streptomyces misionensis | reverse complement strand
ACAACAACGAGGCGAACTAGGGCAGTACGGCGGTGGGGGCGCCCCGAGAACCGGGCGCCCCCACCGCCGTGCATCCCCGGCCGGAACAAGACCGTCGGAAGAGACCTTCAGAAAAAGACCGACCGTCGCTGCACCAGCAGCTTGTACAGCGTGTGCTGGATCTGCTCCCGGACCTGGTCCGTGAGGTTGAACATCAGCATCGGGTCCTCGGCGGCCTCCGGCGGATAGCCGTCCGTCGGAATCGGCTCGCCGAACTGGATCGTCCACTTCGTCGGCAGCGGCACCGCGCCCAGCGGTCCCAGCCAGGGGAACGTCGGCGTCAGCGGGAAGTACGGGAAGCCCAGCAGCCGCGCCAGCGTCTTCGCGTTGCCGATCATCGGATAGATCTCCTCCGCACCGACGATCGAGCACGGGATGATCGGCACCCCCTGCCGCAGCGCCGTCGACACGAAGCCGCCCCGCCCGAACCGCTGGAGCTTGTACCGCTCGCTGAAGGGCTTCCCGATGCCCTTGAACCCCTCCGGCATCACCCCCACCAGCTCTCCCTGCTCCAGCAGCCGTTCCGCGTCCTCCGCGCACGCCAGGGTGTGCCCGAGCTTGCGCGCCAGCTCGTTGACCACCGGCAGCACGAACACCAGGTCCGCCGCGAGCAGCCGCAGATGCCGGTCGGCCGGATGCCGGTCGTGCACCGCGACCTGCATCATCAGCCCGTCCAGCGGCAGCGTCCCGGAGTGGTTGGCGACGATCAGCGCCCCGCCCTTGTCCGGGATGTTCTCGATGCCCTTCACGTCGACCCGGAAGTATTTCTCGTACACCGGCCGCAGCAGTGACATCAGGACCTGGTCGGTCAGCTCCGCGTCGTACCCGAAGTCGTCGACCTCGTACTCGCCGGTCAGCCGGCGCCGCAGGAACGCCAGCCCGGCCGCCACCCGCTGCTCCAGCCCGCCGGACGCACCGGACCCGGGCCGCTCCACCGGCTCGTCCGCCTGCTCCGGCCCCCGCCCCGGCAACCGCTGCACCTCACCCAGCTCCCCGCCGCCGCTGCCGGACCCGGCTCGGCGCCCGCTCGCACCCCGCCGCCGCCCCGGCCGCTGGGCACCGCTCCCGGAGCCCCGGGACCGGTCGTCGTCGAAGGGAATGACCTTGGCGTCCGCCATCGTTACCGCGCTCCTCGGTTGGCGCTAGTCGCCGCTGTGCGTGGTGGGCCGGCCGCCGCCCGGCAGGGCCAGCGCGGCGATCCGGTCGACCGCTCCCGCGACGGTCTCGGGCGGCAGCAGCCCGGCGCCGTGGCCCCGGGCGAAGTCCGCGAACGCCTCCGCCGTCGTGTACCGGGGCGTGAAGCCCAGCGTCTCGCGCATCTGAACGGTGTCCACGACCCGTCCGTGGGTCAGCAGCCGGAACTGCTCCGGTGAGAAGTCCGTCATACCCAGCGTACGGACCAGGGAGCCGGCCCAGGTCACCGCGGGCAGCAGCAGCGGCACGGTGGGCCGCCCGAGCCTGCGGGAGCACTGGGACAGCAGCAGCACCCCGTCCCCGGCGATGTTGAAAGTGCCGCTGTTGAGGGTGCCCCGGCGCGGTTCGTGCGCGGCGAGCCGCAGCACCTCCACCACGTCGTCCTCGTGCACGAACTGGAGCCGGGGATCGTAGCCGAACACGGTCGGCAGCACCGGCAGCGCGAAGTACGAGGCGAGCGGGGTGTCGGCGGCCGGTCCGAGGATGTTGGCGAACCGCAGCACGCACACGGCCACGTCGGGCCGGCGCCGGGCGAATCCCCGTACGTACCCCTCGACCTCGACGGTGTCCTTGGCGAAGCCGCCGCTGGGCAGGGACTTGGCCGGAGTGGTCTCGGTGAACACGGCGGGATCGCGCGGCGCGGAGCCGTACACATTGGTGCTGGACTTCACCACCAGCCGCTGGACGGCCGGCGACTTCTGGCAGGCACCGAGCAGCTGCATGGTGCCGATGACGTTGGTCTCCTTGACCGTGGCCCGGTTGCCGCCGCCGAGCGCGGTGCCCGTCACATCGAGGTGGACCACGGTGTCGGCGGCCGTCTCGGCCAGCACCCTGGCTATGGCCGGCTTGCGGATGTCGGTCTGGACGAAGTCGGCCCCGCCCAGCTGGTGCGCGGGCGGCACCGCGTCCACCGCGATGACACGCTCGACCTCCGGGTCCCGCTGGATCCGCCGCACGAACCGGCCGCCCAACTGCCGGGCCGCCCCGGTGACGAGCACGACCTTGCCCAAGATCAGCGCCTTCCTTCCCGCGTACCGAAGTTCCGCGTTCCCCGTGAAGGCCAACTTAGCGGGTCGGTGTTGCGCCGTGATGACGCCCGGTGCGGGAGGTGACGGATTTTCCCCAGGCAGGACGAACCGGACAGTCCGGGTATACCTGTGGCCCTCCACCGTTGCCGGTGGAGGGCCACAGAACACGCTCTCGCGGAGCGCCGCAATCGGTTCCCGCGTGCGCGGGACCGGATTACTTCTTGTTGCGACGCTGAACGCGCGTGCGCTTGAGCAGCTTGCGGTGCTTCTTCTTGGCCATCCGCTTGCGCCGCTTCTTGATAACAGAGCCCACGACTACCCTCGCTCACTTCTCATCACTCGGTTGTTTGGGCGCCATGGGCCCACACGACCTACGAGGGGCTAGCCTACCCAACCGAGCGCCGAGGTCGTAATCGAGGGTCTCCAGGGATCCCCCGGAGGGGGTCGTCAGCCCGTCTCCACCCCCACATAGCTGTCGCGGAGGTACTCGTGGACCGCTTGTTCGGGGACGCGGAAGGACCGCCCCACCCGGATCGCGGGCAGATGACCGCTGTGCACCAGGCGGTACACGGTCATCTTCGACACTCGCATCACCGTGGCGACCTCCGCCACGGTAAGGAACTGAACCTCGTTCAGAGGCCTCTCGCCAGCTGCAGCCATGACACACCTGCACCTTCCGCACTCGACGGCCACCGGCTTCCCCTTCCGGTGACTCTTCGTCGCTGCGTGCTCACTCCCCAGACTAGGGGCGGGTGATACGAGTGGGGAAGAGGTGCACCCATCGGCGGCCTACTGTGACAGACACGCGCGTTTGAGTACGTAGCGGGTGAGCGGCCGGTAGTGACTAGACCGCGCTCCGTCGTCCAGGGGTACGACGACGCGGACGGCGCCCTCCGCCTGGCCGACGAACGGCGCCGGGTCGTCGGTGTCGGCCAGCCCGATCGCCTCGAACCCCAGCTGACCTGCGCCGCAGACCCAGCCGTGGTCACCGACGACCAGCTCGGGCAGGGGGCCGGGGCCGGCCGCGGCGGCCTCCAGGGCGACCCGGACGGGCAGGGGTGAATGGCAGTGCGCGCCAGGCTCACAACCGGGGCGCCCGACCTCGGTTTCCCGCACCAACGCGACGCGTCGTACGTAGTCGATGCGGTGCGTACGTAGACCGAACCGGGTCAATATGTCGATACAGCGACCCTGCGCGGGGGTGAGGACCTCACATCCCGCCGCCGAGAGGGCGTCCGCGAGTGCGGCGTAGAAACCGAGCAGGGGGCGGGGGTGGCCGGTGCCGAGGAGCACGGGCGCACCACGCCGTGCCGCCGCTCCCAGCCGCCCCGCGAAGGCGTCCAGCGCGGCGAGGGTCCGCCGCGGGTCGATCACATCCTGTCCCGAAGTATGCCGGGGATCGGCCGAAACCCCACACCTCTCGGCCATCAGCGCGAGCAGTTCCCGCTCCCCCCAACTCCCTTGCGGATCGATCCCGATCAGCACGCGGGGGTCCCGGGCCGCGAACAGCCGGTAGCTGCGCAGACTCCGCTCCCGGGACGTGCCCACGACCCCGGCCAGCCGGGCGGCCGGCAGATACCTCAACACGGGTGCGATGGTGGCCCATTGGCCGGTCCGGCAAGGGAAACACGGGGCGAAGTCAGCACGTTCGGCCTAACGGACGCCCGCCCTTTCACCCCGCCCTTCCGCCCGCCCGTTCCACCGGCCCCGGACGGGCGGGGGAGGTCCTCAGGGCAGGAGGCCGCGCAAGGGGAACGCCGAGCGGCGTGTCGCCAGGATCGCCTGGTCCAGGCGGTCCGCCGGGTCGTAGCCGTCCTCCCAGGACGACCAGGACACCGGCCAGCGGCCGTCCGTCATGCGCATCGGGCCCAGCTCGCGCGTCCGGGCGTACACCTCCTGGCGCCAGCCCTCGGGGATCACCGTCTCCGGCGCCACCGGCTTCCCCGCGGCGATGCCCACGAGGTGCGTCCAGGACCGGGGCACGACGTCCACCACGGCGTACCCGCCGCCGCCCAGCGCGACCCACTTCCCGTCGGCGTACTCGTGCGCCAGCTCGTGGCAGGCCACCTGTACGGCGCGCTGCGCGTCCAGGGAGACGGCGAGGTGGGCCAGCGGGTCCTCGAAGTGCGTGTCGGCGCCGTGCTGCGAGACCAGCACCTGCGGCCGGAACTCCGCGAGCAGCTCGGGCACCACCGCGTGGAACGCGCGTACCCACCCCGCGTCCCCGGTCCCGGCGGGCAGCGGAAGGTTCACCGCAGCTCCCTCCCCCGCGCCCGCGCCCGTCTCCTGCGGCCACCCGGACTGCGGGAACAGCGTCCGGGGATGCTCGTGCACCGAGATGGTCAGCACCCGCGGGTCCTCCCAGAACGCGGCCTGCACCCCGTCCCCGTGGTGCACGTCCACATCCACGTACGCGACCCGCTCGGCCCCCAGCTCCAGCAGCCGCGCGATCGCGAGGGCCGCGTCGTTATACACGCAGAACCCGGACGCGCCGCCCGGCATCGCGTGGTGCAGCCCGCCCGTGAAGTTCACCGCGTGCGGCGCGTCGCCCCGCCACACCGCCTCCGCCGCCGCCACCGACTGCCCGGCGATCAGCGCGGACACCTCGTGCATCCCGGCGAACGCGGGATCGTCCACCGTCCCGAGCCCGTACGCCCCGTCCGCCCCCGCCGGGTCCGCCGAGGCGGCCTTCACCGCCTCGATGTAGTCCTCCCGGTGGACCAGCCGCAGCGTCGACTCCCCGGCCGGCTTCGCCGCGACGATCTCCAGTTCCCGGTCGAGCCCCAGGGCACCGACCAGTTTCCGGGTCAGGGCCAGCCGGACCGGGTCCATCGGATGACCCGGGCCGAAGTCATAGCCCGTTACTGCCTCGTCCCACATCAGCTGTGCGCGGCCGCTCATGCCCGCCACCGTATCGGTCCGGTCGAGTCGCGAACGACCTGGCGTACACGAGCGTCACCAGCACCAACACCATCGGCAGCAGCATCGCCCCCCGATAGCTCCAGGCGTCGCCCACCGCCCCGACCAACGGCGAACCGACCAGGAAGCCCACGTAATTGAAGATGTTCAGCCGCGCCACGGCCGCGTCCGAGGCCTCGGGGAACAGCCGCCCCGCGGCCGCGAAGGTCTGCGGCACCAGCACGCACAGCCCCAGGCCCAGCAGCGTGAACCCGAGCATCCCCACCCATGCCCCGGGCGCCGACGCCACCACCGCGAACCCGCCGGCCGCCACCAGCGCCCCGAGCCGTACGACCGCCATGGCCCCGAACCGCCGCACCCCGAAGTCCCCGAGCGCCCGCCCGGCCAGCGCGGTCACCATGTACACGTTGTACGGCACCGTCGCCAGTTGCTCCGAGCTGCCCAGCACGTCCTTCAGGTACTTGGCGCTCCAGTTGGAGACCGTCGAGTCCCCGATGTAGGCGAAGGTCATCACCAGGCACAGCGGCAGCAGCAGCCGGAAGACGACTCGCCCGCCACCGCTCCCCTGCGCGGCCGGCGCCGTCTCCCCGTCGACGTACCAGCGGCTGCCCACCAGCGTCGCCGGCAGCAGCACGGCCACCACCGGCAGGTACGACACCCACAGCGCCAGCTGCCAGTGCGCCCCGGCCCAGGCCAGCGACGCCCCGACGATCCCGCCCAGGCTGTAGGCCGCGTGGAAGCTGAGCATGATGCTGCGCCCGTACGCCCGTTGCAGGCTCACCCCGAGCATGTTCATCGAGGCGTCCAGCATCCCCACGGCCACTCCGAACACCGCGAGCGCCACCGCCACCGAGGCCAGCCGGCCCTGCCCGCCCGCACCGACGCCCAGGAGCGCCAGCAGCGCCACCGGCTGGGACCAGCGCAGCAGCCGGCTGGGCCGGACCCGCTTGACCAGCTGCTCGGTGGTGACGCTGCCGGCCCCGGCCAGGATCGGCACGGCGGCCAGAAAGACCGGCAGCAGCGCGTCGGAGATGCCGTACCGGTCCTGGATGGCCGGAATCCGCGTCACCAGCAGGGCGAACGCGGCGCCCTGGGCGAAGAAGCAGAACGCCAGCGAGGCCCTGCCGCGCCGCAGCACATCAGTCATGGCGGCGAGCGTAGGGCCCCGGACTACCTGTGGGTAGATATCGCCAAAGATGAATTTCCCTCAGCTTCAGGGGAGTTCAGGGCTTCGGCCGTCTCGGCGGCCAGCAGCTTCTCCATCGGCTCGGCGGCCCGCGCCCCGCTGACGACGAAGGCGATCGCCATCGCGGCGACCAGGAAGACGGTGCCGAGCCAGACCATGGTGTCCACCGGCACGGTGTACGCGCCCACGACGCGCGCCGCGCACTCGGCGAGCAGCGCCAGGCCCCACACGACGGAGAAGGTCCTCTCGTACCCCCGGAAGGCCGCCGAGCGGGGCGAGACCCCGGAGACGAGCCGCTGCCAGGCGGCCTCCTTCGCCGGATCCCCCTTCACCAGGAAGGGGCGCACGCCGGTGCTCATCATCGGCCGCCCGAGCCGGACGGAGAGCAGGATGCCGATGCCGATGGTGCTGCTGACCGCGCCGTCCTTGGCGAGCATCAGCCGCGGGTCGCCGGAGAGGCAACCGGCCAGCAACGAGACGACGTTGACGGCCAGGATGAGCCCGGCCAGCGCGTTGGTGCGGCGCTCGCGCACCAGGCTCCACAGGGTCCGCGCCGCCGGCACCACGCTGCTCCAGGCGAGCGCCGAGAAGGTGCTCGCGCCGAGCGCGTCCTTGAGGAGGTAGTACGCCCCGAGGGGCACCGCCACGTCCACGATCAGCGGCCGGACGGTGTCCAGCACGCTCGGTTTCCGCTGCTGCTCGCTCCGGCCCCCGGCCCCCGTGTTCTTCGTCATGACCCCAGCTTCGCCGTGGGCGGGGGCGGGCCGGTAGGAACGATCGTCCGGACGTCGGCATGACAGATGTCAGGCTCCCGCCGATGGCGGAGGTCATATCAGCAGGTCGGTCAACTCTCCCATGTGGGCGAACAGTTGGGTGGCGCCGGTGAGCCGCTCGGGGGGCGTCATCGCGGTGAACCCGTACACGTCCATCCCGGCCGCCACGGCCGCCTGGACGCCGAGCGGGGAGTCCTCCACGACCGCGCAGCGCTCCGGGGCGACGCCCATCCGCTCGGCCGTGTACAGGAAGAGGTCCGGCGCCGGCTTGCCGCGTCCGACGTCCTGCGAGCTGAAGATCCGGTCCTCCTGGAACCACCGGTCGAGCCCGGCGGTCCGGTGGCCCACCCTGATCTTCTGGTGGCTGCCGGAGGAGGCCACGCAGTACGGCACTCCGTCCGCGGCCAGCTTCTCCAGCACGTCGACCGCGCCGGGCACGGGCCGCAGCTCCCGCTCGAAGGCGGCGAAGATACGGGCGTGCAGGACATCGTCGAAGTCCGCCGGCAGCCGGCGCCCGGTGCGCTCCAGGACCAGGTCGTGGACCCGGTGCATCGCCGACCCCATGTAGTCGCGCAGGGAGTCCTCGTACGACGTCGGGACGCCCAGCTCGGTCAGATAGGCGGCCAGATGGCGGTTGGAGATCGGCTCACTGTCGACGAGGACGCCGTCGTTGTCGAAGATGATGAGGTCGTAGCGCATAGGCCAACCCTAATTGGGCCTGAAACGCGGAAAACCCCCGCACCAACGGTGCGGGGGTTTTCTCCCAAAAATTGTTCGGCGGCGTCCTACTCTCCCACAGGGTCCCCCCTGCAGTACCATCGGCGCTGTGAGGCTTAGCTTCCGGGTTCGGAATGTAACCGGGCGTTTCCCTCACGCTATAACCACCGAAACACTATGAAACTGACAACCAGCACAATGGTTGTTCGTGGTTTCAGAACCAACACAGTGGACGCGAGCAACTGAGGACAAGCCCTCGGCCTATTAGTACCGGTCACCTCCACCAGTTACCTGGCTTCCAGATCCGGCCTATCAACCCAGTCGTCTACTGGGAGCCTTACCCCATCAAGTGGGTGGGAGTCCTCATCTCGAAGCAGGCTTCCCGCTTAGATGCTTTCAGCGGTTATCCCTCCCGAACGTAGCCAACCAGCCATGCCCTTGGCAGAACAACTGGCACACCAGAGGTTCGTCCGTCCCGGTCCTCTCGTACTAGGGACAGCCCTTCTCAAGACTCCTACGCGCACAGCGGATAGGGACCGAACTGTCTCACGACGTTCTAAACCCAGCTCGCGTACCGCTTTAATGGGCGAACAGCCCAACCCTTGGGACCGACTCCAGCCCCAGGATGCGACGAGCCGACATCGAGGTGCCAAACCATCCCGTCGATATGGACTCTTGGGGAAGATCAGCCTGTTATCCCCGGGGTACCTTTTATCCGTTGAGCGACGGCGCTTCCACAAGCCACCGCCGGATCACTAGTCCCGACTTTCGTCCCTGCTCGACCCGTCGGTCTCACAGTCAAGCTCCCTTGTGCACTTACACTCAACACCTGATTGCCAACCAGGCTGAGGGAACCTTTGGGCGCCTCCGTTACCCTTTAGGAGGCAACCGCCCCAGTTAAACTACCCATCAGACACTGTCCCTGATCCGGATCACGGACCCAGGTTAGACATCCAGCACGACCAGACTGGTATTTCAACGACGACTCCACAACCACTGGCGTGGCCGCTTCAAAGTCTCCCAGCTATCCTACACAAGCCGAACCGAACACCAATATCAAACTGTAGTAAAGGTCCCGGGGTCTTTCCGTCCTGCTGCGCGAAACGAGCATCTTTACTCGTAGTGCAATTTCACCGGGCCTATGGTTGAGACAGTCGAGAAGTCGTTACGCCATTCGTGCAGGTCGGAACTTACCCGACAAGGAATTTCGCTACCTTAGGATGGTTATAGTTACCACCGCCGTTTACTGGCGCTTAAGTTCTCAGCTTCGCCCCACCGAAGTGAAGCTAACCGGTCCCCTTAACGTTCCAGCACCGGGCAGGCGTCAGTCCGTATACATCGCCTTACGGCTTCGCACGGACCTGTGTTTTTAGTAAACAGTCGCTTCTCGCTGGTCTCTGCGGCCACCCCCAGCTCAGACCGTAAAGATCATCACCAGGTGTGGCCCCCCTTCTCCCGAAGTTACGGGGGCATTTTGCCGAGTTCCTTAACCATAGTTCACCCGAACGCCTCGGTATTCTCTACCTGACCACCTGAGTCGGTTTAGGGTACGGGCCGCCATGAAACTCGCTAGAGGCTTTTCTCGACAGCATAGGATCATCCACTTCACCACAATCGGCTCGGCATCAGGTCTCACCCTGCATGAGTGGCGGATTTACCTACCACTCGGGCTACACCCTTACCCCGGGACAACCACCGCCCGGGATGGACTACCTTCCTGCGTCACCCCATCACTCACCTACTAACCGCTTGGTTCAGCGGCTCCACCACTCCCCTTTGCCCGAAGGCTCCAGGGCGGCTTCACGGCCTTAGCATCACGATGCTCGATGTTTGACGCTTCACAGCGGGTACCGGAATATCAACCGGTTATCCATCGACTACGCCTGTCGGCCTCGCCTTAGGTCCCGACTTACCCTGGGCAGATCAGCTTGACCCAGGAACCCTTAGTCAATCGGCGCACACGTTTCTCACGTGTGAATCGCTACTCATGCCTGCATTCTCACTCGTCAACCGTCCACAACTACCTTCCGGTGCTGCTTCACCCGGCAGACGACGCTCCCCTACCCATCACAACACCCGTTAGGGCTATATGCTGCAATGACACGACTTCGGCGGTACGCTTGAGCCCCGCTACATTGTCGGCGCGGAATCACTAGACCAGTGAGCTATTACGCACTCTTTCAAGGGTGGCTGCTTCTAAGCCAACCTCCTGGTTGTCTGTGCGACTCCACATCCTTTCCCACTTAGCGTACGCTTAGGGGCCTTAGTCGATGCTCTGGGCTGTTTCCCTCTCGACCATGGAGCTTATCCCCCACAGTCTCACTGCCGCGCTCTCACTTACCGGCATTCGGAGTTTGGCTAAGGTCAGTAACCCGGTAGGGCCCATCGCCTATCCAGTGCTCTACCTCCGGCAAGAAACACACGACGCTGCACCTAAATGCATTTCGGGGAGAACCAGCTATCACGGAGTTTGATTGGCCTTTCACCCCTAACCACAGGTCATCCCCCAGGTTTTCAACCCTGGTGGGTTCGGTCCTCCACGAAGTCTTACCTCCGCTTCAACCTGCCCATGGCTAGATCACTCCGCTTCGGGTCTTGAGCGTGCTACTAAAATCGCCCTATTCGGACTCGCTTTCGCTACGGCTTCCCCACCCGGGTTAACCTCGCAACACACCGCAAACTCGCAGGCTCATTCTTCAAAAGGCACGCAGTCACGAGAACAGAGCAAGCTCCATTCCGACGCTCCCACGGCTTGTAGGCACACGGTTTCAGGTACTATTTCACTCCCCTCCCGGGGTACTTTTCACCATTCCCTCACGGTACTATCCGCTATCGGTCACCAGGGAATATTTAGGCTTAGCGGGTGGTCCCGCCAGATTCACACGGGATTTCTCGGGCCCCGTGCTACTTGGGTGTCTCTCAAGCAAGCCGCTGACATTTCGACTACGGGGGTCTTACCCTCTACGCCGGACCTTTCGCATGTCCTTCGTCTACATCAACGGTTTCTGACTCGCCCTACGGCCGGCAGACCGCAGAAGAGAGATCCCACAACCCCGCACACGCAACCCCTGCCGGGTCTCACACGCATACGGTTTGGCCTCATCCGGTTTCGCTCGCCACTACTCCCGGAATCACGGTTGTTTTCTCTTCCTGAGGGTACTGAGATGTTTCACTTCCCCTCGTTCCCTCCACTTGCCCTATGTGTTCAGGCAAGGGTGACAGCCCATGACGACTGCCGGGTTTCCCCATTCGGAAACCCCCGGATCAAAGCCTGGTTGACGACTCCCCGGGGACTATCGCGGCCTCCCACGTCCTTCATCGGTTCCTGGTGCCAAGGCATCCACCGTGCGCCCTTAAAAACTTGGCCACAGATGCTCGCGTCCACTGTGCAGTTCTCAAACAACGACCAGCCACCCATCACCCCGAACCCAAAGGTCCGAGTGCACTGGGGCCGGCGACTGAGGAGAAGTTCATTCCCTCAGACACCCAACAGCGTGCCCGACACGACCAGCCAACCAGATCAGCGTTCCACGCCCCGAAGAGCAGTACTAGCGCCTGGTCCATCCTGGACCGTGCCGAGTAGTCAACGTTCCACCCATGAGCAACCAGCATCAGACATTCGCTGATGTACTGGCCTCTGACCGGGCAGGCCCGGTAAGAAGTGCTCCTTAGAAAGGAGGTGATCCAGCCGCACCTTCCGGTACGGCTACCTTGTTACGACTTCGTCCCAATCGCCAGTCCCACCTTCGACAGCTCCCTCCCACAAGGGGTTGGGCCACCGGCTTCGGGTGTTACCGACTTTCGTGACGTGACGGGCGGTGTGTACAAGGCCCGGGAACGTATTCACCGCAGCAATGCTGATCTGCGATTACTAGCGACTCCGACTTCATGGGGTCGAGTTGCAGACCCCAATCCGAACTGAGACCGGCTTTTTGAGATTCGCTCCACCTCACGGTATCGCAGCTCATTGTACCGGCCATTGTAGCACGTGTGCAGCCCAAGACATAAGGGGCATGATGACTTGACGTCGTCCCCACCTTCCTCCGAGTTGACCCCGGCGGTCTCCCGTGAGTCCCCAGCACCACAAGGGCCTGCTGGCAACACGGGACAAGGGTTGCGCTCGTTGCGGGACTTAACCCAACATCTCACGACACGAGCTGACGACAGCCATGCACCACCTGTACACCGACCACAAGGGGGGCACTATCTCTAATGCTTTCCGGTGTATGTCAAGCCTTGGTAAGGTTCTTCGCGTTGCGTCGAATTAAGCCACATGCTCCGCCGCTTGTGCGGGCCCCCGTCAATTCCTTTGAGTTTTAGCCTTGCGGCCGTACTCCCCAGGCGGGGCACTTAATGCGTTAGCTGCGGCACGGACAACGTGGAATGTTGCCCACACCTAGTGCCCACCGTTTACGGCGTGGACTACCAGGGTATCTAATCCTGTTCGCTCCCCACGCTTTCGCTCCTCAGCGTCAGTATCGGCCCAGAGATCCGCCTTCGCCACCGGTGTTCCTCCTGATATCTGCGCATTTCACCGCTACACCAGGAATTCCGATCTCCCCTACCGAACTCTAGCCTGCCCGTATCGACTGCAGACCCGGGGTTAAGCCCCGGGCTTTCACAACCGACGTGACAAGCCGCCTACGAGCTCTTTACGCCCAATAATTCCGGACAACGCTTGCGCCCTACGTATTACCGCGGCTGCTGGCACGTAGTTAGCCGGCGCTTCTTCTGCAGGTACCGTCACTTTCGCTTCTTCCCTGCTGAAAGAGGTTTACAACCCGAAGGCCGTCATCCCTCACGCGGCGTCGCTGCATCAGGCTTTCGCCCATTGTGCAATATTCCCCACTGCTGCCTCCCGTAGGAGTCTGGGCCGTGTCTCAGTCCCAGTGTGGCCGGTCGCCCTCTCAGGCCGGCTACCCGTCGTCGCCTTGGTGAGCCATTACCTCACCAACAAGCTGATAGGCCGCGGGCTCATCCTGCACCGCCGGAGCTTTACACCATCAAGGATGCCCAAGATGGTCATATCCGGTATTAGACCCCGTTTCCAGGGCTTGTCCCAGAGTGCAGGGCAGATTGCCCACGTGTTACTCACCCGTTCGCCACTAATCCACCCCGAAGGGCTTCATCGTTCGACTTGCATGTGTTAAGCACGCCGCCAGCGTTCGTCCTGAGCCAGGATCAAACTCTCCGTGAATGTTTACTCGGCCGAAAAACATTTCAGCCGGTGACACATCACGAGAGCGGAACGATCGGAGGAATAGTCCGATCGTTCACAGCGTCCTCGCTGTGTTTTTTCAAAGGAACCTCGACCATCGGTGATCCGATGGACGGGGTATCAACATATCTGGCGTTGACTTTTGGCACGCTGTTGAGTTCTCAAGGAACGGTCGCTTCCTTTGTACTCACCCTCTCGGGCTTTCCTCCGGGCGCTTCCCTTCGGTGTTTCCGACTCTATCAGATCTTTTCTCGATCCGATTTCCTCGGTGCTTTCCAGGTTCCCGCTTCCGCGTTTCCCTTTCCGGCGGTTCCGACTCTATCAGATCCTTTCGGCGTCTGACTCCCAGTCAGGGGGGTTTGTCTTCCCGGCCGTTGGGCCGTTCCGACGAGTGAGACTTTAGCGGATTCCCGGCTCCCGAGCTAATCGGGGTCCTGCGCCCTTTCGAACGCGGATTCCTCATTTCGCAAATACGCACGCCAAAACTTTCGACACCGAGGTGTCGAGAGTGGGTGGTGCTCACGGAATGGCTGTCCGGGGACCGACCGGAGTCGGCGCTCACGTCGGACAACTCGGAGTACCTTACGGATCGCCCCGAGGTGTGTCAACTCTCGGCCGGTCCCCCGGGCCGGGGTCAGTCCTTCTTGCCGGAGGCCAGCTCGCGGCTGCGGTCGCGGGCGGCCTCCAGGGCGGCGATGAGGGCCGCGCGGACGCCGTGGTTCTCCAGCTCGCGGATGGCGTTGATCGTCGTACCTGCCGGGGAGGTGACGTTCTCGCGGAGCTTGACCGGGTGCTCGCCGCTGTCGCGGAGCATCACGGCGGCGCCGATCGCGGACTGGACGATGAGTTCGTGTGCCTTGTCGCGGGGCAGGCCGAGCAGGATGCCCGCGTCCGTCATCGCCTCGACCAGATAGAAGAAGTACGCCGGTCCCGAGCCGGACAGAGCGGTGCAGGCGTCCTGCTGGCTCTCGGGGACGCGCAGGGTCTTGCCGACGGCGCCGAAGATGTTCTCCGCGGTGGCCAGGTGGTCCGGGGTGGCGTGGGTGCCGGCGGAGATGACCGACATGGCCTCGTCGACGAGGGCGGGGGTGTTGGTCATGACGCGCACGACCGGGGTGCCCTCGGCGAGTCGCTCCTCGAAGAAGGCGGTGGGGATGCCGGCGGCGCCGCTGATGACCAGGCGGTCGGCGGGGATGTGCGGGGCCAGCTCGTCCAGGAGGGTGCCCATGTCCTGCGGCTTGACCGTGAGGATCAGGGTGTCGGCGGACTTGGCGGCCTCGGCG
>NZ_VOGW01000135.1 GCF_007896895.1 Streptomyces misionensis | reverse complement strand
CGACCCCGGTGCGCGGCCCCTTCCGTACCTGCGCGGCGGGGACCGGAGTGCCGGTCAGTATCCGCATCGGTGTCTCGCCGAAGGCGCAGGCGTCCGTGCCGTCCAGGGCCCGGTCGACCTCCAGCGCGGTGGCGAGACGGGCCGGGCCTTTGGCCAGTTCCTTGTCGTTGCGGGCCGAGGGACGGCGCTTGCGGGCGAGTTCCGCGCCCTCGACGATCTCGCCGGCGCGCAGTAGTACGGCGCTCGCGGTGCCCTCGGGTCCGCAGACGAGGTTCATGCAGTGCCACATGCCGTAGGTGAAGTAGACGTACACGTGGCCCGGTTCGCCGAACATCACGGCGTTGCGGGCGGTGCGGCCCCGGTAGGCGTGGGAGCCCGGGTCGTTCCGGCCGTCGTACGCCTCGACCTCGGTGAGGCGTACCGCGATCGGGCCGTCGGGTGTCGTGCGGACCAGGATGCGCCCGAGGAGATCGGGTGCGACCTCCAGGACCGGGCGGTCGAAGAACGAACGGGGCAGTGGCATACGGTCCGGGGGCGCGATCATGCCCTCCGAGGGTAGTCCACGGGGGTGGCCCCGACGGGTCATGACCAGGGCGGAACCGGCCAGGGGGTGGCGCGCGTATGTAGGGGCGAGGTCCGTTCGTAAAGGGAGAGTCAATGGCGTTCAGGAAGCTGCTCGCGAGCCTCGGGGCCGGCGGGGCCTCGGTCGATACGGTGCTGACCGAGGTCAATGTCGTACCGGGCGGCGTGGTCCAGGGGGAGGTGCGGATCCAGGGCGGGTCCGTGAACCAGGCGATCGAGGGTCTCTCGGTCGGGCTTCAGGCGCGGGTCGAGGTCGAGAGCGGCGACCAGGAGTACAAGCAGGACATCGAGTTCACCAAGGTGCGGCTCGGTGGTGCCTTCGAGCTCCAGGCCGGTGCCCTGCACGCGGTGCCGTTCGGACTGGAGATCCCCTGGGAGACGCCGGTCACCATGATCGACGGGCAGGCGCTGCGCGGGATGCACATCGGGGTGACGACCGAGCTGGCGATCGCCCGTGCCGTGGACTCCGGCGACCTCGACCCGATCAACGTGCACCCGCTGCCGGCGCAGCAGGCGATCCTGGACGCGTTCATCCAGCTGGGCTTCCGTTTCAAGAGCGCCGACATGGAGCGCGGTCACATCCGGGGCACCCGGCAGCAGCTGCCGTTCTACCAGGAGATCGAGTTCCACCCGCCGGCGCGGTACCGGGGGCTGAACCAGGTGGAGCTGAGCTTCGTCGCCGACGGGCACGCCATGGACGTCGTGCTGGAGATGGACAAGAAGCCGGGGCTGTTCAGCGAGGGTTCGGACACCTACCGGTCCTTCGAGGTGGGGCTGCACGACTGGCAGGGCACCGACTGGGCGGCGTACCTCAACCAGTGGCTGTCCGAGGTCGGCAGCCGGCGCAACTGGTTCTAGTGCTGCGACCGGAAGGGTTCACCGGCTCGCGACGCCCGGCAAACCTTCCCAGCCACAGCACTAGGCTCGGGAACTGCTGGTTCCAGATCATCGATCAGGAGGTACCGAGGTGACCGAGCTCAAGCGGCGGCCGCTCCCCCATGACTTCCATCCGCCCGTGCCGTCGTTCACGGTGACGAGCGCGGACGTCGAGGAGGGCGCGACGCTGAAGAGCGCTCAGGTGCACGCGGAGGGCAACACCTCGCCGCAGCTGCGGTGGGATGGCTTCCCGCCCGAGACCAAGAGCTTCGCCGTGACCTGCTACGACCCGGACGCGCCGACCGGCAGTGGGTTCTGGCACTGGGTGCTGTTCGACATCCCGGTCTCGGTGACGGAGCTGCCCGCGGGCGCCGGGAGCGGCAAGTTCGAGGGGCTGCCCGAGGGCGCCGTCCACGCGCGCAACGACTACGGGACGAAGGACTTCGGCGGTGCCGCGCCGCCGCCCGGGGACGGCCCGCACCGGTACGTCTTCACGGTGTACGCGGTGGACCAGGAGAAGCTGGGCCCGGACGCGGACGCGTCGCCGGCCGTCGTCGGCTTCAACCTGCGGTTCCATACCCTCGCGCGGGCACAGCTCATCGGCGAGTACGAGAACCCCGCGCAGGGCTGAGCGCGGCACGTCGAGTCAGCCGGGCGTTCATCGAACGTTTGCCCGTCTCCGGTCTTGGAAGTGACCGGAGACGGGCATTTTTTATTGCGTTGTCCATCTCGGCGCGCCCATCCAGAGTTGATCCCGAGCCCGCCGGGGGGTGGGCGGCTGCACACGGGAGGTGGGCCGGATGCGTGACACGTTGGTGCTGAACGCGAGCTTCGAGCCGCTGTCTACGGTGACTCTGAACCGAGCCGTCGTCCTGGTCCTCCAGGACAAGGCGGTGGTCGAGCAGGCCCATCCCGAGCTGCGGATGCGCGGGGCCGACGTGGACATACCCGCGCCCCGGGTGATCAGGCTGTGCCGGTACGTACGGGTGCCGTTCCGAAGACAAGCGCCGTGGTCGCGGCGGGGGGTGCTGGTGCGGGACCGGCACCGGTGCGTGTACTGCGGGCGCAGGGCGACAACGGTGGACCACGTGGTGCCGCGGGCGCAGGGTGGGCAGGACACGTGGCTGAACACCGTGGCGGCGTGCGCGGAGGACAATCACCGCAAGGCGGACCGGACTCCGGAGGAGGCCGGGATGACGTTGCTGAGGGCGCCGTTCGAGCCGACGCCGGCGGACGCGATGCTGCTCGCGCTGGGTGCCGAGGACTTCGCGGCGCTGCCCGGCTGGTTGGCCCAGGACGCCGCCTGACCGTGTGCCGTGGCGTTTCGTGACGTGCGCCGGCGGCCGCGGGATCTGCCGCGCCGGCCGTCGGTCGTTCCCGCTTGATCGTGCACCCTGCCCGCGCCTTCGAGGGGCGCGGGCAGGGTGCCGGCGTTCGCGCGGCGGTCCTCAGTCGATGCTGGGCTTCTCGCGGCGCTCCGTGGCCGGACCCTTGTTCTGGGCCGGGAGGGTGGCGCCGCCGTTGCCGCCGTTGCCTCCGCCGCCGAGGGGGCCGAAGTTGCCCATGGCGCCGGAGAGGCCCTTGAGGGCGTCGCCGATCTCGCTGGGGACGATCCAGAGCTTGTTGGCGTCGCCCTCGGCGATCTTCGGGAGCATCTGGAGGTACTGGTACGACAGCAGCTTCTGGTCGGGGTCGCCGGCGTGGATGGCCTCGAAGACCGTGCGAACGGCCTGGGCCTCGCCCTCGGCGCGCAGGGCGGCGGCCTTGGCCTCACCCTCGGCGCGCAGGATCTGGGACTGCTTCTCGCCCTCGGCCGTGAGGATCGCGGCCTGGCGGGTGCCCTCGGCGGTGAGGATCGCGGCGCGCTTGTCACGGTCGGCGCGCATCTGCTTCTCCATCGAGTCCTGGATGGAGGTCGGGGGCTCGATGGCCTTCAGTTCGACGCGGTTGACGCGGATGCCCCACTTGCCGGTGGCCTCGTCCAGGACGCCGCGCAGGGCGGCGTTGATCTCCTCGCGGGAGGTCAGGGTGCGCTCCAGGTCCATGCCGCCGATGATGTTGCGCAGCGTGGTGACGGTGAGCTGCTCGATCGCCTGGATGTAGCTGGCGACCTCGTAGGTGGCCGCGCGGGCGTCCGTCACCTGGTAGTAGATGACGGTGTCGATGTTGACGACCAGGTTGTCCTGGGTGATCACCGGCTGGGGCGGGAACGGGACGACCTGTTCCCGCAGGTCGATCCGGTTGCGGATGGTGTCGATGAACGGGACCACGATGTTCAGGCCCGCGTTCAGGGTCCGCGTGTAGCGGCCGAAGCGTTCGACGATGGCCGCGCTGGCCTGTGGGATGACCTGGATGGTCTTGATCAGGGCGATGAAGACCAACACCACCAGAATGATCAGGACGATGATGACCGGTTCCATCGTGTTCCCCGTACCCCTCTCCGCCTGGGCGCCTTCGGACGATCTCGTGCCTGTTGCTCGTACCTGCTCAAAGGATCATGCCCGTCGAGTGTGACAGACCGCGGCCCAACTCGCAGGCGGGATCGCTCAGATGACGATGGCGGTGGCCCCTTCGATGTCCACGACGTCCACCTCCTGGCCCGCCTCGTAGGCCCGGCCGGAGTCCAGGGCACGGGCCGACCAGATCTCCCCGGCGAGCTTGATGCGGCCGCCGGAGCCGTCGACCCGCTCCAGCACGACGGCCTGTCTGCCCTTCAACGCCTCGACACCGGTGGCGAGTCGCGGGCTCTGCCGGCCGTGCCGGGCCGCGATGGGCCGCACGACGGCGATGAGGGCGACGGAGACGACGAGGAACGCGACCACCTGGACGACCGCGCCGAAACCGAGGCCGGCGACGACGGCGGCCGCGACGGCCCCCACCGCGAGCATGCCGAACTCCGGCATGGCGGTGACGACGAGCGGGATTCCGAGCGCCGCCGCGCCGACGAGCCACCACACCCATGCGTCGATGTCGTTCACGTGGTCATCGTAGGGCCCCGTTCGGCCCGCGGACAGGGCGCGTTGGGGGGCGGGGCCGGTTTTGCG
>NZ_VOGW01000134.1:37794-43372 GCF_007896895.1 Streptomyces misionensis | reverse complement strand
GGACAGGGGCAGGCCGTGGGCGGTCCAGCGGTCGCCGACCTGCTCGACGACGAGCGGGAGGCCGAAGCAGCGGGAGAGGTTGCGGGAGGTCAGCTCCAGCTCGATCGGGCCGGCGGTGAGGACCTTGCCCTGACGGATCATCAGGACGTGGGTGAAGCCGGGGGCGATCTCCTCGACGTGGTGGGTGACCATGATCATCGAGGGCGCGATGGGATCGCGGGCGAGCCGGCCCAGGCGGCGGACGAGGTCCTCGCGGCCACCGAGGTCGAGGCCGGCGGCGGGCTCGTCCAGGAGCAGCAGCTCGGGGTCGCTCATCAGGGCGCGGGCGATGAGGGTGCGCTTGCGCTCGCCCTCGGAGAGGGTGCCGAAGCGGCGGTCGAGGTAGTCGCTCATGCCGAGGCGGTCGAGGAAGGCGCGGGCGCGCTGCTCGTCCACGTCCTCGTACTCCTCGTGCCAGGCGGCGGTCATGCCGTAGGCGGCGGTGAGGACCGTCTGGAGGACCGTCTGGCGCTTGGGGAGCTTCTCGGCGAGGGCGATGCCGGCCACGCCGACGCGGGGGCGCAGCTCGAAGACGTCGGTGCCGGCCTTGCCCAGGGTCTCGCCGAGGATGGTGACCGAGCCCGTGGTGGGGTACAGGTAGCTGGAGGCGACGTTCAGGAGAGTGGTCTTGCCGGCGCCGTTGGGGCCGAGGATGACCCAGCGTTCGCCCTCCTTCACCGACCAGGAGACCTGGTCCACCAGAGCCCGGCCCTCACGGACCACGGATACGTCCTGAAGCTCCAGAACATCGCTCATGAGCGCGTTGTCTCCCCTTGCAGTGTGGCCGGTCTCGGCTGTCGCGTACGCCTGTGGCTCGGTCCGCCGCGCCGGTGGGCGCAGCCCATATGAAATCTACGCCACGAGTGCACCGGTCCATTCCATCGGTCCGGTCCTTAGGGTGGGGGCATGCTCACGGAACCGCGTTCAGGACGCCTTGCCGCTTGGGGAAATGCCCTTTTGGCCGGACTTGTCTCTCCGGATGACGCCGCGCTCGCCATTGTGGGCGACGACACGGTGCACCGGGTGGCGGGGCTGCCCGGCGAGCCGGCGCCGGTCGGGCTCACGCTCGCGCTGGGGCGGCTGCGGGCACTGGGGGTGACGGGGCTGCGGGTGGCGCTGCCGGCGCCGGGGCATCCGCTGGGGCTCAGCGGGCCGCCCGAGTTCAACGCGCGGGCGCTGGAGGCCGAGGAGGCGGTGGTCTGCTTCGGCGCGGCGTTCGGCCTGGTGCCCGAGTTGTACGAGGCGGGTCCTGCCGGTGATGTACATGCCGAGGTGGTCTGGCACGTGCTGCCGGTGCGGGAGGCCCCGCCCGCGGACGTGCCCTCGCTCGGCGAGGCGGAGCGCGAGCTGGCGGAGGCGCTGCGGGACGCGACGGCGATGCTCGCCCGGCTGGACGTCGCCGGGTCGGGTCCGGTGGCGGAGGCGGCGATCGACGCGTACCGGGCCCGGGCGGAGCGCGGCCGCGAGGTCCTGGCCCCGGGGTACCCGCCCCGCGCGGTGCGCGTCCTGGAGCTGGCCCAGCGGGTCGCCTTCCTGATCTCCCTGGCCCAGGACGACGGCCACGGCGCCGCGGTCACCGCCTCCGAGATCTCCGCCCGCACCCAGGCCCTGCGCCCGGTGGAGCGTACGGCCCGGCGGGCGCAGGTGGCGGCGTACAACTCGATCGTGGAGGAACGGGAGCGGGGCACGCGGTGACCCCCGCGGGGCCGCCGTAGGGGCGGGGGCTTCGCCGGTGGCGCCCGGCGGCACGACGAGGCCCCCCGTCGGACCGGGGGGCCTGCGCCTCAGACGACGGCGACGCGGTGGTTGCTCAGCGGTTGAGGCCGAGGTTGCCGAAGGCCGGGTTCAGCACGCCGATGACGCTGATGCTGTCGCCGGTCGCGTTCACCGGGACGTGCACCGGGGCCTGGACGGTGTTCCCCGAGACCACGCCCGGGGAGCCCTGGGCCGCGCCGGCCGCCTGGCTGTCGGCACAGGCCAGGCCGGCACCGGCGGCCACGAGGCCACCCGCCACCATCGTCACGGCCACTGCCTTCTTCAGGTTCTTCACTTTCCAACCCCTCTTAGGCGTTCGCCACGGCGGTTCTCCGTGGCACGCACTGGAGAACGGCGGAGATCGCCAGGGGTTGCGCCATCCGGGTGACATTCCCACGACGGTATGAATCTCATCCCGGACGGGAGTCGCTCGGCGGCGCGGGGTTGACGCGCCGTGGGGTCGCCTCAGTTGCTCACCCCGTGCCGTACGGCCCACAGCGCGGCCTGGGTGCGGTCGGCGAGGTCGAGCTTCATCAGGATGTTGGAGACGTGTGTCTTGACGGTCTTCTCGGACAGCACGAGCGCCCGGGCGATCTCGCGGTTGGAGCGGCCGTCCGCGATCAGGACGAGCACCTCGCGCTCCCGCTCGGTGAGCGAACCTCCTCTGCCCTGGCCGGAGTTGGCCTCCTCCTGGGACAGCAGCGCGCCCGCGACCTCGGGCTGAAGCAGGATGTGCCCGGCGTGCACCGAGCGGATGGCCCCGGCCAGGGCGTCGGGGTCCACGTCCTTGTACACGTACCCCGCGGCGCCCGCGCGCAGGGCGGGCACCACGGTGCGCTGCTCGGTGAAGCTGGTGACGATCAGCACCCGGGCGGGGTTGGCGAGTCCGCGCAGCCGGCGCAGGGCGTCGATGCCGTCCGTGCCCGGCATTCTGACGTCCATGAGGACGACGTCGGGCCGCAGTTCCTCGGCGCGCTCGACCCCTTCCGCGCCGTCGGCCGCCTCGCCGACGACGACTATGTCCTCCTGCACCTCCAGAAAGGTGCGCAGGCCCCGGCGGACGACCTGGTGGTCGTCGACGAGCAGCACCTTGATGGGCTCAGCCACCGGGGACCTCCATCTCGATCGTGGTGCCCTTGCCGGGCGCCGATTCCACGGTCAGCGTGCCGCCGACCCCGCTCGCCCGGTCGCGCATGGAGACCAGCCCGAGGTGCCGTCCGGCGCGGCCGACGGCGGCCGGGTCGAAGCCGTCGCCGTCGTCGGCGACGCGCAGCACGGCGCCGCAGCCGCGCCGCTCCACGCTGACGTCGACGTGCGCGGCACGGGCGTGGCGCAGCGCGTTGTGCAGCGCTTCCTGGGCCACTCGGAGCACGGCCTCCTCCTGGGCCGCGGGCAGCGCCCGGTAGCCGGCGCCGGTGAAGGTGACGCGGGCGCTGTGGGCGCGGTCGAGGACCTGGATCTGGGTGCGCAGGGTGGCGATCAGCCCGTCCTCGTCGAGCGCGGCGGGCCGCAGCTCCACGACGGCGGCGCGCAGTTCGTCGGCGGCCTCGGCGGCGAGCGCGGCGACCTGGTGGAGTTCGCCCTTGGCGCGCGCGGGGTCGCGGTCGACGAGGGCGGCGGCGGCCTGGGCGGTCAGGCGCAGTGAGAAGAGCTTCTGGCTGACCGCGTCGTGCAGTTCGTGGGCGAGCCGGGAGCGCTCCTCGGTGATGGTGAGTTCACGGCTGCGTTCGTAGAGCCGGGCGTTGGTGAGGGCGATCGCGGCGTGCTGGGCGAGGAGGGCGAGCAGTTCCTCGTCCTCCTCGGTGAAGCCGCAGCCGCCTTCCGGTCTGGGGCAGTTCTTGTTGGCGAGGAACAGGGCGCCGATGACCTCGTCGCCGTCGCGGATGGGCAGTCCGAGGAAGTCGACGAGGTCGGGGTGGGCCTCGGGCCAGCCCTCGAAGCGGGGGTCCCGGCGCACGTCGGCGAGGCGCTCGGGGCGGGCCTCGTGCAGCATCGCGGCGAGGATGCCGTGCTGGCGGGGCAGCGGGCCGATCGCCTTCCACTGGGCGTCGCTGACGCCGTCCACCACGAACTGGGCGAAGCCGCCGTGATCGTCGGGGACGCCGAGGGCGGCGTACTGCGCGTCGAGCAGCTCGCGGGCGGAGGCGACGATCGTCTTGAGGACGTCGCGCGTCTCCAGGTGTCTGCTCATGGCCAGCAGCGCGGAACTCACCGCGGCGAGGCCGGACCGGGGGCCGTGACTCATGTCCTCACCGTACCGGCGGGGTACGGCGGGGCGGATCGGCCTGCCGCGGCACGGGCCCCGGCCGCCGGACCTAGGGCGGGCGGCCCAGGACCCGCGGCCCCGGACCGGTGATGTACGCCGAAGGGACCGCCGGCTCTGCGGCTCGCGGCCGAGGTGGTGCCGCGGGGCGTGTTCCTACGTTGATCCCCACCGCCCGAGCGGGCGGCATGCGACGAGGGGACGGTAGTCATGCCGGTAGGGATCATCACGGGGGCCTCGAAGGGGCTGGGGCGGGCGCTCGCCGAGGCGCTGGCCGGGCTCGGCTGGGACCTGGTGCTGGACGCGCGCGGCGCCGGGGCGCTGCGGGAGGCCGCGGCGGCCGTCGCCCTGCACGGCACCCGGGTGGTGGCGCTGCCCGGGGACGTCACGGACGCCGGGCACCGGGCCGCGCTGGTGGCCGCCGCCCGGGAGCTGGGCGGGGTCGATCTGCTGGTGAGCAACGCGAGCGCGCTCGGCGCCGAGCCGCTGGTGCGGCTGGCGGAACTGCCGCTGACGGGGCTGCGGCGGGCGCTGGAGGTGAACGTGACCGCCGCGCTGGGCCTGGTCCAGGAGGCGCTGCCGCTGCTGCGGGCGTCGGCGGCGGGCACGGTGATCGCGGTCGGCTCGGACGCGGCGGCCGAGGCGTACGAGACCTGGGGCGGTTACGGCGCCTCGAAGGCGGCCCTGGAGCAGCTGGCGGCGGTGCTGGCGGTGGAGGAGCCGGGGCTGCGGGTGTGGGCGGTGGACCCCGGGGACATGGCGACCGACCTGCACGCGGCGGCGGTGCCGGAGGAAGAGGAGCTGGGCGCGGCGCCCGCGGACGTCGTCCCGGGGTTCCTGCGGCTGCTGGCGGAGCGGCCGGCCAGTGGGCGCTACGCGGCGCCGGCGCTGGTGGCGGGCCGATGACCACGGTCGTGCGGGTGCCGCGGGAACGCTCTGCGCGGGTGCCGGCCGAGCAGCGGGGGCCGGGGCGGGACCGGGACGACGTACGGCTGCTGGTGTCGCACGGGACACGGGTCGCGCACCACGCGTTCCGGGAGCTGCCGTCGCTGCTGCGGGCCGGGGACCTGCTGGTGGTGAACACCTCCCCGACGCTGGCCGCCGCGGTGGACGGGCGGCTCGGGCCGGCCCGCGTGGTGGTGCACTTCTCCACCCGCGGGGACGACGGGCGCTGGGCGGTGGAGCTGCGGGAGCCGGACGGTGAGGGAACCACGCGCGCGCGTACGGGCACGCGTGCGGGAACGGAGGTGGCGCTGGCGGGCGGGGCGCGGCTGGTGGTCGAGGAGCCGGTGAGCGCGCGCGGGGAGCGGCTGTGGTGGGCGCGGGCCGAGGGCGCGCGGGTGCTGGAGCTGCTGCGGGAGCACGGGCGGCCCATCCGTTACTCCTATACGGAGCGGGACCAGCCGTTGTCCGCGTACCAGACGCTGTTCGCGCTGCCGTCGCCGGACGGGGCGGGCAGCGCGGAGATGCCGAGCGCGGCGCGGCCCTTCACGGCGCGGCTGGTGGCGGAGCTGGTGCGCC
>NZ_VOGW01000134.1:33770-37514 GCF_007896895.1 Streptomyces misionensis | reverse complement strand
GGTGGTGCGGGCGGCCGAGGGGTGGACGGATCTGGTGGTCACGCCCGAGCGCGGGGTGCGGGTGGTGGACGGGCTGCTGACCGGGCTGCACGAGCCCGAGGCCTCGCATCTGCTGATGCTGCGGGCGGTCGCCGGGCGGGCCGCGGTGGACCGGGCCTACGAGGAGGCGCTGCGCGGGCCCTACCTGTGGCACGAGTTCGGGGACGTCCATCTCCTCCTTCCGGAGGAGGGCACTCACAGGGCGCGTTGCGATGGCAACTAACGGTGAGAACGCTCTGCCCTCGCTGTGAGCCCGCGCATAGGGCCCACATCACGTACGAAAGCGCATAGGAGATGACCACCCCCACGCGAACGGGACAGATGGCCTAATCTGTCCCGTTTTGCCCTTCCCTGATCCACTACCGGGGATCGTACGTCACACCTTTGCCAGTGCATTTTGCGCCCGCTAAGAATTGCTTCCGTCGCTCAGCGCCGTGGGTTCACTCCCGCGGCTTTTGTGCGGGAGGAACCGATCCCCCGGCGGACGCAGGAGCGACCTCCGCGCTATCGAAGAGGTCCACAGCCATGCCCAAGAACATCCTCAGTCGTGCTCGCAGTCGGAATCTGACCAAGCAGCACAAGATCGCCGTCGCCGGTGTCGCCGCTCTCGGCACCGCCGCCATCGCCCTGTCGGCCGTCCCCGGCAACGCGGACACCGTCACCACCGGTTCCCCCGCCACCGCCGCCCAGGTCGCCAAGGTCGCCACCCAGGACGCCCCGCTGACGAGCGCCAAGGGTTCGATCGCCGACCGGGCCGGCCTGGAGAACGTCAAGCTCGACACGATCGCCGCGCAGAAGAAGGCCGCCGACCAGCTCGTCGCCAAGCAGCGCGCCGAGGCCGCCGCCAAGAAGGCCGCCGCCGACGCCGCCGCCAAGAAGGCCGCGCAGGAGCGCGCCGCCAAGCAGGCCGCCGGCCGTTCCGCGCAGCGCCCGCAGATGCAGACCGTCGCCGCGAAGACCTACGCGAACAACCTCGACGGCTGGATCCGCCAGTCCCTGGACATCATGCGCGCCAAGGGCATCCCGGGCAGCTACAGCGGCCTGCACCGCAACATCATGCGGGAGTCCTCGGGCAACCCGATGGCCATCAACAACTGGGACATCAACGCCCGCAACGGCATCCCGTCCAAGGGCCTGCTCCAGGTGATCCAGCCCACCTTCAACACGTACCACGTGCCCGGCACCTCGTGGAACATCTACGACCCGGTCGCCAACATCACCGCGGCCTGCAACTACGCGGCCCACCGCTACGGCTCGATGGACAACGTCAACAGCGCGTACTGAGGTCGGCGCGGACCTCTGAACGCCGAAGGGCGGCACCCCGTTACGGGGTGCCGCCCTTCTCGCTCTTCTCGTCCTCCCCGGCGGGCCGGGGCTACTTGCGCATGACCTCGGGTTCGTGGCGGCGCAGGAAGCGGGAGACGAAGAAGCCGCAGACCACGCCGAGCGCGATCAGCACGACCATGTCCAGGCCCCAGGCCGAGGCCGTGTGGTTCCACAGCGGGTCGGTGCTGCCCGGGTCGTCGCTGTTCGGGGCGATGTTGTTGAAGTCCAGCGTGGCGCCGGCCGCGCCCACCGCCCAGCGCGAGGGCATCAGGTACGAGAACTCGTTCACGCCGAGCGTGCCGTGCAGGGTGAACAGGCAGCCGGTGAAGACGACCTGGATGATCGCGAACATCACCAGCAGCGGCATGGTCTTCTCGGCGGTCTTCACCAGCGAGGAGATCACCAGGCCGACCATCATCGAGGTGAAGCCGAGCGCCATGATCGGCAGGCACAGCTCGAACAGGGTCGAGCCGCCGAGGATCACGCCCTGGTCCGGGATCTCGCGGGACGAGAAACCGATCAGGCCGACCAGCAGGCCCTGGAGCACGGTGACGGCGCCGAGCACGACCACCTTGGACATCAGGTACGCCGACCGGGACAGGCCCGTCGCCCGCTCCCGCTCGTAGATCACCCGTTCCTTGATCAGCTCACGCACGGAGTTCGCGGCGCCCGCGAAGCACGCGCCGACCGCGAGGATCAGCAGCACGGTGGTGGCGGTGCCGTTGGGGGCGTGCAAGCCGGTGCGCGGGTCGATCTTCGGGTTGACCAGCAGTCCGTGGTCGTGGTTGATCAGCAGGCTGACCGAGCCGAGCACCGCGGGCAGGATCACCGTCAGCGCCAGGAAGCCCTTGTCGGAGACGATGACCGACACATAGCGCCGGATGAGGGTGAGCAGCTGCGAGCCCCAGGCCTGCGGCTTGGGCGGCTTGATGACCTGCGGCGGCGTGTGCGCGGCCTGCGGGGCGACCGCGTCGATGTCCGCCGCGTACATCGTGTAGTGCTGCGAGCCCTTCCAGCGGCCCGCCCAGTCGTAGTCGCGGTAGTTCTCGAACGCGGAGAACACATCGGCCCAGCTGTCGTAGCCGAAGAAGTTCAGCGCCTCCTCCGGCGGGCCGAAGTAGGCCACCGCGCCGCCCGGCGCCATCACCAGCAGCTTGTCGCACAGCGCCAGCTCGGCCACCGAGTGGGTGACCACGAGCACGGTGCGGCCGTCGTCGGCGAGGCCGCGCAGCAGCTGCATGACGTCGCGGTCCATGCCCGGGTCCAGGCCCGAGGTCGGCTCGTCCAGGAAGATCAGCGACGGCTTGGTCAGCAGCTCCAGGGCGACGGAGACGCGCTTGCGCTGGCCGCCGGAGAGCGAGGTGACCTTCTTGTCCTTGTGGATGTCGAGCTTCAGCTCGCGCAGCACCTCGTCGATGCGGGCGTCGCGCTCCTGAGCGGTGGTGTCGGCCGGGAAGCGCAGCTTGGCCGCGTACTTCAGGGCCTTCCGGACGCTCAGCTCCTTGTGCAGGATGTCGTCCTGCGGGACCAGGCCGATGCGCTGGCGCAGCTCGGCGAACTGCTTGTACAGGTTGCGGTTGTCGTACAGCACCTCGCCCTGGTTGGCGGGCCGGTAGCCGGTGAGCGCCTTGAGCAGCGTGGACTTGCCGGAGCCGGACGGGCCGATGACCGCGACCAGGGACTTCTCCGGGACGCCGAAGGAGACGTCCTTCAGGATCTGCTTGCCGCCGTCGACCGTGACGGTCAGATGGCGCGCGGAGAAGGAGACCTCACCGGTGTCGACGAACTCCTCGAGCCGGTCGCCGACGATACGGAAGGTCGAGTGGCCGACGCCGACGATGTCGGCCGGGCCGAGCTGCACCGAGCCGCCCTTGGGCACCGGGTGGCCGTTGACGTACGTGCCGTTGTGCGAGCCGAGGTCGCGGATCTCGAAGCGGCCGTCGGGCGTCGAGTGGAACTCCGCGTGGTGACGGGAGACCTGGAGGTCCGAGACGACCAGCTCGTTCTCCAGGGCACGGCCGATGCGCATCACCCGGCCGAGCGAGAACTGGTGGAACGTGGTCGGGCTGCGGTCCCCGTGCACCGGCCCGGACGCCTGGTTCGTGACGGGGACGCCGGGGCCGGCCTGCTGCTGCGGGAAGGCGGCGGCCGGCTGGGCGGCCTGCGGCGCCTGCTGCCAGCCGGGGCCCGGGGCCTGGGCGGCGGGTGCGGCGGCGGGTGGTGGTGGGGGGCGGGGGGGGGCGTGTGGTGCGGGGTGCAGGTGCGCTGGCGGAGGGGGGGCGAGGGCGTGCGAGGGGGGGCGGCGTGGTGGGGCAGGTCGAGGGAGGCCTGTCCAACAAGCTCAAGGTGTCGCCCGAGGCCATCACCCCCGACGCCACC
>NZ_VOGW01000134.1:0-33490 GCF_007896895.1 Streptomyces misionensis | reverse complement strand
GCTGGGCGGGCTGCTGGGCCCAGGCCGCGGCGCCCGCGCCCTGGGCGGCGTACGGCGCCTGCTGCGCGTGCGGCTGCTGCTGCGGCTGCCGGCCGGCGGCGATCGCGGCACCGGTGAGATCCAGCCGCGGTCCGTCGGTCGCGTTGCCGAGATGCACCGAGACGCCCGGGCCTATCTCGGACCGCTGGATCCGCTGCCCCCGCAGATACGTGCCGTTGGTGCTGCCGTGGTCCTCGATGACCCAGCCGCGGCCGTCGAAGCTGACCGTGGCGTGCCGCCAGGAGACCCTGGCGTCTTCGAAGACGATGTCACCCTGCGGATCTCTGCCCAGGGTGTAAGGCCTGGACGGATCGAGCGTCCAGGTACGTCCGTTTGTTTCCAGTACGAGTTCCGGCACTCCATGCCCCACTGAGTTGTCCCCCGAATTGCCCCCATCGCGGGGAGTCTAGGGATGTCGAACATCGTGGGGAACTATTTCAGGCCCGCCCCCCTGACCAAAACCCGGGCGTGCCGCGAGACCCCCGTCCGCTCCGCCTCTCACCCGGGACGGGGGCGGGGAGTTGCGGGTCCGCCGCCTCCCGTCCGCAACGTCCCGGACACCCCGACACCACCCATTGTTCCGTGTCCGTCAGGCGGACCTCGGGGGCGTGCGGCACGGGGTGCCGGATACGGTGGGAGAACCATGGATGCTGCGCAGACCCCCGAGGTCCCCACTCTCCTCGTCAAGATCTTCGGCAAGGACCGGCCGGGCATCACGGCCGGGCTCTTCGACACCCTTGCCGCGTACTCCGTCGACGTGGTCGACATCGAGCAGGTCGTCACCCGGGGACGCCTGGTGCTGTGCGCGCTGGTGAGCCAGCCGCCGGCCGGGATCGAGGGCGATCTGCGGTCCACCGTGCACAGCTGGGCCGAGTCGATGAAGATGCAGGCGGAGATCATCTCGGGGCACGGCGACAACCGCCCGCGCGGCCTCGGACGCTCCCTGGTGACCGTTCTCGGCCATCCGCTCACCGCCGAGTCGACCGCGGCCATCGCCGCCCGCATCGCGAAGGCCGGCGGCAACATCGACCGTATCTTCCGGCTTGCCAAGTACCCCGTGACCGCGGTGGAGTTCGCGGTCTCCGGCGTGGAGACCGAGCCGCTGCGCACCGCGCTGGCGCAGGACGCCGCGGCACTCGGTGTCGACATCGCCGTGGTCGCGGCGGGCCTGCACCGCCGCGCGCAGCGCCTGGTGGTGATGGACGTGGACTCCACCCTGATCCAGGACGAGGTCATCGAACTCTTCGCCGCGCACGCGGGCTGCGAGGACAAGGTCGCCGAGGTGACCGCGGCGGCGATGCGCGGCGAGCTGGACTTCGAGCAGTCCCTGCACGCGCGCGTCGCGCTGCTGGCGGGCCTGGACGCATCGGTGGTGGAGAAGGTGCGCAACGAGATCCGGCTGACCCCGGGCGCCCGCACCCTGATCCGCACCCTGAAGCGGCTCGGCTACCAGGTCGGCGTGGTCTCCGGCGGCTTCACCCAGGTCACCGACGATCTGCGGGAGCGGCTGGGGCTCGACTTCGCCCAGGCGAACACGCTGGAGATCGTGGACGGCAAGCTGACCGGCCGGGTCACCGGGGAGATCGTGGACCGCGCGGGCAAGGCGCGGCTGCTGCGCCGGTTCGCCGCCGAGGCGGGGGTGCCGCTGGCGCAGACGGTGGCGATCGGCGACGGCGCCAACGACCTGGACATGCTCAACGCGGCCGGTCTCGGTGTCGCCTTCAACGCCAAGCCCGTGGTCCGCCAGGCGGCGCACACCGCGGTGAACTTCCCCTTCCTCGACACGGTCCTCTACCTCCTCGGCATCACCCGGGAAGAGGTCGAGGCGGCCGACACCCACGACGAGGACTGAGACCCCGCCGCCCCACCGCCGTACGCCGGGGGTCCGGTCTCCCCGGCGGAGCCGGACCCCTGACGCCGGCTCCGGGTCACTCCGAGGGCGCCCAGAAGCCGCTCAGCGTGCACACTCCCGGCTCCAGGCTCTTCCAGGGGCCCTCGAAGGAGAGCAGGGCGAAGGCGGCGGCGGGGAAGCCCCGCCGGTTCATCCGCTCGCGGGCCTCCTCGTCGGCCGAGCCGGACAGGATCTCGGCGAGGCCGTGCACCCCCGGGTTGTGGCCGATCAGGATCACCGTGGCGACCTCGTCCGGGACCTCGTTGAGCAGGGCGATCAGCTCGCCGGGCGAGGCCTCGTAGATCCGCTCCTCGTAGACGGTCTTCGGCCGGTGCGCCAGCTCGTGGACGGCGAGCTTCCAGGTCTCGCGGGTCCGGGTCGCGGTGGAGCACAGGGCCAGATCGAAGGTGAGGCCGGAGTCGGTCAGCTTGCGTCCGGCGACCGCCGCGTCCTTGCGGCCCCGCTCGGCGAGCGGGCGCTCATGGTCGGACACCTGGGGCCAGTCGGCTTTCGCATGCCGGAAAAGGGCGATCCTGCGGGGTTCTGCGACGCTCATGCGTCCCAGCTTCGCATGAAACAGGCCACAGGGCGCAGGGAGTTGACAGGCGAACCGGCCGCGTACGGCGGCTCTCGGTCAGTGCCCGAGCAACTGCTGTGCGCGCTCGACGAGACGGGGTATCGCCGGGTCGGAGCCGACCGCGTGCGCGTTCGACGGGCTGAGTATCAGCAGGAACAGACCGATGAAGGCGAGCGCGGGCAGCGCGAGGGCCCACCAGGGCAGCCGGATGTCGACGCCGCCCGTGGTCGCCGGGTGGGTCCGGAAGTGGGTGCGGGCGGACATGGTGCCTCCGAGGTCCTTCGAGCGGGTCGGTGACCACCCGATGCGGTCACCACTCGAAGGTACGGAATCCGCGGCCGCCAACCCATCAGGTTTTCCACCCAGTTACCCCTGACCCTTGCCCCCTAGGGGACAGGGGGGCCAGCCCCACCCTCCGCCCGGAACGCCGTGGCGGAAGGGCTCGGGGCGGGCGGCGTCACGCGGCGGGCGGCGTCACGGGGACGCGATGGTCGCGACGATGGCGATGAGGACGAAGATCGCGAAGAAGGAGCCGAAGACGAGCAGCATCTTCTTCTGACCGTTGCGGGGGTTCGGGTCGAGCACAGGCTGCATGCGCCCAGTCTCGCACCTCTGCCCCGGCCGCCGTGCGCGGGGGTCAGCGCGCGGCGGCCTCCTCCTCCACCGTGCGGTCGCGGCCCGCGAGGAAGCCCACCACCATCTGGGGCACCATCAGCGCCGCCATGAGGGCGATCGGCAGCCCCCAGCCGCCGCTGTGCTGGTAGAGCACGCCGACCAGCAGCGGGCCCGGGATGGAGATCAGGTAGCCGGTGCTCTGCGCGAACGCGGACAGCTGGGCCACCCCCGCACCACTGCGGGCCCGCATGCCGACCATCGTCAGCGCGAGCGGGAAGGCGCAGTTGGAGATGCCGAGCAGCAGCGCCCAGGCCCAGGCGCCGGCGGCCGGGGCGAGGTACAGGCCGGCGTATCCGGCGAGCCCGCACACGCCCAGGGCCAGCACGATCGGGCCCTGCTGGGGCAGCCGGGTGGCGACCCGCGGGATGACGAAGGCCAGCGGCACGCCCATCACCATGGTCACGGCGAGCAGCAGGCCCGAGGTGCCGGCCGAGACGCCCGCGTCGCGGAAGATCTGCGCCATCCAGCCCATGGTGATGTAGGCGGCGGTGGCCTGGAGGCCGAAGAAGACGGCGAGCGCCCAGGCGGTGCGGCTGCGGGTGATCCGCAGCGGGGCCTGCGCCGGCTGCGCCCCCGGCCCGGCGGCCGCGGATGCGCCGGCCGCCCGGCCCGAGTCCTCGTGCCCGGCGCCGCCCCGGCCCTGCCGTACCAGCGGCAGCCAGGGCAGCACGGCCGCCGCCGCGATCACCGCCCAGACGGCGAGTCCCGGCTGCCAGTGGCCGCCCATGGCACGGGTCAGCGGGACCGTCACCGCGGCCGGGAGGGAGCTGCCGAGGGCGAGGACCATCGAGTACAGGCCGGTCATGGAGCCGACCCGGTCGGGGAACCAGCGCTTGACGATGACCGGCATCAGCACGTTGCTGACCGCGATGCCCATCAGGGCGAGCACGCTGGCGGCCAGGAACCCGGCGGTGTTCCCGGCGTACGGCCGGATCAGCAGGCCCGCGCAGACGGCGGCCATGCCGGCGCACACCACGGCGGCCGGGCCGAAGCGGCGGGCCAGACGGGGCGCGGTCACCCCGAAGACGGCGAAGCAGAGCGTCGGCACGGAGGTGAGCAGTCCGGCCACGCTGCCGCTCATGCCGAGCCCGTCGCGGACCTCCTCCAGGAGGGCGCCGAGGCTGGTGATGGCCGGGCGCAGATTGAGCGCGGTCAGCACGATGCCGGCGGTGACCAGGCGGATCACCCATGCGCGCGGGGCGCCCGGTTCCGGGGTCGTCTCGGGTGCGCTCGGCGTGGCGGACATGCCGCGTTCGGTCGATGACATCGCCGTACGGGTGTCCACTGCGCGGGTTTCCTCACTAGCCATGAGGCCCATCATAGAATCATAGGATGATTGGTTGTCCATCCCCCGGAACCCCCGGAGCGCGCGCGCCCCGGCCTCCCGTGCAAAGGTGTGCCATGCCCCTGAGCCACCCGCGCCGTTCGGTCCTGTCCGAGCAGGTGATCGCCGAACTGCGCAACCAGATCGCCACCGGCGAGTGGCCGGTCGGCTCCCGTATCCCGACCGAGCCGGAACTCGTCGAGCAGCTGGGCGTCGCCCGCAACACGGTCCGCGAGGCCGTGCGCGCGCTCGCCCACAACGGGCTGCTGGACATCCGCCAGGGCTCCGGCACCTATGTGGTCGCCACCAGCGAACTGGCCGGTGTGATGCACCGCCGGTTCGCCGGCTCGGACCCGCGGCACATCGCCGAACTGCGCTCCACGCTGGAGTCCGCCGCGGCCAAGCTGGCCGCCGAGCGGCGCACCGAGAAGGACCTCAGACAGCTGGACGCGCTGCTGGTGCGGCGCGACGAGGCCTGGGAGAGCGGCGAGGCGGAGGCCTTCGTGACCGCGGACGCCACCTTCCACCTGGCCGTCGTCGCCGCCTCCCACAACGAGGTCATGACGGCGATGTACGCCGACCTGGGCGAGCTGCTGCGGGCCGCGCTGCGCGCGGACGTCGGCGCCGAACTGACGCCCGAGGCGCACATGGACCACACCCGCCTGGTGGACGCGATCCGCGCGGGCGACGCCGAGGTGGCGGCGAGCGAGGCCGCCGGCTATCCCTTCCAGTGCCGGACGGGCCCGGTCAGCGCACCTTCTGGTGGCTGATCCAGGCCGAGCCGACCTCCTTCCAGCACCTGCCGGTCAGCCGGACGGTCCGCGCGGGCTCGGCGTCCACCGGGGCGCTGTCGGTGTCGATGTCCCACCAGCGGGCGCACGCGATGTGCAGGCGCAACCGGTCGGTGTCGACATAGGGGTTGTGGCAGTACGCCACCACGTGGGAGCCGGTGACCGCCGTACGGCAGGCGGCCCCGAACGGCTGCGGCGCGCCGGCGCTCGCGCGGGCGTGCGGCGTCGCGTCGTACGGCAGGGACAGCACCAGCGCGGCGGCCATGGTCAGCGGTGCCAGGCTGCGGGACAGGCGCACCGGGGGACCTCCTCGGCCGGGCTCGGAGGGATGCGCCGGGTGAACGCGCTTTCAGGGTGCGCCACGCGGACGCCGGCCCGCCCGGCCGGTGAGCCGAACGGGTGACGGGCCCGGGCACGGAAGAGGCCCGCACCCCGGGCGGGGTGCGGGCCTCTTCCGGCACGCGGGCTTACGTCACGCGGGCTTACGTCACGCGGGAGCGCTCAGGCGCCGACCGCGTGCAGACCGCCGTCCACGTGGATGATCTCGCCCGTGGTCTTCGGGAACCAGTCGCTCAGCAGGGCGACGATGCCCTTGCCGGCCGGCTCCGGGTCCTTCAGGTCCCACTCCAGCGGGGAGCGGCTGTCCCAGACGGAGGCCAGCTCGCTGAAGCCCGGGATGGACTTGGCGGCCATCGAGCCGATCGGGCCCGCCGAGATCAGGTTGCAGCGGATGTTCTGCTTGCCCAGGTCGCGCGCCATGTAGCGGTTGGTCGCCTCCAGGGCGGCCTTGGCCGGGCCCATCCAGTCGTACTGCGGCCAGGCGAACTGGGCGTCGAAGGTGAGGCCGACGACCGAGCCGCCGTTCTGCATCAGCGGCAGGCAGGCCATGGTCAGCGACTTCAGGGAGAACGCCGAGACGTGCATGGCGGTGGCCACCGACTCGAACGGCGTGTTGAGGAAGTTGCCGCCGAGCGCGTCCTGCGGGGCGAAGCCGATGGAGTGCACGACGCCGTCGAGGCCGCCCAGCTCCTCGCCGACCAGGTCGGCCAGCCGCCCGAGGTGCTCCTCGTTGGTCACGTCCAGCTCGATGACCTTGGTCGGCTTCGGCAGCTTCTTGGCGATGCGCTCGGTCAGCGTGGGCCGCGGGAAGGCGGTCAGGATGATCTCGGCGCCCTGCTCCTGGGCCTGCTTGGCGGCGTGGAAGGCGATGGAGGACTCCATCAGCACACCGGTGATCAGGACGCGCTTGCCCTCGAGAATTCCGCTCATGGTGATCAGTGACCCATTCCCAGTCCGCCGTCAACGGGGATGACGGCTCCAGTGATGTACGAGGCGTCGTCCGACGCGAGGAACCGCACCGCCGCGGCGATCTCCTCCGGCTGCGCGTACCGGCCGAGCGGCACCTGCGCGACGATGCCCTGGCGCTGCTCGTCGCTGAGCACCTTGGTCATGTCGGTGTCGACGAAACCGGGGGCGACGACGTTGAAGGTGATGTTGCGCGAGCCCAGCTCACGGGCGAGGGAGCGCGCGAAGCCGACCAGGGCGGCCTTGGAGGCGGCGTAGTTCGCCTGGCCGGCCGAGCCGAGCAGACCGACCACGGAGGAGATCAGGACGACGCGGCCCTTCTTCGCGCGCAGCATGCCGCGGTTGGCGCGCTTGACGACGCGGAAGGCGCCGGTGAGGTTGGTGTCGATGACCGAGGTGAAGTCCTCCTCGGACATGCGCATCAGGAGCTGGTCCTTGGTGATGCCGGCGTTGGCGACCAGCACCTCGACGGGACCGTGCCGGTCCTCGATCTCCTTGTAGGCCTGCTCCACCTGCTCGGCGTCGGTGATGTCGCACTTGACGGCGAGGAAGCCGGCCGGCGGCTCACCCGAGCGGTATGTGATGGCGACCTTGTCGCCGGCGTCGGCGAAAGCGCGGGCGATGGCGAGGCCGATGCCCCGGTTGCCTCCGGTGACGAGAACCGAGCGGCTCAACGGATCACCCTTTCGATAGCGGTCTGCAGAGATCCGACAATCCGCCCGAACACCTGGATGACAGGCGGCTTCATCGAAAACCTATCGGTCCGCTCGCGCCCGCGGGCAATCGGGCACCGACAGTGGCGCGGGACCGTCGCTGTCGGGTCCCTACAGATCGGACCGGTCCCGACCCGAAAGGGTGTGGTCGCTCGCACCGCCCGCAGGCCATGATCGGAGCCGACAGGCCACGACAGCAGGGAGACCTCCGTGCCCCATTCCATCGACGAAGCCTTCACGGCGCTTCCCCTCAGGGCCCTCGCCGACGCCGCGCTCGCCCGCGCGCGGGCGCTCGGGGCCGAGCACGCGGACTTCCGGTTCGAGCGGGTGCGCGACGCGACCCTGCGGCTGCGGGACGCCCGGCCCGCGGGGTCCTCGGACACCACCGACCTCGGGTACGCGGTCCGGGTCGTGCACGGCGGCACATGGGGCTTCGCCTCCGGGGTGGACCTGACCATGGACGCGGCGGCCCGGGTCGCCTCCCAGGCGGTGACCATGGCCAAGCTGTCCGCACAGGTGATCAGGGCCGCCGGGTCGAAGGAGCGGGTGGAGCTGGCCGACGAGCCGGTGCACGCGGACCGGACCTGGGTGTCGTCGTACGAGATCGACCCCTTCTCGGTGCCGGCCGAGGAGAAGACGGCGCTGCTGGCGCAGTGGAGCGCCCGGCTGCTCGCGGCCGACGGCGTCGACCACGTGGACGCGAGCCTGCACACCGTGCACGAGAACAAGTTCTACGCCGACACGGCCGGGACCGTGACGACCCAGCAGCGGGTGCGGCTGCACCCGGAGCTGACCGCGGTGTCGGTGGACGGCTCCAGCGGCGAGTTCGACTCGATGCGCACCCTCGCGCCGCCGGCCGGGCGCGGCTGGGAGTACCTGACCGGGACCGGCTGGGACTGGGAGGAGGAGCTGGCGCGCATCCCGGAGCTGCTGGCCGAGAAGATGCGCGCGCCGAGCGTGGAGCCGGGCCTGTACGACCTGGTGATCGACCCCTCCAACCTGTGGCTGACCATCCACGAGTCCATCGGGCACGCCACCGAGCTGGACCGGGCGCTGGGCTACGAGGCCGCCTACGCCGGCACCTCCTTCGCCACCTTCGACCAGCTGGGCGAGCTGCGGTACGGGTCCGAGCTGATGAACGTCACCGGCGACCGCACCGCCGAACACGGCCTGGCGACCATCGGGTACGACGACGAGGGCGTCGAGGCGCAGTCCTGGGACCTGGTGAAGGACGGCACGCTGGTCGGCTACCAGCTGGACCGCCGGATCGCCCGGCTGACCGGGTTCGAGCGGTCCAACGGGTGCGCGTACGCCGACTCCCCCGCCCATGTGCCGGTGCAGCGCATGGCCAACGTCTCGCTGCGGCCCGATCCGGCCGGGCTGTCCACCGAGGACCTGATCGGGGGCGTCGACCGGGGCATCTACGTGGTCGGGGACCGGTCCTGGTCGATCGACATGCAGCGGTACAACTTCCAGTTCACCGGGCAGCGCTTCTTCCGGATCGAGAACGGGCGACTCACCGGGCAGCTGAAGGACGTCGCCTACCAGGCCACGACCACCGACTTCTGGGGGTCGATGGCGGCGGTCGGCGGCCCGGGGACGTACGTCCTGGGCGGCGCCTTCAACTGCGGCAAGGCCCAGCCGGGGCAGGTGGCCGCCGTGTCGCACGGCTGCCCCTCCGCCCTGTTCCGGGGCGTCAACATCCTCAACACCACCCAGGAGGCCGGCCGATGAGCGCCCGCACCGACAAGCCGCACGAGACCGTCGAGCGGGCCCTGGAGCTGTCCCGGGCGGACGGCTGCGTCGTCATCGCCGACGAGCACTCCACCGCCAACCTGCGCTGGGCGGGCAACGCGCTCACCACCAACGGGGTGACCCGCGGCCGCACGCTCACGGTGATCGCCACGGTGGACGGCAAGGAGGGCACCGCCTCCGGGGTCGTCTCCCGCTCCGCGGTGACCGCCGAGGAGCTGGAGCCGCTGGTGCGGGCCGCCGAGGCGGCCGCCCGCGGGGCCGGGCCGGCCGAGGACGCGCGGCCGCTGGTCACCGGCGTGCCCGCGGCGCCCGACTTCACGGACGCGCCCGCCGAGACCTCCTCCGCCGTGTTCGCCGACTTCGCCCCGGCGCTCGGCGAGGCCTTCGCGCGCGCCCGGGCCGGCGGCCGGGAGCTGTACGGCTTCGCCAACCACGAGCTGGTCTCGACGTACCTGGGCACCTCCACCGGGCTGCGGCTGCGGCACGACCAGCCGGCCGGCACCCTGGAGCTGAACGCCAAGTCGCCCGACCGCACCCGCTCGGCCTGGGCCGGGCGCGCCACCCGGGACTTCAAGGACGTCGACCCGGCCGCGCTCGACGCCGAGCTGGCCGTGCGGCTGGGCTGGGCCGAGCGGAGCGTCCAGCTGCCCGCGGGCCGCTACGAGACGCTGCTGCCGCCGACCGCGGTGGCGGACCTGCTGATCTACCAGATGTGGTCGGCGTCGGGCCGGGACGCGGCCGAGGGCCGCACGGTGTTCTCCCGGCCCGGCGGCGGCACCCGGATCGGCGAGCGGTTCTCCGAGCTGCCGCTCACGCTGCGCGGCGACCCGCACGAGCCGGGGCTGGAGTGCGCGCCCTTCGTGGTGGCCCACTCCTCCGGCGACGACCGGTCGGTGTTCGACAACGGGCTGCCGGCCCCGGCCACCGACTGGATCCGCGAGGGCGTCCTGCGGCGGCTGACGACCACCCGGCACAGCGCCGCGCTCACCGGGCTGCCGGTCGCCCCCGCGCCGGGCAACCTGATCCTGGACGGCGGCAACGAGCGCTCGCTGGACGAGATGGTCGCGCACACCGAGCGCGGGCTGCTGCTGACCTGTCTGTGGTACATCCGCGAGGTCGACCCGGCGACGCTGCTGCTCACCGGTCTGACCCGGGACGGTGTCTACCTGGTGGAGAACGGCGAGGTGACCGGACAGGTGAACAATTTCCGGTTCAACGAGTCGCCGGTGGACCTGCTGCGCCGGGCCACCGAGGCGGGCCGTACGGAGAAGACGCTGCCGCGCGAGTGGGGCGACTGGTTCACCAGGGCCGCGATGCCCGCGCTGCGGGTCCCCGAATTCAACATGAGTTCTGTCAGCCAGGGCGTATAACCTCGTAGTCGGCTGGCACCCGACCAGTCCGAAGATCATCGAGGAGACACGAGAACCGTGACGGACATCGTCGACGAACTGAAGTGGCGCGGGCTCATCGCCCTCTCCACGGACGAGGACGCATTGCGCAAGGCGTTCGCGGACGGTCCCGTCACGTTCTATTGCGGCTTCGACCCGACCGCGCCCAGTCTGCACCTGGGCAACCTCGTGCAGATCCTGACGATGCGCCGCATCCAGCAGGCGGGCCACCGCCCGCTGGGCCTGGTCGGAGGTGCCACCGGACTGATCGGCGACCCCAAGCCGACCGCGGAGCGCACGCTGAACGCGCCGGACACCGTCGCCCAGTGGGTGGAGCGGCTGCGCGGGCAGATCCAGCCGCTGCTGGACTTCGAGGGACCGAACGCCGCGGTGATGGTCAACAACCTGGACTGGACCCAGGGCCTGTCGGCCATCGAGTTCCTGCGGGACATCGGCAAGCACTTCCGGGTCAACAAGATGATCGCCAAGGAGGCCGTGTCCCGGCGGCTCAACTCCGACGCGGGCATCAGCTACACCGAGTTCAGCTACCAGATCCTCCAGGGCATGGACTTCCTGGAGCTGTACCGGCGCTACGGCTGCACGCTCCAGACCGGCGGCAGCGACCAGTGGGGCAACCTGACCTCCGGCACCGATCTGATCCACCGGGTCGAGCCGGACGCCGTGGTGCACGCGCTGGGCACCCCGCTGATCACCAAGGCGGACGGCACCAAGTTCGGCAAGACCGAGTCCGGCACCATCTGGCTCGATCCCGAGATGACCACGCCGTACGCGTTCTACCAGTTCTGGGTCAACGCGGACGACCGGGACGTGGCCAAGTTCCTGCGCATCTTCAGCTTCAGGTCCCGCGAGGAGATCGAGGAGCTGGAGCGGCAGACCGAGGAGCGGCCGCAGGCCCGGGCGGCGCAGCGGGCGCTCGCCGAGGAGCTGACCACGCTGGTGCACGGCGCCGAGCAGACGGCCGCGGTGACCGCCGCGTCCAAGGCGCTGTTCGGGCAGGGCGAGCTGGCGGAGCTGGACGGCCGGACGCTGGCCGCGGCGCTGTCCGAGGTGCCGCACATCCAGGTCACCGAGCTGGCTTCCGTGGTCGACCTCTTCGCCGAGGTGGGGCTCGTCGCCAGCAAGTCCGCGGCGCGGCGCACGGTGAAGGAGGGCGGCGCCTACGTGAACAACGTGAAGGTCGCCTCCGAGGACGCGGTGCCGTCGGCCGACGAGCTGCTGGACGGGCGGTGGCTGGTGCTGCGGCGCGGCAAGCGGAATCTGGCGGCGGTGGAGGTCGTCGCCCGGTAAGTGCCGTCGGGGCGTGGGGAGCCGCGGTGCGCGCGGTTCCCCACGCCCCCGGGGACGCTCGGGTGCGGGACCTCGCCCTTGGGGGCGGTCTCAGACTCTTTCCATCCTGCGGCGCTTTCGCTTGCCCAGCGTCGCCGCGTAGAAGGAGTCCACCACGGCCACGATGATGATCGCGGCCACGAGTTGGAAGATGTGCCGGCTCCAGTCGATGCCCCGGGTCTCGGCGACGTGGAGGGCGCGAGCGATCGCGTTGCCCGCGACGGCGCCGAGGATGCCGCAGATGGTGGTCAGCCAGAGTGGGCTGTGCTGCTTGCCCGGGATGATCGCTTTGGCGATCACACCCAGCACGAGTCCCACGACGATCGCCCACAACCAGCCCATGGCTGCCTCCTCGTCCGGGTCGAAGTGAGCTTTACGCCAGTGTCAGCCGGTCCGTCCCCGGCCGCACGTCGGGATGCGGGCGCGCCGGGCGGGGTCATCGCCGCAGGCAGAGGGGTGCCCCGGTCTCGTCGGCCGGGCGAGCGCGGCGTACCGTTGGACGTGTCCCGGCGCCCCTTGCTTCGCCGGGCGCGGACGAGGGCGCGGACCGGGAGAGTCCGACACGGGCGGATGGTGGAAGTGATGCGGAAACAGCACGGCGACGGCGGCCAGGTGTTCCGGATCACCGGGGCCCGGACCGGTCTCGCCGAGGATGTGCGCGGCCGGCAGCGGAGGTACGTCATCTCGATGTCGATCCGCACGGTGTCGGTGATCCTCGCGGCCACCCTGTGGAACGTCGAACGGCCCCTGGCCATCGTGGCGCTGGTGGCCGGGGCGGTCCTGCCCTATATCGCCGTGGTGGTCGCCAACGCGGGCCGCGAGCGGCCGCCCGGACTGCCCTCGACGTTCGTCACCGCGCCCCTGCGCCCGATGATCGGGACGTCGCCCGACGCGGGCGAGAAGGCGGAGGACGGGCAGGGCGGCCCGAAGGCCGGGGTGCACGGCGAACGGCCCGGCCCCGCGTGACCTGTGCGGATGTGGGGGAAGCGGTCGGCCGCTGGGTGCGAACCTCAGAAAAAGCTCAGAACCAATCATGCAGTTCCAGTGCCGGGCGACGGGTCCGCCGTGACATACTGCGTGTGCGCTCCGCATCCCCCGTCGGAGCGACGGACCGACGCCGGGCAGCTCCCCCCGTGGCTGCTCGGCGTCGCCTCGTTCCGCGCCTGTTTTCCGCGCCGTTGTGCTTTTCCGCGCCCCTGTTCATCGAGTTTTCCGTTGCGTGAGACGCGAGAGATCCGTGAGTGACGAGACCCCCATCTGCTCCGCCAAGGGCTGCCGCACCGCCGCCGTGTGGGTGCTGGCCTGGAACAATCCGAAGATCCACACTCCGGAGCGGCGCAAGACCTGGCTCGCGTGCGAGGAGCACCGCGAGCATCTGTCGCAGTTCCTCGGTGTACGGGGCTTCCTGAAGGACGTCGTCCTGCTGAACGAGTGGGAGCCGAGCGGCGGTTGAGGCCGGCCGGTCAGCCGCCGATCGCCGACATGGGGCGGTCCGGCTGGACGAAGGACGGGTCGTCCAGGCCCGCGCCGGCCTTCTTGCCCCACATCGCGAGCCGCCAGATGCGGGCGATCTCCTCGTCGGGGGCGCCGGAGCGCAGGGCTCCGCGCAGGTCGGTCTCCTCGGTGGCGAACAGGCAGGTGCGTATCTGGCCGTCGGCGGTGAGCCGGGTGCGGTCGCAGGCCGCGCAGAACGGGCGGGTGACCGAGGCGATCACGCCGACCCGGTGCGGTCCGCCGTCCACCAGCCAGCGCTCCGCCGGTGCCGAGCCGCGCTCGCCCGCGTCCTCGGGGGTGAGCCGGAAGCGGGTGCGCAGGGCGGCGAGGATGTCGCCGGCGGTGACCATGCCCTCGCGCTTCCAGCCGTGCTGGGCGTCCAGGGGCATCTGCTCGATGAACCGCAGCTCGTAGTCGTGCTCGATGGCCCAGGCCAGCAGGTCGGGGGCCTCGTCCTCGTTCAGCCCCGGCATCAGTACGGTGTTGACCTTGACCGGGGTGAGCCCCGCCTCGCGGGCGGCCCGGAGTCCTTCGAGGACGTCCTTGTGGCGGTCGCGGCGGGTGAGGGCCTTGAAGACCTCGGGGCGCAGGGTGTCCAGGGAGACGTTGACCCGGTCCAGACCGGCCGCCTTGAGGGCGGCGGCGGTGCGGCCGAGGCCGATGCCGTTGGTGGTGAGGGACATCCGGGGCCGCGGGTCGAGGGCCGCGACCCGCTCGACGATGCCGACCAGGCCGGGGCGCAGCAGCGGCTCGCCGCCCGTGAAGCGGACCTCCTCGATGCCGAGCGTGCGCACCGCGATGTCGATCAGGCGCACGATCTCGTCGTCCGTGAGCAGGTCGGGCTTGGCCAGCCACTGCAGGCCCTCCTCGGGCATGCAGTAGGTGCAGCGCAGATTGCACCGGTCGGTCAGCGAGACCCGCAGGTCGGTTGCCACGCGGCCGTACGTGTCGATGAGCACGTGGGCCCCCTCCCTCGAGCATCGGCGTTGTTCCGTGTCACCTGCGAGCCTACGTGACGCCACCGACATCGACATCGGCCCGATCCGACGAGTTGGGCCGCGGCCGCGTCGTAGGACCGTACAGTCCTCGCGACGCGGCCGGTCGTACGTGTCTCAGTGCGCGCCCGTGCCGGTCAGGGAGCGCACCTCCAGTTCCGCGTACTTGCCGGAGTCCGGCTCCTCCTTCGAGAAGAGGGTGCCCAGGGCGCCCAGCAGGAATCCGACGGGGATGGAGACGATCCCGGGGTTCTCCAGCGGGAACCAGTGGAAGTCGGCGCCGGGGAACATCGAGGTGGGGCTGCCGGAGACGACCGGCGAGAAGAGCACCAGGCCGACGGCGGTGACCAGGCCGCCGTAGATCGACCAGAGGGCGCCCGAGGTGGTGAACCGCTTCCAGAACAGGCTGTAGAGGATCGTCGGCAGGTTCGCGGAGGCGGCCACCGCGAAGGCGAGGGCCACCAGGCCGGCCACGTTGAGGTCGCGGGCGAGGGCGCCGAGGACGATGGAGACGGCGCCGATGCCGACGGTCGCCCAGCGGGCCGCGCCCAGTTCCTGCCGCTCGGTGGCCTGCCCCTTCTTGATGACGTTCGCGTAGATGTCGTGGGCGAAGGAGGAGGACGAGGCGAGGGTGAGGCCGGCGACGACGGCGAGGATGGTGGCGAAGGCGACGGCGGAGATGGTGGCGAGCAGGACGGCGCCCGCGTCGGAGTCGACCCCGCCGAGGTGCAGGGCGAGGAGCGGGGCCGCGGTGTTGCCCGCCTTGTTGGAGGCGATGATCTCGCCCGGCTTGATCAGCGCGGCGGCGCCGAAGCCGAGGGCGAGGGTCATCAGGTAGAAGACGCCGATCAGCCCGATGGCCCAGATGACCGACTTCCGGGCGGCCCTCGCGGTGGGCACGGTGTAGAAGCGGATCAGGATGTGCGGCAGTCCCGCGGTGCCCAGGACCAGGGCGAGGCCGAGGGAGAGGAAGTCCAGCTTGGTGGTGCCGGTGGCGCCGTACTTCAGGCCGGGTTCCAGGAACGCGCTGCCCTTGCCGCTGTTGTCGGCGGCCCGGCCGAGCAGATCGGAGACGTCGAAGTGGAACTTCAGCAGCACCAGGAAGGTCAGCAGCAGGGCGCCGATCATCAGCAGCACCGCCTTGACCATCTGCACCCAGGTGGTGCCCTTCATGCCGCCGATGGTGACGTAGAAGATCATCAGCACGCCGACCAGGGCGACGATGCCGATCTTGCCCATGTCGCTGGTGATGCCGAGCAGCAGGGAGACGAGCACGCCCGCGCCGGCCATCTGGGCGAGCAGGTAGAAGATCGACACGACGATGGTGGAGGCGCCGGCGGCCGTGCGGACCGGGCGCTGGCGCATCCGGTAGGCGAGCACGTCGCCCATGGTGTAGCGGCCGGAGTTGCGCAGCGGCTCGGCGACCAGGAGCAGGGCGACGAGCCAGGCGACCAGGAACCCGATGGAGTAGAGGAAACCGTCGTAGCCGAAGAGGGCGATGGCGCCGGCGATGCCGAGGAAGGACGCGGCGGACATGTAGTCACCGGAGACGGCGAGGCCGTTCTGGAAGCCGGTGAACTGCCGGCCGCCCGCGTAGAAGTCGGCGGCGTCCCTGGTCTGCCGGCCGGCCCACACGGTGATGACGAGGGTGGCGACGACGAACACGGCGAACAGGGTGACGATCAGCGTCCGGTGCTCGCTCGCCTCGCCGGCGGCCAGCAGCGCGGGATGGGTCGCGGATCTCATTCTGTGCCCTCCATACGGGACTTGATGGCGGCCGCGCGCGGGTCGAGCTCGGTGGCGGCGTGCCGGGCGTACCACCAGGCGATGAGGAAGGTGGTGAGGAACTGGGCGAGGCCGAGGACGAGGGCGACGTTGACGTTCCCGGCGACCTTGGTGGCCATGAAGCCGCCCGCGTAGTTGGACAGCAGCACGTACAGCAGGTACCAGGCGATGAAGGCGACGGTCAGCGGGAAGGCGAACGAGCGGTGGGCGCGGCGCAGTTCGCGGAAGTCCGCGCTCTGCTGGACCTCGGTGAACTCCTCGGCGGCGGGTCGGGGGGTCCCCGGTGTCGCGGGGGGCGGTGTCTCGGTGGCCACGGTGTCTCCTCGCGGATGCGGATGAGGTGGGGCATGACGGCCGGCCGCTCGATGGTGCTGGCGCGCCGTGTCCAGATCCACGGCGCCACGCGCGAGCCGACTCAAGTCCCCCTGAATTTGCCCGCAAGCGATCTGATCGAGTCATTGCCAACTCATTGCTGATCACTGAGAGAACGGGTTAGGTTCCGGCTGTACGCCACTCGTCATGCACCTGCCCGAACACCGACCGTGTTCCGGGCAGGTTCCGTATCCGGATGTTGTGGAGGTTCCATGGCCCAGTCGCGCCCCGGACGCCGGCTCGCGCTCGCGGTACCGGTCGTGCTGTCACTGACCGCGTCGCTCGGCTTCCTGCCCTCGGCCGCCACGGCCGCGCCCGTCGCACAGGCACCCGCGAAGGCGCGGGCGGCGGACGGACCGAACCTGTCATACGTGGTCAACACCCGCACGGACCGCCGTACGCTGGAGGCGGTGCGCCGGGAGATCACGCGCAACGGCGGCTCGCTGGTGGCCGGTTACGACCGGATCGGCGTGCTGGTCGCGCACTCCGCGAATCCGGACTTCGCCCGGCTGATGCGCGCGGCGCCCGGGGTGGACTCGGCCGGCGCCACGCGCACCGCCCCGCTGGCCGCCTCCTCCACCATGGACCTGGGCACGCCCAAGGCGCTGAGCGGCGCGCAGGTGGCCGCGGCCGAGGCGGCGGCGACCGGGGGCGAGGACCCGCTGGAGCCGCTCCAGTGGGACCTGCCGGCCATCAAGGCGGACAAGGCGCACGAGAAGACCCTGGGCAGCCCCGATGTCACGGTCGCGGTCATCGACACCGGCGTGGACGACACCCACCCGGACATCGCGCCCAACTTCGACCGGACGGCCTCCGTCAACTGCGTCTCGGGCAAGCCGGACACCGCCGACGGCGCCTGGCGGCCCGGCGCGGGGGAGAGCCCGCACGGCACCCATGTGGCGGGGGAGATCGCGGCCGCGAAGAACGGCGTGGGCATGACGGGCGTGGCGCCGGGCGTGAAGGTGGCGGGCATCAAGGTGGCCAACCCCGACGGGTACTTCTACGCCGAGTCGGTGGTCTGCGGGTTCGTGTGGGCCGCCGAGCACCACGTGGACGTGACCAACAACAGCTATTACACCGACCCCTGGTACTTCAACTGCGTCACCGCCCCGGACCAGAAGGCGCTCGTGGACGCCGTCGAACGGGCCTCGCGGTACGCGGAGAAGCGGGGCGCGGTGAACGTCGCGGCGGCGGGCAACGAGAAGTACGACCTGGCCGCCGGCTCGATCACCGACCCCGCCTCGCCCAACGACGGCACCGCGTCGTCCCGTGCGGTCGACAAGCGCCGGTGCTTCGACATCCCGACCGAGCTGCCGGGCGTGGTGACGGTCGCGGCGACCGGCGCCAAGGGGCTGAAGGCGTCGTACTCCAACTACGGCCTCGGTGTCGTCGACATCGCCGCGCCCGGCGGTGACTCGACGGCCTACCAGCCGCCCGCGCCTCCGGCGACCAGCGGCCTCATCCTGGGCACGCTGCCGGGCGGCAAGTGGGGCTACATGGCCGGCACGTCGATGGCGACCCCGCATGTGGCCGGTGTTGCCGCATTGATCAAGTCAACCCATCCGGCCGCGTCCCCCGCGCTGGTCAAGGCCCTCCTGTACGCGGAGGCCGACGCCACACCGTGCACGGACCCGTACGACGTCAACGGTGACGGCAAGGTCGACGCGGTCTGCGAGGGCCCGCGGAACCGCAACGGGTTCTACGGTCGGGGCATGGCCGACGCACTGGACGCGGTGACCAAGTAGGCGCCGACGCGGGCGGGGTCGCATATTGATTGAATCAATAATGCATAGTGCAGTCATGACAGATATCGCGTACGCGTGGACTGCACTGGGCGGCGACCCCGCCCTCGTCTCCCGGGTGACGACGGTCGAACGGCCCGGCGCCCTCCCCGCCCGGCTCCCGGTACGGAGGCTGGCGCGCGCCTGTGCGGGGGCGTGCGCCCTGGCCGCGGCCGAGCTGGGGGCCCGCCGGACCGGAACCGCCGAGGCGCCCGGCGTCCTGGTGGACGACGGCGCGGTGGCGACCGCGTTCCACAGCGAGCGGCTGGTCCGGGTGGACGGGCGGGCGCCGGTCTCCTTCGCGCCGCTGTCGCGGTTCTGGCGCACGGCCGACGGCTGGGTGCGCACCCACGCCAACTACCCGCACCACCGGGCCCGGTTGCTCGACGCGCTGCACCTGGCGCAGGACGCCTCGCCGCAGGACGTGGCCGCCCGGCTCGCCGACCGCGGCGCCCTGGAGACCGAGGCGGCGGTCCACGACGCCGGCGGCCTCGCGGTGGCCCTGCGCGATCCCGCTCAGTGGCGGGCGACCGAGCAGGCCGCCGAGGTGGCCGCCCGGCCCCTGGTGGAGCGGGTCCGGCTCGACACGGCGCCCGCACGCGTGCTTCCGCCCCTGGACCCCGCCGCCGCCGACCTGCTGCCCGCCGCCGGGCTGCGCGTCCTGGACCTGACCCGGGTCCTGGCGGGCCCGGTCGCCACCCGCGCCCTCGGCCTGCTGGGCGCCGACGTGCTGCGCCTGGACGCGCCCTGGCTCCCCGAACTCCCGGACCAGCACGCCGACACGGGCTTCGGCAAGCGGTCCGCGACCCTCGACCTGGCCGCCGACCGGGACACCTTCGAGGAGCTGCTGGCCACGGCGGACGTCGTCGTCACCGGCTACCGCCCCGGCGCGCTCGACCGCTTCGGCCTCTCCCCCGAGGCACTGGCCCGGCGGCGGCCCGGCCTGGTGGTGGCGCAGGTGTCGGCGTGGGGCGCCTACGGGCCCTGGGCGGGGCGGCGCGGCTTCGACAGCCTGGTGCAGGTGGCGACGGGCATCGCGGCGACCGAGGGCTCGGCCGGACAGCCCGGCGCGCTGCCCGCGCAGGCCCTGGACCACGGCACCGGCTACCTGCTGGCGGCGGCCGTACTGCGGGCACTGACCGAGCAGTCGTACGACGGCGGCAGCCGCTCGGTGCGGCTCGCGCTGGCCCGCACGGCGCTCTGGCTGACGGACGGGATCGAGCCGGACCGGGGAACGGACGGCACACCGTACGACACACCGGACCCCTGGCTCACCGAGACGGACAGCCCCCTCGGCCGGCTGCGGCACGCCCGGCCGGCGCTGAACTTCACCGCGGGCCCGACCGGTTGGACCCGGCCCCCGGCGCCCTGGGGCTCCCAGCAGGCCACTTGGGCGTGAGACCGGGCCGGGACCGAGGACCCGGCCGAAGTCGTAACGCCGGTCCGGGCCAAGAAGCGCGGTCAGGCGCCGATCGCGCCCAGGGCGCTGCCCGCCGCGTACGTGACCGCCATCGCCAGCGCGCCGCCGGCCACGTTCCGCACCACCGCCCGTCTCAGTGCGGCGGCGCCGAGGCGGGCGCTGGTCCAGCCGGTCAGCACCAGCGCGGCCAGCACGGAGACCACGGTCACCGGCAGCCGCCAGCCGACCGGCGGCAGCACGATGGCCAGCAGGGGGAGCAGGGCGCCCACGGTGAAGGCCAGGAAGCTCGCCCAGGCCGCGTGCCAGGGGTTGGTCAGCTCGTCCGGGTCGATGCCCAGCTCCACGCGGGCGTGGGCCCGCAGCGCGTCTCGTTCGGTGAGCTGCTCGGCGGCCTCCCGGGCCACCTGGTGGGACAGGCCGCGCTCCTGGAGCAGCGCGGTCAGCTCCCGCAGTTCGGCCTCGGGCTGCTCGCGCAGCTCCCGTTTCTCCACGGCCAGCGCGGCCAGCTCGGAGTCGCGCTGGGTGGAGACGGAGACGTACTCGCCGGCCGCCATGGACATGGAACCGGCGAGCAGTCCGGCCAGTCCGGCGGTGAGCAGGGCGGAGCGGCTCTGGGTCGCGCCGGCCACGCCGACGACGAGTCCCGCGGTGGAGACGATGCCGTCGTTCGCGCCCAGCACCGCCGCGCGCAGCCAGTTCAGCCGCGAGCCGAGCGCGCCGCCGTGGTTCTCGTCATGGATCGGTTCCGTCACGGCAGCGAGCATCGCACTCCCCGGGGCCTCCGCGGCGCACCAACGCCTCAGGAGCGACAACGGGCCCCACGGAAAAGGGACATTCGGCAGGAACGCGGGCCGGTCCGGCACCCGGCAGCGGTGTCCGAAGGGCCCTGCGGGGCCGGAATGTCAGTCACGGCCCGTATCCTCAATGACCATGCTCGAAGACCGTGCGACCGCAGTGTCCTCCCCCACCCAGTGGCCGGCCGCGTATCCCCAGGGATACGCGGTCGTTGACGTGGAGACCACCGGCCTGGCCCGGCACGACCGGATCATCTCCGCCGCCGTCTACCGGCTGGACGCGCGCGGCGAGGTCGAGGACCACTGGTACACGCTGGTCAACCCGGAGCGCGATCCGGGCCCCGTGTGGATACACGGCCTGACGAGCGACGTGCTGGAGGGGGCGCCCGTCTTCGCGGACATCGCCGAGGAGTTCGCGGCCCGGCTGGAGGGCCGGGTGCTGGTCGCGCACAACGCCGTCTTCGACTGGCAGATGATCGCGCGGGAGTACGCGCGCGCCGAACGCCTGGCGCCGGTGCGGCAGCGGCTGTGCACCATCGCGCTCTCCAAGGAGCTGGGACTCCCGCTGCCCAACCACAAGCTGGAGTCGCTCGCGGCGCACTTCGGCGTGGTGCAGCAGCGGGCCCACCACGCGCTGGACGACGCGCGGGTGCTGGCGGAGGCGTTCCGGCCCAGCCTGCGGGCCGCGGCGGCGGGCGGCGTACGGCTGCCGCTGCTGGAGTGCCGCCCGCTGACGGAGTGGTCGGACCAGCCGGTGCCCCGGCAGTCGGCCGGGGGCTACGGCGGCTACCGTCCCGGCGGTTGGCGCCCGTCCCGCAAAAGGCCCGCATGCCCCTATCCCAACCCAGGCCGCTACGAAGACGGCAAACGGCTCAAACAGGGCATGCGGGTGGCGTTCTCGGGTGACACCTCGGTCGAGCGGGAGCTGCTGGAGGACCGGGCGACGGAGTGCGGGCTGCACGTGGCGTCCAGCATCTCCCGGCTGACCAGCCTGCTGGTGACCAACGACCCCGACTCGGGCACCTCCAAGACGGTCAAGGCGCGGCAGTTCGGCACCCCGGTCGTGGACGAGGCCGCCTTCGGCCAGCTGCTGCGGGACGTCGAGCCCGCGGACGAGTGACACCGGGGACCGGGACGGACGGCACCGGCCTCACGGACGGGTGATCGTACGAACGAGTGGTTGACGCACGACTCACCCGACACCGGCTCGCCCGCGCCCCCGCGACGGCCCACCCTGTGGCGCATGGCGAGATGCGAAGTTTGCGGCAATGACTACGGAATGACCTTCGAGGTCCACGCCCAGGGCGCGGTCCACGTCTTCGACTGCTTCTCCTGCGCGATCCACCGCATGGCCCCGATCTGCGAACACTGCCGGGTGCAGATCATCGGGCAGGGCGTGGAGGTGGACGGCCACTGGTTCTGCGGCGCGCACTGCGCCCGCGCGGAGGGGCGCACGGGCGTCGTGGACCGGGTATGACCTGATGGGCGTACGACACCCGGGGTGACCCGGTACCCGACTGAATGCACCCCACGGCCCGGATGTACCGTCGTGGGGTGCATCGCTACCGCTTCCTGTTGTCCCCCCAGTGGGTCATCCTCACCGTCGTCGCGATCGCGCTGATCCCGACGATGATCAAGCTGGGTTTCTGGCAGCAGCACCGCTACGAGGAGCGCACCGCGCGGAACAACCTGGTCTCCGCCGCGTTGCACGCCAAGCCGGTCCCCGTCGAACAGCTGTCCTCCCCCGGACACGCCGTGACGCGCACGGAAAAGTACCGCACGGTCACCGCGACCGGCACCTTCGACACCGCGAGGACGGAGGTGGTCCGGCGCCGGACCAACGCCAACGGCGACGTCGGCTACCACGTCCTCACCCCCTTCGTGCTGACCGACGGCAAGGTGCTGCTGGTCAACCGCGGCTGGGTGCCCGCCGACGGCACGCAGACCGCCTTCCCGAAGATCCCCGCCCCGCCGGCCGGCCGGACCACCATCAGCGGACGGCTGATGGCCGACGAGACCACCGCGGCGAGCGGCATCAAGAACATCAAGGGCCTGCCCGACCGGATGGTCATGCTGATCGACAGCACCGCGGAGGCGCACCGGCTCGGCGCGCAGGTGCTCGGCGGCTACATGGAGCAGACCGCGCCCGCGTCCAAGGGCGGTTCCCCGGAGCAGATCTCCGACCCCGGCACCGAGGACGCCCCGCTGAACTACGCGTACATGATCCAGTGGTGGCTGTTCGCGGCGGCCGTGCCGGTCGGCTGGTGGTTCCTGCTCCGGCGGGAGATCCGGGACCAGGAGGAGGCCGCGGCGGCGCCGCAGCCGAAGGAGAACGAACCGGCCGCGGTCTGACGCCCCGCCGCGCGCCCGCCTCACTCCCCCGGCGCACCGCTGATTGGTCCCCCGGGCGGCCGGGAAACCGCATTCCGTGAACGCTCGTATCGAGGACTACGCCCTGATCGGTGACGAGCAGACCGCGGCCCTGGTCGGCAGGGACGGCTCGATCGACTGGCTGTGCCTGCCCCGCTTCGACTCCGGCGCCTGTTTCGCACGGCTGCTCGGCGACGAGAACCACGGCCACTGGCGGATCGCCCCCAAGCCGCCCCCGGGAGCCAGGAGCGCGGGCACCTGCACCCGCCGCGCCTACCGGCCCGACACCCTCGTCCTGGACACCGAGTGGGAGACGGCGGACGGCACGGTGCGCGTCACCGACCTGATGCCGCAGCGCGAGCACGCCCCCGATGTCGTCCGCATCGTGGAGGGCGTCCGCGGCCGGGTGACCCTGCGCGGCACCCTGCGGCTGCGCTTCGACTACGGCTCGATCATGCCGTGGATGCGCCGCAGTGACGGCCACCGGGTGGCGGTGGCGGGGCCCGACTCGGTGTGGCTGCGCTCCGAGCCGCCCGTGCGCACCTGGGGCGAGGACTACTGCACCCACTCCGAGTTCACCGTCGCCGAGGGCGAGCGGGTCGCGTTCGTGCTCACCTGGCACCCCTCCCACGAGCGGCGCCCGCGGCTCGTCGACCCCTACGAGGCGCTGGAGAGCAGCGTCACCGACTGGCGGCGCTGGGCCCGGCGGTGCCGCTACGACGGCCCCTACCGGGACGCGGTCGTCCGCTCCCTGATCACCCTCAAGGCGCTCACCTACGCCCCGACCGGCGGCATCCTCGCCGCGGCCACCACCTCGCTGCCCGAGAAACCGGGCGGGATGCGCAACTGGGACTACCGGTACTGCTGGCTGCGCGACTCCACCCTCGCCCTCGGCGCGCTGCTCACCGCGGGCTACCAGGAGGAGGCCGAGGCGTGGCGCAACTGGCTGCTGCGCGCGGTCGCCGGCGACCCGGCCGCCCTCCAGGTCATGTACGGCGTCGCGGGCGAGCGGCGGCTCCCGGAGACCGAGCTGCCGTGGCTGCCCGGATTCGCCGGCTCCTCCCCGGTGCGGATCGGCAACGGGGCCGTGGAACAGCTCCAGCTCGACGTCTACGGCGAGGTGATGGACTCGCTGTCGCTGGCGCGCAGCGCGGGCCTGCCCACCCGGCCGCACATGTGGTCCATCCAGCGGGCCCTGATGGAGTTCCTGGAGTCGGCCTGGCGCCGGCCCGACCAGAGCCTGTGGGAGGTGCGCGGCGGGCGGCGCCACTTCGTGCACTCCAAGGTGATGGTGTGGGTGGCCGCCGACCGGGCGGTCAGGACCCTCGAACGGCACCAGGAGCTGCACGGCGACCTGGCGGGCTGGCGGCGGCTGCGCGAGGAGGTGCACCGGGAGGTGTGCGAGAAGGGGTACGACCCCGAGCGCAACACCTTCACGCAGTACTACGGCTCCCGTGCGCTGGACGCCGCCCTGCTGCTCATCCCGCGGGTCGGCTTCCTGCCGCCGGACGACCCGCGGGTGGTCGGCACGGTCGACGCCGTCCGCGCCGACCTCGGCCACGGCGGTTTCCTGCGCCGCTACGACTCCGACGAGGGCGGCGACCCGGTCGACGGGCTGCCCGGCGGCGAGGGCGCCTTCCTGGCCTGCTCGTTCTGGCTGGCGGACGCACTGCATCTGACCGGGCGCCCGAAGGAGGCGCGCGAGCTGTTCGAACGGCTGGTGGGCGTGTGCAACGACGTGGGGCTGCTGGCCGAGGAGTACGACCCCGTCGACGGCTGCCAGCTCGGCAACTTCCCGCAGGCCTTCAGCCATCTCGGCCTGGTGAACTCCGCCCTCACGCTGTTCGGGGCCGACGAGGCAGGATAGGGGCATGGATCTTGGACTGAAGGACCGGGTGTACATCGTCACCGGAGCCACCCGCGGACTGGGCAACGCCGCCGCGCGGCAGCTCGTCGCGGACGGCGCGAAGGTGGTGATCACCGGCCGGGACGGGCAGCGGGCCGCCGACGCCGCCGCCGAACTGGGCCCGGACGCGGTGGGCGTGGCCATGGACAACGCGGACGCGGAGGCTCCCGAGCGGCTGATCGCGACCGCCCGCGAGCACTTCGGCGGCTTTCACGGGGTGCTGGTGAGCGTGGGCGGCCCGCCGCCCGGCTTCGTCGCCGACAACACGGACGAGCAGTGGCGTGCCGCGTTCGAATCCGTCTTCCTCGGCGCGGTGCGCCTCGCCCGCGCGGCGGCGGCCGAGCTGGACGAGGGCGGCGTCATCGGCTTCGTGCTCTCCGGCTCGGTGCACGAGCCCATCCCGGGGCTGACCGTCTCCAACGGCCTGCGTCCGGGCCTCGCGGGCTTCGCCAAGTCCCTCGCGGACGAACTCGGCCCCCGCGGCATCCGCGTGCTCGGCCTGCTGCCGTCCCGCATCGACACCGACCGCGTCCGCGAACTGGACGCCCTCTCCGCCGACCCGGAGGCCACCCGCGCCGCCAACGAGTCCCGCATCCCGCTGCGCCGCTACGGCACCCCGGAGGAGTTCGGGAAGGTGGCCGCCTTCCTGCTGTCCCCGGCGGCCTCCTATCTGACGGGGCTCATGGTGCCGGTGGACGGAGGGATGCGGCACGGCTTCTGAGCCGCCGGCCGACCCGTCAGCTCACCCTCTCCGCCCGGTGCCTGACCGCTCGCAGGCGCACCTCGGCGGGGAGGGCGGACAGGCCCGCCGACTCCCGGGCGTGTGCCAGCGGCCCGGCCGTGAAGTCGCCCAGGGCCGTGGCGGGGTCGGTGTCGGGGGCCAGGTGGAGCACGGCCCGCGCGCGCGGCCTGGCCCGGCGGCCGTGCAGGTGGATCCGGGCGTGGGCCACGCCGTCCCCGGCGGCGGTCTCCTCGGTCAGGGCGCTCTCCAGGGCCCCGGCCCGCAGCAGGGCGGCCCCGCCGTCGCGGGTGTCCACCCGCAGCTCGCCGAGCCGGTGCCGGCGCGGGAGCCTGGTCAGCCACCACAGGGCGAGCAGGACGATGAGGGCCAGGGCGGCGATCAGGGCGGGCCACCACCAGCGCGCACCGCGGTAGCGGGTGCGCTCGGCGTGGGTGAGCAGGACGTCGTGCGGGCCGCTGTGGATCCACCAGGAGGGCGGCGGCGCGCCGAGGCCGACGGCCAGGACCGCGCCGCCGAGGGCGAGCAGGAGCAGGCCGACAAGGCCCAGCAGGGCGCGGTTGAGTCCGCCGGAGCGCATCGCCGTCATCCCTTCCGTGCGGCCCGGGTGACCCGCAGGGCGAGCCGGGGCGGGTGGGTCAGGCCGAGGCCCGCGATCGCCTCGGTGAGGGTGATGTCCAGGTCGGCGCGGACGTCGGCCGGCTCGCGGAAGTGCGAGGCGGCGCGGACGTCGGCCTTGCGGCGGCGCACCCGTACCCGTGCGGCCCGTACGCCGGACACCTCCATGGCCCGGTCGCGCAGCACCTGGGCCGCGGCGTCCCGCCGCAGTGCCGCGCGGACGTCGGGGTGCGGGCGGCGCATCGGCAGCAGGGCCCGCAGGCCCGGGGTGAGCGCGAGGGCGATCAGCCACAGGCCGAGGGCGGCGGCGAGGGCCGCGCCGGCCAGCACCCAGGTGTCGTCCAGGTGCCGTTCGGCCAGTTGCCGGGCCAGTACGCGGCGCCAGCGCATCGCGGGGCGGTGGGCGCGCACCGAGGCCACGTCGTAGAGCAGCAGGCCCGCGCCGGCCAGCACCAGGACCGCCACGATGCCCGCGGGGACCCGGCGCGACGACCAGAAGCGGCCGCTGCCGCCGGCCGCCACCGGGGGGCCGGCGGTCGTGTCGGGGGCGGTGGTCGCGCCTGCGTGGCTCATCGTGTCCTCTCCGCTGCCTTCGCCGTGGAGTGCAGCCGCTCGACCCAGACGGCGACCTCGGACACCGTCAGGTCGGCCAGCGCGCCCACCCGCTCGGTCACCCGGCGGCGCACGGCGGCGCAGCGGGCGCCGATGTCGCAGGGGTAGCCGAGGTCCAGCTCGATGTGGACCCGTGCGGTGCCGTGATGGACCGCCACCGTCGCGTGCGGCGCGTCGCCGTCGGGGGGCGGCGGTCCCACCGCCTCCCGGACGGCCTGCGCGGCGATCTTCGCCACGACCCGGTCGTCGATCCGGGTGGCGCCCCGCTCGGCCGGCGGCACCCGGTCCCGCGGCTGCTCCGCCGTGCCGGTCCCGGTGCGCACGCCGGTCACCGCCGCCGGTCGCGTCGCTCGCGGGCGCGGAAGAAGTCGCCCGCGTCCAGGTCCCCGTCCGCGAACCGGCCGACCACGAACCCGACGGCCCCCAAGGCCGCCACCAGCAGGAACGCGCCGAACCCGCCGAAATACCCGGCGAAGCCCAGCGCCATCCCGGCGATCATGCCGACCACGGCCATGCTCATGCAGCGCTCCTCAGCTCGTCAGGTGTACGGCGTCCGGCTCCGGGGTGCGCCCGGTCACTGGATCCGGGGCTCCGGCTCTTCCTCTTCCTCCTCGGGCAGATGGACGTCGCCGACCGCGATGTTGACCTCGACGACCTCCAGCCCGGTCATGCGTTCCACGGCCGCGATCACGTTCTCCCGCACCGCGCCGGCGACATCGCTGATCGAGACGCCGTAGTCCACCACGATCTCCAGGTCCAGCGCGGTCTGCACCTCGCCGACCTCCGCCTTGACCCCGCGGGTCACCGATTTGGAGCCACCGGGCACCCGTTCGCGCATCGCGCCGAGGGTGCGGGAGAAGCCGCCGCCCATCGCGTGCACGCCGAACGAGTCCCGTGCCGCCATTCCGGCGATCTTCTCCACCACGCCGTCCGCGATGGTGGTCCGGCCCCGGGTCGCCGGATCGCCGCCGCCGCGCCGCACTGCCTTACGGGTCGACACCTGCGGCTCGCCGCCGCCTTCCGGGCTCGTCGTCATGTCGGTCATCGCCGTACGTCCCTTTCGGTAGTCGTCCTGCGACCACCGTAAGCAAGGTTGCGCGACCGCGCGCCGGGAATGCGGCAGGCTGGAGGAATGACGGCGGACGGATGGACCCAGGTCGTACGGCAGCACGTGGGACTCGGCAGATTGCTGCCGCTGGGCGGGCCGGGTGACGGCGCGTGGATCACCGAGGCCGCGGCCGGGACGGTGCTGCGCCGCGCGGCGGGCGAGGTGCCCGGGGTGCGGCTGGATGCGCTGCGGATCGCCCTCGCCGATCCGGCGCGCGTGGCCGAGCCCGCCGTACCGGCGCCGCCGAGCGCGCTGCCGCCGGGCGCGCTGCGGATCGCGGCGGACTTCGCGGCGACCCCGGCCGAGCCCCTGCCGGCGGCCGCGGCGCGGCTGCGGCTCGCCCTCGCCACGGCGGCGGACGAGCGCCTCGGGCTCGCGGTGACGGAGGTGGACCTGCGCGTCACCGAGCTGCTGGAGACGGCGGGGGCGGTGGCGGAGGTACGGCCCCCGCAGCCGCCGCCCGCCCGCGAGGTGACGGCCCCGGCCGCGGCCCGCGCCGCCGAGGCGGCCCTGTCGGTGCCGGGCGTCGCCCGCCTGACCGGCCTGCACATCGAGACCCGCACGGGCGGCACGGCGGCCCTGGCCCACCGCCATGTGCGCGTGGACCTGGCCGCCACCGGGGCCCACCGGACCGCCGACGTGGCCCGGCGGGTGCGTGCGGCGGTCCGGGACGCGCTGGTGGACGGGCCGACGGTGGCGGTGCTGGTGACGGCGGTCGGCGAACAGTCGGGCGACGGCCCGCCGTGATTACTCGCCGAGTCCGGCGAGGTCCCGCAGCCGCCGTGCCTGAGCGGCACGCTCGGCCGCGCGCTGCTCGTCGTACGTGCGGTCCACCGCGCCGCTGAGCAGCGCCTTGGTCTCGACGACCGCGTCGCGCGGCGCCGCGATCAGCGCCGCCGCCAGGTCCCGCACCGCGCCGTCGAGTTCCTCCGCCGGCACCGCCAGGTTCGCGAGCCCCGACGCCACCGACTCCGGTGCGCCGACGAAGCGGCCGGTCGCGCAGATCTCCAGTGCGCGGGCATACCCGACCAGACCGACCAGCGGGTGCGTGCCGGTCAGGTCGGGGACGAGGCCGAGGCTGGTCTCGCGCATGGCGAACTGCACGTCGTCCGCGACGACCCGCAGGTCGCAGGCGAGCGCCAGCTGGAACCCGGCACCGATGGCATGTCCTTGAACGGCGGCGACGGACACGATGTCATTGCGCCGCCACCAGGTGAACGCCTCCTGGTACTCGGCGATGGTCGCGTCGATCTCGGCGTCGTCACGGCGCGCGAGATCGAGGAAGTTCGGCTCGCCCGGTATCCCCTCCGGGGTGAACATCTGCCGGTCCAGCCCGGCGGAGAAGGACTTGCCCTCGCCGCGCAGCACCACGACGCGGACGGAGCCCGGCAGCAGCCGGCCGGCCTCGATGAGCGCCCGCCACAGGGCGGGGCTCTGCGCATTGCGCTTGGCCGGGTTGGTCAGCGTCACCGTGGCGATCGCGTCGTCGACGGTGAGCCGTACGCCGTCCTTGTCGAGTACAGGTGCGAGGTCCTGGTCGGGCGTGGCCATGGGGCGCCTCCGATGGGTGCGGTCAGCGAAGCAGAGCTAAGTGACTGCACAGTAACCACCCGGCCGGTCGGATCGCCGACCGGGTGGCCACCATCGAAGCCGGTGGGCCGCCCGGAGTCAGGACGATGCGGCCTTCTTGCCCCGGGTCGCTCCGCCACGCCCACGCAGCGTGACGCCCGACTCGCTGAGCATCCGGTGCACGAAGCCATACGAGCGGCCGGTCTCCTCGGCCAGTGCCCGGATGCTCGCACCGGAGTCGTACTTCTTCTTCAGGTCTGCCGCGAGCTTGTCGCGCGCGGCGCCGGTCACCCGGCTGCCCTTCTTCAGAGTCTCGGCCACCCGTGCCTCCTCATGGGAAGTGCGCTCTGGTCTCCTCATGATCACCCCTCCGGGGCGTGATGGCCACCCATTCGGCAAGGTCCGTGAGACATCGTTGTGACGACAGGAGCCGATCCCCACAAGCGGAATGCCGTATTCCAAGCGGTGATGCCGACAGGGCCGAACGGGTGGATTCACGAAGTGCCAGGTCAGGGACGCGCCGCGGCCGACCCCTCACCGGACGAGGAATCGGCCGCGAAATCGGTGTACGACACACCCTGATATGAGGAGATCTCACACAGATGACGGATCACGGCTCGGCCGAATGATCCATACTCAGTGGATCAGATTTTCGATCACGCCAGGGCGACGAGGTCCGCGTAGTCGGCGCCCCACAGGTCCTCGACGCCGTCGGGCAGCAGGATGATCCGCTCCGGCTGGAGCGCCTCCACGGCGCCCTCGTCGTGGGTGACCAGGACGACCGCGCCCTTGTAGGTGCGCAGCGCGCCGAGGATCTCCTCGCGGCTGGCGGGGTCGAGGTTGTTGGTCGGCTCGTCCAGCAGCAGCACGTTGGCGGAGGAGACCACCAGGGTCGCGAGCGCCAGACGGGTCTTCTCGCCGCCGGAGAGGACGCCGGCGGGCTTGTCCACGTCGTCACCGGAGAACAGGAACGAGCCGAGCACCTTGCGGACCTCGACCAGGTCCATGTCCGGGGCGGCCGAGCGCATGTTCTCCAGGACCGTGCGGTCCGGGTCCAGGGTCTCGTGCTCCTGGGCGTAGTAGCCGAGCTTGAGGCCGTGGCCGGGGACGACCCGGCCGGTGTCCGGCTGCTCCACGCCCGCGAGCAGCCGCAGCAGCGTGGTCTTGCCGGCGCCGTTGAGGCCGAGGATGACGACCCGGGAGCCCTTGTCGATGGCCAGGTCGACGTCGGTGAAGATCTCCAGCGAGCCGTACGACTTCGACAGGCCCTCGGCGGTCAGCGGGGTCCGGCCGCAGGGCGCGGGCTCCGGGAAGCGGAGCTTGGCGACCTTGTCGGACATCCGGACGTCCTCGAGCCCGGAGAGCAGCTTCTCGGCGCGGCGGGCCATGTTCTGCGCCGCGACCGTCTTGGTGGCCTTGGCGCGCATCTTGTCGGCCTGGGCGTTGAGCGCGGCGGCCTTCTTCTCGGCGTTGGCCCGCTCCCGCTTGCGGCGCTTCTCGTCGGCCTCGCGCTGCTGCTGGTAGAGCTTCCAGCCCATGTTGTAGATGTCGATCACGGAGCGGTTGGCGTCCAGGTAGAACACCTTGTTGACGACCGTCTCGACCAGGTCGACGTCGTGGGAGATCACGATGAAGCCGCCGCGGTAGGTCTTCAGGTAGTCCCGCAGCCACATGATCGAGTCGGCGTCGAGGTGGTTGGTCGGCTCGTCCAGCAGCAGGGTGTCCGCGTCGGAGAACAGGATCCGGGCCAGCTCGATACGGCGGCGCTGACCGCCGGAGAGGGTGTGCAGCGGCTGGCCGAGCACCCGGTCGGGCAGGTTCAGCGCGGCGGCGATGGTGGCGGCCTCGGCCTCGGCGGCGTACCCGCCCTTGGTGAGGAACTCGGTCTCCTGGCGCTCGTACTGCTTGAGAGCCTTCTCGCGGGTGGTGCCCTTGCCGTTGGCGATGCGCTGCTCGTTCTCGCGCATCTTGCGGATCAGCACGTCGAGGCCGCGGGCGGACAGGACGCGGTCGCGGGCGAGGACGTCCAGGTCGCCGGTGCGGGGGTCCTGCGGGAGGTAGCCGACCTCGCCGGAGCGGGTGATGGTGCCGGCGGCCGGGATGCCCTCACCGGCCAGGCACTTGGTGAGGGTGGTCTTGCCGGCGCCGTTGCGGCCGACGAGGCCGATGCGGTCGCCCTTGGCGACGCGGAAGGTGGCGTTCTCGACGAGGACACGGGCGCCGGCGCGCAACTCGATTCCGGAGGCGGAGATCACGGACAGACTCCTGGGCGTACAGGGATTGGCGGGTGGGCGGCTGAGGACGTTCCCGCCGTCTAATGCGCGAGGAGAAAGGCCATGGGAGGAAGTCTAACGGGGTGGTGCAAGCGGTTTTCCCGCGTCCGCATCCCCGCCCGCCGGGCCGGGGAGAACACTGCGGGAGGAGTGATCGGTATGGCGGGTATGGGCGGCGGACGGCCTGGCATCTGTCCCACGCTGCTGTACACGGACGCGAAGGCGGCGATCCGGCAGCTCACGGAGGGTCTGGGGTTCACCGAGCTGACGGTGTACGAGGCCGCGGACGGCAAGGTGCTGCACGCCGAGCTGGCACAGGGCAACGGCGCGGTGATGATCGGCTCCAAGGGGCGCGGCGGGCCGTTCGACGCGGCGCTGCGGAACGCGGGGCCCGCCGGGGTGTACGTCGTGGTGGACGACGTGGACGCCCACCACGAGCGGGCCGTGGCGCACGGCGTGGAGATCCTGCTGCCCCCGACGGACCAGGACCACGGCTCCCGGGACTATCTCGCCCGGGACGTCGAGGGCAACATCTGGAGCTTCGGGACGTACGCGCCGGAGATCGGCGGCTGAGCCGTCCCCTGCGGGTCAGCCGCCGGTGTGCACCTGGAACGCGGCCCGGCGCACGGCCTTGGCGAGGGCCGGGTCGGGGTGGGCGGCGGCGAGCGCGACCAGGACCTGCACGGTGCGCGGATGGCCGACGGCGCGGACCTCGTCGAGCAGCTGGGGCACGGTGGGCTGCACCGCGGACTCCAGGTGCCGGACCAGCATCGGCGCCTCGCCGTGGTCGGCGACGGCCGCGGCGGTGTCCACCCACAGCCAGGTGGCCTCCTCGCGGGTGAGGACCTCGTGGGCGTCCTCCGGGTCCAGGCCGTCGTGCTCGGCGAGCCACAGCAGGGCGTACGGCCGCAGCGCCGGCTCGTCCACCACGGCCCGTACGTCGGGCTCGGCGGGCGCGCCGACCACGCGCAGCGCCTCGAAGGCGAGCCCGCGCAGCAGGGCGTCCTCGCCGCGCGCGGCGTCGATCAGCTCGGTGACGGCGCTGCCGACGGTGCGGGCGGCGAGCCAGGCGCGGTACTCGGCGCGGGCCGCGTTGGGGCGCAGCTGGGCGCAGCCGCGCAGCATGTCCTCGGCGCTCTGCTCGATGTTGCCGGCGGGGCTCTGCGCGGCCACGCAGATCTGCTCCAGCTTGACCCAGACCGCCCAGCTGCCCAGGGGGGTGAGGGTGGCCTGGCCGGCGCCGTAGGTGAGGGCGCCGACGGAGGCGAGCGCGCCGAGCGCCCAGTCGAGGAGCGGGGCGAGGGCGGCGGGCGGGACGTCCGTGGCCTCGGCCGGCGCGGCGGGCGACTCGGCGCCGGGCTCGTACGTGACCTCGCAGCGTTCGGTGCGCAGTTCCTCCACCCGCTGGCGGAGCAGGTCGAGGAGCTGTTCGACCGGGACCGGCCCGGCGGACAGCTGGAGGAAGGAGAGCACCTGGGGCATGGCCGAGACGACCTCGGCGACGGCGGCCGGTTCGTGCCCCGCGGGTTCGGGCAGGGCGAGCGACCAGGCGTCGAAGAGGGCGACCCAGCCGCGCAGCACGGCGCTGTCGTCACGGTCCCAGGCGCGCAGCCGCCAGCCGGGGCGGGCGCTGTCGCCGTGCACCTCGACCAGTCCGGCGAGGCGGGCGGTGTCCCAGTCGGCACGGACCTGGTCGGCGGTGAGCCCGAGGTCGGCGGCGGCGCGTTCGGCGGTCGCGGCGGAGAGGGTGGCCTTGCCGTCGGCGGTGGCACCGTCGCGGCCGGGGCCCAGGGCGTTGTCCGCCCAACGGGCGACGCGGACGGCGCCGGCCAGCTCGGTGCGGGCCATT
>NZ_VOGW01000133.1:50780-52588 GCF_007896895.1 Streptomyces misionensis | reverse complement strand
GGTTCACAGCTCTGGGGGCGGCGGCCAGGGGTCGAGGTCGGACGAGTCGGAGCCTGGAGTCGCGCGGGATACGGGACGTCACAGGAGCAGTCTTCCGGTTGACGGTCCGAAAACCCAAACGGAATGTCACGGCGGGCGACGGGGCTGGCCAACGCACCGGGTTCCACAGGGGCCGGGCGGGCATGTTTCGGCCAATCGCACGACGACAACCGGAACGGCCGGAGTCGTGGCACGCGCGCCCGGCTCGCCCCGGCGTGCGCCGTCACATCAGCGGGGTGAGGAAGCGCCGCAGGCGCTCCTCGTACTCCTTCGGGTCGGGGTTCCACATCGCCGCGTGCGGGGCGCCGCGCACGGTGTGCAGGGCGACGCGGTCGGGGCGGCGCTCGGCGAGCATCCGGGAGAACTCCCAGGGGGCCACGGTGTCGCCGGGGCCGTGGATGATCAGGGTGGGCACGGCGAGCCGCTCGGGGTCGATGATCTCGGCGACCCGGTCGGCGTGCAGCCCGGCCCGGCCCTGTGCGGCGCGCACCGCGAGCGGCAGCAGCGGGGGCGGGGTGTGCCGGGCGCGGGCGAGGGCGCGCAGCGTGGCCTCCCAGCTCAGCACCGGGGAGTCGAGGACGAGGCCGGCGATGTGGTCGCGCACCGCGGAGTGCTCGGCGGCGCGCAGGGCCATGGTGGCGCCGGTGGACCAGCCGAGCAGGATGACGCGGCGGGCGCCGTGGCGGACGGCGTGGCGGATCGCCGCGTCGACGTCCCGCCACTCGGTCTCGCCGAAGTGGTTCAGGCCGTCGGCGGGGCGTGGGGCGCCGAGGTCGCCGCGGTAGGCGAGGGCGAGGACCGGCAGGTGGCGGCCGGTCAGGAAGCCCATGAGGTTCATGGCGTGCTCGCGGGTGGTGCCCAGGCCGTGCACGGCGATCACCCAGACGTCCCGGCTGCCGGGCAGGAACCAGGCGGGCAGCGTGCCGAGTTCGCCGGGCACGTCGACGTCGGCGTGGTCGAGGCCGAGGGCGGTGCGCGGGTTGCCGACGTAGAGGTTCGGGGTGAGCCACACGGAGTCGCCGGGGGCGAGGGTGCCGTGCGTGACGCGGTCGAGGCGGCGCACGACGGTGTCGGCGGTGTTCCGGGCGCCCGTGAGGACGGGACCGACCACCGCGTGGGAGCCGTCGCCGGCCAGGCCGTAGGAGCCGGGGCGCAGGGAGGCCAGGTCCCGGGTGAGGGTGATCTGGCCGGCGGCCGTGCCGTGCACGGTGAGCCGGGGCTCGGTGGGCAGCGGGCGGCTGCCGGTGGTCTTCAGCGCGGCGTCGCTGGCGAGCCGCCCGGCGGCCACGGACGCCATGCCGGCGGCGAGTACGGCGGTGACTGCGGCGGCGGCCGCTTTGACGGTGCGCACCCCACCAGTGTCCGGGCGGCCCCGGGGCCCGGCCAGCGGAGACGGCGAGGGGGGTGACGGGCGCGGGGACGGGGAGGACCCAGGCCCCACCGGGAAACCGCCCCCTGTCCGGCCGGCGGCCTGACCGCCGGGGTGCCGGTGGCCGCCGGGGAGCGGGCCTGCCTGACCGCGGGGGCCTGCCTGACGGCGCGAGGCGAGCGGACCCACGAGGCGCCGACGAGGTGAGGCGAACGGCCCCGCGAGGCAGCGGCGCCGGACCAGGGCGAACCAATCAGCGAGCCCTTGCGGGGCGACCGGGGCGAGCGGGCCGGCCGGACCCTGGCGCCGGACCGGGGCGAGTCGGTTCGTGAGATGGCGGCGGGCCTTCGTGAGCGGGCTCGCGCCGCGGCGGCCGGGCGCGGCGGCCCGGGCCGCGAGC
>NZ_VOGW01000133.1:47489-50503 GCF_007896895.1 Streptomyces misionensis | reverse complement strand
TTGGCCGTATCCCTTCAGGCGTTCCCCGACTTCGGCGAGTTGTGCCTCCGTCAGCAAAGACGGGGTCAGGCCCGGTACCGAGGAGGCCGTCAGCCACAGGCGGCACATCCACTCCAGCTGGGCGGTGCGGTCGTAGGCCTGGTCGAGGGTGGCGCCGTAGGTGATCGTGCCGTGGTTGCGCAGCAGGCAGCCGGAGCGGTCGGCCAGCGCGCGGAGCATGTTCTCGGCCAGTTCTTCGGTGCCGTAGGTGGCGTACGGCGCGACCCGCACCGGTCCGCCGAGGGCCGCGGCCATGTAGTGGACCAGCGGCAGCTCGGTCACCAGGGTGGAGACCGCGGTGGCGTGCACGGCGTGGGTGTGCACGATCGCGCGGGCCCCGGTGCCGCGGTAGACGGCGAGGTGCATCGGCAGCTCGCTGGTCGGCACCAGCGTGCCGAGCACCTGACGGCCGGTGAGGTCCACACCGGTGATGTCGTCCGGACCCAGCCGGTCGTAGGGCACACCCGAGGGAGTGACGAGCACCACGTCCCCGACGCGCGCGGAGACGTTGCCCGAGGTACCGACGACCAGTCCGTCCGCCACGCTCCGCCGCGCCGTCGCGACCAACGCCGCCCACCGGCCCGCCGTTTCCTCGTCCACCTGTGCGCGCACCCCGCCCGCCCTTCCTCTCCCGCGTCCCGCGGCTCCACGGTCTTGCCGCGATCCTGCCAGCCACCCCCGCGGCGGGCGGCCGTTCGGCGTACTTCTGTCCGAGATCCCGCAACCCAAAAGGGTGCATATCACGGCAAAACACCAGGAATCTCCGCCGATTCGGTGATCAACGGCCCTTGAATGAGCCCCCCTTGCCCGATCGGCGACCCGCTCGTCCGCCACGACCTGGTCGTCCGCCACCCCGGGGAGACGGCACATGGCCCGCACCCTTCTCCGCCGCCACGCCGGTGTCCTCGCCGCGGCCACGGCGGCGTTCGTCCTCACCTGCGCCCCGACCGCCTCGGCCGGCCCCCCGGACCGGGCCGCGAACCAGCCCCGGGGACACGACGTGTCGTCCCACCAGAAGCGGGTGGACTGGCAGTCCGCGCAGGACGACGGCGCCCGCTTCGTCTACGTCAAGGCGACCGAGGCCACGAGCTACCACAACCCCTACTTCGACCAGCAGTACGACGGGGCGCGCGAGGCCGGCCTGATCCGGGGCGCCTACCACTTCGCACTGCCGGACCGCTCCTCCGGCGCCCGGCAGGCCGCGTACTTCGTGGCGCACGGCGGGGACTGGCGGGCCGACGGCTGGACACTGCCGCCCGCGCTGGACATCGAGTACAACCCGTACAACGCCAAGCGCAAGTGCTACGGGCTGAGCAAGAAGAAGATGACCACGTGGATCCGGTCCTTCAGCGACGAGATCCGGCGCGAGACCGGCCGCCGGCCCGTGATCTACACCACGTCCCAGTGGTGGAAGCTGTGCACCGGCAACAGCCGCGCCTTCGCCTCCACCCACCCCCTGTGGATCGCCCGTCACGGCACCTCCGACCCGGGCAGACTGCCGGGCGGCTGGCGCTACTGGACCTTCTGGCAGTACGGCACCACCGGCCGGCTGCCGGGTGACCAGAATCTCTTCGACGGCACCCCCGGCCGGCTGCGGACCTTCGCGCTGGGCTGGTGACCCAAGGGGCGCCTGGGCCCGCCCGGGGCGGGGGGTGAAAACGGAGGCCCACACCCCCCGTTACGGACACCCTCGTGCCCGCCCCAGTTCATCTTCCGTTCACCCAGGTTGCCTACGTTCATCCAGCCAACGACCTCGAACGATTGCCTGGGTAAATGGAAAGCTTCTCGCTGATCCTCGCGATTGTGGTGGTGACCGCACTCGCGTTTGATTTCACGAACGGTTTCCACGACACCGCGAACGCGATGGCCACCACCATCTCCACAGGCGCCATGAAGCCGAAGCTCGCGGTGGCCATGTCCGCCTCCCTCAACCTGGTGGGCGCCTTCCTCTCCGTGGAGGTCGCCAACACGATCTCCAAGGGTCTCGTCGACGAGAGCGGCATCCGTCCCGAGGTCATCTTCGCCGCCCTGGTCGGCGCGATCCTCTGGAACCTGGTGACCTGGCTGGTGGGCCTGCCCTCCAGTTCCTCCCACGCCCTCATGGGCGGTCTGATCGGCGCCGCCGTCGCCTCCGCCGGATTCGGCGCCGTGCACGGCGGCGTCCTGGTGACCAAGGTGCTGCTGCCCGCGGTCGCGGCGCCGGTCGTCGCGGGCATCGCCTCGATGGTCGCCACCCGGTTCTCCTACGGCATCGGCGGCAGGGCCGAGGGCGAGGCCACCCGCAAGGGCTACCGCACCGGCCAGGTCGCCTCCGCCGCCCTGGTCTCCCTCGCGCACGGCACCAACGACGCGCAGAAGACGATGGGCGTCATCACCCTCGCGCTGATCGCGGGCGGCGCCATCGCCCCCGGCTCCAACCCTCCCACCTGGGTGATCCTCTCCGCGGGCCTGGCCATCGCGGCCGGCACCTACATCGGCGGCTGGCGCATCATCCGCACCATGGGCACCGGCCTGACCGACCTGGAGCCCCGTCAGGGCTTCGCCGCCCAGACCAGCGCCGCGACGGCCATCCTGGCCTCCTCCCACCTCGGCTTCTCCCTCTCCACCACCCACGTCGTCTCCGGCGCCGTGATGGGCGCGGGCCTGGGCCGCAAGGGCGGCGTGGTCCGCTGGTCCACCGCCACCCGCATGGCCGTCGCCTGGGTGCTCACCCTGCCGGCCGCCGCACTGGTCGGCGCGGGCGCCGAGGCCGTCACCGAACTCGGTGACTGGGGCACCGCCGTGGTCGCCGTCTTCCTGGTCGCCGCGAGCGCCTGGATCTACAAGCTGTCCCGCCGCGAGGTCATCGACCACACCAACGTCGTCGCCGACCCGCCCGCGGAGCCCTCCGGCGTGGTCACCACCGCCATCGCCGCGGTGACCCCGCCCCCGGCGGGCACCGTCGCCGACGGCCTGACCGCCACCATCCCGGCCCC
>NZ_VOGW01000133.1:28034-47219 GCF_007896895.1 Streptomyces misionensis | reverse complement strand
CCAGGCCCACCGTGAACACGAGGCTGACGCCGAACACGGAGCCGATGGCCGCCCCGCCGGCCGCCACCGTCTGATCCCCGCGCCCCCGTTCACCAAGGAAGCATCCCCATGAAGATCGACTGGGCGGCCATCGGCTCCGTGTTCGGCGTCAGCCTCGTGTTCACGGTGGGCCTGGTGGCCCTGTTCACCCTCGGCGTCAACGGACTGGCCAAGCGCGAGAAGGCCGCGGCACAGGGCGAGTCCGCGGCGCTCGCCGTCACCGGCGCCTACGTCTGCTTCGCGGCGTGCGCGGCGGCGGTGGTGTACGGCATCGTCCTGATCGTCGCCAAGTCCTGAACCCCGGGACCCGCTCGACGAAAACCCCCGAAGGCCCCCGTGCGCCCGCCGCGCACGGGGGCCTTCGGCGTGCCCGGCCCGTGGCGTGATGTGGGCAGCGGCACACTCCCGCAGGTCAACGGCAAGTTGACGGCCGTTCCGGGCACGTGGTGGACTTCCCAGGCCATGTAAGGCGGCAGAAGAGGAAGCCGGTGCGAATCCGGCGCGGTCCCGCCACTGTCACCGGGGAGGAACCCCCGGGAGCCAGGAACTCTCGCCGCCCGTTTTTCTTCGTACCAGGGCGCGGACACCCTGAGTGAGGACCTGTATCGCCATGCTCGGCTGCCGAAGGACCAGTACCAGGAACACTGCCGCGGTGCCCACGGCCGGCTGAGCCGATGGGTGCCGATCGCAGGTATGCGTACGGCGCCGCCGCCGGGCTTCTCGGCGACCTGCTCCTCGGCGACCCCCGCCGCGGGCATCCGGTCGCCGTGTTCGGGCGTGCGGCCGCCGCCGTGGAAGGCGCGTTGTGGCATGACCACCGTGGCTGGGGCGCCCTGCACACCACCGTGTGCGCCGGTGGCGCCGTCGCGCTCGGAGCGCTGGCCGCACGCGTCGTACGCCCCTCCCCCGCCGCCTCCGTCGCGCTGACCGCCGCGGCCGCCTGGTCCGTGGTCGGCGGCACCTCGCTCGCCCGGGAGGCCCGGACCATCGGCCGCGCCCTGACCGCCGGGGACGTCGAGGCGGCCCGCGCCCGGCTGCCCCATCTGTGCGGCCGGGACCCGCAGGCGCTGGACGCCGACGGCATCGCGCGGGCCGTGGTCGAGTCGGTCGCCGAGAACACCTCCGACGCGGTCGTGGGCGCCCTGGTGTGGGGCGCGGTCGCCGGGGTGCCGGGGCTGCTCGGGTTCCGCGCGGTCAACACCCTGGACGCGATGGTGGGTCACAAGTCCCCGCGCCACCGCCGCTTCGGCTGGGCCGCCGCCCGCCTGGACGACGTGGCCGGCTGGCCCGGGGCCCGGCTGACCGCCGTGCTCGCCGCCGCGGCCGGGCCCGACCCGCGCGGCGCCGTACGCGCCTGGCGCGCGGACGCCGGCCGGCACCCGAGCCCGAACGCCGGCCCGGTGGAGGCCTCCTTCGCCGGCGCCCTCGGCGTCCGGCTGGGCGGCACCCTCTCCTACGGCGGCCGCGTGGAGCACCGCCCCGTCCTCAACGGCGACGCCGGGCGGGCCGTCCGGGCCGGCGACATCGACCGCGCGGTACGGCTCTCCCGCCGCGTCGGTCTGCTCGCGCTCGGCACCACGGTCGCCGCGCGCCTCCTGGTCACCGGAGTCAAGGGTTCGAAGGGACACGGGAAATGAGCGGTGGTCTGCTCGTCGCCGGCACCACCTCGGACGCCGGCAAGAGTGTCGTGACGGCCGGGATCTGCCGCTGGCTGGCGCGCCAGGGCGTGAAGGTCGCGCCGTTCAAGGCGCAGAACATGTCCCTGAACTCCTTCGTCACCCGCGAGGGCGCCGAGATCGGCCGGGCCCAGGCCATGCAGGCCCAGGCGTGCCGGATCGAACCGACCGCGCTGATGAACCCCGTGCTGCTCAAGCCGGGCGGCGAACAGAGCAGCCAGGTGGTGCTGCTGGGCCGACCGGTGGGCGAGATGAGCGCGCGCGGCTACCACGGCGGGCGGCAGCAGCGGCTGCTGGGCACGGTGCTGGACTGCCTGGCCGAGCTGCGGCGCACGTACGACGCGGTGATCTGCGAGGGGGCGGGCAGCCCGGCCGAGATCAATCTGCGGCGCACCGACATCGTCAACATGGGGATCGCCCGGGGCGCCCGGCTGCCCGTGCTGGTCGTCGGCGACATCGACCGCGGCGGCGTCTTCGCCTCCTTCTTCGGCACCCTCGCCCTGCTCGCGCCCGAGGACCAGGAGTTGGTCGCCGGGTTCCTGGTCAACAAGTTCCGGGGCGACGTCTCGCTGCTCGAACCCGGCCTCGACATGCTGCGGGACCTCACCGGGCGGCGGGCGTACGGCGTGCTGCCGTTCCGGCACGGACTGGGCATCGACGAGGAGGACGGCCTGCGCGTCTCCCTCCGGGGCGCCGTCCGGGAGTCCGCCGTGGCCCCGCCGGTCGGCGAGGACGTGCTGCGGGTCGCCGTGTGCGCGATCCCGTTGATGTCGAACTTCACCGACGTGGACGCGCTGGCCGCCGAACCGGGCGTCGTGGTGCGGTTCGTGGACCGGCCGGAGGAACTGGCCGACGCGGACCTCGTGATCGTGCCCGGCACCCGGGGCACGGTCCGGGCGCTGGAGTGGCTGCGCGCCCGGGGGCTCGCGGACGCCCTGGTCCGGCGGGCCGCGCGGCAGCGGCCCGTGCTCGGCATCTGCGGCGGCTTCCAGATCCTCGGCGAGCACATCGAGGACGAGGTGGAGTCGCGGGCCGGTGCGGTCCCCGGGCTCGGACTGCTGCCCGTACGGGTGCGGTTCGCCCGCGAGAAGACCCTCGCCCGCCCCGCCGGCCGGGCCCTCGGCGAGCCGGTGGAGGGGTACGAGATCCACCACGGGGTGGCGTCGGTCGAGGGCGGCGACCCCTTCCTGGACGGCTGCCGGTCGGGCCAGACCTGGGGCACCCACTGGCACGGCTCGCTGGAGTCGGACCGCTTCCGCCGGGCCTTCCTGCGCGAGGTGGCCGCCGCCGCGGGGCGCCGCTTCGTCCCGGCGCCGGACACCTCCTTCGCCGCGCTGCGCGAGGAGCAGCTGGACCGGCTCGGCGATCTGATCGAACAGCACGCGGACACGGACGCGCTGTGGCGGCTCATCGAGTCCGGCGCGCCGCAAGGACTGCCCTTCATTCCACCGGGAGCGCCCGCATGAGCACAGTGTTGTTGTTGTCGACCGCCGACACGGATCTGCTGGCGGCCCGGGCCTCCGGCGCGGACTACCGCATCGGCAACCCCACCCGGGTCGACGTCACCGGGGAACTGCCCGGACTGCTGGCCGGCGCGGACCTCGCCGTCGTGCGGCTGCTCGGCGGCAAGCGCGCCTGGGAGGAGGGGCTGGCCGCGCTGAAGGCGTCCGGCGTCCCGGCGGTGCTGCTGGGCGGCGAGGCGGTGCCGGACGCGGAGCTGATGGCCGAGTCCACCGTGCCCGCGGGCGTGGTCGCCGAGGCCCTGCGCTACCTGGTCGAGGGCGGCCCCGCGAACCTGCGCGAGCTGGCCCGCTTCCTGTCCGACACCGTGCTGCTGACCGGCGAGGGCTTCGAGGAGCCGCACCGGATGCCGGAGTACGGGGTCCACGGCGCGTACGAGTTCCGCGAGGACCGGCCGACCGTGGGCGTGCTCTTCTACCGGGCCCACGAACTCAGCGGCAACACGGCCTTCGTGGACACCCTGTGCGCGGCCGTCGAGGCGCGGGGCGCCAACGCCCTGCCGGTGTACTGCGGTTCGCTGCGCGGCGCGGACGCCGGGCTGTACGAGCTGCTGGGGCGGGCCGACGCGCTGGTGGCCACCGTGCTCGCGGCGGGCGGCACGCACGCCTCCGGGGCGTCGGCCGGCGGGGACGAGGAGTCCTGGGACATCGGCGCGCTGGCGGACCTCGACGTCCCGGTGCTGCAAGGCCTGTGCCTCACCTCCTCGCGGGCCGCCTGGGAGGAGTCGGACGCGGCGCTGTCCCCCATGGACGCGGCGATGCAGGTCGCCATCCCGGAGTTCGACGGCCGGCTGATCACCGTGCCCTTCTCCTTCAAGGAGCAGGGCCCCGACGAGGTCCCGGTCTACGTCGCCGACCCCGAGCGGGCCGCGCGGGTGGCCGGGATCGCCGTACGGCACGCCCGGCTGCGGCACAAGCCGAACGCCGAGAAGAGGATCGCGCTCGTCTTCACCGCGTACCCGACCAAGCACTCCCGGGTCGGCAACGCGGTCGGCCTGGACACCCCGGCGTCGGCGGTGCGGGTGCTGGACGCGCTGCGGGACGCCGGGTACGGGGTCACCGGATACCCGTCCGGCGGCGACGAGCTGATCCACCGGCTGATCGAGGCCGGCGGCCACGACGTGGAGTGGCTGACCGAGGAGCAGCTGGCCGCCGCGCCCGCGCGGGTGCCGCTGGCCGACTACCGGGCGTGGTTCGAGACGCTGGACCCGGGGCTGCGGGAGGCGATGACCGAGGCGTGGGGCGAGCCGCCAGGCAGCCTGTACGTGGACGGCGACGACATCGTGCTGGCGTCTTTGCGGTTCGGGAACGTCGTGGTCATGATCCAGCCGCCGCGCGGCTTCGGGGAGAACCCGATCGCTATCTACCACGACCCCGACATGCCGCCCTCGCACCACTACATGGCGGCCTACCGCTGGCTGGAGCACGGCTTCGGCGCGGACGCGGTCGTGCACATGGGCAAGCACGGCACGATGGAGTGGCTGCCGGGCAAGGGCCTCGGCCTGTCGCGCGGCTGCGCGCCGGACGCGGTCCTCGGCGAACTGCCGCTGATCTACCCCTTCATCGTCAACGACCCCGGCGAGGGCACCCAGGCCAAGCGGCGCGGGCACGCCACGGTGGTGGACCACCTGGTGCCGCCGATGGCGCGCGCCGACACCTACGGCGACCTGGCCAAGCTGGAGCAGCTGCTGGACGAGTACGCGCTCGTCTCCGACCTGGACCCGGCCAAGGCCCCGGCCGTCCGCGCCCAGATCTGGACCCTGGTCAAGGCCGCCGAGCTCCACCACGACCTGCATGTGGACGAGCAGCCGGACGACGCCGAGTTCGACGAGTTCGTCATGCACATCGACGGCTATCTGTGCGAGATCAAGGACGTGCAGATCCGCGACGGTCTGCACATCCTCGGCGGCGGCCCGGTCGGCGAACCGCGGGTGAACCTCGTCCTGGCCGTGCTGCGCGCCTCCCAGGTCTGGGGCGGCCGGGCGAACGCCCTGCCGGGCCTGCGGGCCTGTCTCGCCGCCCATTTCGGGCTGGTGGAGAAGGAGTTGCTGGCCGAGCCGGGCGCCCCGGTGAAGGTGCCGGTGGAGCTGACGGACCTGGCGGAGGGCCCGGCGCGGACGGCGGCCGACGCGATCGACCTGCTGGAGCAGCTGTGCCGCCGGGTCGCGGAGGGCATGGAGGCGCGGGACTGGGCGCGCGCGGCCGTCGGGGACGTCGTCCGGCAGGCACTGGGCGGAGCCGCGCTGCCGGAGGCGGTGGCGGTGCTGGAGTTCGCCTGCGACGAGGTCGTGCCCCGGCTGGCGCGCACGTCGGACGAGATCGGGCACATCCTGCGCGCGCTGGACGGCGGTTACGTCCCGGCGGGGCCCTCGGGTTCGCCGACCCGCGGTCTGGTCAACGTGCTGCCCACGGGCCGGAACTTCTACTCGGTCGACCCCAAGGCGATCCCGTCCCGGCTGAGCTGGGAGGTCGGGCAGTCGCTCGCGGACTCGCTGGTGCGGCGGTACCTGGCCGACACCGGCGAGTACCCGAAGTCCGTCGGCCTGACGGTCTGGGGCACCTCCGCGATGCGCACCCAGGGCGACGACATCGCCGAGATCCTGGCGCTGCTGGGCTGCCGCCCGGTCTGGGACGACGCCTCGCGCCGGGTGACCGGCTTCGAGACGATCCCGCTGGCCGAGCTGGGCCGCCCGCGCATCGATGTCACGGTCCGCATCTCCGGCTTCTTCCGGGACGCGTTCCCGCACGTCGTGGGGCTGATCGACGACGCGGTACGGGCGGTGGCCGAGCTGCCGGAGCCGGCGGAGTCCAACTATGTACGGGCGCACGTGGCGCAGGACACCGCCGAACACGGTGACCGGCGCCGTGCCACGGCCCGGATCTTCGGTTCCAAGCCGGGCGCGTACGGCGCGGGTCTGCTGCCGCTGATCGACGCCCGCAACTGGCGCTCCGACGCCGACCTCGCCGAGGTGTACGCCGTCTGGGGCGGTTACGCGTACGGGCGCGGGCTCGACGGGCGGGCGGCGCGCGGGGACATGGAGACGGCGTTCAAGCGGATCGCGGTGGCGGCGAAGAACGTCGACACCCGCGAGCACGACCTGGTGGACGCCGACGACTACTTCCAGTACCACGGCGGCATGGTCGCCATGGTCCGGCACCTGACCGGCGCCAACCCCGAGGCGTACGTGGGTGATTCGGCCGTTCCGGACCAGGTGCGGACGCGGACGCTGGGCGAGGAGACGCACCGCGTGTTCCGGGCGCGGGTGGTCAACCCGCGCTGGATGGCGGCGATGCGGCGGCACGGCTACAAGGGCGCCTTCGAGATGGCGGCGACCGTGGACTACCTGTTCGGCTACGACGCCACGGCGGGCGTGGTGGACGACTGGATGTACGAGAAGCTCAGCGCGGAGTACGTCTTCGACCCGGAGAACCGGGACTTCATGAAGAAGTCCAACCCCTGGGCGCTGCGGGGCATCACCGAGCGGCTGCTGGAGGCGGCGGACCGGGGCCTGTGGGCCGAGCCGGACGCGGACACGCTGGAGCGGCTGCGCGCCACCTATCTGGAGCTGGAGGGCGACTTGGAGGGCGACGACCAGTGACCACCCCCTTTCCTTTCACGGCCGTGGTCGGCCAGGACGATCTGCGGCTGGCGCTGCTGCTGAACGCCGTCTCCCCGGCGGTCGGCGGTGTGCTGGTGCGCGGCGAGAAGGGCACCGCCAAGTCCACGGCGGTACGGGCCCTCTCCGCGCTGCTGCCGGAGGTGGCCGTGGTGCCCGGGTGCCGGTTCTCCTGCGACCCGGCCGCCCCGGACCCGGCCTGTCCCGACGGGCCGCACGAGCCGGGGCCGGGCGCCGAACGGCCCGCCCGGATGGTCGAGTTGCCGGTCGGCGCCTCGGAGGACCGGCTGGTCGGCGCGCTGGACATCGAGCGGGCCCTCGCGGAGGGCGTGAAGGCGTTCGAGCCGGGCCTGCTCGCCGACGCGCACCGGGGCATCCTCTACGTGGACGAGGTCAACCTGCTCCACGACCACCTGGTCGACCTGCTGCTGGACGCGGCGGCGATGGGCTCCTCGTACGTGGAGCGCGAGGGCGTGTCCGTGCGGCACGCGGCGCGTTTCCTGCTCGTCGGGACGATGAACCCGGAGGAGGGCGAGCTGCGGCCGCAGCTGCTCGACCGGTTCGGGCTCACCGTGGAGGTCGCGGCCTCGCGGGAGCCGGACCAGCGGGTGGAGGTCGTCAAGCGGCGCCTCGCGTACGACGACGACCCGGGCGGCTTCGCCGCGCGGTGGGCCGCCGAGGAGACCGCCGTACGCCAACGGATCGCGGCGGCACGGGAGTTGCTGCCGCGGGTGCGGCTGGGCGACGGCGCGCTGCGGCAGATCGCGGCGACCTGCGCGGCCTTCGAGGTGGACGGTATGCGCGCCGACATCGTGATGGCGCGCACGGCGACCGCGCTGGCCGCGTGGGCCGGGCGGACGGACGTGCTGGCCGAGGACGTACGGCAGGCCGCGCTGCTGGCGCTGCCGCACCGCAGGCGCCGCAACCCCTTCGACGCGCCGGGCCTGGACGAGGACAAGCTGGACGAGACGCTGGAGCAGTCCGCCGGGCAGGACCGTGACGGGGACGGCGACGACGATCCCGGCCCCGGCGGTGGCGGCGGGCGGCCGGAGCCCGAGGACGGGCCGCAGGGCGGCGGGGACACCGCCGCGCGGCCCGAGGCCGGCGAGGGCGGGGAGCCGCAGGCAGCGGGATCGCGGGAGCAATCGGCCGCGCGGGCCGCCGAGCCGTTCCGGACCAAGGCGCTGAGCGTGCCCGGGATCGGGGAGGGCGCCGCCGGGCGGCGCTCGCGGGCGCGGACCGAGCACGGGCGGACGACCGGGGCCCGGCGGCCGCGGGGCGCCCTGACCAAGCTGCACCTGGCGGCGACCGTGCGGGCCGCCGCCCCGCACCAGCGGGCGCGGGGTCGGTCCGGGCCGGGGCTGGTGGTCCGCCGGGACGATCTGCGGCAGGCCGTCAGGGAGGGGCGCGAGGGCAACCTGGTGCTGTTCGTCGTCGACGCCTCCGGGTCGATGGCGGCCCGGCAGCGGATGAGCGCCGTGAAGGGCGCCGTGCTGTCGCTGCTGCTCGACGCCTACCAGCGGCGGGACAAGGTCGGTCTGGTGACGTTCCGGGGGTCGGCCGCGGAGGTCGCGCTGCCGCCGACGTCCTCCGTGGACGCGGCCGCCGTACGGCTGGAGTCGCTGCCGACCGGGGGCCGCACGCCGCTGGCGGCCGGGCTGCTCAAGGCGCACGAGGTGCTGCGGGTGGAGCGGCTGCGGGACCCGGCGCGCCGGGCGCTGGTCGTGGTGGTGACCGACGGGCGGGCCACGGGCGGACCGGAGCCGGTGGCGCTCGCCGGACGCGCGGCACGGCTGTTCGCGGCCGAGGCGGTCGCGTCGGTGGTCGTGGACTGCGAGTCGGGTCCGGTGCGGCTCGGTCTCGCCGGGCGGCTCGCGGGCGAGCTGGGCGGTACGGCCGTCACGCTGGACGAGCTGCGGGCCGACTCGATCGCCGGTCTCGTCAGGGATGTGCAGGGGAACAGCAGCAGGAGGGCCGCGTAATGCCTCAGGGGCAGCCGAGTGTGGTACCCGACGACGGCCTGACGACCCGTCAGCGGCGCAACCGTCCGCTGGTCGTCGTGCACACCGGGGTCGGCAAGGGGAAGTCCACCGCCGCGTTCGGGCTCGCGCTGCGGGCCTGGAACCAGGGGTGGCCCATCGGGGTGTTCCAGTTCGTCAAGTCGGCGAAGTGGAAGGTCGGCGAGGAGAACGCGCTGCGCGTGCTCGGTGCCTCCGGCGAGGGCGGCACCGTCGACTGGCACAAGATGGGCGAGGGCTGGTCCTGGGTCCAGCGCGACGCGCAGATGGACAACGAGGAGAAGGCCAGGGAGGGCTGGGCGCAGGTCAAGCGGGACCTGGCCGCGCAGACGTACCGGCTGTACGTGCTGGACGAGTTCGCGTACCCGATGCACTGGGGGTGGGTGGACACCGACGAGGTGATCGAGGTGCTGCGCACGCGGCCCGGCACCCAGCACGTCGTCGTCACCGGGCGGAACGCGCCGGCCGCGCTGGTGGACTTCGCCGACCTGGTGACGGACATGTCCAAGGTCAAGCACCCCATGGACGTGGGGCAGAAGGGCCAGAAGGGCATCGAGTGGTGAATTCGCCGGTGCCCCGGCTGGTCGTCGCCGCGCCCTCCTCGGGCAGCGGCAAGACCACTGTGGCCACGGGGCTGATGGCCGCGTTCGCCGCGCGGGGGCTCGCCGTGTCCCCGCACAAGGTCGGGCCGGACTACATCGACCCCGGATACCACGCGCTCGCGACCGGGCGGACGGGGCGGAACCTGGACGCCTACCTGTGCGGGCCGGAGCTGATCGCCCCGCTGTTCCTGCACGGGGCGCGGGGGTGCGACCTCGCCGTGGTCGAGGGCGTGATGGGGCTGTACGACGGCGCCGCCGGGGAGGGCGAGCTGGCGTCCACCGCGCAGGTCGCCAAGCTGCTCGGGGCGCCGGTGGTGCTGGTGGTGGACGCGTCGGCGCAGTCGCGGTCGGTGGCGGCGCTGGTGCACGGCTTCGCGTCGTGGGACCCGGGCGTGCGGATCGGCGGCGTGATCCTGAACAAGGTGGGGTCCGACCGCCACGAGGAGCTGTTGCGGGAGGCGCTGGACTCGGCGGGGGTGCCGGTGCTGGGCGTGCTGCGGCGGGCCCGTCCGGTCCGGACGCCGTCCCGGCATCTGGGTCTGGTGCCGGTCGCCGAGCGGCGGGCGGCGGCGACCGACTCGGTTGCGGCGATGGCGGCGCTGGTCCGTGAAGGATGCGATCTGGCCGCGCTGGAGGCGCTCGCCCGTTCCGCCGGTCCGGTGCCCGGGGACCCGGCCCCCTGGAGCCCCGTGCCGTCCGGCCCCGAGGGTCCGGCCCGGCCGGGCGGCGGGCCGGGGCCGCGCGTCGCCGTGGCGGGCGGCCCGGCGTTCACGTTCTCCTACGCCGAGCACACCGAGCTGCTCACGGCCGCCGGCGCCGAGGTCGTCCCCTTCGACCCGCTGCGCGAGGAACGGCTGCCCGACGGCACGGCCGGGTTGGTCGTCGGCGGCGGTTTCCCCGAGGTGTACGCCGCCGAGCTGTCCGCCAACGAACCGCTGCGCGCGGCCGTCGCCGCGCTCGCCGCGGCCGGGGCGCCGATCGCCGCCGAGTGCGCCGGGCTGCTCTATCTGTGCCGGGAGCTGGACGGCCGGCCCATGTGCGGGGTGCTGGACGCCACGGCGCGGATGACGGAGCGGCTCACCCTCGGCTACCGGGACGCGGTGGCCGTCGGGGACAGCGTGCTGGCCGCGGCCGGGACGCGGATGCGGGGGCACGAGTTCCACCGCACCGCGGTGGAGCCGGGCGCCGGCGCCGCGCCCGCGTGGGGCGTCCGGGGCCGGGACCGGCGCGTGGAGGGTTTTGTACAGCGGGGCGTGCACGCGAGTTATCTGCACACGCACTGGGCGTCCGAGCCCGGTGCGGCCCGTCGGTTCGTGGAGAGGTGCCGGACGTCATGAGCAGCAGGCTGATCGGTGTCGGGGTCGGTCCGGGCGACCCGGAGCTGGTGACGGTGAAGGGGGTCAACGCGCTGCGGGCGGCCGAGGTCGTCGTCGTACCGGTGATGGGCGCGGCCGACGGGCGGGACGGGGGTGAGCCGGGGCGCGCGGAGGCGACCGTGCTGCACTACGTGGCCGCCGAGAAGGTCGTCCGGGTGGTGTTCGCGCTGAACGAGCGGACCGACCGGGCGCGCCGGGAGGCCGCCTGGGACACGGCGGGCGAGCGGGTCGCCGCGCTGCTGGGGCGGCACGGGTCGGTCGCGTTCGCCACCATCGGCGACCCGAACGTGTACTCGACGTTCACGTATCTCGCGCAGACCGTCGCGGGGCTGGTGCCGGGGCTCGTCGTGGAGACCGTGCCCGGGATCACCGCGATGCAGGATCTCGCGGCGCGCTCCGGTGCCGTGCTGACCGAGGGCACCGAGCCGCTGACGCTGGTGCCGGTCACGGCGGGCTCCGCGGTGCTGGAGGAGGCGCTGGCCGGGCCGGGGACGGTCGTGGCGTACAAGTTCGGGCGGCAGGCCGCCGAGGTCGCCGGGGCGCTGGCCCGGTCCGGGCGGCTTCGGGACGCGGTGTGGGGGTCGGCGCTGGGGCTGCCGGAGGAGTCGGTGCGGCCGGCCGCCGAGCTGGACGGCGCGCCGCTGCCGTACCTGTCGACGCTGATCGCGCCGCCGCGGCGGGACGGCGGGCGGGGCGGGAAGCTGTGAGGCACACGGGACCGCGGGCGCGGTCAGCCGGAGATGCCGACCACCAGCCAGATGAACGCCGCGCCGGCGACCGTGCACAGCAGGGTGGAGCGGGCCGGGTGCTCGTGGTGGGCCTCGGGCAGGATCTCGGCGGCGGCGAGGTAGAGCAGCACGCCGCCGAAGAGGCCGAGATAGCCGCCGAGCACCGCTTCGGGGATGTGGAAGAAGACGGTGGACAGCGCACCGGCCAGGGGCGCGCAGGCGTCGGCGAGCAGCATGCCGAGGGCACGGCGGCGGGCGTTGCCGTAGAGGCTGGTGATGGTGAAGGTGTTGAAGCCGTCGGCGAAGTCGTGGGCGATCACGGCGAGCGCGACGGCGGTGCCCATGCCGCCGCCGACCTGGAAGGCCGCGCCGATGGCCACGCCGTCCATGGCGCTGTGGCCGACCATGGCGCCGGCCGCCGTGAGGCCGACCTCGGGCGCCCGGTGATGGTCGTGCTCGTCCCCGCCGTGGGCGGCCTGGCGCGCGGCGAGGGTGCGTTCCACGAGGTGGGCCAGCAGGAAGCCGGTCACGAACAGCAGCAGGGCCGCGGGTACGCCGAAGATCTCGCGGTCGGCGGCGTGCAGTGCCTCCGGCAGCAGGTCCAGGCCGACCACGCCCAGCATCAGACCGCCGGCGAGTCCGAGGACGAGATGCCGACGGTCGGTCACCCGCTGTGCCGTCCAGCCGCCGGCCAGCGTCATCAGGAACGCGCCGAGCGCGACGAAGACCGCCATAGGCACTTGCTATCCGATGAAGGCGCCTTCGCGCACATCGGGCACCTCGCATATCTCCTCGCATCCTGACATTTCACCCCGCTACTGCCGTGTGCTTTCCGTACGAGAGGACTTTTCCGATGGCCGACGCCCCCACAGACACACCCGCCGGGACACCCCTCGGCAAGGTGACCTTCGTCGGTGCCGGACCCGGCGCAGCCGACCTGCTGACGTTCCGGGCCGCGCGCGCGATCGCGGCGGCGGACGTGGTGATCTGGGCGGCCAGCCTGGTCCAGGCCGAGGTGCTGGAGCACGCGCGCGCGGACGCGGAGATCCTGGACTCGGCGACGATGTCCCTGGAGGAGGTCGTGGCCGTCTACCGGCGGGCGCGCGACGAGGGCCTGAAGGTGGCGCGGATCCACTCCGGCGACCCGGCGCTGTGGGGCGGCACGCAGGAGCAGCTGGACCGGTGCGCGGAACTGGGGATCGCGACGGAGATCGTCCCCGGTGTCTCCTCGTTCTCGGCGGTGGCGGCCCTCGCGGGGCGCGAGCTGACCATCCCCGAGGTCGCGCAGTCCGTCGTCCTCACCCGGCTCGGCGGCGGCAAGACGCCGATGCCGCCCGGCGAGGAGGTGCGCGAGTTCGCCCGGCACGGCACGACGATGGCGGTCTTCCTGTCCGCGGCGCGCAGCGGGCAGCTGGTGCGGGAGCTGCTGGAGGGCGGCTATCCGACGACGACCCCGGTGATCGTCGCCCATCAGGCGACGTGGCCGGAGGAGCTGGTCGTGCGGTGCACGATCGGCACGCTGGAGGAGACGGTCAAGGAGCACAAGCTCTGGAAGCACACGCTGTTCCTGGTGGGTCCGGCGCTGGACGCGCGCGGCACCCGCTCGCACCTCTACCACCCGGGTCACTTCCACGGCTTCCGCAAGGCGGACCCGGCGGCCCGGCGGGAGCTGCGGGAGCGAGGGGCGGGCAGGTGATCACGGTCGTCGGCACGGGGACGGGGGCGCCGCTGACCGAGGACGTCGCGGCCGGCGCCGCGCTCGTCGTGGGCGGGCGGCGGCACCTGGACGCGGCCCGGCTGCCCGCCGGGGCCGAGCGGGTCGTGCTGGGCCCGCTGGCACCCGCCCTGGACACCATCGCCGCGTACGTCGAGAAGGAGCTGCCGGTCCTGGTGCTGGCCTCCGGGGACCCGGGGTTCTTCGGGATCGTGCGGGCGCTGGCCGAGCGCTTCGGCGCCGAGCGGCTGTCGGTGCGCCCGGGGGTCTCCTCGGTGGCCACCGCGTTCGCCCGGCTCGGGCTGCCCTGGGACGACGCGGTGGTGGTCAGCGCGCACGGCAGGGCACTGCGCACCGCCGTGCACGTCTGCCGGGCCCGTCCCAAGGTCGCCGTGCTCACCGGCCCGGGGGCCGGCCCCGCCGAACTGGGCGCGGCGCTCGCCGGCCGCGACCGGGTGCTGGTGGTGGCGAGCGCGCTGGGCGATCCGGCGCGCGAACGGGTGGAGCGGGTGACCCCGGCCGAGGCGGCGGCCCGCGACTGGGGCACGGCGGTGAGCGTGGTGCTGTGCCTGGCGACGCCTCGGATGCCGGGGGCGCCGCAGGTGCCGGGGGCGCCGCAGGTGCCGGGGGCGCCGCTGGTATCGGGGCCGTCGCTGGTGCCGGGGCCGTCGCTGGTGCCGGGGGCACCGCGCACCCTCGCCGGAGCGGCGCCCGGCCCCGCGCGATGGGCCCTGGAGGAGGCCGAGTTCGCCCACCGCGACTCGATGATCACCAAGTTCGAGGTGCGCGCGCTCGCCCTGGCCCGGCTCGGGCCGCGCCTCGGCGATCTGGTGTGGGACGTGGGCGCCGGGTCCGGGTCCGTGGCGGTGGAGTGCGCCCGGCTCGGCGCGGCCGTCGTCGCCGTGGAGAAGAGCGCGGACGGGGTGGCCCGGGTCCGGGAGAACGCCCGCGCCCACGGCGTCGAGGTGGACGTGGTGCACGGCACGGCGCCGGAGGCGCTGGCCGGGCTCGCCCCGGACCCGGACGCGGTGTTCATCGGCGGCGGGGGGCGCGAGCTGCCCGCCGTGATCCGGGCGTGCGCGCCGCGCGCGCGGCGGACCGTGGTCGTGGCCATGGCCGCCCTGGACCGGGTGCCGGCGGCCCGCGAGGCGCTGACCGCCGCCGGTCTCGGCTGCGACGGGGTGCTGCTCCAGTCCTCGCGGCTGGCTCCCCTGCCGGGCGAGGTGACCCGGCTCGCCGCCACCAACCCGGTGTTTCTGCTGTGGGGCTCCAGAAGCCCTGTGTCCAATCGAGGAGTTGACCAGTGATCGGCCTGATTTCCGCCACCGCGGCGGGGGCGGCGGCACGGGACCGGCTGGCCGCGGCCTGGCCGCACCGTACCCGGGTGTACGAGGGTCCCGTGGGACCGGCGGTGCGGGCCGCGTTCGCCGAGTGCGAGCAGCTGGTGTGCTTCCTGGCGACGGGCGCGACGGTGCGGCTGCTCGCGCCGCTGCTCGGCGACAAGGCGGCCGACCCGGGCGTGGTGTGCGTGGACGAGGGCGGCCGGTTCGCGGTGTCGCTGGTCGGCGGGCACGGCGGCGGCGCCAATGAACTCGCCCGTGCCGTAGGCGAGTTCCTGGGTGCCGAGCCGGTGGTGACCACCGCGACGGACGCGGCGGGACTGGCCGGTCTGGACACCCTCGGCCTGCCCTGCGAGGGCGCGGTCGCCGCCGTCTCCCGGGCCCTGCTGGACGGCGAACCGGTGGTGCTGGAGCAGGAGCTGGCCTGGCCGCTGCCCCCGCTGCCGTGCTCGGCGCGGGGCTCGTACACCGTCCGCCTCACCGACCGGGACGTCCGGCCGGGCGAGCGCGAGGCGCTGCTGCGGCCGCCGTCCCTGGTGGTCGGCGTCGGCGCGTCCAAGGGGGCGCCGGCGGAGGAGGTCCTGGCACTGGTCGAGGGCGCGCTCCGGGAGGCGGGGCTGTCCCCGAAGTCGGTCGCCGAACTCGCCACCGTGGACGCCAAGTCGGAGGAGCCCGGCATCCTGGGCGCCGCCGAGCGGCTGGGGGTGCCCGTGGTGACGTACTCCGCCGGGGAACTGGCCGCCGTCGAGGTGCCCAACCCCTCCGACGCCCCGCTCGCGGCCGTCGGCACCCCGTCGGTCGCCGAGGCGGCCGCCCTGGTGCGCGGCGGTGAACTCCTCGTCCCCAAGCGGAAGTCGGGCGCCTCCCCGGCGATGGCGACCTGTGCCGTGGTGCGCCGTCCGGGGCGCGGGCGGCTCGCGGTGGTCGGGCTCGGGCCGGGTGCCCGGGACCTGCTCACCCCGCGCGCGGCGGCCGAACTGCGGCGGGCCTCGGTACTGGTCGGGCTCGACCAGTACGTGGACCAGGTCCGCGATCTGCTGCGGCCCGGCACCCGGGTGCTGGAGTCGGGGCTCGGCGCCGAGGAGGAGCGGGCCCGTACGGCGGTCGCGGAGGCCCGGCGGGGGCACGCGGTGGCGCTGATCGGCAGCGGGGACGCGGGCGTGTACGCCATGGCCTCGCCCGCGCTCGCCGAGGCCTCGGACGACATCGACGTGGTGGGGGTGCCGGGGGTGACGGCCGCGCTGGCCGCCGCCGCGATCCTGGGCGCGCCGCTGGGCCACGACCACGTCTCGATCAGCCTCTCCGACCTGCACACGCCATGGGAGGTCATCGAGCGGCGGGTGCGGGCGGCGGCCGAGGCGGACCTCGTGGTCACCTTCTACAACCCCCGTTCCCGGGGCCGCGACTGGCAGTTGCCGAAGGCGCTGGCGATCCTCGTCGGGCACCGGGAGCCGGCGACGCCCGTCGGCGTCGTGCGCAACGCCTCCCGGCCGGACGAGTCGAGCCGGGTCACCACGCTGGCCGGGCTCGATCCGGCGACGGTCGACATGATGACCGTCGTCACCGTGGGCAACACCGCGTCCCGCACGGTCGCCGGGCGGATGGTGACCCCGCGCGGCTACCGCTGGCAGAGCGGACGGACGCAGGAGGAGGCCCGGTGAACCGGATCGTGCACCCCATCGAGCAGGAGTCCTTCCGGCGGCTGCGCGCCCGCCTGGACACCTCGCACTTCCCGCCGCTGACCCGGGCGGTGGTGGAGCGGGTCGTCCACTCCGCCGCCGACCTGGAGTACGCGAGCGACCTCGTGCTGGCGGAGGCGGACCTGGTCCCGGCGCACGCCGCGCTGCACGCCGGGGCGCCGGTCGTGGTGGACGTGGAGATGGTCGCGGCCGGCATCACCCGGCGCCGGACCGTGTGCCGGCTCAAGGACGCCAGGTCCGGCCCGGGGCTCACACGTTCCGCGCACGCCGTGCGGCTCGCGTACGAGGAGGTGGGCCCCGGCGCCCTGTGGGTGATCGGCTGCGCGCCGACCGCCCTGGAGGAACTGCTCACCCTGGACGCCTCCCCCGCACTCGTCATCGGCCTGCCCGTCGGCTTCGTCGGCGCGGCCGAGTCCAAGGCCGCGCTGCGCGCGAGCGGGCTGCCCGCCGTGAGCAACGTGTCCGAGAAGGGCGGCTCGGCGGTCGCCGCCGCCGCGCTCAACGCCCTGCTGTATCACCCGATCCCGTCCGAGGAGACCCTGTGACCACCCCGCCCGCCCTGCTGATCGCCGGCCACGGCACCCGTGACGACGCCGGAGCCGAGGCGTTCCGCGCCTTCGTCCAGGAGCTGGGCCGCCGCCGTCCGGACCTGCCCGTCGCGGGTGGCTTCATCGAACTGTCCCCGCCGCCGCTCGGCGACGCCGTGGCCGAGCTGGTGGAGCGGGGCGTGCGCCGGTTCGCCGCGGTGCCGCTGATGCTGGTGTCCGCCGGGCACGCCAAGGGCGACATCCCGGCCGCGCTGGCCCGGGAGAAGGAGCGGCACCCCGGGATCTCGTACACCTACGGCCGTCCGCTGGGTCCGCACCCGGCGCTGCTGAAGGTCCTGGAGCGGCGTCTGGACGAGGCGATCGGCGGCCGGGACCGGGCGGAGGTGACCGTGCTGCTGGTGGGCCGCGGCTCCACGGACCCGGACGCCAACGCCGAGGTGTTCAAGGCGGCACGGCTGCTGTGGGAGGGCCGCGGGTACGCGGGCGTGGAGACGGCGTTCGTGTCGCTGGCCGCGCCGGACGTGCCGAGCGGCCTGGACCGGTGCGCGCGGCTGGGGGCGCGGAAGGTCGTCGTGCTGCCCTACTTCCTGTTCACGGGGATTCTCCCGGACCGGGTGCGGCGGCAGACCGAGGAGTGGGCGGCCGCGCACCCCGACACCGAGGTGCGCTCGGCCGATGTGATCGGGCCCGAGCCGGAGCTGCTCGACCTGGTGCTCGAACGGTACGAGGAGGCCGTCGAGGGCGATCTGCGGATGAACTGCGACTCGTGCGTGTACCGGATCGCGTTGCCGGGCTTCGAGGACAAGGTGGGGCTGCCGCAGCAGCCGCACTTCCACCCGGACGACGACGGGCACGGGCACGGGCACCACCATCACGGGGGGCACACGCACAGCCATGCGCACTGACGATTGCGGGCCGGACCTGCGGCACCACGGGGACGCCGAGGTGCGGGACGACGGGGCGGCCCTGGTCGACCTCGCGGTCAACGTACGGACCGACACCCCTCCACCATGGCTGCGCACCCGGATCGCCGGGTCGCTGTCGTCCCTCGCGGCCTACCCGGACGGACGGGCCGCGCGGGCGGCGGTGGCGGCGCGGCACGGCCTGCCGGACGACCGGGTGCTGTTGACGGCGGGCGCGGCGGAGGCGTTCGTGCTGCTCGCCCGGGCGCTCGGGGTGCGCCGGCCGGTCGTGGTGCACCCGCAGTTCACCGAGCCGGAGGCGGCGCTGCGGGATGCCGGGCACACGGTGGAGCGGGTGCTGCTGCGGCCGCGGGACGGCTTCCGGCTGGCCCCGGAGGCGGTGCCCGAGGACGCCGATCTGGTGGTGATCGGCAATCCGACCAACCCGACGTCGGTGCTCCACCCGGCCGGGGTGATCGGCCGGCTCGCCCGGCCCGGCCGCTGCCTGGTGGTCGACGAGGCGTTCATGGACGCGGTGCCCGGCGAGCGGGAGACGCTGGCCGGGCGGACGGACGTGCCCGGTCTGGTCGTGCTCCGCAGCCTGACCAAGACCTGGGGGCTGGCCGGACTGCGCATCGGCTACGTCCTGGCCGCCCCGGAGATCATCACGGCCCTGGAGCGGGCCCAGCCGCTGTGGCCGGTCTCGACCCCGGCCCTGACCGCCGCCGAGGCCTGCATGACGCCCGCGGCCCTGGCCGAGGCGGGCCACGCGGCGCACCGCATCGCGGCGGACCGGGCGCACCTGGTGGCGGGCCTGACCGCGCTCGCCGACCGGGGCGTCTCGGTGACCGGCCCGGCCGAGGCGCCCTTCGTGCTGGTCCGCGTGCCCGGGGCGGCGGTCGTACGACACCGGCTGCGCGATCTCGGCTATGCCGTGCGCCGCGGGGACACGTTCCCCGGTCTGGGCGAGGACTGGATACGCCTGGCCGTCCGGGACCGCCCCACGACGGACGCCTTCCTGACCGCCCTGTCGGCCGTCCTGTCCTGACGGGACGGCGTGCCCGCGGTGCGCGCCCCCCTCCCGGCAAACCGCAGGCACCGGGAGAGGGCGCCAGCCTTCACGGAGGAAACGGCGCGCGCACCGCCTGCGCCGACAGCGGTACGGGTGCCCGGATCACGGTCCGCCCGCCGCGACCGGACGCCGGCCCCGCCCCGGCACCACGTACGCGCCCCGGCCGGAACCGAGGCCACCGGCCACCGGGTCTCGTCGGCCGGACGAGGAGCGGGTTCGCGCACCGTACCCACCGCCGGACCGGAACCCGCAGGGGCGCAAGGCCTCCGGGACGGAAGGCCGTCGGCGCGCGCCGCATCCCCCGACCAGGCGGAGAGACCGGGCGGGCCGCGT
>NZ_VOGW01000133.1:0-27754 GCF_007896895.1 Streptomyces misionensis | reverse complement strand
AGCTCTTCCGTCGCCGCGCCGCCAGCACCGCTCCCCCGCCGAGCGCCAGCAGGGCCACCGCGCCGCCCGCGATGTACGGTGTCGCCGGATTGCCCCCGGTCTCGGCCAGGTCGGTCCCGGTGCCGCCGCCCTGGGGTTTCGTGTCGGAGACGGGGGCCGCGCCGGACGTGGTGCCGGGGGCGGGGTGGTGGCTCGGGGCCGGGTGGCCCGGGGCGGGCGCCGGCGGGGAGTCGCAGGTGGCCCTGGCGAGCGTGACCGTGCCCTCGACGTCGGCGACGTTGAGCTTCAACGGGTTGACGGAGACCTTGAGTTGCAGGGCGGTCGCCGCGGCCGTACGCGTCGTGGTGGCGCGCTGGGCGAGGTCGAGGCGGACCTCGCCGACGCCGGGCACCTTGACGTCGGTCGTGCCGCCCGCGGTGAGCGTGACGCGCCGGCCGAGGACGGTGACCGCGCCGAGGACGTCCGCGGCGGCGGTCGGCGTCCCGCCCGCCTCGCAGGTGGCCCGGGCGGTGACCGTGCCGACCTCGATCAGGGCGAGCGCGGGCAGCCCGGGCACGTGCAGCCGCGCGTTGACGAGCCGCACGGAGCCCTCCGCCCGCCGGTCGGTCACCGTGGCCTTCGCCTGCGCGACGTCCGCCCCGAGGACGGTGAAGGGCTTGCCGCCGGCCACCCCGTCCAGACGGGCGGTCAGGGCCGTGCGGTCGGCGCTGCGCGGCGCCCGGACCTCGTTGAGCGAGACGGCCAGCGGGACGTCGACGGACTTGTTGAGCAGGGACACGTCGAGGCCGGTGCGCAGCACGGTGGCTGAGGCGTGACCGGTGTCGCCGGTGGCGTGCGCCGCGCCCGCGCCGAGGAGCGCGGGCGCGGCGGCCAGGGCGGTGACGGTCGCCGCCGCGGCGAGACGGCGTCCGGGCATGCGGAAGGTGTTGCTGTTCACGGTGTGGGACCCCCCAGAGGGAACAAGCTTGGGACCCGTCAACCTTGTACGCCGTGTGGGTGAACGGTCAGCGATCCCGGGTCACTTCACTCCAAAGTGGAAATTCCGCACGCATCTTCGAAACGTCAGGAATACACGTTCCCGTCGACGACCACCCGGCGCGGCGCCGCCAGCACGCCCACGTCCGCCCGGGGGTCCTCGTCGTACACCACGAGGTCGGCCGGCGCCCCCTCCTCCAGGCCGGGCCGGCCCAGCCACTCCCGGGCGGTCCAACTGGTCGCCGCCAGCGCCTCGACGCGAGGGATGCCCGCCCGGACCAGCTCGGCGACCTCCGCCGCGACCAGGCCGTGGGGCAGCGAACCACCGGCGTCCGTGCCGACGAACACCGGGATGCCGGCGTCGTAGGCGCCGCGCACGGTGTCGTAGCGCCGCTCGTGCAGCCGTCGCATATGGGCGGACCAGCGCGGGTACTTGGTGTCGCCGCCCGCCGCGAGCCGCGGGAACGTGGCGATGTTGACGAGCGTGGGGACGATGGCCACACCCCGCTCGGCGAACAGCGGGATCAGGTCCTCGGTCAGTCCCGTGGCGTGCTCGATGCAGTCGATACCCGCCTCGACCAGATCGCGCAGCGAGTTCTCGGCGAAGCAGTGCGCGGTGACCCGGGCGCCGAGCCGGTGGGCCTCCTCGATCGCGGCCCGGGCCGCCTCGCGGGGCCAGCAGGGGGCGAGGTCGCCGAGGTCGCGGTCGATCCAGTCGCCGACCAGCTTGACCCAGCCGTCGCCGCGCCGGGCCTCCCGCGCGACGTACGCGACCAGGTCCTCCGGTTCGATCTCCCAGGCGTAGTTGCGGATGTAGCGGCGGGTGCGGGCGATGTGCCGGCCGGCCCGGATGATCTTCGGCAGGTCCTCGCGGTCGTCGATCCAGCGGGTGTCGGAGGGCGAGCCGGCGTCCCGCAGCAGCAGGGTGCCCGCCTCCCGGTCGGTCAGCGCCTGCTTCTCCGCGGTCTCCGCGTCGACCGGCCCCTCCGCGCCGAGGCCCACGTGGCAGTGGGCGTCGACCAGACCGGGCAGCGCCCAGCCCTCGACGGTGCGGACGTCCCGGGCCCCGGCCGGGCGGTCGAACGACACCCGGCCACCGACCACCCACAGCTCGTCCCGTACGTCCTCCGGTCCGACGAGGACCCTGCCCTTCACATGCAGCACCGGCTGATCGCTCATACCGGCACCTTAGAGGGCTAGACGAGTAGTTCCGATGTGGCTCAGTGGTCGTAGGCGATCAGTGACCTGGTGATGGGTGCGCCGATGGTGCGGTTGTGCCAAATTGCGCAGGTCATCGCCAGGATCCGTTGGGCCACGCGGACGCCGACGCCTTCGATGGTGCGGCCGCCGTGCTGTTCGAGGTCGAGCTGGCCCTTGAGGGTGTCGTTGACCGACTCGATCAGCTGGCGCACGGTCTTGAGCAGGCCCTCTCCCGGGCGTGGAGTGCCGCGGTTGCGGTAGGAGGGCCGCAGCAGGCTGATGCCGCGGGCGGCGAGAAAGCGGTCCAGTTCGGCGGCGATGTAGCCCTTGTCGGCCAGGATGAGCAGGCCGGCCCGGTCGGTGGCCAGGTGCGGCTCGTTGTCGATCAGGGCGGCCAGCACCTGCCGTTCGTCGATCTTCGGGTCAGCGAGGGCCCAGGTGACGGGCAGGCCGGCTGGGGTGCACACCAGGTGCAGCTTCAGGCCCCAGTAGAAGCGGGAGTGAGAGCGGCAGTAGCCGTAGCCCGCCCAGCCGGCCAGGTCGGAACGTTTGACGGTCTCCCGCGAGCGGGCGCACTCCACGGGGGTGGAGTCCACGATCCACACCGGGTCAAGCCACAGGTCGGTGTCCGCAGCCAGGGACCGGATCACCTGTTTGACCAGCCCCAGGGCGGCCCGCAGGCGCTTGTTGTACGCCGGCCGCTGGGGCAGGTAGGGGAACATCGCGTGCAGGTGGGCGTGGGCGAAGCGCAGCCAGCGGGCCTCGCAGTGGAAGCCCAGCATGGCCTGGGCCACGGCCAGGGTGACCAGTTCGGCGTCGGTCAGCCGAGGCGGCCGGCCGCGTCGGCGCGGGGTCTTCAGACGGTCGTCGATGTGCACGTACAGTGCGGTCAAGAGGGTGTCTAACTCGGTCGTCACAACCCGATGTTGGGCACCCTCCCCACGTCCGTGAACCCCGCATTCGGAACTACTCGTCTAGGGCCGGCCGGTTCCCCCCTGGTCCGGGACATCCTCCTCGACCTCGGCCATCGCCGGGTCGAGGAGGCGGGAGAGGAAGTGGCGGGTGCGCTCGTGCCGGGGTGCGCCGATGACCTGGTCGGGGCGGCCGTCCTCGACGATCACCCCGCCGTCCATGAAGACGACCCGGTCGGCGACCTCCCGGGCGAAGGTCATCTCGTGGGTGACGACCATCATCGTCATGCCCTCCCGGGCGAGCCCGCGCATCACGGCGAGGACGTCGCCGACCAGCTCGGGGTCGAGCGCGGAGGTCGGCTCGTCGAAGAGCATCACCTCGGGGCCCATGGCCAGGGCGCGGGCGATGGCCACGCGCTGCTGCTGGCCGCCGGAGAGCGAGGCGGGGTAGGCGTCCGCCTTCTCCGCCAGGCCGACGCGGGCCAGGTTCTCGGCGGCGATCCGCGCGGCCTGCGCCTTGTCCCGCTTCAGCACGCGGCGCTGCGGCAGCGTGAGGTTCTCGGTGACGCTGAGGTGGGGGAACAGGTTGAACTGCTGGAAGACCATGCCGATGCGGCGGCGCACGGCGTCGATGTCGACGTCCGGGTCGGTGACCTCGGTGCCGCCCACGAAGACCTGCCCCTTGGTCGGCTCCTCCAGCAGGTTCACACAGCGCAGCAGCGTGGACTTGCCGGAGCCGGAGGGGCCGATGACGCAGACGACCTCGCCCTGGCCGATCTCCAGGTCGATGCCGCGCAGCACCTGGTTGTCGCCGAAGGACTTGTGCAGGTCCCGGACGCTGATCTCGGGGCGGCTCACCTGATCTCCCTGAGGGACTTGGCTTCCATGCGGCGTACGACGAGGCTCAGCGGGATCGTGATCAGCAGATAGCACAGGCCCGCGACCAGGATGGGCGTGGAGTTGGCGGTCTGGCTGGCCAGGTCGTTGCCGAACTTGGACAGTTCGCGCTGTTCCAGGGTGACGCCGAGGAACAGCACCAGCGAGGAGTCCTTGAAGAGCAGGACGAGTTCGTTGGTCAGCGGCGGCAGGATGATCCGGAAGGCCTGCGGCAGGACGATGGAGACCATGGCCCGCGCGGGCGAGAAGCCGAGCGAGCGGGCCGCCTCCGTCTGCCCCTTGGGCACCGCCTGGATGCCCGCGCGGATCGTCTCCGCCATGTAGGCGGCGGAGACCAGTCCGAGCGCGACGGCGACCTTGCCGTACGTCCCGCCCGGGTACTGCACGTCCGGGAAGGCCAGGGGCACGCCGACGCCGACGAAGATGAAGATCAGCAGCGCCGGCAGGCCGCGGAAGATCTCGATGTAGATGCCGGCGAGCCAGCGGTAGGGCCCCACCGAGGACAGCCGCATCAGGGCGATGACCATGCCGAGGGCCAGGCCGACGACGAACCCGGAGAGCGTGTACAGCACGGTGTTCTTCAGGGCCACCGTGATCAGCTCGGGGAACAGCTGCTTCGCGATGGCGGGCTGCGCGAACTGGTTCTGCAGCCGCCCCCAGTCGGCGGAGACCGCGAAGGCGATCACCGCGGCGACGAGGACGGCGTACTGGGCGCCGCGCGAGATCCGGCGCTTCTGGGTGCGGGTCAGCCCGGTGCGCTTCGGCTGGACACCGGTGTCCGTGTCGGCCATGGGGTCAGGAACCGGCCGGGGAGGCGACGGAGGAGTCGTACGGGCCGATCCACTTCTCGTAGATCTTCTTGTAGGTGCCGTCGGCCTTGGCGTCCTTGAGGGCCTTGTTGATGGCGTTCAGCAGGGGCTTGTTGCCCTTCTTGACCGTGAAGCCGTACTGCTCGCCGGTCTTGAGGTTGTCGACCACCTTGAACTTCTCGGCGGTCGCCTTGTCCTTCAGCCAGCCCTGCACCACCGGGTAGTCGATGACGACGGCCTGGACCTGGCCGGTGCGCAGGCCGTTGAGGACCGCGTCGGAGGAGGCGAAGGAGACCGGGTCGAGGCCCTTCTTCTTGGCGAAGTCCTCGCCGGTGGTCTGCGCCTGGGCGCCGATCTTCTTGCCCTTGGCGCCGGCGAGCGACGTGATGCCGCTGCCCTTGTTGACCAGGACGGCCTGGGTGGCCTCGAAGTACGGGTCGGAGAAGTCGACGTTCTTCGCGCGCTCGGCGGTGATCGTCATGCCGGCGGCGGCCAGGTCGCACTGGCCGGAGTTCAGGAAGGCACCCGTCTTGAAGTTCTCGAACGGCGTGTCCACGATCTGCTGCTTGACGCCGAGGTCCTTGGCGACCAGGTCGATCAGGGAGACGTCGAAGCCCTGCACCTTGCCGTCGACCACCGACTGGAACGGCGGGTAGGGCAGGTGGGTGCAGGTGGTGAGCTTCCCCGCCTTGGCGAGGTGGACACCGCCGGCCGTGGTCTTGCCGCTCCCCGAGTCGCCGGAGGAACAGCCCGCCGCGACGAGGACGAGGCCGGCGGTCGCGGTGGTGGCGGCCAGAAGGCGGGTCCGGCGTCCGAGGAGGGTTTTCATTGGGGGAGTCTCCTGTGGGGGGAACGAGAGGTTCCGATTATAAGGAAATGTTTGGGCTGCTCAAAACAAACCCATGACCAGGTGGCATCCGAGCCTGAGAACCAACTGGTCCGTGGGGAGTTCGGGCCTGGAGTTACGCTCGTCTCGGCCGCCTCCAGGCCGGCCCCCGTGGACTTCTGTGAGCGAAGAGAGCACCGACGTGACCCACCCCTTCCTCGATCTGCCCCCGCTGACCGCGCAGCGCTTCGCCGCCATCGAGGACCGGGTGGCCCGGCTGCTGGACACCCGGCAGGACGTGCTGATCACCCAGGGCGAGGCGCTGCTGCCGCTGGAGGGCGCGATCCGCGCGGCGGCCGGACCGGGCACGGTGGCACTGAACGTGATCACCGGCCCCTACGGGCAGACCTTCGGCAACTGGCTGCGCGACGCCGGGGCCACGGTGCACGACATCTCGGTCCCCTTCCACACGGCGGTGCGGGCCGAGCAGATCAGCGCCGCGTTCGCCGAGCACCCCGAGATCGACTTCGTCTCCCTGGTGCACGCGGAGGCGGCGACCGGCAACACCAACCCGGTCGCGGAGATCGGCGAGGTGGTGCGACGCCAGGGCGCCCTCTTCTACCTGGACGCCGTCGCCTCCGTCGGCGCCGAGCCGGTGCTGCCGGACGCCTGGGGCGTGGACCTGTGCGTGATCGGCGCGCAGAAGGCGATGGGCGGGCCCGCGGGCGTGTCGGCGATCTCGGTGAGCGAGCGCGCCTGGGCCCGGATGGCGGCGAACCCGAACGCGCCGCGCCGCTCCTACCTCTCCCTGCTGGACTGGAAGGAGCGCTGGCTGGACGCCGGCCGCACGGCGCTGCCGCACGCCCCGGCGCAGCTGGAGATGCTGGCGCTGGACGCGTGCCTGGAGCGGATCGAGGCGGACGGCCCGAAGACGGTGATGGCCCGCCACCGCGGCGCGGCGCGCGCCACCCGGGCGGGCGCGCTGGCCCTCGGCGGCGGCCTGGAGCCGTACGTCCACGAGGCGGCGGACGCGGCCCCGGTGGCGACGACCCTGCGCGTGCCGTCCGCCATGGCCGCCTCGGAGCTGGTGGCCCACGCCCTGGCCGCCGACCCCGCGCTGCCGCTCGCCGCGGGCGGCGGCGCCCTGGCCAAGGAGATGATCAGGGTCAACCACTACGGCCCGGACGCCACCCCGGAAGCGGTGGACGCCTGTCTGGCCGCCCTGGGCGCGGCCCTCGCCGAGCGGGGCGCCACCGTGCACACCCAGGAGGCGCGCCGGGCCGCGGAGCAGGCCTGGCGGTAGCCACCGCCTTCCGCAGCGAACGGCCCGCGCCGCACGGCGCGGGCCGTTGTCGTGGCCCATGGACACGCGAATATCCCTCGCGAACAAATCGACGAAACCACCGAAGCCTGAATTCAATTTAGTTTCACAATTCCCGCCAATTTATTGGACGGCAGCTTCCCATAGTCTTCTGCCCGCTTTCCGTGAAGCTAAACGGGGCAGTTTTCCGGAACATTTCCGGCGGTTTCCGGGGTGTGACGCACTCCACAACCAAGTGACTTTGTCCCATTTTGACGTGGGATAACTCGGGCATTTCGCACACTCGTCCCGGCGACACCAGAGCCGCGGTCGTGCATTTCTTAATTCGCCTCGCTAAATTCGTGCCGCATGACTGCCGCACCCGCAGACCTGCTCATCGACCGACCGGCGACGGCGGACGGAGCCGCGCTCTGGCGTCTCGCCAAGGACTCGAAAACCCTCGATCTCAACTCGTCCTACAGCTATCTGCTGTGGTGCCGGGACTTCGCCGGCACCTCGGCGGTGGCGCGCGGTGCGGACGGCACACCCGTCGGTTTCCTCACCGGCTACATACGCCCCGACCGCCCCCGCACCCTGCTCGTCTGGCAGGTGGCCGTGGACTTTGCCCACCGCGGCTACGGCATCGCCGCCGCCCTGCTGGACGGGCTGACCGCGCGCCTCGTCGCCGAGCGCGGCATCACCGACATCGAGACCACGATCACCCCCGGCAACACCGCCTCCGAACGGCTCTTCACCTCGTTCGCCGAGCGGCACGGGGCGCCCCTCGCCCGCGAGGTGCTGTTCCCCGCCGAGCTGTTCCCGGACGGCCCGCACGACCCCGAAGTCCTCTTCCGGATCGGCCCGTTGACCGAGACCCCCGCCCACTGAGGAGCGAATCACCGTGACCATCACCCAGCCCGACCTCAGCGTCTTCGAGACCCTCGAGTCCGAGGTGCGCAGCTACTGCCGCGGCTGGCCCACCGTGTTCGACCGCGCGCAGGGCAGCCGGATGTACGACGAGGACGGCCATGCGTACCTCGACTTCTTCGCCGGTGCCGGATCACTCAACTACGGCCACAACAACCCGGTGCTCAAACGGGCGCTGATCGACTATCTGTCCCGGGACGGGGTCACCCACGGCCTGGACATGTCGACCACGGCCAAGCGCTCGTTCCTGCAGACCTTCCAGGACCTGGTGCTGCGCCCGCGCGATCTGCCGTACAAGGTCATGTTCCCGGGCCCGACCGGCACCAACGCCGTCGAGTCGGCGCTGAAGCTGGCCCGCAAGGTCAAGGGCCGCGAGGCGATCGTCTCCTTCACCAACGCCTTCCACGGCATGTCCCTCGGCTCGCTCGCCGTGACCGGCAACGCCTTCAAACGGGCCGGCGCCGGCATCCCCCTGGTGCACGGCACCCCGATGCCGTTCGACAACTACTTCGACGGGACCGTCCCCGACTTCCTGTGGTTCGAACGGCTCCTGGAGGACCAGGGCTCCGGCCTGAACAAGCCCGCCGCGGTGATCGTGGAGACCGTGCAGGGCGAGGGCGGCATCAACGTGGCCCGCCCGGAGTGGCTGCGCGCCCTCAAGGAGCTGTGCGAGCGGCAGGACATGCTCCTGATCGTCGACGACATCCAGATGGGCTGCGGCCGTACCGGCGCCTTCTTCTCCTTCGAGGAGTCCGGCATCACCCCGGACATCGTCACGGTCTCCAAGTCGATCAGCGGCTACGGCCTGCCGATGTCGCTGTGCCTGTTCCGGCCCGAACTGGACGTCTGGGAACCGGGCGAGCACAACGGCACCTTCCGCGGCAACAACCCCGCGTTCGTTACCGCCACCGCCGCCCTGGAGACCTACTGGACCGACGGCTCGGCCATGGAGAAGCAGACCCGCACCCGCGGCGAGCAGGTCGAGCAGGCGCTGATCTCCATCACCGAGGAGAACCTCGCCGATGTGAAGGAGTACCGCGGGCGCGGGCTGGTGTGGGGCCTGGAGTTCCACGCCAAGGACCGGGCCGCGCGCGTCGCCCGGCGGGCCTTCGAACTGGGCCTGCTCATCGAGACCTCGGGGCCGGAGAGCGAGGTCGTCAAGCTGCTGCCGGCCCTGACCATCACCCCGGACGAGCTGGACGAGGGCCTCAGCATCCTCGCCCGCGCCGTCCGGGAAACCGCCTGACCGCAACGCCTACCAGGAGGAAGCACCACCGTGATCGTCCGATCGTTCAAGGACATCGAAGGCACCGACCGGCACATCAAGTCCAAGTCGGGCACCTGGGAGAGCAAGCGGATCGTCCTCGCGAAGGAGCGGGTCGGCTTCTCCCTGCACGAGACCATCCTGTACGCGGGCACCGAGACGCAGATGTGGTACGCCAACCACATCGAGGCCGTCGTCTGCACCCAGGGTGAGGCCGAGCTGACCGACCGCGAGACCGGGAAGACGTACACCATCACGCCCGGCACCATGTACCTCCTGAACGGGCACGAGCGGCACACGCTGCGCGTCAAGGAGGACTTCCACTGCATCTGCGTGTTCAACCCGCCCGTGACCGGACGGGAGGACCACGACGAGAACGGGGTGTACCCGCTGCTCACCGAGCCCGAGGAGGTGTGAGGACCCATGACCACCGCCACCGTGAAGGACCTCTACCCGACCCGCGGCAGCTCCGAGGTGACCGTTCCGCGCCAGGACCCGGTCGTCTGGGGCTCCCCGGACACGCCGGGGCCGATCGCCACGGCCGAGCTCCAGTCGTACGAGCGTGACGGCTTCCTCGCCGTCGACCAGCTGATCGGCCCGGACGAGGTCGAGGTCTACCGCCGCGAGCTGGACCGGCTGGTCACCGACCCGGCGATCCGCTTCGACGAGCGCTCCATCGTGGAGCCGAAGTCCCAGGAGATCCGCTCCGTCTTCGAGGTGCACCGGATCAGCGAGGTGTTCGCGAACCTGGTGCGCGACGAGCGGGTGGTCGGCCGGGCCCGGCAGATCCTCGGCTCCGACGTGTACGTCCACCAGTCCCGGATCAATGTGAAGCCGGGCTTCGGGGCCAGCGGCTTCTACTGGCACTCGGACTTCGAGACCTGGCACGCCGAGGACGGGCTGCCGAACATGCGCACGGTGTCCGTCTCGATCGCGCTGACCGAGAACTTCGACACCAACGGCGGCCTGATGATCATGCCGGGCTCGCACCGGACGTTCCTGGGCTGTGCCGGTGAGACGCCCAAGGACAACTACAAGAAGTCGCTCCAGATGCAGGACGCGGGCACCCCGTCCGACGAGGCGCTGACCAAGCTGGCGGGCGAGTACGGCATCCGGCTGTTCACCGGCAAGCCGGGCTCGGCGACCTGGTTCGACTGCAACTGCATGCACGGCTCCGGCGACAACATCACGCCGTACCCGCGCAGCAACGTCTTCATCGTGTTCAACAGCGTGGAGAACGCGGCGGTGGAGCCGTTCGCGGCGCCGGTGCGCCGGCCGGAGTTCATCGGCGCGCGCGACTTCACCCCGGTGCGGTAGGCGCCTTCGGTCACCGGGCCGGGGCCGCCGCGTGTGGGACGGGCGGCCCCGGCCCGGGCATGTCTCAGCCGGCCAGCACGTCGAGCAGCCGGTCCACGTCCGCCGCCGTGTTGTAGAGGTGGAAGGACGCGCGCAGGCTGCCCGCCCGGTTGGAGACCTGGATGCCGGCCCGGCTCAACTCGGCCTGCCTGCCGCCGAGTCGGGGCACGGAGACGATCGCCGAGCCGGGCGCGGGCAGCGGCTCGTGCCCGAGCGCGGCGAGCCCCTGCCGGAAGCGGCCGGCGAGGGCCAGGTCGTGCTCGCGCACGGCGGCCACGCCCAGCTCCTCCAACAGCGTGAGCGAGCTGTGCACCCCGGTGTAGGTGAACAGGCCGGGGCTGACGTCGAACCGGCGGGCGGAGCGGGCGAGTTCGGCCACCGGTCCGTAGCAGCTGTCCCACGGCTGCTCGGCCGCGACCCAGCCCGCGAGCAGCGGGGTCAGCTCGCCGAAGTCCTCGGGGACCACGAGGAAGGCGGCCCCGTGCGGGCCGAGCAGCCACTTGTAGGTGGCGGCCACGGTGTAGTCGTGGCCGCCGGCGTCGACGGGCAGCCAGCCGGCGGCCTGGGAGTAGTCCACGTAGGTGCGCGCGCCATGGGTGCGGGCCGCCTCGCGCAGGGCGGGCAGGTCGGCGATCCGGCCGTCGGCGGACTGCGCGGCGCTCACCGCGACCAGCGCGGTGCCGGGGCGCACGGACTCCGCGAGCCGCTCCAGCGGCACGGCGCGCACCTTGAGGTCGCCGCGCACATGGAACGGGTTCACCACCGAGGTGAACTCGTCCTCGGCAGTGAGGACTTCGGCGCCCGCGGGCAGGGCGGCGGCGATCAGCCCGGTCTGCGCGGCGACGGACGGACCGGTCGCCACCCGGGTGACCGGGACCCCCGCGAGGCGGGCGAAGGCGGCCCGGGCGTGCTCGACGTTCTCGAACAACGGGTCCAGCGGCCGCCCCTCGACCCGCAGCTCCGTCGCCTCGCGCAGGGCGGCGACGGTACGGGCCGGCAGCAGGCCGCTGGACGCGGTGTTCAGATAGGTGTTCTTCGGGCGGAACTCGGCGCGGACGAGGCTCTCGAAGGTCTCCATGAGCCCACTGTGCGGGCCGGGACGGGCCCCGTCCATCGCGCCTCTCCCGGGAAACGGCCGAGCTCAGCTGCCAAGACCGCTCCGGCCTGCGGTTTCAGCCCTGCTGCGGGACCGCGCACCCGTCCGGACCGCAGGCCTCGGCGTCCTGCTGGTCGACCGGCTTCAGCGGGGCGTGCTCGCCCCAGGCCTGGGTGAGCGCCCGGGTGAACACCTCGGCGGGCTGGGCGCCGGAGACGCCGTAGGTGCGGTCGAGGACGAAGAAGGGCACACCGGTCGCCCCGAGCCGGGCGGCCTCGCGCTCGTCGGCGCGGACCGCGTCGGCGTAGGCCTCCGGGTCGGCGAGCACCGCGCGCACCCGGCCGGCGTCGAGCCCGGCCTCCACGGCCAGCTCCACCAGCCGCTCGTCGCCCTCGGCGAAGACCGACCGCTCCTCGGCGAAGTTGGCCCGGTACAGGATCTGGATCAGCTCGTCCTGCCTGCCGTGCTCCTTGGCGAGGTGCAGCAGGCGGTGCATGTCGAAGGTGTTGCCGTGGTCGCGGCCCCGGGTGCGGTAGTCCAGGCCCTCGGCGGCGGCCTGGGCGCCCAGGTTGTCCTCGCCGGCCTCGGCCTGCGCCTCGCTCATGCCGTACTTCCTGGTCAGCATGGTGAGCACGGACTCCACGTCGCCCTTGGCACGGCCCGGGTCCAGCTCGAAGGAGCGGTGCACCACCTCGACCTCGTCGCGGTGCGGGAAGGCGGCGAGCGCCTTCTCGAAGCGGGCCTTGCCCACGTAGCACCACGGGCAGGCGATGTCGCTCCAGATCTCGACGCGCATGTCTTCGGTTCTCTCCAGGTCGTACGGGTGCGGTGCGGAGCCGCTCTCCGCCCGGTACATGAACGTTCAAGCGTCGCCGGTCATTCCGCCGGCGGCACGGCGTACCGCAGGAAGAGGTGGTGGTCGCCCTCGGCCGGGGGGTTCTCCGGGTCGGGCAGCCAGCCCTGCCGGGCGTAGAAGCCCTGGGCCCGCCGGTTGTCCACATGGACGTCGAGCACGGCGGTGCGCCGTCCCCCGGCTTGCCATTCCCCGACGCAGGCCGCGTGCAGGGCGGTGCCGATGCCGCCCCGCCAGCGGTCGGGGTCGACATGGAACTGGAACAGCTTGACGGTGTCCGTGCCGGCCCCGTCCGGGGTGCGGAAGGAGGCGATCGCCACGAGCCGCCCCTCCCGCAGGGCGCACAGCACCCGCCCGTCCGGGCGCTCGATGGACCCCCGCCACGCCTGCGCCCAGTCGAACTCCGCCTGTGGCACCCCGTCCGGGTAGTAGGTGGAGCGGGCCCTCAGGTGCAGCCCGGCGGTGGCGTCGGCCTCGGCGGGCAGCGCGGCGCGGATCTCCAGGGCGGCCCGGTCGTCTCGTGTCTCGGTCATGCGGCGGAGGACGCGGCCCGGGCGGGCGCGGTTCCTACCGCTCCAGGACCCCCCTGAACCGCCGGGGGACGCCGAGCGGGTTGTCGTCCCGCAGCTCCGGGGGCAGCAGGGCCTGCGGGGTGTTCTGGTAGGCGACCGGGCGCAGCCAGCGCTCGATCGCCGTACCGCCCACCGACGTCGACGTCGAGGTGCTGGCCGGGTAGGGGCCGCCGTGGTGCTGGGCGGGGGCCACGGCGACACCGGTCGGCCAGGCGTCGACGACCACGCGGCCGGCCAGGGCGGTGAGCAGGGCGAGGAGTTCACCGGCCCCGCCCGTTCCGCCGGCCTCCTCGGCGGAGAGGTGGACCGTGGCCGAGAGGGTGCCGGGCAGCCGGGACAGGACGGCCGTGGCCTGTGCCTCGTCCGTGTAGCGGGCCACCACCGTGACCGGTCCGAAGCACTCCTCCAGGAGCAGGTCGTGGTCCCCCGCCGTGGTCAGCCTGCCCGCCGGCACCGTGAGGAAGCCCGCGCTGACCAGGTGTTCGCCGCAGCCGCCGGGGGTCACCGGGGACGCCACGTCGGGCAGGGCGGCGCGCTCGCGGACCCCGGCGACGAAGGCGTCCCGGATGCGCCGGTCGAGCGGTACCCCGGCCTCGGTGGCGCTCACCGCGTCGGTCAGGTGCTTCAGGACGTCGTCGCCCGCCGCCCCGGAGGGCACCAGCACCAGGCCGGGCTTCACACAGAACTGGCCGACGCCGAGGGTGGCCGAGCCGGCCAGCCCGGTGCCCAGCTCCTCGGCGCGCTCGGCCGCCGCGGCCTCGGTGATCAGGACCGGGTTGAGCGAGCCCAGTTCACCGTGGAAGGGGATCGGCACCGGGCGCGCGGCGGCGGCGTCGTACAGGGCGCGGCCGCCGCGCGGCGAACCGGTGAAGCCGGCGGCGGCGACCAGCGGGTGCCCGATCAGCTCGACGCCCGCGTCGAAGCCGTGCACCAGGCCGAGGACGCTCTCCGGGATGCCGTGTTCGGCGGCGGCCCGGCGCAGCACCTTGGCGACCAGTTCGGACAGGCCCGGGTGGTCCGGGTGGGCCTTGACGACGACCGGGCAGCCCGCGGCCAGCGCGCTCGCGGTGTCGCCGCCCGCGACGGAGAAGGCGAACGGGAAGTTGGACGCGCCGTAGACCGCCACGACGCCGAGCGGCACCTTCCAGCGGCGCAGGTCCGGGACGGGCGGGGTGGCGGCGGGGTCCGGGTGGTCGATGACGACGTCCAGGAAGGCGCCCTCCTCGACGATGTCCGCGAAGGCCCGCAACTGGTAGGCCGTACGGGCGAGTTCGCCGTTCAGCCGGACCGGGCCGAGCGCGGTCTCGGCGTCGGCGGTCTCCACCAGGCCCTCGCGGGCCGCCTCCAGGCCCGCGGCGGCCGAGCGCAGGAAGGCGGAGCGGACGGCGCGCCGGGCGAGGGCGCCGCGCGCGGCGTGCGCCGCCCGGACGACCTCGTCCACCTCCTGGGCCGTGGCCTCCACGGCGACCTGTTCCCGCCGCTTCCCGGTGCGCGGGTCGACACTCCAGACTGGTGCTGCTGCCACCGCGGGTCCCTCCCATAAGGCCGCACTTGACCGGGTCAGCCCGAGCACGCCGTTCGTTATGCTGAACGGCGTTTCTGATGCTGAACATGCTGCTCGGAGACTGTATATCTCAGGTCCTCGTCGAATCGAAGGGGTCAAGGGCCATGACGGCAGGCGACGCGGGGGGCGGGGCGCAGGTCAAGTCCGCGGTACGGACGGTCGAACTGCTGGAGTACTTCGCCGGCCGCCCCGGAACGCACTCCCTCGCGGCCGTCCAGGAGGCCGTCGGCTACCCCAAGTCCAGCCTGTACATGCTGCTGCGCACCCTGGTCGAGCTGGGCTGGGTGGAGACGGACGCGACGGGCACCCGGTACGGCATCGGGGTGCGGGCGCTGCTCGTGGGCACCTCCTACATCGACGGCGACGAGGTGGTGGCCGCCGCCCGGCCGGCCCTGGACCGGCTCTCCGACGACACCACGGAGACCATCCACCTCGCCCGGCTCGACGGCACCAATGTCGTCTACCTGGCCACCCGCCAGTCCCAGCACTACCTGCGGCCCTTCACCCGGGTCGGGCGCCGGCTCCCGGCCCACTCCACCTCCCTGGGCAAGGCGATCCTCGCCACGTACGACGACGAGGAGGTGCGCACGATGCTGCCCGAGACCCTGCCGGCGCTCACCGAGCACACCCTCACCGACCGTGAGGAGCTGATCGAGGAGCTGCGCCAGGTGCGGGAGCGGGGCTTCGCGGTCGACCGCGAGGAGAACACGGTGGGGCTGCGCTGCTTCGGCGTGGCCATCCCGTACCGCACGCCGGCGCGCGACGCCGTCAGCTGCTCGGTGCCGGTGGCGCGGCTGACCCCCGCCCATGAGCAGACGATCAAGGACGCGCTGTTCGACGCGCGCGAACGGCTGGCGCTGGCGACGCGGAGACTGTGAGCGCGGCGGGCGGCGCGCCGGGCCCGGGCGTCGTAGTCTCGGGCCCCATGGAGATCGCGCTGCGCAGTGTGGAGGACGAGGATCTGCCGGAGTTCTTCCGGCAGATGACCGACCCGGAGTCCCTTCGGATGGCCGCGTTCGGCCCGAAGGACCCGGCCGACCGGGACGCCTTCGAGGCCCGCCTCAAACGCGTGCGGGCCTCCGACGACGTGCTGCGCACCGTGCTGGCCGACGGACGGGTGGCCGGCAGCGCGGCGGTCTACGGCGAGCCCGGCGAGCGCGAGGTGACGTACTGGATCGACCGCGCGTACTGGGGCCGGGGCGTGGCGACGGCCGCGCTGCGGGCGCTGCTCGCCGAGGTCCCCGAGCGGCCGCTGTACGCGCGGGCGGCGGCCGACAACGCCGCCTCGCTCCGGGTCCTCGCCAAGTGCGGCTTCCGCGAGACCGCCCGCGCCCGGGGCTTCGCCAACGGCCGGGGCCGGGAGATCGACGAGGTGGTGCTCGTCCTGGACGCCGGTGCGCGGGACGAGGCGGACACCTGAGCGCAAGATGAGCGGACGATGAGAAATCGACCGGACGGGAACGTTCCGCCCGTTCGGCTCGTCTCTTCGTCGGGATGAACAAGACGATCAGACGGGCGTCCGTCCTCGTACTGCTGCTCGTGCTCGCCCTTCTGGCCAGGGCGACCTGGGTGCAGTTCTACGACGGCAAGGCCCTCGCGGACGACACTCTCAACCGGCGCAACGCGATCGAGACGTACTCGCGGCCGCTGGGCAACATCATCGTGGCCGGCAACGCGATCACCGGCTCCGCCCGGACGAAGGGAAGCGACCTCGCGTACAAGCGGACCTACACGGACGGTGCGCTGTACGCGGCGGTGACCGGCTACGCGTCACAGGCCTACGCGCCCACGCAGCTGGAGGGCATCTACGCGGATCTGCTCAACGGCACCGACCCCCGGCTCAAGACGGTGATGGACACCCTGACCGGCGAGCGGGCCGACCCCGGGGACGTGGTCACCACCATCGACCCGGCGGTGCAGAAGGCGGGCTACCGCGCCCTCGGCGGCAAGAAGGGCGGCGCCGTCGCGATCGACCCCAGGACCGGCCGCATCCTCGCGGCGGTCTCGACGCCGTCGTACGACCCCTCGGCCCTCACCGACGCCAACACGGCCGGGTCGTCCTGGCAACGGCTCAACGCGGACCCGGACAAGCCGCTGACCAACCGCGCGCTGCGCCAGCCGCTGCCGCCGGGCTCCACGTTCAAGCTGGTGGTGGCCTCGGCCGCGCTGGAGAGCGGGCTGTACAAGGACGTGGACCAGCACACCGACAGCCCCAATCCGTACCGGCTGCCGGGCACCGTGCGCGACATGGACAACGAGAACCCCTCGGCGCCCTGCGCGAACGCCTCCATCCGGGTCGCCCTCCAGTACTCCTGCAACAACGTGTTCGCCAAGATGGCCGTCGACCTCGGGCAGGACAAGGTGCGGGCGATGGCCGAGAAGTTCGGCTTCAACGACGACCACCAGGACGTGCCGGTGCGCGCGTACACCAGCGTCTACCCCACCGGCATGGACAAGTCCTCGACCGGTCTGACCGGCATCGGCCAGTACGACGTCACCGCGACCCCGCTGCAGATGGCCATGGTGTCCGCGGCGCTCGCCAACGGCGGCGAACTGGTCTTTCCGCACATGGTCTCCCGGACCGTCGACAGCGGCGGCGACGTGGTGCAGGACTACGACGGCCACACCGGCACCGAGCGGATCGTCAGCGCCCGGACCGCCGCCCAGCTCCAGTCCGCCATGGAGACCGTGGTGAAGGACGGCACCGGCACCAACGCCCTGATCGACGGGGTGACCGTCGGCGGCAAGACGGGTACCGCGCAGCACGGCGAGAACAACAGCAAGACGCCGTACGCCTGGTTCACCGCGTTCGGCAAGTCCGACAGCACGGGCAAGGAGGTGGCCGTCGCGGTGATGGTCGAGCAGTCGGACGCGGCACGTTCGGAGGTCAGCGGCAACGGGCTGGCCGCGCCGGTGGCCAGGGCGATGATGGCGGCGGCGCTGAAGGGCTGAGAACGGCCGCGCCCCCGCCGCGGCGCCGGGCGCGGGCGGGGGCGGGGGCCGTCGGGAGGTTCCGAAGACGTCCGGGGGCCTCAGCCGACGAAGTACGTCGGGTTCGGCAGCTTGTACGTGCGGCCGGTGTAGCCGCCGTCCAGGTCCGAGTACTGGTCGCCGAAGTCGGCGATGAAGGTGTAGCCGAGGTCGTCCTCGATGTGCTTGCGGGTGCCGGCCTTGTACTGGACGGTCGTGCAGGTCCAGGCGCCCGGGGTGGCGCAGTCCTTCAGGTAGGCCGGCGGGTTGGCCGAGTTCTTGAGGAACATGTGCCCGGCGTCCAGGTTCACATCGGCGCCGACCTTCTTCAGGTTGGCGACCGCGGCACCGCGCTGGGCCTCGGTGAGACCGGAGTTGTAGAAGACCTCGACGCCCTTGGACCGGGCGTAGCGGATCAGCTCGGGGCTGCCGAAGACGGCGGGGCGGTCGGCCCGGTTGACGTAGTCGTTCCAGGTGGCCGAGTTGTAGCCGTAGTTGTTGCGCTTCTCGTAGTCGAGGCTCAGCAGCACGGTGTCGTCGATGTCGAACATGACGGCCGGCTTCTGGTGGTGCTTGAGCGCGGTGTGGGCGGCCTGGTCGATGTGCTTCCTGGCGTCCGCGTCGATGCGCGCGAGGTCCTTGGCGTACGGGCTGTCCGGGGACGCCTGGTAGACGCCGTTGCTGTCGGCGGTGGTGCCGTAGTAGGTGTCGATGTCCTTCGTCAGGAGCCCGATGTTGTAGGGCTCGTGCGTGGAGTTGGCGGTGGACTGGCCGGCGGTGGCCGCGCCCGCGCCGTACAGCGCGGCACCGGCGACGACGCAGGCGGCACCGACGGCAGCCGCTCTGAGGGACTTCCGCATGGATTCTCCGGATCTGGTGGATGGAGTGATGTACCAGGTCACGGATTGTCTACGCGCATAACAAGCGGTACCGCGAGGCCTGTTACCCGATCGATACGGACGTCTTTTTCCAGCCATGTCCGCCCGCCGCGGCGGAACCCCGGGTTCCGGTACGGCAATCGGGTCATTTCCGAACGCATGGGACCGCGGTAGGCGGTCGTCCCCAGGGGCCGGCCCGTCGGCGCCCCGGAAGTCATCGGTGCATAGGTCGTCTTCCCGATCCGCCCGGCCCCTCCTCAGAACCACGATGGCTCGGCATGACGACCTCTTCGACCGCGCTCCGCCTGCTGCGCGACGGCAACGCGGGCCGGTACCTGACGGGCCTGCTGGTGAACGCCTTCGGCACCTCCGCGCTGTGGCTGGCCTCCGGCGTCTGGGTGAAGGACCTCACCGGGTCCAACGGCCTGGCGGGCCTGTGCATGCTCGCGCTGTGGGCACCCACCCTGGCCGGCCCGGCCCTGGGCACCCTCGCCGACCGCGTGCGCCGCAAACCCCTGATCATCACCGTGAACCTGACGGTGGCGGCCCTGCTCCTCACCCTCTTCACCGTCGACTCCCCCGCCCGGCTGTGGCTGCTCTTCACGGTGCTGGTCCTGTACGGCACCGCCGGCGTGATCACCGACGCGGCGGAGGCCGCCCTGGTCACCGACGTCGTCCCCGCCGGTCTGCTCGGCGACTTCAACGGGCTGCGGACGACCGTCACGGAGGGCATGAAGCTCGTCGCCCCGCTCACCGGGGCGGGCCTGTACGCGGCCTTCGGCGGCCCGGCCGTGGCCTGTCTGGACGCGGGCACCTTCGTCGTCACCGCCGTGCTGTGCGCCCTGCTGCGCGTGCGGGAGAGCGGGCCGGTGCCCCCGGAGGGCGGCGCCCGGCGCGGCCGTACCGCCGAGGGCGTCCGCCACCTGTGGGGCCATCCCGGACTGCGCCCCCTGGTCCTGGCGGGCGGTACGACGATGCTGATCAGCTCCCTGTGCGCCCCGACGCTGTACGCCGTGGTCGACCGCCTCGGCCACTCCCCCGCCTACACGGGCGTGCTCTACGCCGTCCAGGGCGCGGGCTCGGTGGCGGTCGGACTGCTCACCGGCCCCGCGCTGCGCCGGCTCGGCGACCGCGGCTTCGCGGCGGCGGGAATCGCACTGACCGGCCTCGCGGTGCTGGTCCGGGCCGTACCGTGGGACGCGGCGGCCCTCGCGGCCTCCCTGGCGGCCGGGCTGGGCCTGCCGTGCGTGCTGATCGCCGCGCTCACCGCCGTCCAGCGGGAGACCCCCGGCCCGCTGCTCGGCCGGGTCACCGCCACCGCGAACACACTGATGTTCACGCCGAACGTCATGGGCCTCGCGGTCGGCGCCGCACTCGTCGAACTGGCCGGTCCGGGCTTGCTGCTGCCCTGTTACGGCGTCGCGCTGCTCCTCACCGCGGTCCCGCTCGTCCAGCGCGCCCCCAGCGCCTCGCGCACCGCCGAGAGATCCCCGTCCGACGCCAACCCGGCGTGATACAGCCGCAGTTCGTTCGCACCGGCCGCGCGGGCCCGGGCCGCGTCCGCCGCGAGGGTGGCGGGGCTGCCGCCCATCCCGGTGACCACGGTGAAGTTGGCGGCCAGCACGGTCCGCTCGCGGGCGTGCGCGGCGAACGGCGCCAGCAGGTCCGTGCCGCCGGTGCAGGGGACGACGACGCCGTCGGCCACGGAGAGGATGTGCGCGGGATCGACCCCCGCGTTGGCGCCGCAGCGGTGGGAGAAGGGGTCGGCGTGCAGCAGCACCTGGAAGCCCTCGGGCGCGGCGGCGCGTACGGCGGCCACGGCCTCCTCCTGGAGGGTGCGGGCGGTCCGCTCCCGCCAGGCCAGCGTGGCGGCGGCCGTCCGCGCGCCGAGCAGTTCCGCGAGGGTCGGCAGGCCCCGGTCGGCCACCGCGCCCCGCCACAGCGGCTCCAGCGCGGCCCGGACGGCCGCCGCCAGTCCCTCCGGCTCCAGCCCCTGTTCGCCGTAGCCCGTGCGGCAGTGCGCGCAGAAGCACAGGGACATCAGGTACTCCCCGGCCTCCCCCAGGGCGACGCCGGAGATCTTGTCGTGGGCGTGCAGGTGCCGCAGCCCGTACCAGCCGAGGGACTCCAGCTCGGTGCCGTGCGTGCCGGGCCGTACGGCGGCCTCGGCGGCCAGGTCGGTGAGGTAGGCGCGGGTGGCGGGCCGGGCGATGCAGGGGGCCCAGGGGTAGGGGTCGCCGTAGGCGTTGACGACCGAGGTGTCCGGGTGGTCCGCGCCCAGCCGGGAGTTGTGCGCGAGCACCACCCAGCTGTGCACCGCGAGACCGGCGGCGGCCAGTGCCCGCGCCGCCTCGCCGTAGGCGTCGCCGGGAGCCCAGCGGCCGGCCGGGTACGGGCGCAGGGCGCGACCGGTCCAGCGCTCGCCCGGCGGGTAGAGGACGGCGGCGTGCTCGGCGGTGACGACGCGGTGCCGGGGGTGGCGCGGGGTCAGGGCGCGGGTGGAGTGGTAGGCGGCGGCGAGGGTCACCTGTTCGACGCCGAGGGAGGCGATGCGGGCCGGGGCGCCGGGGTCCCCGTTGACGTCCCAGGGGTAGACGAACGCGGAGGCCCTCACGCGGGCTCCCCGTGGTCGCGGAGGCGGTCGCGGCGGCCGTCGCCCACGCCCGCACGGGCATGGCGGGCGGCGAGGGGCGAGGACGTCACAGGCGCTCCCATCGGATCGGCGCCGGAGCCGGGCCGACGTAGATACATTCTTCTGACCGCTGTCCATATGCGTGAACGGCCTCACGCTAAGGGCCCCGGGGAAGGCGGTCAAGGAAGACGAACCTCCGCCCCGCGCACGGCCGTTGGCCCAAGGAGTCCGAGGATGCCCGCTCCCCGCACCGCTCCCCGCGCCGTTCCGCTCACCGGCGCCGGCGGTCGGATCGGCACCCTGAGATGCGGCCCCTGCTGCCGGAGTACGGCTACACCCTGCGGCTGTTCGACGTCCGGCCCGTCGAGGGCGCGCCGGACGCCGTGACCGCCGACCTCGCGGGCCCGGTGGCGCCGCGCGAGGCGGTGCGGGGCGTGGACGCGGTGCTCCATCGCGCGGCATCTCCCTGAAGGCGCCGTCTTCGGCGAGGACCTGGCCCAGTTCTACCGGGACAGGCACGGCCTGGAGACCGTCTCGGTGCGCGTCGGCTCCCGCTTCCCGGCGCCGAACAGCGTGCGCGCCCTGTCGACCTGGCTCAGCCCGGCCGACCGCGCCCGGCTCTTCCACGCGGCCCTGACCGCCGAGCGCGTCGGCCACACGGTGGTCCACGGCTCCTCCGCCGACACCCGGCTGCGCCGGGGCCTGGGCAGCGCCCGCGCCCTCGGCCGCACACCGCGGGACGACTCCGAGCCGTACGCCGCGCGGCTCCTCGCCGAGCAGGGCGAACCGGACCTCACGGACCCGGCCCAGAACCGCCTGGGCGGCCCCTTCGTCACCGGCCCGCCGATCTGGCCGTACCGAGCCCCGGCGGCCCCCGGAGGGCGGGCGGGCAGCGAACGGGCCCGCCCGCGACCCGATCCGGGCACCCGGAGCGCCCGTTTCCACAACCACTCACACGCCCGCGCAGGTCCGCGGCGGTCACACGCCTCGGCAAACGGGCCCAACCGGGCAGCATCGGGCAGGCAACAGGCCTGGTCAGGGCGGCGCACCGGAGGTACAACTTCCCCCATGGGCCCGAACGGGCAGCTTTCGGGGAGGCGGGTGACCAGATGACCAGGACGGCGGAGGAACGCCGGCACGAGATCGTGCGGGCGGCGCGCGCCACCGGATCGGTCGATGTCACCGCGCTCGCCGCCGAGTTGGGCGTGGCCAAGGAGACCATCCGGCGCGATCTGCGCTCCCTGGAGGACCACGGGCTGGTCCGCCGCACCCATGGCGGGGCCTACCCGGTGGAGAGCGCGGGTTTCGAGACCACGCTGGCCTTCCGGGCCACCAGCCAGGTGCCCGAGAAGCGCCGGATCGCCGCCGCAGCGGCCGAGTTGCTCGGCGACGCCGAAACGGTCTTCGTCGACGAGGGCTTCACCCCCCAGCTCATCGCCGAGGCACTGCCCGGGGACCGGCCGCTGACCGTGGTCACCGCGTCCCTGCCGGTCGCGGGCGCGCTCGCCGGGGCGGACCACATCCAGGTGCTGCTGCTCGGCGGCCGGGTGCGGGCCGGCACGCTGGCCACCGTCGACCACTGGACGACGAGGATGCTGTCCGGGTTCGTCCTCGACCTCGCCTACATCGGTGCCAACGGCATCTCCCGCGAACACGGCCTGACCACGCCCGATCCGGCGGTCGGCGAGGTCAAGGCGCAGGCGATGCGGGCGGCCCGGCGCACCGTGTTCGCCGGGGTGCACACCAAGTTCGGGGCGGTGAGCTTCTGCCGGTTCGCGGAGGTCGGCACGCTGGAGGCGATCGTGACGAGCACCCTGCTCCCGGCGGCCGAGGCCCACCGTTACGCCCTGCTGGGCCCGCAGGTCATCCGGGTCTGAAGGTCCACCCCCCACCCCCACAAGGGCATTTCCTGCTCCCAGGATGCCCCTTACGTCCCCATACATCCCAGGAGTGATCCATGCGCACCCCGAGCCGACGGAGGCCGCGAGCCACGCTCGTCCTGGCCGCCGCAGGGACGCTGCTCACCCCCCTGCTGTCCGGCTGCTGGGTCGGGGCGGGCGGGACCGGATCCGGCGGCGACTCGATCAATGTGCTGATGGTCAACAATCCGCAGATGGTGGAGTTGCAGAAGCTGACCGCGACGCACTTCACCAAGGACACCGGCATCAAGGTGAACTTCACCGTGCTGCCGGAGAACGACGTCCGCGACAAGATCAGCCAGGACTTCGCCAACCAGGCCGGCCAGTACGACGTCGCCACCCTGTCCAACTACGAGATCCCGATCTACGCCCGCAACGGCTGGCTGCGCCCGATGAACGGGTACGTCGCCAAGGACCCGTCGTACGACGAGCAGGACGTGCTCGCCCCGATGCGCCAGTCCCTCACCGGCGACGACGGCAAGCTCTACGGCCAGCCCTTCTACGGCGAGTCGTCCTTCCTGATGTACCGCAAGGACGTGTTCGCGGCGAAGGGCCTGACCATGCCCGCCCACCCCACCTGGCAGCAGGTGGCCGACCTCGCGGCCAAGGTGGACGGCGCCCGGCCCGGCATGCGCGGCATCTGCCTGCGCGGGCTGCCCGGCTGGGGCGAGGTGATGGCGCCGCTGACCACGGTGGTGAACACCTTCGGCGGCACCTGGTTCGACACGAAGTGGAAGGCGCACCTGGACTCCCCCGAGTTCGAGAAGGCGACGAAGTTCTATGTCGACCTGGTGCGCGCGCACGGGGAGTCGGGTGCCGCGCAGTCCGGGTTCGCCGAGTGCCTGAACGACCTGACGCAGGGCAAGGTCGCCATGTGGTACGACGCCACCTCCGCGGCCGGCTCTCTGGAGGCCAAGGGCTCCCCGGTCAAGGGCAAGCTCGGCTACGCGCCCGCCCCGGTCGAGAAGACCAGCTCCTCCGGCTGGCTCTACACCTGGGCCTGGGGCATCCAGCAGTCCTCCCGCAACCCCGACAAGGCCTGGAAGTTCGTCTCCTGGGCCTCCGGCAAGGGGTACGAGCAGCTCGTCGGCGAGACCAGCGGCTGGCCGAACGTGCCCGCGGGCAAACGGGCGTCGACGTACGAGAACGCCGACTACCGCAGGTCGGCGGCGGCCTTCCAGGAGATGACCAGGCAGGCCATCGAGAGCAGCCGGCCGAACGACCCCGGGGTGCAGCCGCGGCCCGCGCCCGGCATCCAGTTCGTCGACATCCCCGAGTTCACCGATCTCGGCACCAAGGTCTCCCAGGAGATCAGCGCGGCCATCGCCGGACGCCAGTCGGTCGGCACGGCCCTGAAGAAGTCCCAGCAGCTGGCCGAGAAGATCTCCAAGGAGTACGAGGGACGATGACCGCCACCACCACGGCCCCGCTCGCGGCCGCTCCCCCGAGAACGCTGAAACGGCCCCCCGCCCGGCTGCGCGCCTGGGCCACCCGGGCCCCGCTGCTGCCCGCCCTGGTCTTCATGATCGTGGTCACCCAGCTGCCGTTCGTGGCCACGCTGGTGATCTCCTTCTTCGACTGGAACGCCCTCTACCCCAAGGCCCGCCGCTTCACCGGCTTCGACAACTACCGCCAGGTGCTCTCCGACACGGACCTGCGCCACTCGGTGTGGACGACGGTGCTGCTGACGGTGGCGGTGGTGCTGGCCAGCCTGGTGCTGGGGCTGCTGCTCGCCCTGCTGCTCGACCGGCGTTTCCGTGGCCGGGGCGTCGTGCGCACCCTGCTGATCGCGCCGTTCCTGGTGGTCCCGGTGGCCGCGGCGCTGCTCTGGAAGCATGTGCTCTACAACCCCGAATACGGCCTGCTGAACGGCCTGTTGCACTACGTCGGCGGCCCCCAGCCGGACTGGATCTCCCGCACCCCGCTGCTCGCGGTGGAGGCCTCCCTGGTGTGGCAGTGGACGCCGTTCATGATGCTGATCCTGCTGGCCGGGCTGCAGAGCCGGGACCAGCAGCAGATCGAGGCGGCCCGGGTCGACGGCGCGAGCGACTGGCAGATCTTCCGCCACCTCACGCTGCCCCATCTGCGCCGCTACCTCGAACTCGGCGCCCTGCTCGGCTCGATCTACATCGTGCAGAACTTCGACGCGGTGTTCACCATCACGTCCGGCGGCCTGGGCACCGCGAACCTGCCGTACACCGTCTACCAGAGCTTCTACCAGGCCCATGAGAACGGCCTCGCCTCGGCCGCGGGCGTCCTGGTCGTCATCGGTTCGATCGTCATCGCGACCTTCGCCCTGCGCGTGGTGTCGTCCCTGTTCCGCGAGGAGGTGGGCCGCTCATGACCGCGGTACGCCGTCATGGTCTCGGCCTCGTCGCCTGGCTGGCCGGCATCGTCTTCTTCCTGCCCATCGCCTGGATGGCGCTGACGTCCTTCCACTCGGAACACGACGCGGCGACCAACCCGCCGTCCTTCGCCGCCTCCCTCACCCTGGACGGCTACCGCGAGTTCTTCGGCGCCGACGGCGGGGCGAGCCCCTGGCCGGCGCTGGCCAACTCCGCGGTCGCGTCCGTCGTCTCGACGCTGTGCGTCCTGCTGCTCGCCCTCCCGGCGGCCTACGCGCTGTCGATCCGCCCGGTGCGGAAGTGGACGGACGTGCTGTTCTTCTTCCTGTCCACCAAGATGCTGCCGGCCGTGGCGGGCCTGCTGCCGATCTACCTCTTCGCGAAGAACGCCGGGATGCTCGACAACATCTGGCTGCTGGTCATCCTCTACACCGCGATGAACCTGCCGATCGCGGTGTGGATGATGCAGTCCTTCCTCGCCGAGGTGCCGGTCGCGGTGATCGAGGCGGCCCGGGTGGACGGGGCCCGGCTGCCGACGATTCTGGCCCGGGTGGTCGCCCCGATCGCCCTGCCCGGCATGGCGGCGACGGCGCTGATCTGCTTCATCTTCAGCTGGAACGAGCTGCTGTTCGCCCGGGTGCTCACCGGGGTGGTCGCCGAGACCGCGCCCGTCTTCCTGACCGGCTTCATCACCAGCCAGGGCCTGTTCCTGGCCAAGGTGTGCGCCGCGTCGCTCGTCATCTCCCTGCCGGTGCTCGCCGCGGGGTTCGCCGCCCAGGACAAGCTGGTCCAGGGCCTGTCGTTGGGAGCCGTGAAATGAAGGCCGCCGTCATCGAGTCCGTGGGCCGCGCCGTCGTCACCGAGGTCCCCGACCCGACGCCGGGACCCCGCGAGGTCGTCGTGGAAGTCGCCGCGTGCGGGCTGTGCGGCACCGATCTGCACATCCTCCAGGGCGAGTTCGCGCCCAAGCTGCCCATCGTGCCGGGCCACGAGTTCGCGGGCACGGTGGTCGCGACCGGCACCCAGGTCACCGAGGTCGCGGCCGGCGACCGGGTGGCGGTGGACCCGTCCCTGTACTGCCACGAGTGCCGCTACTGCCGCACCGGGCACAACAACCTGTGCGAGCGCTGGGCCGCGATCGGGGTGACGACGGCGGGCGGTGCGGCGCAGTACGCCGTCGCCCCCGTCGCCAACTGCGTCAAGCTCCCGGAGCACGTCCGCACCGAGGACGCGGCCCTGGTGGAGCCGCTGTCCTGCGCGGTGCGCGGCTACGACGTCCTGCGGTCCCGGCTCGGCGCGCACGTCCTGATCTACGGCTCCGGCACCATGGGCCTGATGATGCTGGAGCTGGCCAAGCGCACGGGCGCGGCGAGCGTGGACATGGTGGACGTCAACCCGGCGCGGCTGGAGACCGCCCGGCTGCTCGGCGTCTCGGCCGCGGCGAGCGGGGCGGACGAACTGGACCGGCCGCAGGGCTGGGACGTGGTGGTGGACGCGACGGGCAACGCGGCGGCCATCCAGGACGGGCTGGGACGGGTGGCGAAGGCGGGTACCTTCCTCCAGTTCGGGGTGGCGGACTACGCGACCCGGGTGACGATCGACCCGTACCGCATCTACAACCAGGAGATCACCATCACCGGTTCCATGGCGGTGCTGCACAGCTACGAACGGGCGGCGGAACTGTTCGCGAACGGCGTCCTCGACCCGGAGGTCTTCATCAGCGACCGCCTCCCGCTGGACCGCTACCCGCAGGCGCTGGACCAGTTCGCGGCGGGCGTGGGACGCAAGATCGTGGTCATGCCCCAGCGGTGACGCGCGGGATGCCGCGATGCCGCCGACACGAGTGGTAAGGGAACGGTAAACCGCATTCGTTCGTTACCCCCCACATGACAGCTATGACCCCCGGCTCGAACATCCCGCTGGCCGCCGCGCGCGTCACGGTGGACGTGGCCGCCCCCGTGCGGCTGGACGTCTCCGGCCTGCTGCTCACGAGCGACGGCAAGGTGCGCTCGGACGACGACTTCATCTTCTACAACCAGCCGTCCGGACCGGGCGTGACCTACCGGTCCGGCGGCGGTTCCGCCCCCGACGCGATCACAGTGGACACCGCCGCCGTGCCGCCGGACATCGAGAAGATCGTGGTCACCGCCAGCCCCGACGCGGCCGGCCAGACCTTCCAGGGCATCGAGCCGACGGCCACCGTCCGCGACGCGGACGGCGGTGCGCCGCTGGCGACGTTCACACCGCCGCAGCTGGGCGCCGAGACCGCGCTGGTCGTCGTGGAGATCTACCGCCGGGGCGGCCAGTGGAAGGCCCGCGCGGTCGGCCAGGGGTACGCCGACGGCCTGGCGGGCATCGCCACGGACTTCGGGGTGACGGTGGAGGAACCGGCACCGTCGGCCCCGCCGCAGCCGGTGACCCCGCCGGTGCCGGCCGCTCCCCCGGCGGCGGCCGGCACCG
>NZ_VOGW01000132.1:43847-92340 GCF_007896895.1 Streptomyces misionensis | reverse complement strand
CCCCCGCGCCCGGCGCCGGGAAGATCAACCTGGACAAGGGCCGGGTGAGCCTGCGGAAGAACCAGACGGTGTCCCTGGTCAAGGGCGGTCGCCCGCTCCTGTCCCAGGTGCGGATGGGGCTCGGCTGGGAGCCGGCGTTCCGGGGCGGCGACATCGACCTGGACGCCTCGGTGATCGCCTACGGCCCCGAGCGCAACCACGTCGACAGCTGCTACTTCGGCAAGCTGACGATCCTCAAGGGCGCGGTCAAGCACTCCGGCGACAACCTCACGGGCGAGGGCGCGGGCGACGACGAGGTGATCGTCGTCGACCTGGGCCGCATCCCCCAGGAGGTCACCGGTCTCGTCTTCACCGTCAACTCCTTCTCCGGCCAGAAGTTCACGGACGTCGCCAAGGCATACTGCCGCCTGGTCGACGCGGCCACGGAGGAGGAACTGGTCCGCTTCGACCTCACGCACGCCGAACCGCAGACCGGCGTCATGATGGCCAAGCTGATCCGCCAGTTCTCCGGCGAATGGGACATGACGGCGATGGGCGACTTCGTGAAGGCGCGGACGGTCCGCAACATGGTGGAACCGGCGGCGAAGGCCCTTTGACAGGGAGTTCGCCGGGGCGGCGCGGGGAGCCGGCCGGGGCGGCTCCCCGCGCCCCCGGATGCCTCACGACTGCCAGGGCCAGCGCGCGTCCCGTGCCGCCTCCAGCAGCGGGACCATGCGGAACGCCGCGTCCGTGAGGCCCCCGAAGGTGTGCCGGTGCGCCGCGCCCGAGGGGCCGTGCCCGGCCCGGTAGCCCTCCAGGTTCCAGGTGTAGACCGGCACGTCCGCGGGGACCTGCGACGTCGGCTCACCGTGCCCGCCGGCCGCGTACTGCTCGTCCGTGACGATCAGCACCCGGTCGTGCCGGCGGTAGTGCCGGCGGATCGCCCCGGTCGTGTCCGTACCGCCGAGGTTCCCGAACCGCTCCAGGGCCCTGAGCACCGACTCGCCCCGCCGGTACGGGACCGCCGCGCTCGCCGAACCGAACTCCACCAGGTCCGCGGACGCGGCCCGCATCGCCACGGCCGTGCCGAAGACCGCCGCGGCGTCCGCGCGCGTCAGCCCCGACCCGCCCCCGGACCGCGACCGGAACATGGAACCCGACCGGTCGACCAGCACCAGCGTCCGCCCCGGCAGCGCGGGCACGCTGCCCAGTGAGTGGCGCAGCGCCCGCTCCAGGGGATACGCCCACCGCAGCGAGGGGGCGTGCCGGTAGGCGGCGAGGTAGCGGAAGGGGAACTGCCGCGACCGGGCCACCTGCTCCGGGTCCCCGAGCCGCGCCGCGACCTGCTCGGCCACCTCGTCCGAGACCCCGGCGGCGTCGAAGTTGCGCAGGTTGCGCACCAGCGCCATCACGCCCATCGACGGGATCACCGCCTCCCAGGCCGCCTTGTCCATCGGCCCCTGGAGCCAGCCGGCCAGCGCCTCCCAGGTCATCCCGGCCGCGGCCAGCCGTTCGGCGGCGCCCGGCGAGGTGACGACGGCCCGCCGCCCGGCGACCGGCAACCGCATCAGCTCCCGGTGCGCGGCGAGCAGCGGCAGCGCCGCGGGCGGCACGGCCGTCTCCGGGTGGTGGCGCCGGTCCAGCGCGTACCGGAACAGCTCGCCCTGCCAGGGCCTGTCCGGGTCCGGGGCGGCGTGGACGAGGTTGAGGACGTCGCCGAAGCGGTAGCCCTTGGACGCGGTGTCGTACTTCAGCAGCGCCTTGGGGTGGTACAGCCGTCGTACCGCGTCGGCGATCCCGCGCTTGACGGGCTTGGGGACGGCGCGGCCGTACCGCGACACCCAGTAGGCGAGCAACTCGCCCGGCTCGTCGGGCCGCCGCAGGACCGAGTCCACGACCTGGCGGCCGGTGGGACCGCCGGTCGCGCCCGCGGTGAGCCGTGCGTGCGTGTACTCGGCGGCGCCCACGATCGACGCGGTGCGCATGGTGCCCTCGCCGCGCAGCCAGCCGAGCAGCCCGGCCGTCCACTCGGGGTCCGCGACGGCGAGGTCGCGCACCAGCCGGGCGTACCGGTCGTCGCGGTCCTCGCCGCTCTCGTAGAAGGTGTCCTCGGAGACCAGGTGGGAGACGGCGAGGAGGAAGAGCTCCGAACGGGCGTCGCGCTCGCGGCCCCGGCCGCCCTCGTGCGTGGACAGTTCGCGGCCGGTCGTCGTGACCGCAAAGGCGGGGCGCGCCTTGGTGGCAGGCGTGTTGAATCGCGCCATGGTGAATTCCCCCGAATTCATGCTCGCTTCGAGGAAGGCGCGCCAAAGGGAGGGGGCCCGGGACGGGCCGGGCACCCACCGTGTGGCGCGCCTCCCGAGATCAGGGCGGGCCGCGGCGTGGATTCTCGTCACAGAAGAAGGAGCCGCCGCCCCGCGCACCGGGAGGTGCGTGAAGAAACAGGTGTCCAGAGATCGAGGGCGGCTGAACCGACGGTTGGTGCTCTGCCACTGAGCTACACCGGCCTGCCGGCACCGGTGGCGGGAGTCGAACCCGCGGCCTCCCCCTCAGAAGTGGAAGTAGGTCCTGCCTGTCGCACCTGGACGTACGTCACTCTAGGAGGCGGGCCGCGGGCGGGGCGAGCGAATTGATTACTTCCGCTGGCGCTTCCAGGGCCCGGTGATGGCGACCATGATGCCCGGGGTCTGGATGTTGGCGTACAGGGTCCGCCCGTCGGGCGAGAAGGTGACGCCGGTGAACTCGCTGTACTCCGGCTTCTGTTCGGTGCCGATGTTCAGCTCGTTGCGGGCGATCGGGTAGGTCCGGCCGCTGTCGGTGGCGCCGAACAGATGCTGGACGCCCTCGCCGTCCTCGGCGATGACGAGACCGCCGTACGGCGAGACGGTGATGTTGTCCGGGCCGTCGAACGCGCCGTCCTGGGCCGGGTCCGGGTTCACGCCGAGCAGCACCTTGAGGGTGAGGGTCCGGCGCCGGGGGTCGTAGAACCAGACCTGGCCGTCGTGCTGGACCGGGCTCTCCGCGCGGGCGTAGGAGGAGACGACGTAGACGCCGCCGTCACCCCACCACATGCCCTCCAGCTTGCGGGCGCGGGTGATCTGGCCGTCGCCGAACTGCTTGCGCGTGGACACCGTCCGGGCGTCGCGGTCGGGCACGTCCACCCAGTCGACGCCGTACACCGTGCCGGTCCTCGTGGCGCGGGAGAGGTCGTCCACGAACCGGCCGCCGGAGTCGAAGCACTTGAACGCCTGGAGGGCGCCCGCGTCGTCGGCGAGGGTGCGCAGCCGGCCGTGGCCGTGCCGGAAGCCGGCCGGCGGGGTCCAGCGGTAGAACAGCCCGTTGGGCCCGGAGGCGTCCTCGGTGAGGTAGAGGTGGCCGCGCTTGGGATCGACGACGACCGCCTCGTGGGCGTACCGGCCCAGCGCCTTGACGGGCTTGGGGGCGCGGTTGGCCCGGCGGTCGGCCGGGTCCACCTCGAAGACGTAGCCGTGGTCCTTGGTCATGCCGTTCTGGCCGGCCTTGTCCTCGGTCTCCTCGCAGGTCAGCCAGGTGCCCCACGGGGTGTTGCCGCCCGCGCAGTTGGTGGAGGTGCCGGCGATGCCGACCCACTCGGCGACGTGGCCCCGGCGGACCTCGACCACGGTGCAGCCGCCGGCCGCGGCGGGGTCGTACACCAGGCCCTCGGTGAGCGGCACCGGGTAGGTCCACTTGGCGCGCGGGCCCGCCAGTTCGTGGTTGTTGACCAGCAGGGTGGTGCCCCGGGGGCCCTCGAACGTGGAGGTGCCGTCGTGGTTGGACGGGGTGAACTCCCCGGACTCCAGGCGGGTCTTCCCGCTGTAGGTGACGATCTCGTACGAGAAGCCCGCGGGCAGCGCGAGGATGCCCTCGGGGTCGGGGTGCAGCGGGCCGTAGCCGACTTCGGGGCGGCCGTGCTCCGGGGCGTCCCCGCGGCCGGTGTGCGCGCTGCCGGTCTCCGTGGACGCGAGGGCGTTCGGCGCGGTGGCGAGGGCGCCGACGCTGCCCGCCAGGGCGATCCCGGCACCGGTGAACGCGGATGTTCTGGCGAAGTCCCTGCGGGTGAGCGACATGGTGTCTCCTGTGACGGACGGGTGAGCCGTGGAGGGCGGCGGACCGCGCACACGCTCCCGCCGGTGCCTGAACGGGAGTTGAACAGGAGGCCGCATCGAGGTCCCTTGTTCAAGAATCCGTATACCCGGCCCCATGGCCGCCCCAAGCCCGGCTCACCCGCGGGCGCTCAGCCCCCGTGCTGAGAGCGCGCCTTGAACGCCGCCTTGCGGGCCTCCTTCGCCACCTTCTTGTCCGGGTGCAGCCGGCCCATCGCCTCCAGCACATCGGCCGTCGCCGGGTGCTCCACCCGCCACGCCGCCGCGAAGAAGCCGCTGTGCTGCTCGGCCAGCCCCTCCACCAGGGCCTGGAGTTCCTCGGAGTTGCCCTCGGCGGCCAGCTGGGCGGCGACGGTGTCGATGGTCAGCCAGAACACCAGCTCCTGGGACGGCGCCGGCACCTCGGCCGCGCCCCGCTCGCTGAGCCAGACCCGGGCCAGCCCGCCGAGTTCGGGATCGTCCAGCACCTCCCGCAGCGCGGGCTCCGCCTCCGCGCCGACCAGGGACAGCGCCTGCTGGCAGCGCAGCCGCCGCAGCGGCGCCCCGGCGTCGGCACCGCGGGCCGCGGCCAGCAGCTCCCGCGCCGCGGCGAGCGGTTCCTGCCGGGCCAGCCACTGCTCGGTCTCGGCACGGGCGGCGGCCGGCCCGAAACCGGCGGTGCCGTCGAGCAGCGCGTCCGCGCCCTTGTCGGCGAGGTCGCCGACGGCGGGCGCGTCGAAGCCGGCCTCCAGCAGCCGGGCGCGCAGCCCGTAGGCGCCGAGCGGGGTGAGGCGGACCATGCCGTAACGGGAGACGTCGGTCTCGTCCAGCGGGGCCGCGGGCTCCTCCTCCGCGTCGGCCATCAGCGCCTCGTCCACCGGCTCGTACTCGACCAGGCCGATCGGCTCCAGCGTCCGGAACTGGTCGTCCAGGCGCATCATCGCGTCGGAGACCTGCTCCAGCACGTCGTCGGTGGGTTCGCCCATGTCGTCGGGCACGATCATCGACGCGGCGAGGGCGGGCAGCGGCACGGGCCCGTCCCCGGCGCCGTCCTCACTCACGGTCAGCAGATAGAGGTTGCCGAGGACGCCGTCGAGGAACTCGGCCTCGGCCTCGGGGTCCCAGTCGAGTGACGCGAAATCGATCTCGCCGCCCTCGTCCAGCGCGTCCACCAGATCGTCCAGGTCGGGCACGCTCGCGTCGGCGAGCACCGTCTCCAGGGCGGCCAGCCACACGGTGAGCACCTCGTGCGGGGAGCCGGTGAGCAGCCCCAGCGCCTCGCCCGCGCCGACCGTGCCGGCCTCCTCGTCGGCGATCTCGACCAGTCCGGAGTCCAGCGCGGCCCGCCAGGCCTCGGCGGCGTAGGCGGCCGCGTCGTCGCCGGTGAGACCCAGCTGGTCGGCGGCGTCCGGAAGCTGTTCCTCGACCAGGCTGCCGCCCGCGTCCACCCGGGTTCCGGGGCCCGCCCAGCGGGCGAGGCGGGCGGCCCGGGTGAGCAGGGGCGTGGACAGTGCGGCGCGCGCCAGCTCCGCTTCGGAGTGCAGCCGTACGGGCGGCAGGGGGGAGCTGTCTGACATCGGCTGGATCTCCTCGGAGCGTGAACGGGCTCAGCCCCTCAGCCTAGACGGATTTCCACCCATGCCGCCCGGTTCATCTCCCGGCCGCCCCTCGTACATGGCCGAAACCTTGACAACTCCCCGGCCCAGGCTGGAGATTGACGCGCGTAGAAGTCGGGGGAACAGCCGTTCGCCGGGCTCTACGCGCGTCACGGAGGGCAACGGCCCCCACACGCTCCCATTCCGCCTCGTCCCGGCACCCAGTCACGCCCCGGAGGGATCCCCTTGCCGAGCAGGTCCACCGCGCGCCTCGCCGCGCTCACCGTCGCCGCCGTCTGTTCCGCCGCGTCGGCCGTCGTCCTCACCTCGCCCGCGCACGCCGACTCGGTGCGCATCCACGACATCCAGGGCACCACCCGCCTGTCGCCCTACGCCGGGCAGAAGGTGACGGACGTGCCGGGCATCGTCACGGCCACGCGCACCTACGGCTCCTCCAAGGGCTTCTGGCTCCAGGACCCGACGCCGGACGACAACCCGGCGACCAGCGAGGGCATATTCGTCTTCACCAGCTCCACGCCCAAGGTCGCCGTCGGCGACGCGGTGACGGTGACCGGCACGGTCTCCGAGTACGTCCCGGGCGGTGCCGCCACCGGCAACCAGTCCCTGACGGAGATCAGCAAGCCGGTGGTCACCACGGTCTCCACCGGCAACGCCGTCCCGGCGCCGGTCGTCATCGACGCGAAGTCGGTGCCGGACCGGTACACCCCGCAGGGGGACAGCGCCGACCGCGGTTCGATCAACAACCTGCCGCTGCGGCCCGACACGTACGCCCTGGACTACTACGAGTCCCTGGAGGGCATGAACGTCCAGGTCGCCGACGCCCGGGTGGTCACCGCCACCGACCCCTACGCCGAGCTGTGGGTCACCGTGAAGCCGGACGAGCACCGCGCCTCCCGCGGCGGCACGGTCTACGGCTCCTACGACTCCCAGAACACGGGCCGGCTCCAGATCCAGTCCCTGGGCGCCACCGCCGACTTCCCGACGGCCGACGTCGGCGACACCCTCGCCGGCACCACCACCGGCCCGCTGGACTTCAACCAGTACGGCGGCTACACCCTGGTGGCCGGGCGGCTCGGCACGCTGAAGAGCGGCGGGCTGCAGCGCGAGACCACCGAGAAGCAGTCCGACAAGCAGCTCGCGGTGGCGACGTACAACGTCGAGAACCTCGACCCCTCGGACAACACCTTCGACCAGCACGCCGCGGCGATCGTGCACAACCTCCAGTCGCCCGACATCGTGTCCCTGGAGGAGATCCAGGACGACAACGGCGCCACGGACGACGGCACGGTCGACGCGAGCGTCACCGTGAACAAGCTGATCGACGCGATCGTGGCGGCGGGCGGCCCCCGCTACGACTGGCGCGCCATCGACCCGGTCAACGACCAGGACGGCGGCGAGCCGGGCGGCAACATCCGCCAGGTGTTCCTGTTCAACCCCGAGCGGGTGTCCTTCGTGGACCGCGCGGGCGGCGACTCCACCACCGCGGTCGGCGTCACCAAGGTGCACGGCAAGGCCGAACTGACCGTCTCCCCGGGCCGGATCGACCCGGCCAGCGCCGCCTGGCAGAACAGCCGCAAGCCGCTGGTCGGCCAGTTCGTCTTCCGCGGCAAGACCGTCTTCGTGATCGCCAACCACCTGGTCTCCAAGGGCGGCGACCAGCCGCTGACCGGTCAGTACCAGCCGGTCACCCGCAGCTCGGAGAACCAGCGCCACGCGCAGGCGGCCGAGGTCAACGCGTTCGTGAAGGACATCCTGAAGGTCCAGAAGAACGCGAACGTCCTCGCGGTCGGCGACATGAACGACTTCGAGTTCTCCGGCACCGCGCAGATCCTCGAGGGCGACGGCGAGCTGTGGTCGGCGATCAAGTCGCTGCCGGCGAACGAGCGTTACACCTACGACTACCAGGGCAACGCGCAGGTGCTGGACCAGATCCTGATCAGCCCGGCGGTGCGCCGCGACGACTTCGCGTACGACAGCGTGCACATCAACTCGGAGTTCCACGACCAGATCAGCGACCACGACCCGCAGGTGCTGCGGTTCCGCCCCTGATCCGAGGGGGTCAGGACCGGTCCGCGGGATCGGGACCGCTCCGACGGGTGCGGGACTGGCCGAACGCCCCGTTCGGCCAGTCCTGCCCGGCGGCCTCGTCCGCCCCGCCGTCGGCACCCGGCGCGAAGCCGTGCACGCCGGCGCCGAGCGGATCGCCCCGGCGGCCGCGGCCGCTGGGGCGGACGAGGGCGGGGCGGACCTGCCGGGGCGATCCGACCTCGCCGGCCGGCATGGCCGCCGACGCGGACCCGGCGGCCCGTTCGGCCGGCAGCCGGGCGCGGACGGGGTCAAGCGGCACGGCCGCGGCCTCGGAGTCCTCGATCACGGTCACATCCAGCACGCGCACGCCCTCCCACCGAAGACCTTTTCGTCCAGACGGACCGAGTTTTCGGTGGGAGGGTGTGTCGCGAGACCCCGGGCGGCCCCGGGAGTCTCAGCAGCCGCGGCGGGCGCGGTCCCGGCGGCCCAGCACCCCGGCGGCGATCAGGGCGAGCACGCCGGTGGCGCCCGCGATCAGTACCGGGGTGGGCAGCTCCCGCAGGCCCTGGGAGACCTTGCGCGCGGGCGCGGCGACCCGGGACCCGGCCCGGGCGGCCCTGTCCTGGGCCCGAACGCCCGCCTGGGTGGCCTTGTCCTGCACCCGGGCACCCGCCTGGACCGCCTTGTCCTGGACCCGGTGCCCGGCGTCCAGCGCCCTGCTCTGCACATGGCGCCCGGCTTCCACGGCCCGGTCGCTCAGGGGCTGCCCGTCCGCCCCCGGACCGCCGTGTCCGGTGACCCGGGACTGGAGGGCGTGCCCGGTCCCCTGTACGGCGTGCCCCGCCCGCGCGGCCCGGCCCCGCACCGCCTGCGCCGCGTGCGCGGCCCGGTCCTGGGCGCCGTGCCCGGCGTGGGCCGCGCTGGAGCGCAGCTGCACGGTCATGGCGCCCGCCTTGTCCCGCAGGTCGGCGGCCCGCGCCCGCGCCCGGCCCTTCACATCGACCCGGTCCACCAACTGGGACACGGTGTCGCCCAGTTGGCTTCTGGTCTGCTCGATCTGCCGGCGCAGCTCGTCGGGGCCCTTGGCACCCGGGCGGTGGGGGGTCCTGTCGGTCATCGATGCGCCCTTTCCTTGATCACGTCCACATCGGCCTTGACGCTGCCGAGCGTCCTCTCGGGCACCGGCGAGCCCGCGCGGCGCAGTTGGGCGCGTCCGGTGGCGGCCAGTGCGGCGGCCACCAGGAACAGCGCGACCGCGACGACCAGCGCGGCCGCCCACAGGGGCAGCACCAGCCGCAGGGCCGCGGTGGCCGCGCCGGCCAGCACGATCAGTCCCACGTAGGCGAGGGCGCCCGCGGCGCCCAGCAGTCCGCCGCCGCGTCCGGCGCGCTTGCCCTTCTCGGCCAGCTCCGCCTTGGCGAGGGCGACCTCCTGCCGGAGCAACCGGGAGAGCTGTTCGGTGGCCCGGTTGACGAGTTCACCCGTGGAGGGGTGGTGCCCGTCGAGCCGTCGGGGGTGGGTCTCGATTGCGGGTCGCGTGTGCGAGGTCACGGTCACGGTGTCCCGCCTCCTCTCTGTACAGAACATCCGGGTACCCGGGCCCGGGGGCGTCAGCCCTTGTCCTGGCCCCCGGTCCCGCGGTCGCCGAGGCGCGCGAGCTGGGACTGGAACCAGTCGAGCCGCGCCTGCAACAGCGCGGCCTCAGCGACCAGTTCGGGCACGCTCAGCTCGGCGCCTGGGTCCGGCTCGGTGACGGCCCCGGCGCGGACGCCGTCGTCCGCCCGCACCCGCAGCCCCTCCCCGGCCAGCCGGGCGAACCGGTCGAGGGTGACGGACACCCGGCCGCGCGCGCAGCCCGCGCAGGAGGGGGCCAGCGCGCGCCAGCCGGGTCTGCCCCAGCCGGCATCGGCCAGCAGGGCCGCGGTGGCACCGCAGGCGCAGGGGCCCGCGGTGGCGGTGCGCACCCGCTGCCGGGCGTACCGGAAGCCGCGCTCGAAACGGATGTAGGCGCCGAGCACGGTGACGTCGAGCAGCAGCGCCGTGCGGTGCTCGGCGGTGCAGCGCAGGGCCTCGGCGGCGGCGCGGTCGTGGACGCAGTGGAAACCGCAGTCGCACAGGCGCGCGGGTGGGCGGTGCCTGCGTCCGTAGACGCAGGACGCCTCGTCGAGCACCCCGTACGGGAGCGCGCCGCCGAGCGACACGCCGGTGAACCCCACCCGGGTGCCGTCCTGGGACAGCACCGGGTGGGCGATCTTGTAGCCGGTCGGCGGCTCCGTGGGGCGTTCCGCCGGGAGCCGCAGCCTCATCGGGCGGCCGGGACCTCTTCACGGGCCGGCTCGGCCGGTGCGGTGCGCTCCGCCTCGACGGGCTGCCGGGTCTCTTCCTCCTGCACCGGCGGCCGCTCCTCGGCGACTCCGGTGGCCAGTGCCTTGCCGAGCTTCATGGTGCCTCCCATGGCTGACGTCGGTGACGACCCTTTGGCCATAGTGACCCATGACGGGCCGACTTGGACACACGACCTTGCGCCACACCCGGAATCATTAAGCGAACTTACCGATACCCTTGAAGAAGAATTAAGTAGAGCTTCATCGAGGAACTGCCGACACTGCTTCCATGACGATCACACACCGGCGGTCCCCCTTCGGCCGCGCCCTCTGCGCGATGATCACCCCGTTCACCGAGGAGGGCGCGCTGGACCGGGCCGGGGCCGCGGAGCTGGCCGCCCATCTGGTGGCCGAGGGCTGTGACGGCCTGGTCCTCAACGGCACCACGGGCGAGTCCCCGACCACGACGGACGCCGAGAAGGCGGAGCTGATCACGGCCGTACGGGAGGCGGTCGGCGCACGGGTCCCGCTGATCGCGGGCATCGGCACCGCCGACACCCGGCACACCGCGGAACTCGCCCTCGCCGCCGAGAAGGCGGGCGCCGACGCCGTCTTGGTGGTGGCGCCGTACTACAGCAGGCCGCCCCAGGAGGCCGTGGCCGCCCACTTCCGCGCCGTCGCCGACGCGAGCGGACTCCCCGTGCTGCTCTACGACATCCCCGGCCGCACCGGCACGCGCATCGAGCCGGAGACGATCCTCCGCCTCGCCGAACACCCCCGGATCGTCGGCGTCAAGGACTGCTCCTACGACCTCCTCGGCACCCAGAAGGTCCTGGCCCGCACCGACTTGGCCTACTACGCGGGCTGCGACGAACAGAACCTCGCCCTCTACGCCGTCGGCGCGGCGGGCTGCGTCAGCACCGTCGCCAACGCGGCTCCCCGGCACATCGCCGCGGTCCTCGACGCCTTCGACGCGGGCGACACCGCCCGGGCCACCCGGCTCCAGCTCCGCGCCACCCCGTTGATCGAGGCCATGATGGACTCAGGCCTGCCCGGCACGGTCACCGCCAAGGCCCTCCTCGCCCGCCACGCGGAGTTGACACGATCCTGACCCCCGCGCCCCCGTCTGCCGTACGGTGTCCGGGTGAGCCGCCCCCTGCTGTTCCTGGACGTCGACGGCCCCCTGAACCCGTACGCGGCCCGGCCGGAGCGCCGGCCCGAGGGCTACACGACGATCCGGGTCCCCCTGGACTCCCGCCGCCCGCTGCGGGTCTGGCTGAATCCGGCCCATGGCCCCGCGCTGTCGGCCCTCGGTTACGAGCTGTGCTGGGCGACGACCTGGATGGTCGAGGCCAACCGCTGGATCGCCCCGGTCCTCGGCCTGCCCGAACTGCCCTGGGTCGACTTCGGCGCGGGCCTGTTCGCCCACCGGCCCGACGGCGTGCACTGGAAGACGGAGGCGATCGTGGCGTACGCGGGGGGCCGGCCGTTCGCCTGGGTGGACGACGAACAGAGCCCCGCGGACCGCGTGTTCGTGACCGGCCACCACCCCGGCCCGGCCCTGCTGCACCACGTCGACCCGCGCATCGGCCTGCGCGAGGGCGACTTCGGGGCCCTGGCGGAGTTCGCGGCCGGACTGCCCCCGACATGACGAGCGCCCCTCACCACGCGGGTCGAGGGGCGCTCGGGACGTGCGGGACGCGTCAGTTGTGGCTGTGCAGGATGTCGTTCAGGCCGCCCCAGACCGCGTTGTTCGGGCGGGCCTCGACCGTGCCGGTGACCGAGTTGCGGCGGAAGAGGATGTTGGAGGCGCCGTTGAGGTCGCGGGCCTTGACGATCTGTCCGTCGGGCATGGTGATCCGGGTGCCCGCGGTGATGTAGAGACCGGCCTCGACCACGCACTCGTCGCCGAGGGCGATGCCCACGCCCGCCTCGGCGCCGATCAGGCAGCGCTCGCCGATCGAGATGATCACGTTGCCGCCGCCGGAGAGGGTGCCCATGGTGGAGGCGCCGCCGCCGATGTCCGAGCCGTCGCCGATGACGACACCGGCGGAGATCCGGCCCTCGACCATCGATGTGCCGAGCGTGCCGGCGTTGAAGTTGACGAAGCCCTCGTGCATCACGGTGGTGCCCTCGGCCAGGTGCGCGCCCAGGCGGACCCGGTCGGCGTCGGCGATCCGGACGCCCTTGGGGGCGACGTAGTCCGTCATGCGCGGGAACTTGTCGATCGAGGTGACCTGGAGGTGCAGGCCCTCGGCGCGGGCGTTCAGCCGCACCTTCTCGACGTCGTCCACGGCGACCGGGCCGAGCGAGGTCCAGGCGACGTTGGCGAGGTGGCCGAAGATGCCGTCCAGGCTCTGGCCGTGCGGCTTGACCAGACGGTGCGAGAGCAGATGCAGCCGCAGGTAGACGTCGTGCGCGTCCAGCGGCTTCTCGTCCAGCGAGGCGATGACCGTGCGGACCGCGACCACCTCGACGCCCCGGCGGGTGTCCGGGCCGGTCGCCGCGGTCGCGCCGCCGCCCAGCAGCTCCGCCGCGCGCTCGGCGGACAGCCGCTCGGTGCCGGCCGGACCCGGCTCCGCGACCAGTTCGGGCGCGGGGTACCAGGTGTCGAGGACGGTGCCGTCGGAGGCGATGGTGGCAAGACCGGCGGCGACGGCGCCGGTGGTACGGGAAGCAGTGTCGGTCATGGGGAAAACCTAACGTGGGGCGGGCTGTGGGAGCGAACCGTGTCTCAGGTGCCGGGCGCCCCGGCCCCCGGGTCCCCCGTCCGGCGGCCAGGGCCGTGGCCGATCACCCGCCCGAGCGCCTCCCGCGCGTACTCCTCGTCGTAGGCACCCCCCGTCAGCAGCACCTGGAGGCAGATGCCGTCCATCAGGGCGACCAGGGCGCGGGCCGTCACGGCGTCGACGCGGGCGGCGAGGCGGGCGGCCGTCTCCTCGGCCCACCGGGCGGCGACGGGGCGCAGGGCCGGGCGGCGCAGGGCGGCGAGGTACAGCTCGTACTCCAGCTCCGCGCCCGGACGGTCGCCGCCCAGCCACTGCCCGAGGACGCGGGCGAGACCGGCCGCGAGGTCGGTCCCGGGCGCGGTCAGCGCGCCGCTGTCGTCCAGCACCCTGGCGAAACCCTCGTTGGCCTGGCACAGGGCCGCCACCAGCAGTTCGTCCAGGGTGGCGAAGTGGTAGGTGGTGGAGCCGAGGGGCACGTCCGCCTCCGCGGCGACCGTGCGGTGGCTCAGTCCGGCGAGTCCGTCCCGGGCGGCCACCCGGATCGCCGCGTCGATGATCCGCTGCCGCCGGCCGGGGTCGTGGCGCCGGGCCGTCAATGGCTCGCCCCGCCGAGGTTGAGCACCACCACTCCCCCGATGATCAGCACGATCCCGGCGATCTTGGCCGCGCCCAGCCCCTCGCCGAACAGCAGCAGCCCGAGCACGGCGACGGCCGCGGTGCCCACCCCGGACCAGATCGCGTACGCCGTGCCGATCTGGACGGACTTCAGCGTCTGCGCGAGCAGCACGAAGGAGACCAGATACCCCAGCGCCGTCACCAGCGAGGGCCACGGCCTGCTGAAACCGTGGCTGTACTTCATCGCCGTGGTCGCGCACACCTCGGCGGCTATGGCGCCGACGAGCGTCAGATACCCCATGTGTACGAGCGTACACATGGAATGTACGCGCGTACACAACGGGCGTACGCAAAAGGGGCCACGGCAAGCCGTGGCCCCTTTCACCAAACCGTTGTCAGACGTTGAAGCCCAGGGCGCGCAGCTGCTCGCGGCCCTCGTCGGTGATCTTGTCCGGGCCCCACGGCGGCATCCAGACCCAGTTGATCCGGAGCTCGTTGACGATGCCGTCCGTGGCGGACTTGGCCTGGTCCTCGATGACGTCCGTCAGCGGGCAGGCCGCCGAGGTCAGGGTCATGTCCACGGTCGCCACGTTGGAGTCGTCCACGTGGATGCCGTAGATCAGGCCGAGGTTGACGACGTCGATGCCCAGCTCGGGGTCGACCACGTCCATCAGGGCCTCGCGGAGTTCCTCCTCGGAGGCGGGCTTCATCTCGACGGTGTCGCTCATGCGGTCTTCCTTTCGGCGTCGGCGCCACCCAGCGCCTGGGCCGTCGCGTCCTTCCACGCCATCCAGCTCAGGAGGGCGCACTTGACCCGCGCGGGGTACTTGGAGACACCGGCGAACGCCACGGCGTCCTCCAGCACCTCCTCCATCGCGTCGTCCGGCTCGATCCGGCCCTTGGACTGCAGCAGCTCCAGGAAGGTCTCCTGGATCTTCTGCGCCTCGGGCAGGTCCTTGCCGACGAGGAGTTCGTTCAGCACGGAGGCCGAGGCCTGGCTGATGGAGCAGCCCTGGCCCTCGTACGAGACATCCGCGATCTTGGTGCCGTCGTACTTCACACGGAGGGTGATCTCGTCGCCGCACGTCGGGTTCACATGGTGCACCTCGGCGTCGCCATCCCGAAGACCACGCCCGTGCGGGTTCTTGTAGTGGTCCAGGATGACTTCCTGGTACATCGAATCCAGCTTCACGGTCTCAGCACACGCCTCTCAGCCGAAGAAGTTCCGTACGTGCTCCAGGCCGTCGACCAGAGCATCGATCTCGGCCGGCGTGGAGTACAGATAGAACGACGCTCGCGTGGTCGCGGGAATTCCGTAGCGCAGGCAGACGGGACGGGCGCAGTGGTGGCCGACACGGACCGCGATGCCCTGTTCGTCCAGGACCTGGCCCACGTCGTGCGGGTGGATGTCGCCCAGAGTGAAGGAGATCGCGGCGCCCCGGTCCTCGGCCGTGGTCGGGCCGATGATCCTGAGGTCCGGGACCTGGGCCAGGCGCTCCACCGCGTACTGGGTCAGCGCGTGCTCATGGGCGAGGATCTTCTCCATGCCGATGGCCTGGAGGTAGTCGATCGCCGCGCCCAGGCCGACCGCCTGCGCGATCGGGGGCGTGCCCGCCTCGAACTTGTGCGGTGCCGGGGCGTACGTCGAGGAGTGCATCGAGACGGTCTCGATCATCTCGCCGCCGCCCAGGAACGGGGGCAGGTCCTCCAGCAGCTCCTGGCGGCCCCACAGCACGCCGATGCCGGTCGGGCCGCACATCTTGTGACCGGTGAAGGCCACGAAGTCGGCCTGGAGGGCCTGCACGTCCAGCGGCATGTGCGGCGCGGCCTGGGAGGCGTCGACGCAGACCAGCGCGCCGACCTCCTGGGCGCGGCGCACTATCGCCTCGACCGGGTTGACCGTGCCCAGGATGTTGGAGACCAGCACGAAGGAGACGATCTTCGTCTTCTCGGTGATGATCTCGTCGATGTTGGACAGGTCGAGCCGGCCGTCGTCGGTGAGGCCGAACCACTTCAGCTTCGCGCCCGTGCGCTGCGCCAGCAGCTGCCACGGCACGATGTTGGAGTGGTGCTCCATCTCCGTGATGACGATCTCGGTCTCGTGGTCGACCCGGTAGGGCTCGTCGGCCCAGCCCAGCATGTTGGCCACGAGGTTGAGCGACTCGGAGGCGTTCTTGGTGAAGATCACCTCGTCGCGGCTGGGCGCGTTGATGAACTCCGCCACCTTGTCGCGCGCGCCCTCGTAGAGTGCCGTGGCCTCCTCGGCGAGGACGTGCACGCCGCGGTGGACGTTGGCGTTGTAACGCTCGTAGTACTCGTTGAGGGCGTCCAGCACCTGGCGCGGCTTCTGACTGGTGGCCGCGTTGTCCAGGTACACGAGCTTCCGGCCGTCGTGGACGACGCGGTCCAGCACGGGGAAGTCCTTGCGGATCGCCTCGGTGTCGAGGAGGCCCGACAGCTGTGTCACGCGGATGCGCCACCCTTCACATATGCCTCGTAGCCCTCGTTCTCCAGCTTGTCCGCGAGCTCGGGGCCGCCGGACTCGACGATGCGGCCGGCCGCGAAGACGTGGACGTAGTCGGGCTTGATGTAGCGCAGGATGCGCGTGTAGTGCGTGATCAGCAGGGTGCCGACCTCGCCGGTCTCGCGGACGCGGTTGACACCCTCGGAGACGATGCGCAGGGCGTCGACGTCCAGGCCGGAGTCGGTCTCGTCCAGGATCGCCATCTTCGGCTTGAGCAGTTCGAGCTGGAGGATCTCGTGGCGCTTCTTCTCACCGCCGGAGAAGCCCTCGTTGACGTTGCGCTCGGCGAAGGCGGGGTCCATGTGGAGACGCTCCATGGCCTCCTTGACCTCCTTCACCCAGGTGCGCAGCTTGGGGGCCTCGCCGCGGACGGCAGTGGCGGAGGTGCGCAGGAAGTTGGAGACCGAGACGCCGGGGACCTCGACCGGGTACTGCATCGCCAGGAACAGGCCGGCGCGGGCGCGCTCGTCGACGGACATCGCCAGGACGTCCTCGCCGTCGAGCAGCACGGTGCCCTCGGTGATCGTGTACTTCGGGTGACCCGCGAGCGAGTAGGCGAGGGTGGACTTGCCGGAGCCGTTGGGGCCCATGATGGCGTGCGTCTCGCCCTGCTTCACGGTGAGGTCGACGCCCTTGAGGATCTCCTTCGTGGCGTTGTCGGCCTCGACGGTGACGTGCAGGTCTCGGATTTCAAGCGTTGCCATGGATGCCTCAGGACTCCTGGGTGAGGGAGACGAGAACGTCGTCCCCTTCGATCTTTACGGGGTATACGGGGACGGGGCGCGTCGCGGGCAGCCCGGACGGCTTGCCGGTGCGCAGGTCGAAGGCGGAGCCGTGCAGCCAGCACTCGATCTGGCAGTCCTCCACCTCGCCCTCGGAGAGCGAGACGTTCGCGTGGGAGCAGATGTCGTAGATCGCGAACACCTCCCCCTCGGTCAGGACGACCGAGACCGGCGTGCCGTCGAGTTCCACCCGCTTGGGGGTGCCCTCCGACAGCTCGCTCAGTCCGCAGGCGCGTTGGAAGCTCATGCGACCGAGGCCTCCAGCTCCTGCTCGATCTTGGCGAGCAGTCGCTCCTCGATGTCGGTGACACCGATCTGCTGGACCAGCTCGGCGAAGAAGCCGCGGACCACCAGACGGCGGGCCTCGTGCTCCGGGATGCCGCGGGCCATCAGGTAGAAGAGCTGCTCGTCGTCGAAACGGCCGGTCGCGGAGGCGTGGCCGGCGCCGACGATCTCACCGGTCTCGATCTCCAGGTTCGGCACCGAGTCGACGCGGGCGCCGTCGGTGAGGACCAGGTTGCGGTTCATCTCGTAGGTGTCGGTGCCCTCGGCCTTGGCCTCGATGAGCACGTCGCCGATCCAGACCGCGTGCGCCTCGTCGCCCTGGAGCGCGCCCTTGTAGACGACGTTCGACTTGCAGTGCGGGGCGTTGTGGGTGACCAGGAGGCGGTGCTCCTGGTGCTGGCCCGCGTCGGTGAAGTACAGGCCGTACAGCTCGGCCTCGCCGCCGGGGCCCGCGTAGGTGACGCGCGGGTGCAGGCGGACGACGTCGCCGCCGAAGGTGACGACGACCGACTTGAAGGAGGCGTCCCGGCCGACCAGCGCGTTGTGCTGGGCGATGTGGACGGCCTTGTCGTCCCAGTCCTGGACGGAGACGACGGTGAGCTTGGCGCCGTCGCCGAGCAGGTAGTCGACGTTGGCGGCGAGCACCGCGTCACCGGTGTGGTCGATGACGACCACGGCCTCGGCGAAGGCGCCCAGCTCGATCACCTGGTGGCCGAAGGCGGTGCCGCCCTGGCCGTGCACGGCGATGCGGATCGGCTCGGTGAGGACGGTCTCCTTGGGGACGGTCACGACCGAGGCCTGCTCGAAGGCGGAGTACGCCTGCGCGGCGACCCGGTCCACCGGGGTGCCCGCCCTGCGCAGCCGCGCGTCGTCGCGGCCGACGTGCTCGACGACGACGCCGTCGGGCGCCTGGACGTCGACCTTCACGCCGTCACCGGTGGCGACGGCGGTGCCGTCGTGCAGTCCGCGCAGGCGCTCCAGCGGGGTGAACCGCCATTCCTCCTCGCGGCCGTGCGGGACGGGGAAGTCCGCCACGTCGAAGGAGGGGGGCGCGCTCATGCGCGAGACGACGGTCGACTCCGCGGCGACCGCAATCGAGCCCGCGGTGGTCGACCCCACGGGGATGTTCTGGGCCTCAGCCATGGCTGTCGTATTGCTCGCTTTCTCAGGTCAGTGGCGTGATGGGGAAGGCGGCGGTGATCAACCGACCGCGCCCTCCATCTGCAGCTCGATCAGCCGGTTGAGTTCCAGCGCGTACTCCATGGGCAGCTCCTTGGCGATCGGCTCGACGAAGCCGCGCACGATCATCGCCATCGCCTCGTCCTCGGACAGACCGCGGCTCATCAGGTAGAAGAGCTGGTCCTCGGAGACCTTGGAGACGGTGGCCTCGTGGCCCATGGACACGTCGTCCTCGCGGACGTCCACGTACGGGTAGGTGTCCGAACGGGAGATGGTGTCGACCAGCAGCGCGTCGCACAGCACGTTCGACTTGGAGCCGGCGGCGCCCTCGCCGATCTCGATCAGACCGCGGTAGGACGTACGGCCGCCACCGCGGGCCACCGACTTGGAGACGATGTTCGACGAGGTGTTCGGCGCCATGTGGACCATCTTGGCGCCGGCGTCCTGGTGCTGGCCCTCGCCCGCGAAGGCGATGGACAGGGTCTCGCCCTTGGCGTGCTCGCCCATCAGGTAGACGGCCGGGTACTTCATCGTCACCTTGGAGCCGATGTTGCCGTCGATCCACTCCATGGTCGCGCCCTCGTACGCCACGGCGCGCTTGGTGACCAGGTTGTAGACGTTGTTCGACCAGTTCTGGATGGTCGTGTAGCGGCAGCGGGCGTTCTTCTTGACGATGATCTCGACCACGGCGCTGTGCAGCGAGTCCGACTTGTAGATCGGCGCGGTGCAGCCCTCGACGTAGTGCACGTAGGCACCCTCGTCGACGATGATCAGAGTCCGCTCGAACTGGCCCATGTTCTCCGTGTTGATACGGAAATAGGCCTGGAGCGGGATCTCCACGTGCACGCCCTTAGGCACGTAGATGAAGGAGCCGCCGGACCACACGGCGGTGTTCAGCGCGGCGAACTTGTTGTCACCGGCCGGGATGACGGTGCCGAAGTACTCCTTGAAGAGCTCCGGGTGCTCCTTCAGGGCCGTGTCGGTGTCCAGGAAGATGACGCCCTGCTGCTCCAGGTCCTCGCGGATCTGGTGGTAGACGACCTCCGACTCGTACTGGGCGGCGACGCCGGCGACCAGGCGCTGCTTCTCGGCCTCGGGGATGCCCAGCTTGTCGTAGGTGTTCTTGATGTCCTCGGGCAGGTCCTCCCAGGACTCCGCCTGCTTCTCCGTGGAGCGCACGAAGTACTTGATGTTGTCGAAGTCGATGCCCGACAGATCCGAGCCCCAGTTCGGCATGGGCTTCTTCTCGAAGAGCTTCAGGCCCTTCAGGCGCAGCTTGGTCATCCACTCCGGCTCCGACTTCTTGCCGGAGATGTCGCGGACGACGTCCTCGTTCAGGCCGCGCCGGGCGGAGGCACCGGCCACGTCGGAGTCGGCCCAGCCGTATTCGTACTTGCCCAGGCCCTCCAGCTCAGGGTGGGCAGTCTCCGTGGGGAGAGTCATGCGGGGTTCCTCCCGGCCGTGCTTGCAGGTGCGTCAGTGGAAATCTTGGGAATGAACGTCGTGCAGACGCCGTCGCCGTGCGCGATGGTCGCCAGTCGCTGGACGTGAGTACCCAGCAGCTCGGCGAAGATCTCCGTCTCCGCCTCGCAGAGCTGCGGGTACTGCTCCGCCACATGGGCGACCGGGCAGTGGTGCTGGCACAGCTGCTCGCCGACCGGTGCGCTGCGCGCCGTAGCAGCGTACCCGTCCGCACTCAAGGCCTTGGCCAGCGCTTCCGCGCGTTTTTCGGGGGTCACCCGCTCGATCGCCTCGCGGTACGCGCGCGCCTGTGCGGCGATCCGCGCGCGGGCGAAGGCGGAGACCGCGCCAGGCCCGCCCTCGTGCTCGGCGATCCAGCGCAGCGCGTCCGCGGCCAGCTTGTCGTACGACTGGTCGAAGGCGTCGCGGCCGCAGTCGGTGAGGGCGAACACCTTGGCGGGGCGGCCGCGCGTGCGCGTGCCGTACACCCGCTGTTCGCGCGCCTCCACCACGTCGTCCGCGACCAGCGCGTCCAGGTGACGGCGGACGGCCGCCTGGGTGAGTCCCAGCCGGCCCGCGAGTTCGGCGACGGTCGACGGGCCGTGGTCCAGGATGGACCGCGCGACCCGGTTGCGCGTGGAGCGCTCCCCGGTCGCGAACTCCTCCTGGGGGGTCCCCGTGAGGGCCTCCCGAGCCTCGCCGACGTTTTTCACAACGCCATTGTTGCGTAATTCCTCGGGGCCTGACAAGCGACGTCCGGATCACCGCCCGGTGCCCTGCATCACTTAGGCATACCTAATCTGACCTGCGGAAACGATCACCGATCGATCATCCGGGACGGTCGCGCGGGAAATCCCGTGGCGCCGCGCGCCCCCGTGCGCGAGACTCCCCGGCCATGGCCATACCCCCTCCGACCGGCCCTCTTGTCACCCGGGACGACATCGCCGACGGGCTGCGCCGGCTCGGCGTCACGCGCGGCGAGACGCTGCTCGCGCATTCCTCGCTGAGTTCCCTCGGCTGGGTCAACGGCGGTGCCGTGGCCGTCGTCCAGGGGCTCCTCGACGCCCTCGGACCCACCGGCACGCTGGTCGTCCCGGCCCACACCGCCGACCTCTCCGACCCCGCCGACTGGGCGAACCCGCCGGTGCCCGAGAAGTGGTGGGAGCGCATCCGGGCCACCATGCCCGCGTACGATCCGCTGCTCACGCCCACGCGCGGGGTCGGCGTCATTCCCGAGACCGTGCGGACCTGGCCCGGCGCCCTGCGCAGCGCGCACCCGCAGACCTCCTTCGCGGCTCTCGGACCCCGCGCCCGGGAGATCACCGAGGGACACGCCACGGACTGCCGGCTGGGCGAGCGCAGCCCGCTGGCCCGGCTGGAGCGACTGGGCGCCCGGGTGCTGCTGCTCGGCGCCGGATACGACTCCTGCACCAGCTTCCACCTGGCCGAATACCGCGTACCCGCACCGCTCGTCCCGGTCGGCCGGCCCACGCCCGGCGGCTGGCGGAGCGTGCCGGAGGTGTCGATCACCTCCGAGGGGTTCGAGGAGCTGGGGCGCGACTTCGAGCGGGAGCGGCCCGTCGCGCGCGGCACGGTGGGCGCCGCCGACGCCCGGCTGTTCCCGGTCGCGGACGCGGTGGCCTACGCCGAGCGCTGGCTGGCGTCGCACCGGGACTTCCCCGACCCGGCCACCTGATCGGCGGGCGGTCTCCCTAGACTCTGGACCCATGCGAAGTGAGCCCGCCCGCCCGTCTCCCGGCCCCCACCCCTCGGGGAGGCGCTTCGCGTCGCACCCGGTCATCGAGGTCCGGGACCTGGTGAAGCGGTACGGCGACAAGACCGCGGTCAACGGCCTCGACCTGGTGGCCCGGGCGGGCGTGACCGCCGTCCTCGGCCCCAACGGCGCCGGCAAGACGACGACGGTCGAGACCTGCGAGGGGTACCGGAAGCCGGATTCCGGCACGGTGCGCGTCCTCGGCCTCGACCCGGTGCGCCAGGCGGCCGAGCTGCGGCCCAGGATCGGTGTGATGCTCCAGTCCGGCGGCGTCTACTCCGGCGCCCGCGCGGACGAGATGCTCCGCCACATCGCCAAGCTGCACGCCCACCCCCTGGACGTGGACGCCCTGATCGAACGGCTCGGGCTCGGCGCGTGCGGCCGTACCTCCTACCGCCGGCTCTCCGGCGGCCAGCAGCAGCGCCTCGCGCTCGCCATGGCCGTCGTCGGCCGCCCGGAGCTGGTGTTCCTGGACGAGCCCACCGCGGGCCTCGACCCGCAGGCCCGCCGGGCCACCTGGGACCTGGTGAAGGACTTGCGCGCCGACGGCGTCTCGGTGATCCTCACCACCCACCACATGGACGAGGCCGAGCAGCTCGCCGACGACGTCGCGATCGTCGACGGCGGCAAGGTCATCGCCCAGGGCTCCCCGGAGGAGCTGTGCAAGGGCGGCGCGGAGAACACCCTGCGCTTCACCGGCCGCCCCGGCCTCGACGTCGGCTCCCTGCTCAAGGCGCTCCCGGACGGCTGCACGGCCGCCGAGCTGACCCCGGGCGCCTACCGCGTCGTCGGCAAGGTCGACCCGCAGCTGCTGGCCACCGTGACCTCATGGTGCGCCCAGCACGGGGTGATGCCGGACCGCATCTCGGTCGAACGGCACACCCTGGAAGACGTTTTCCTCGAGCTCACGGGCAAGGAGCTGCGTTCATGACCACCGCGCCGGGTACGTACGCGCCCGCACCGGGGGCCGCGCCCCTGCCCCGCATGATCGCGGCGCAGGCGGCCCTGGAGACGAAGATGCTGCTGCGCAACGGCGAGCAGCTGCTGCTGACGGTGGTCATCCCGACCCTGCTGCTGGTGCTCTTCAGCTCCGTGGACATCGTGGACACCGGCAAGGGCAAGGCCGTCGACTTCCTCGCACCGGGCGTCCTCGCCCTCGCCGTGATGTCGACCGCGTTCACCGGGCAGGCCATCGCCACCGGCTTCGAGCGCCGCTACGGCGTGCTCAAGCGGCTCGCCGCCTCGCCGCTGCCCCGCTGGGCCCTGATGACCGCCAAGACGGCGTCGGTGCTGGTCACCGAGGTGCTCCAGGTGATCCTGCTGACGGTGATCGCCCTCGCCCTCGGCTGGTCCCCGCACGGCGACCCGGCCGCCGTGCTCCTGCTGCTGGTCCTCGGCACCGCCGCCTTCTCCGGGCTCGGCCTGCTGATGGCGGGCACCCTGAAGGCGGAGGCCACGCTGGCCGCGGCCAACCTGGTGTTCCTGCTGCTGCTCGTCGGCGGCGGCGTCATCGTGCCGCTGGACAAGTTCGGCTCCGCCGGACAGCACGTGCTCGGCCTGCTGCCCATCTCCGCCCTCTCCGACGGCCTGCGGGACGTGCTCCGGAACGGCGCCGGGATGCCCTGGGGCGACCTGGGGATCCTCGCGGTGTGGGCGGTCGTGGGGCTGGCGGCGGCCGGGAGGTTCTTCCGCTGGGAGTGAGTGGCGACACGGCGCCGGGACGGGCCCCTCGTGAAAGCGTGCACAAGCGGGCGCCTACCATGGTGGGCGTGCCAAAGCTGACCCGCGCCGATGCCGTTGCGGCCCTGCGCAATCCGCTCGCCTTCATCGCCGACCGCTGGACCCCGGAGCCCCGGACCGTGCGGCGGGCGACCTTCGCCGCGCTCGTGATGTCGGTGGTGATCGTCGTCACCGGCGGTGCCGTCCGGCTGACCGGTTCGGGCCTCGGCTGCCCGACCTGGCCCGAGTGCACCGACGGCTCGCTGACGCCGACGCAGGCGCTGACCTACCACAGCGCCATCGAGTTCGGCAATCGCATGCTGACCTACGTGCTGTGCGCCGCGGTCGGCTGGGCGATCGTCGCCGCCCGTTCCGAGAAGCCCCGCCGGCGCGGCCTGACCCGGCTCGGCTGGGCCCAGTTCTGGCTGGTGATGGGCAACGCGGTGCTCGGCGGCATTGTGGTGCTGGTCGGCCTCAACCCGTACACCGTGGCGGCGCACTTCCTCCTGGCGACCGCGCTGACCACGGTCGCGGTGGTGATGTGGCAGCGCACCCGCGAGGGCGACGCCGCGCCCCGGCCGCTGGTCGGCAAGGCCGTGGTGCAGCTGGTGTGGTTCCTGGTGACCGCGTCCGTGCTGCTCCTCGCGGTGGGCACGGTGGTCACCGGCGCGGGGCCGCACGCGGGCGACTCCAGCGATGTCAAGCGCATCCCGATCGACTGGGAGACCGTGGCCAAGCTGCACGCGGTGCTCGCCTGGATCGTGGTGACGCTGACGTTCGCCCTGTGGTTCATCCTCAAGGCCGTCGACGCCCCCCGCGGACCGCTGGCCCGCACCCGCGAGCTGTTCCTGATCCTGCTGGCCCAGGGCGTCATCGGTTACGTCCAGTACTTCACGCACCTGCCCGAGCTGCTGGTCGGCCTGCACATGCTCGGCTCCTGCCTGGTGTGGATCGGCGTCCTGCGGGTCCTGCTGTCGCTGCGCGAACGCCCGGAGGCCGAAGTGGGCCTGCCCGGCCCCGCGGCCGAGCTCACGGTTCCCACGAGCGCCTGACTCACCCGTAGGCGGTGACCAGCGCGTCGATCGCCGGGCCCAGGCAGGCCCGGGTCAGCTCCGCACGGCGGTCGAGCCAGGCGCCGTCCGCCGGGGCGGGGTCCGCGTACCGCCGGCGGGCGATGTCCTCGACCACCTCGGCCGGCGCGCCCAGCGCCGGCAGCTCCGCCAGGGCCTCCCGCTTGGTGATCAGCCGCCCCTCGCGCAGCGTCACGGTGGCCCTGGCGAAGGTCAGCAGCCCGAGGTCCACCCAGACGTCCTGCCGCCACAGCCGGGCCTTGCCGACGGCCGGGCGCCAGAAGTCCCGCTGGTCCCGCACGACGAACGCACGCAGCTCCCGCTCCGGCACCGGCGGCAACAGGCCGCCCGGCGGCTCCCCGTGCAGCACCCGGCCGAAGGCGTGCAGCTCGCGCCGGGTGACGGGGGTGACCGGGCGCCACAGCGGATGCCCGTGCGCCCAGGTGAGATGCGCCCGGCCCGGGTCCGCGAGGGTGGCCGGGGCGAGATAGCTGCAGTGCAGCTTGGCGGCGAGCGGTGCCTCGCGCAGCCGCCGGTGCAGCGCCACGACACGCCGTACGGCCGTGGGGCCGGGGCGTCCCGGCAGCACCGCGATCAGATCGAGGTCGCTGCGCCCTTCCCGGTAGTCACCCCCGGCCAGCGAGCCGTGCGCCCAGACGGCGCGGGGGCGCAACGGGGCGAGCGCGTCCAGGAAACGTCCGAGCAGGGCTTCCGTCTGCATGCCGACAGCCTGGCGCACCGACGGCGCGCGGGGAACCGTACGGACGGCCGCGGCGCTCGGGCATCCGGCGCCGGGCGACCGCCGGATCAGCCCCCGACCTGGATGCCCGCCATCCGCTTCCACTCGTACGGACCCGTCTTCACCTTCGCCGCGAACTCCCCGTCGAAGGACTCGTGCACGGTGATCCCGGCCTTCGCCACCGCCTGCTCGGCGATGGCGTACGTGGGCGCCACCACGTCTCCCCAGCCGCCGTCCGCGCCGACGAGCACGATCCGCGCGCCGCGCTGACCGATGTAGGCCACCTGTCCCTCCGCGCCGCCGTGGGCCTTGGAGAAGGCGCTGATCCTCTGGGCGAGCCGGGCCGCCGTGCGCTCGGCCTTCGCGTCAACCTGCTGCGTGTCTGCCATGGCCAGGATGCTACCGACGAGTAGATGAAACGGCGACGGGAGGGGTGCGTGGCCTTGACCACGCGCCCCTCCCGCCCGGGAAGAAGGTGCGTCAGCGCAGGAACGGGTCCACCGCGACGGCGACGAAGAGGATCGACACATAGGTGATCGACCAGTGGAACAGGCGCATCTCCTTGAGCTTGGCGCCGGTGACCTCGGCCTTCGCCCGGTTCTGCAGCCCGTGCGCCTCCCACAGCCAGAAGCCGCCGGCGGCGAGGGCGACCACCGTGTAGAACCAGCCGGTGTAACCCAGGGGGGTGAGCAGCAGCGAGACGACGACCATCACCCAGCTGTAGATGACGATCTGCCGGGCGACGACCTTGTTGGAGGCGATCACGGGCAGCATCGGCACGCCCGCGCGCGCGTAGTCGTCCTTGACCTTCATGGACAGCGGCCAGTAGTGCGGCGGCGTCCAGAAGAACATCACCAGGAAGAGGATGATCGGCGCCCAGGACATCGAGTTCGTGACCGAGGACCAGCCGATCAGCACCGGCAGGCAGCCCGCGATGCCGCCCCACACGATGTTCTGCGCGGTGCGCCGCTTGAGGATCATCGTGTAGACGACGACGTAGAAGAGCAGCGCGCCGAGCGACAGCCAGGCGCTGAGCCAGTTGACCGTCAGCCCGAACAGCAGCGTGGAGACGACCCCGAGACCGATGCCGAAGGCCAGGCACTCGCGCGGGCTGACCATGCCGGTCACCAGCGGCCGCTGCGAGGTGCGGTCCATCAGGGCGTCGATGTCGCGGTCGATGTACATGTTCAGCGCGTTGGCGCCGCCCGCGGAGAGATAGCCGCCGAGGCAGGTGAGCAGCACCAGCTTCAGGGACGGCACGCCCTGCTGGGCCAGGAACATCACCGGCACCGTGGTGATGAGCAGCAGCTCGATGATCCGCGGCTTGGTCAGCGCCACGAACGCCTTGGCACGGGCCCCGAACGGCCGGCGGACCGGGCTCGGGCTCGTACCACCGAGCACCGCAGCTGGACGGGATTCGACGGCCGTCACGCACACCCCTGACAGAGACATCCCAGCGAGCCTCCCCCGGATGAGTTCTTGATGGGGGCCCGCGCGTACCACGCCACTTTAGACGTTGCCCATACCCCGGCATTCGCGGGGGTGGGGTCGTGTTGGCGGACGGCCCGGGTGCCGCTTTGCGGCCCTCTTCCGCCACCCTCTCGTCAGAGGCCCCATAAGAGGGGACCCACCACTCTTTTGAGCGGTCAGATGAGCGCCTCCTTATTCATGTGCCGAATGCCGTATCGGCCAGTCGGGAGGCGGATCCCGTGGATGCCCGGCAGTCTGGAAACACCCGCAAAAACGCACGTCCTTACGAGGGTAGGCTCGTCAGCGGCCGGCGGGCAGAAGCACGCCGGCGGCCGGGTGGGCGCACGCCCCGAAGACCGGCGACCGACATGTGGAGAGGAGCCCTGACCCAGGGTGAGCACCAAGCCGACCACCACAGACCTTGAGTGGACCGACCTGGACCAGCGGGCCGTGGACACCGCCCGCGTCCTGGCCGCCGACGCCGTACAGAAGGTCGGCAACGGCCATCCCGGTACGGCCATGAGCCTGGCCCCGGCCGCCTACACCCTCTTCCAGAAGGTGATGCGGCACGACCCTGCCGATCCGGAGTGGGTGGGGCGCGACCGTTTCGTGCTGTCCGCCGGCCACTCGTCACTGACCCTCTACACGCAGCTCTACCTCGCCGGTTTCGGCCTGGAGCTGGAGGACCTGGAGTCCTTCCGCACCTGGGGTTCGAAGACCCCGGGCCACCCGGAATACGGACACACCAAGGGCGTGGAGACCACCACCGGCCCGCTGGGCCAGGGTGTGGCCAACGCGGTGGGCATGGCGATGGCCGCCCGCTACGAGCGCGGTCTGTTCGACCCCCAGGCGCCGCAAGGCGAGTCGCCGTTCGACCACTTCATCTACTGCATCGCCGGTGACGGCTGCCTCCAGGAGGGCATCTCCGCCGAGGCGTCCTCGCTGGCCGGGCACCAGAAGCTGGGCAACCTGATCCTGCTGTGGGACGACAACCACATCTCGATCGAGGGCGACACGGAGACCGCCGTCTCCGAGGACACCGTCAAGCGGTACGAGGCCTACGGCTGGCACGTGCAGCGCGTGGAGCCCAAGGCGGACGGCGACCTGGACCCGGCGGCGATCTACGCCGCGATCCAGGAGGCCAAGGCGGTCACCGACCGGCCCTCCTTCATCGCGATGCGCTCGATCATCGCCTGGCCGGCCCCGAACGCCCAGAACACCGAGGCCGCGCACGGCTCGGCGCTGGGCGACGACGAGGTCGCGGCCACCAAGCGCGTCCTCGGCTTCGACCCGGAGCGGTCCTTCGCCGTCGAGGACGAGGTGATCGGCCACACCCGCAAGGCCCTGGAGCGCGGCGCCCGCGCGAAGGCCGAGTGGGAGAAGTCGCTCCAGGTGTGGCGGGACGAGAACCCCGAGCGCGCCGCCGAGTTCGACCGCATCGCACGGGGTGAGCTGCCCACCGGCTGGGAGGAGAAGATCCCGGTCTTCGAGCCCGGCAAGGCCCTCGCCACCCGTGCCGCCTCCGGCAAGGTCCTCCAGGCGCTCGGTCCGGTGATCCCCGAGCTGTGGGGCGGCTCCGCCGACCTCGCCGGCTCCAACAACACCACGATCGACAAGAGCAGCTCCTTCCTGCCCGAGGGCAACCCGCTGCCGGAGGCCGACCCGTACGGCCGCACGATCCACTTCGGCATCCGCGAGCACTCCATGGGCGCGGAGCTGAACGGCATCACGCTGCACGGCAACACCCGCGTCTACGGCGGTACGTTCCTCGTCTTCTCCGACTACATGCGCAACGCCGTGCGCCTGTCGGCCCTGATGCACCTGCCGGTGACGTACGTGTGGACGCACGACTCCATCGGCCTGGGCGAGGACGGCCCCACCCACCAGCCGGTCGAGCACCTGGCCTCGCTGCGCGCGATCCCGGGCCTGAACGTCGTCCGCCCGGCGGACGCCAACGAGACCGCGATCGCCTGGCGCGAGGTCCTCAAGCGCTACACCAAGGAGTTCGGCAAGGGCCAGCCGCACGGCTTCGCCCTCACCCGCCAGGGCGTGCCGACGTACGAGCCCAACGAGGACGCGGCCAAGGGCGGTTACGTCCTGTTCGAGGCCGAAGGGTCCGAAGGGCAGAACACCGAGCCCGAGGTGATCCTGATCGCCACCGGCTCCGAGGTGCACGTGGCCGTGGAGGCGCGTGAGCGGCTCCAGGCCGACGGTGTTCCCACCCGCGTCGTGTCCATGCCGTCGGTCGAGTGGTTCGAGCAGCAGGACCAGGGGTACCGGGACTCCGTGCTGCCGCCGTCCGTGAAGGCCCGGGTCGCCGTGGAGGCGGGCATCGGCCTGACGTGGCACAAGTACGTCGGGGACGCCGGCCGCATCGTCTCCCTGGAGCACTTCGGCGCGTCCGCGGACGCCAAGGTGCTCTTCAAAGAGTTCGGTTTCACCGCGGAGAACGTGGCCGCCAAGGCCCGGGAATCCATCGCCGCCGCGCAGCGCTGACGCTCATATACGACACGTAGGAGATGTAATTCCATGACAGACGCACTCAAGCGCCTCTCCGACGAAGGCGTCGCGATCTGGCTGGACGACCTGTCGCGCAAGCGGATCACGTCCGGCAACCTCGCCGAGCTGATCGACCAGCAGCACGTCGTGGGCGTCACCACCAACCCGACGATCTTCCAGAAGGCGATCTCGCAGGGCGACGGCTACGACCTCCAGGTCTCGGACCTCGCCGCCCGCAAGGTCACCGTCGAAGAGGCCATCCGCATGATCACCACGGCGGACGTCCGCGACGCCGCCGACATCCTGCGCCCGGTCTTCGACGCCACCGAGGGCCAGGACGGCCGGGTCTCCATCGAGGTCGACCCGCGCCTCGCGCACAACACCAAGGCGACCGTCGCCGAGGCCAAGCAGCTGGCCTGGCTGGTCGACCGTCCCAACACCCTGATCAAGATCCCGGCCACCCAGGCGGGTCTGCCGGCGATCACCGAGGTCATCGGCCTGGGCATCAGCGTCAACGTCACGCTGATCTTCTCGCTGGAGCGCTACCGCCTGGTCATGGACGCGTACCTCGCCGGCCTGGAGAAGGCCAAGGAGCGCGGCCTGGACCTGTCGAAGATCCGCTCGGTGGCGTCCTTCTTCGTGTCCCGGGTGGACACCGAGATCGATCGCCGCCTCGACAAGCTGGGCACCGAGGAGGCCAAGGCGCTGCGCGGCAAGGCCGGCGTCGCCAACGCGCGCCTCGCCTACCAGGCGTACGAGGAGGTCTTCTCCTCGGACCGCTGGAGCGCCCTGGAGAACGCGGGCGCACACAAGCAGCGTCCGCTGTGGGCCTCCACCGGCGTGAAGGACCCGGCGCTCAAGGACACCATGTACGTCGAGGAGCTGGTGGCGCCGAACACGGTCAACACCATGCCGGAGGCCACCCTGGAGGCCACCGACGACCACGGCGAGATCCGCGGCGACGCGGTGACCGGTACCTACGAGCAGGCCCGCGCCGACCTGGACGCGCTGGAGCGCCTCGGCATCTCGTACGACGAGGTCGTCCAGGTGCTGGAGGACGAGGGCGTCGAGAAGTTCGAGACGTCCTGGAACGACCTGCTGAAGTCCACTCAGGCGGAGCTCGAACGCCTCGCCCCCTCGGAGGACTGAGTTGTCATCCGTTTCCGGTTCCGGGGCGAACCCGCTCCGTGACCCGGCCGACCGACGGCTCCCGCGCATCGCGGGGCCGTCGGGTCTGGTCATCTTCGGGGTCACGGGCGATCTGTCGCGCAAGAAACTGATGCCCGCGGTGTACGACCTCGCCAACCGGGGTCTGCTGCCGCCGGGCTTCTCGCTGGTGGGCTTCGCCCGCCGCGAGTGGGCGAACGAGGACTTCGCCCAGGAGGTCCACGACGCCGTCAAGGCGCACGCCCGGACGCCGTTCCGGGAGGAGGTCTGGCAGCAGCTCATCCAGGGGATGCGCTTCGTGCAGGGCACCTTCGACGACGACGAGGCGTTCGAGCGGCTGCGCTCCACCATCGAGGAGCTGGACAAGGCACAGGGCACGGGCGGCAACTTCGCCTTCTACCTGTCGGTGCCGCCGCGCTCCTTCCCGGTGGTCATCCAGCAGCTGAAGAAGCACGGACTGGCCGACCAGTCCGGCGGTTCCTGGCGGCGCGCCGTCATCGAGAAGCCGTTCGGGCACGACCTGAAGTCGGCCGAGGAACTGAACAAGGTCGTGCACGAGGTGTTCGAGCCGGACCAGGTGTTCCGGATCGACCACTACCTCGGCAAGGAGACCGTCCAGAACATCCTGGCGCTGCGCTTCGCCAACACGATGTTCGAGCCGATCTGGAACCGGTCCTTCGTGGACCATGTGCAGATCACCATGGCCGAGGACATCGGCATCGGCGGCCGCGCCGGCTACTACGACGGCATCGGCGCCGCCCGTGACGTCATCCAGAACCACCTGCTCCAGCTGCTGGCACTGACCGCGATGGAGGAGCCCGCCTCCTTCGACGCGCAGGCGCTGGCCGCGGAGAAGACCAAGGTGCTCGGCGCCGTGCGGCTGCCGAAGGACCTGGGCAGGAGCACCGTGCGCGGTCAGTACGCGGCGGGCTGGCAGGGCGGCGAGAAGGTCATCGGCTACCTCGAAGAGGACGGCATCGACCCGAAGTCGAAGACCGACACCTTCGCCGCGATCAAGGTGGGCATCGACAACCGCCGCTGGGCGGGCGTCCCCTTCTACCTGCGCACCGGCAAGCGCCTGGGCCGCCGGGTGACGGAGATCGCCGTCGTCTTCCAGCGGGCCCCGCACTCCCCCTTCGACCACACGGCGACGGAGGAGCTGGGCCAGAACGCCATCGTGATCCGCGTCCAGCCGGACGAGGGCATCACGGTCCGCTTCGGCTCCAAGGTGCCCGGCACCTCCATGGAGATCCGGGACGTGTCGATGGACTTCGCCTACGGCGAGTCGTTCACCGAGTCCAGCCCGGAGGCGTACGAGCGGCTGATCCTGGACGTGCTGCTCGGCGACGCCAACCTCTTCCCGCGCACGGAGGAGGTCGAGCTGTCCTGGAAGATCCTCGACCCGATCGAGGAGTACTGGGACAAGCACGGCAGGCCCGCGCAGTACGAATCGGGCACCTGGGGCCCCGCCGAGGCGGACGAGATGCTCGCACGAGACGGACGGAGCTGGCGCCGGCCATGAAGATAGATCTGACCGACACCACCGCCGGCGAGATCAACAAGGCCCTCGTGCAGGGCCGCCGCGCCATCGGCACCCCCGCCGTCGGCATGGTCCTCACCCTCGTCATCGTCACCGACGAGGAGAACGCCTACGACGCGCTGAAGGCCGCCAACGACGCGTCGCGCGAGCACCCCTCGCGCACGCTGGTGGTCGTCAAGCGGGTCTCGCGCACCCCGCGCGACCGCACCTCCTCGCGGCTGGACGCCGAGGTGCGGGTGGGCGCGGACGCGGGCACCGGCGAGACGGTCGTCCTGCGGCTGTACGGCGAGGTCGTCGGCCACGCCGACTCGGTCGTGCTGCCGCTGCTGCTGCCGGACGCCCCGGTGGTCGTGTGGTGGCCGGTGAACGCCCCGCTGGACCCGGCCAAGGACCCGCTGGGCGCGCTCGCCCAGCGCCGGGTCACGGACACCTACGCCGCCGAGGAGCCGGTGCGCGAGCTGACGGCCCGCACCGCGGCCTACACCCCCGGCGACACCGATCTGTCCTGGACCCGGATCACGCCCTGGCGCTCGATGCTGGCGGCCGCCCTGGACCAGGTCACCTGCACGGTGCGGGCGGTCGAGGTGGAGGGCGAGGAGTTCAACCCGAGCTGCGAGCTGCTGGCGATGTGGCTCGCGGACCGGCTGGACGTGCCGGTGCGCCTGTCCCCGTCCGCGGGGCCGGGCCTCACGGCCGTCCGCATGGACACCACCTGCGGCCCGATCACCCTGGACCGGGCGGACGGCTCCCTCGCCACGCTGTCCATCGAGGGCCAGCCGGCCCGCGCGGTGGCGCTGAAGCGGCGGGACACCGCCGAGCTGATCGCGGAGGAGCTGCGCCGGCTGGACCCGGACGACACCTACGCGTCGGCGCTGCGTTACGGGGTGGACCGGCTGGAGACGGTTCCGCGGCAGGCGGCTGCCGAGGGTTCCGCGAAGTCCGAGGGCTCCGAGGATGCCGAGGGCCCCAAGGCCTCCGAGGGTCCCAAGGCCTCCGAGGGTCCCAAGACCGCTGAGGGCTCCGAGGGGGCGACCGGCGCCGAGGCCTCCGCGGAGGGGGCGGCCGTCGCCGAGCCTGAGCCCGTCGAGCAGGCGGCCAAGGCGCCCGCGAAGAAGGCGGCGGCCAGGACCGCGAAGAAGGCCCCTTCGAGGAAGGCGACGGCGAAGTGAACACCCCGCAGCTGGTCGTCCACCGCGACAAGGAACTGATGGCCCAGGCCGCCGCGGCCCGGCTGATCACGAAGATCGTGGACGCGCAGGCCTCCCGGGGCACCGCGTCCGTGGTCCTCACCGGCGGCCGCAACGGCAACGGCCTGCTGGCCGCGCTGGCGGCGGCGCCGGCCCGGGACGCCGTCGACTGGAGCCGGCTCGACCTGTGGTGGGGCGACGAGCGCTATCTGCCCGAGGGCGACCCCGAGCGCAATGTCACCCAGGCCCGCGAGGCCCTGCTGGACTCCGTCCCGCTGGACCCGGAGCGCGTGCACGCCATGCCCGCCTCCGACGGGCCGTACGGCACGGACGTCGAGGCGGCGGCCGAGGCCTACGCGGCGGAGCTGGCGAAGGCGGCCGGGCCGGAGAACCACGGCCCGGTGCCCACCTTCGACGTGCTGATGCTGGGCGTCGGCCCGGACACCCATGTGGCCTCGCTCTTCCCCGAGCTGCCGGCCGTACGGGAGACCGAGCGCACGGTGGTGGGCGTGCACGGCGCGCCCAAGCCGCCGCCGACCCGGATCTCGCTCACCCTGCCCGCGATCCGCTCGGCCCGCGAGGTCTGGCTGCTCGCGGCCGGTGAGGACAAGGCGGAGGCGGCGGCCATCGCGCTGTCCGGCGCGGGCGAGATCCAGGCCCCGGCGGCGGGTGCCCGCGGCCGCAGCCGCACCCTGTGGCTGCTGGACGCGGCGGCGGCCTCCCAGCTGCCCAGGTCGCTCTATCCGCCCGCGTCGCCCTGACGCGAGACGGCCCGGAACACAGCGGACGGCGGGGAGGCCACCATCCCCGCCGTCTCGCGTGTCCGGGCTCAACGACCGTACGAATACGGCGCGTTGGACGGCGCACGGCCGAGGTGCGACGCCGGGTGATCCGTCAGCCTGATGCCGTAGCGCCGCCTCAGCAGGGCCAGCTCGTACAGGGCGATGCCGGTGACCGTCACGGGGGCGCCCAGGATGAACACGATGCCGAGGGTGAGCCCGAGGCCGTGCAGATCGCCGGTGAATAGGTCCGGCAGGGCCATCAGCCAGCTGGTGACGATGGCGAGCAGGGGCGGCAGACCGCGGTGCACGGCCGCCGTGCCGAAGAAGTTCCCGGTGACGCGCAGTGCCCCGGCGCCGACGAACCAGATCAGCCACAGCGTCACCAGGCTCACCGGGAGGATCAGCAGCCCCGCGCCCAGTTGGCTGTTGTGCTGGAGCATAAGAAGGGCCGTCACGGCCGAGGCGATGAAGGTGAGCAGCAGCCCGAGGGCCTTCAGCAGGGCCGGGCGCAGGACGCGCAGGGGTCCGGTGCGCCGCCAGATCCACAGCATCACCCCGACCGTCAGCGGGGCGATCACCAGCAGCACCCCGCAGGCCACCAGCAGGTTCTCCAGCATCTCGGTGACGGCGAAGCCGCCCTGCACGAAGGTGTACACGCCGACGGCGGCGACCGTGCCCCCGGCCACCCGGATCCGCTTCAGCTGCTCCACGGACGGGTCGAGCGGCTCGGGTATCCAGGCCGGGTGGAACACCGCCCGGGCCGCGTGATGGGCCTTCAGCCAGTTCCGCTCGCGCTGTTCTCCCGGCCTGCGGATCCCCCGTGCCACGGCACACTCCCCCGAGTCGCGTTGTTCATGATCATCGGGAGTGTACGGGATACGGGGGACGCCACCGGGTCGCCGGTCGGCCGACCGGATCGCAGGCCGGCCACCGGGTCGCTGATCGGCCGCCAGAGCCTCTGCCCCGGCCCCGGCTCCGGCCTCAGCTCCGGCCGCGCAGCTCCCGGTACCGGGCGACCAGGGCCTTGGTCGAGGCATCGAGGCCGGGGACCTCGGCGCCCTCGGTGAGGGCCGGTTCGACGCGCTTGGCGAGGACCTTGCCCAGCTCCACGCCCCACTGGTCGAAGGAGTCGATGTCCCACACCGCGCCCTGCACGAACACCTTGTGCTCGTAGAGGGCGATCAGCTGGCCGAGCACGGAGGGGGTGAGCTCCCTCGCCAGGATGGTGGTCGTCGGCCGGTTGCCCGGGAAGGTCTTGTGGGGCACCAGTTCCTCGGGCACGCCCTCCGCGCGGACCTCCTCGGCGCTCTTGCCGAAGGCGAGCGCCTGGGTCTGGGCGAAGAAGTTGGCCATCAACAGGTCGTGCTGTGCCTTCAGTTCAGCGCTCAGCTCGGCGACCGGCTCGGCGAAACCGATGAAGTCGGCCGGGATCAGCTTGGTGCCCTGATGGATCAACTGGTAGTACGCGTGCTGCCCGTTGGTGCCCGGGGTGCCCCACACCACCGGCCCGGTCTGCCAGTCCACCTGCCTGCCGTCGCGCGCCACGTACTTGCCGTTGGACTCCATGTCCAGCTGCTGGAGATAGGCGGTGAACTTGGACAGGTAGTGGCTGTACGGCAGCACCGCGTGCGACTGGGCGTCGTGGAAGTTGCCGTACCAGATGCCCAGCAGGCCGAGCAGCAGCGGGGCGTTGGCCTCGGCGGGCGCGGTACGGAAGTGCTCGTCCATCAGCCGGAAGCCGTCCAGCATCTCCCGGAACCGGTCCGGCCCGATGGCGATCATCAGGGAGAGGCCGATCGCCGAGTCGTACGAGTACCGGCCGCCGACCCAGTCCCAGAACTCGAACATGTTGTCCGGGTCGATGCCGAACTCGGCGACCTTGGCGGCGTTGGTGGAGAGCGCCACGAAGTGCCTGGCCACCGCGGCCTCGTCGCCCAGCGCGGCCAGCAGCCAGGCGCGGGCGGAGGTCGCGTTGGTGATCGTCTCGATGGTGGTGAAGGTCTTGGACGCGACGATGAACAGCGTCTCGGCCGGGTCCAGGTCGCGGGTGGCCTCGTGCAGGTCGGCGCCGTCCACGTTGGAGACGAACCGGACGGTCAGCTCGCGGTCGGTGTAGCCGCGCAGCACCTCGTAGGCCATCGCGGGGCCGAGGTCGGAGCCGCCGATGCCGATGTTGACCACGTTCCTGATGCGCTTGCCGGTGTGCCCGGTCCAGGCGCCGGAGCGGACCCGCTCGGCGAAGCCGGCCATCTTGTCGAGCACCGCGTGCACCTTGGGCACCACGTTCTCGCCGTCGACCTCGATCACCGCGTCCCGCGGGGCGCGCAGCGCGGTGTGCAGCACCGCCCGGTCCTCGGTGACGTTGATCTTCTCGCCCCGGAACATGGCGTCCCGCAGCCCGAAGACGTCCCTCGCCGCGGCCAGCTCGCGCAGCAGCCGCAGGGTCTCGCCGGTGACCAGGTGCTTGCTGTAGTCGATGGAGAGGTCCCCGACCCGCAGCGTGTACCCGGCGCCGCGCTCGGGCTCGGCGGCGAACAGGTCCCTCAGATGGGTGCCGGCCAGCTCCTCCCGGTGCTTGGCGAGAGCGGTCCACTCGGGCGACTGGTTGAGCCTGGTACGGCCGTCTGCGTTCATTTCCGACTTCCGCCTTCTTTCGTGCCTGTCCCAGCGGGTTCCAACCTAATTGATCACCGCCGGGTGTGGGCCGCCGTCGCGCCGCCCACCGGCGGGACACGGGGTGCGGCCGGCTCGCGGGCCGGTGCCGGCGAGCCGACGGACAGCACGAGGACGGCGGCCGTGCGCACAGGGGCGGCACGGACCCGCGCCAAGAGTGGCCGCGAGGGTGCGTTGCTGCATCAGGGTGGTGGTGACGTTCCACCGTCGGGGCGTCCGTCCCGATGCCGCACAGGGGCGTGGCCGCGTCCAGTCCGCGCAGTGGCCGGTCGGGCCGCAGGACGCGCGGTCCGGCGGCGGGCGGCGCGGCGGTGCGCGGCGCGTCACCGAAGCGGGACGGCACGGCGGCGCTCCACAGCCGCCCGGAGCCCGCGCGCCCGCGCCTTGCGGGCGCGCGCATCCGCGCCGCCGTCGTCGACACAACTCCCCCTCGCGGTCGTCGCCTTCACGAGAACCGTAGAGGGTGCCACTGACAACGGGCCGGACGCGAGCGGGTGCATACGGCTCCGGCCAGGCACCCGAGGGGCCCGGCCGGTCGTCAATTCCTAGATCTCGCCGCGCAGTTTGGCGAGCGCCTCGGCGAGGATCGCCTCGCCGTCCGCGTCGCTGCGCCGCTCGCGCACATAGGCGAGGTGGGTCTTGTACGGCTCGGTGCGCGGCGGGTCCGGGGGGTTGTCCCGGTCCTGGCCGGCCGGAAAGCCGCAGCGCGGGCAGTCCCAGGTGTCGGGAACCTGCGCGTCGCTGGCGAAGCTCGGCTGCGTCTCGTGCCCGTTGGAGCACCAGAAGGAGATGCGCAGCCGCGGTGCGGACTCGCCGCGCTCGGCCTCGCCCATCGGCCCCGCCCCGACCCGGCTTCCTCGGATCGCGTTGCCACTTGCCACGGTCGTAACTCCCTGCGTGATGGTGCCGCGAAGCGAGTCGGCGTTCCGCTTCGCCGCGAGCGCCTCAGTCTACGTAAGGCCCAACGCGCGTCCAGTGATTGGAGTTACCGCCCCCCACATCCAGACGCAAGCCCCATGATAGGCCGCGCATGGGGGCGCGTACCGAACATGGGGCTCAACGTACGGAATGTGTGGGCCGTGAAGCCCGGGATCAGCTGTTCGTCTTCATCAGGATGCCGAGGACCACGATGCACGCGAGCCACAGCACGCCGATCACGACGGTGATCCGGTCGAGGTTGCGCTCGGCGACCGAGGAGCCGCCGACGGAGGACTGCATGCCGCCACCGAACATGTCGGAGAGGCCGCCGCCCTTTCCCTTGTGCATCAGCACCAGCAGCATCAGCAACAGGCTGAAGACGATCAGGGCGATCGAGAACCCCAAAACCACGGCTGGACCAACTTCCTCGGATTCGGATGGACGACGGGGGCACAGCACCTGGGCCGTGCCCCCGCAAGAGTACGACGTATCGCGGCTACCGCCTACTCATGAGCGGCGTCACCGCACCGTCACTGATCGCGGAAGCGCACGATCTTGACGAACTCGTCGGTGTCCAGCGACGCGCCGCCGACCAGGGCGCCGTCGATGTCGGCCTTGGCCATGATCTCGGCGACATTGCCGGACTTCACCGAGCCGCCGTACTGGATGCGGACCTTGTCGGCCACGTCCTGGGAGTACAGCTCGGCGATCTTGGCGCGGATGGCGGCGCAGACCTCCTGGGCGTCGTCGGAGCCGCAGACCTTGCCGGTGCCGATGGCCCACACCGGCTCGTAGGCGATCACGATCGTCTCGGCCTGCTCGGCCGGGAGGTCCTTCAGGCCGCCCTCGACCTGGGTGAGGGTGTGGGTGACGTGGTTGCCCGCCTCGCGGACGTCCAGCTCCTCGCCGACGCACAGGATCGGGGTCAGGCCGTGCTTGTAGGCGGCCTTGACCTTGGCGTTGACCAGCTCGTCGGTCTCGTGGTGGTACTGGCGGCGCTCGGAGTGGCCGATGACCACGTACGTGCACTTCAGCTTGGCCAGCATCGGGCCGGAGATCTCGCCGGTGTAGGCGCCGGAGTCGTGCTGCGAGATGTCCTGGGCGCCGTACTTGATCTTCAGCTTGTCGCCGTCGACCAGGGTCTGCACGGAGCGCAGGTCGGTGAAGGGCGGCAGGACGGCGACCTCGACGGCCTCGTAGTCCTTGTCGGCCAGGGCGAAGGCGAGCTTCTGGACGTGGGCGATGGCCTCGAGGTGGTTGAGGTTCATCTTCCAGTTGCCCGCCATCAGCGGCGTGCGGGTGGTCATACGGGGTCAGTCCTCCAGTGCGGCGAGGCCGGGGAGCGTCTTGCCCTCGAGGTATTCGAGGGAGGCGCCGCCACCGGTCGAGATGTGGCCGAAAGCGTTCTCGTCGAAGCCGAGCGTACGCACGGCCGCGGCGGAGTCACCGCCGCCGACGACGGTGAACCCGTCCGAGTCGACGAGCGCCTGGGCGACCACCTTGGTGCCCTCGGCGTAGTCGGTGTGCTCGAAGACGCCCATGGGACCGTTCCAGAAGACGGTCTCGGCGTCGGCGAGCTTCGAGGCGTACAGCTCTCGGGTCTTGGGGCCGATGTCCAGGCCCTCCTGGTCGGCGGGGATCTTGTCCGCGTCGACGGTGGTGAACCGGCTCGGCGCCTTGGTCTTCAGATCCGGGAACTCCCGGGCCACGAGGACGTCGACGGGCAGCACCAGTTCCACGCCCTGCTTCTCGGCGCGCTGCATGTACTCGGTGACGGCCGGGATCTGGTCCTCCTGGAGGAGGGAGATGCCGACCTCGTAGCCCTTGGCCTTGAGGAAGGTGTAGGCCATGCCGCCGCCGATGAGCAGCCGGTCGGCCTTGCCGAGCAGCTGGTCGATGACGGCGAGCTTGTCGGAGACCTTGGCGCCGCCGAGCGCGACGACGTAGGGGCGCTTGACGTCCTCGGTGAGCTTCTTCAGGACGCCGACCTCGGTGGCGATGAGGTGGCCGGCGTAGTGCGGCAGCCGGGCCGGGAGGTCGTACACGGAGGCGTGCTTGCGGTGCACGGCGCCGAAGCCGTCGCCCACGTACACGTCGGCGAGGGCGGCGAGCCGGTCGGCGAACTCGCCGCGCTCGGTGTCGTCCTTGGCCGTCTCGCCGGGGTTGAAGCGCAGGTTCTCGATGACCGCGACCTGGCCGGGCTGGAGGCCGTCGACGGCGTCGTGGGCGGCGGGGCCCACGGTGTCCTGGGCGAAGGCGACCGGGGCGCCGAGTAGTTCACCGAGGCGCTCGGCGGCGGGCAGCAGCGAGAAGGCGGGGTCCGGGGCGCCCTTGGGGCGGCCCAGGTGCGAGGCGACGATCACCTTGGCGCCCGCGTCCGCGAGGGCCTTGACGGTGGGCAGGACGGCGCGGATGCGGCCGTCGTCGGTGATCGTTCCGTCGGCCAGCGGCACGTTGAGGTCGGCGCGGACGAAGACCCGCTTGCCGCTTACGCCGTCGGCGAGAAGTTCGTCGATCGTCTTCATTGAGTGGACTCCTGAGGAGGGCTCGTGGTGCACCTGATCGTATGAGGACGTGGTCCGTGCGCGAGACAGGGCCCGGCGGGCGCCGCGCTGCGCCTGCCGAGCCCTGCTCTCATGTCACGGTCGTGCTGCTGTGGTCTTCGGCGATCAGAGCTGGTTGCCGACGAAGACCGTGAGGTCCACGAGGCGGTTGGAGTAGCCCCACTCGTTGTCGTACCAGCCGATGACCTTCACGTTCTTGCCCTCCTGGACCATGGTCAGGGAGGAGTCGAAGGTGCAGGACGCCGGGGCGTTGACGATGTCCGAGGAGACGATCGGGTCCTCGGTGTAGTCGAGGAGGCCCTTGAGCTCGCCCTCGGAGGCCTTCTGGAAGGCGGCGTTGACCTCTTCCTTGGTGACCTCGCGGCTGAGTTCGACGACGAGGTCGGTGACGGAGCCGGTCGGGACCGGGACGCGCATGGCGAGGCCGTCCAGCTTGCCCTTGAGCTGCGGCAGGACCAGGGCGGTGGCCTTGGCGGCACCGGTGGTGGTCGGGATGATGTTCTCGGCGGCGGCGCGGGCCCGGCGCAGGTCCTTATGCGGGAAGTCAAGGATGCGCTGGTCGTTGGTGTACGCGTGCACCGTGGTCATCAGACCCTTGACGATGCCGAAGTTCTCGTCCAGGACCTTCGCCATCGGGGCCACACAGTTGGTGGTGCACGACGCGTTGGAGATGACGTGGTGGTTCGCCGGGTCGTACTTGTCCTGGTTGACGCCCATCACGATGGTGATGTCCTCTTCCTTGGCCGGAGCCGAGATGAGGACCTTCTTGGCGCCGCCGGCCAGGTGCTTGGCGGCGTCCTCGCGCTTGGTGAAGATGCCGGTCGACTCGATGACGATGTCGACGCCCAGCTCGCCCCAGGGGATGTCCGCCGGGTTGCGCTCGGAGAGCACCTTGATGGTGTGGCCGTCGACGGTGATCGTGTCGGCGGTGTGGGAGACCTCCTGCTTGAGACGACCCAGGATCGTGTCGTACTTGAGCAGGTGGGCCGTGGTGGCCGTGTCACCCAGGTCGTTGACAGCCACAACCTCGATGTCCGCACCCTGCTCCAGCAGCGCGCGGAAGTAGTTACGGCCGATGCGGCCGAAGCCGTTGATGCCTACGCGGATCGTCACGAACCGATCTCCTCGTTGGTACGCCGGCCATGCGAGCCGGCGAGCTCTGTTTGGGATGTCCCCGACCACCACCGACCCTACCTCTCCGAGGGGCCCTCGGTGACATCGAGACGGCGCATACGTGGGCAGGTCTTCCGTACACGTCACTAGGGGTACGGACCCCCCTGGACCGGCAGTCGATTCACCCGGATTCGCTACCTGATGTCCCCCCTTGCTGACGTCGTTGTCACTCGTTCGTGAGCGGGTCGGCTCACCTGTCGAGTACCCCAATTCCGCACCCTTGATGAGGGCTCCGCTCACCTGTGGTATGGAGCCGGGGAGTTCGGCGGACGAGGACATGCGAAAGCCGGTGCCGAATCCCCCCGGACGGGGATCGGCACCGGCGTGTCGGCGTGCTGTGCGGCGGTCAGCCGACCAGGTTGTCCGCCAGCTCCTCGGTCAGGTTGGCCTCGGTGCCCGGGATGCCGAGATCGGCGGCGCGCTTGTCGGCCATGGCCAGCAGCCGGCGGATCCGGCCCGCGACCGCGTCCTTGGTCAGCGGCGGGTCGGCGAGCGCCCCCAGCTCCTCCAGCGAGGCCTGCTTGTGCTCCATGCGCAGCCGCCCGGCCGCGGCGAGATGCTCGGGCACCTCGTCCCCGAGGATCTCCAGCGCGCGCTGCACCCGGGCCCCGGCGGCCACCGCCGCACGGGCCGAGCGCCGCAGGTTGGCGTCGTCGAAGTTGGCGAGCCGGTTGGCCGTGGCCCGCACCTCGCGGCGCATCCGGCGCTCCTCCCAGGCCAGCACCGACTCGTGCGCGCCGAGCCGGGTCAGCAGCGCGCCGATCGCGTCACCGTCACGGACCACCACCCGGTCCACCCCGCGCACCTCGCGGGCCTTGGCGGCGATCGACAGCCGGCGGGCGGCGCCCACCAGCGCCAGCGCGGCCTCCGGCCCCGGGCAGGTCACCTCCAGGGAGGAGGAGCGGCCGGGCTCGGTCAGCGAGCCGTGCGCGAGGAACGCCCCGCGCCAGGCCGCCTCCGCGTCGCAGGTGGCCCCCGAGACCACCTGCGGGGGCAGCCCGCGGATCGGCCGGCCCCGGCCGTCGACCAGGCCCGTCTGCCGGGCGAGCTGGTCGCCGCCCGCGACGACCCGGACCACGTAGCGCGAGCCGCGCCGCAGCCCACCGGGCGCCATCACGATCAGTTCGGAGCTGTGGCCGAAGATCTCCAGGATGTCCCGCTTGAGGCGGCGGGCCGCCATCGCGGTGTCCAGCTCCGCCTCGATCACGATGCGCCCGCTCACCAGATGCAGGCCGCCGGCGAACCGCAGGATGGCGGAGACCTCCGCCTTCCTGCAGCAGGTCCGGGTGACGGGGAGCCGGGAGATCTCGTCCTTCACCGCTGCCGTCATCGCCATGGGCCGATCCTTCCATGCATCCGAAAAATACGGTCGTACGCGGCGGCCAACAGCTCCGGGTCGTGCCGGGGTGTTCCGTCGGTCCGGGCCACCGGGGCCAGCTCGACCGCGGCGCCCAGCCGCTTGGCGGCCTCGGTGAGCGAGTCGCGGTCGGGCACGGCGGCCTCGTCGGCCAGCACCACGTCCAGGGCGAGTTTAGGGGCGTGTCGCCCCAAAACCTCCAAATGACGCTGCGGGGAGAAGCCGTCGGTTTCTCCCGGCTGCGGGGCGAGGTTCAGGGACAGGACCTTGCGCGCCTTGGTCTCGGTCAGCGCGTCCAGCAGCTCGGGCACGAGCAGGTGCGGGATCACCGAGGAGAACCAGGAGCCGGGGCCGAGCACCACCCAGTCGGCGTCCAGCACCGCCGCCAGCGCCTCGGGGACGGCCGGCGGGTCGTTCGGCACCAGGTGCACGGACTGCACCTCGCCGGGCGTCAGCGCGACCGTGGCCTGCCCGCGCACGGTGTCCACGTCCTCCGGGTGCTCCGGGTCGTGCCCCTTGACCAGGGCCTGGAGTTCCAGCGGTACGGCGGACATGGGCAGCACCCGGCCGTGCGCGCCGAGCAGCTTGCCGACCAGGTCCAGGGCCTGGACGTGGTCGCCGAGCTGCTCCCACAGGGCGACGATCAGCAGGTTGCCCACCGCGTGGTCGTGCAGGTCGCCCTGGGACTGGAAGCGGTGCTGGATGACCCGGGCCCAGGTCTGGCCCCAGTCGTCGTCGCCGCAGAGCGCGGCCAGCGCCTTGCGCAGATCGCCGGGCGGCAGCACGCCCAACTCGTCGCGCAGCCGGCCGCTGGAGCCGCCGTCGTCGGCCACCGTGACGACGGCGGTGAGGTCGCCGGTGATCCGGCGCAGGGCGGCGAGCGAGGCGGACAGGCCCCTGCCGCCGCCGAGCGCGACCACCTTCGGCTGGGCGCCCCGGCGACGGGGCCGGCCCCCGCGGGCCTCGACGGGGCGGCCGGCCCCGGTCCCGGCGGAGCGGCCGGAGCGCGCGTCCGGCACCATCCGGCGCAGCCGGCCCAGCCGCGGTGTACGTTCCGTCATTCCCGTCCCATGTCCCGGTGCACGACCACCGTCTCGACGCCCTCGGCCGCGAGGCGCGCGGCGAGCTTCTCCGACATCGCGACCGAGCGGTGCTTGCCGCCGGTGCAGCCGATGGCGATGGTCACATAGCGCTTGCCCTCGCGCCGATACCCCGCCGCGATGAGCCGAAGCAGCTCGGCGTACCGGTCCAGGAACTCCTTGGCGCCGGGCTGGTTGAAGACGTACGCGGCGACCTCCTCGTTGAGGCCGGTGAACGGGCGCAGCTCCGGGACCCAGTGCGGGTTGGGCAGGAACCGCATGTCCGCGACGAGATCGGCGTCGACCGGGAGGCCGTACTTGAACCCGAAGGACATCACGGTGGCCCGCAGCTCGGGCTCCTCCTCGCCGGCGAACTGGGCGTCCATCTTGGCGCGCAGCTCGTGCACGTTGAGGCTGGAGGTGTCGATCACCAGGTCGGCGTCGCCGCGCAGTTCGCGCAGCAGTTCCCGCTCGGCGGCGATGCCGTCCACGATGCGGCCGTCGCCCTGGAGGGGGTGGGGGCGGCGCACCGACTCGAAGCGGCGCACCAGTGCCTCGTCGGAGGACTCCAGGAAGACGATCCGCCGGGTGACGTGCTTGGCCTCCAGGTCCGCCAGGGACTCGCGCAGGTTGTCGAAGAAGCGCCGGCCGCGGACGTCCACGACCACCGCGATCCGCGCCACGTTGCCCTGGGAGCGGGCGCCCAGCTCCACCATGGTGGGGATGAGGGCGGGCGGGAGGTTGTCCACGACGAACCAGCCGAGGTCCTCCAGACACTTCGCGGCCGTCGAGCGGCCCGCTCCGGACATGCCGGAGATGATCACCAGCTCCGGGATGGCCGCTTCGGGTACCCCGGGTGTCTCGCTGCCCGTACTCACCTGTGCTCCGTTGTCGTCGGCCGCGTCCTGGCCCGTGTGCCGGCGGGCGGTGGGCCGGCCGGTGTGCTGCCGGCCCGTGTCGTCGCCCGGGCCGCCACGCGCCTGATCTCGGCGCTGCGTGGGTTCCGCGTCGTGCTCGGTCATGTCTCCTGCCCCCGTCGTTCGTCCGGGGGACCCGTGGTCACGGGCGCCCCCGAGGAGCCCGCCGTCGTCTCGGGTTCCTCGTCTTCCATGATCTCTCCGGTCGCCGTGTTCACGGCGGGTGCGGCCGGGGCCGCCTGGGCGAGGGCCGCGGCGATGGTCTCGGCCGTCTTGCGGCCTATCCCGGGCACTTCCTGGATCTGTTCGATTGTGGCGGACCGCAGCCGCTTCACCGAGCCGAAATGCTTGATGAGCGCCTGTTTCCTGGTTTCGCCGAGGCCGGGGACGTCGTCCAGGGGGCCGGCGCGGAAGCGTTTGGCGCGCTTGGTGCGCTGATAGGTGATCGCGAACCGGTGCGCCTCGTCCCGAACGCGCTGGAGCAGGTACAGGCCCTCGCTGGTGCGGGGCAGTACGACGGGGTCGTCCTCACCGGGCAGCCAGACCTCCTCCAGCCGTTTGGCGAGGCCGCACACCGCGATGTCGTCGATGCCCAGCTCGTCCAGCGCCCGCCGGGCCGCCGCGACCTGCGGCTGCCCGCCGTCGACCACGACGAGCTGGGGCGGGTAGGCGAACTTCCGGGGGCGCCCGTCGTCGTCCTTGAGGGCACCGTTGAGCGGGCCGGCTCCGACGCCGGGGACCGGGCCGGGCCGGGGGCCGGTTTCCGGGCCGCTTTCGCCGGGGGCGAGCCGGTCGCTTTCCGGGGCCGTGGCGGTGAGCGGGCCGGGCTCCGCACCGGTGACCGCGTCCGTTTCCGGGCCGGTTCCACCGGGGATGAGCCGGTCGCTTCCCGGGGCCGTGCCGGCGGAGGTGAACCGGTCGACTGCCGGGGCATTGCCGGCGGGCGCGGTGTCGCCGTCGGTCTCCTCGCCGTCGGCCCACTCCCCCGTCCGCTCCTTCTCGGCGAGGTACCGCTTGAAGCGGCGGGTGATCACCTCGTGCATGGAGCGGACGTCGTCCTGGCCCGCGAAGCCCTTGATCTGGAAGCGGCGGTACTCGCTCTTGCGCTGCAACCCGTCCTCGAAGACCACCATGGAGGCGACCACGTCGTCCCCCTGGAGGTGCGAGATGTCGTAGCACTCGATGCGCAGCGGGGCGCTGTCCAGGTCGAGGGCGTCGGCGATCTCCTCCAGGGCGCGGGAGCGGGTGGTGAGGTCGGAGGCGCGCTTGGTCTTGTGCAGGGCGAGCGCCTGCTGGGCGTTGCGCTGCACGGTCTCCATGAGCGCCTTCTTGTCGCCGCGCTGCGGGATGCGCAGCGACACATGGGACCCGCGGCGCCCGGTCAGCCACTCCTGGACCGGCTCGACCGGCTCGGGCAGCGCCGGGACCAGGACCTCCTTGGGCACCGCGTCCCCGGTCTCCTCGCCGTACAGCTGCTGGAGGGCGTGCTCGACCAGGGCGCCGGTGGTGACCTCCTCGACCTTGTCGGTCACCCAGCCTCGCTGACCGCGCACCCGGCCACCGCGCACGTGGAAGATCTGCACGGCCGCCTCCAGCTCGTCCTCGGCGACGGCCATGAGGTCCGCGTCGGTCGCGTCGGCGAGCACGACCGCGCTCTTCTCCATGGCCTTCTTCAGGGCCCCGATGTCGTCGCGCAGCCGGGCGGCCCGCTCGTACTCCATCTCCTCCGCCGCCTCCATCATCTGCCTCTCCAGACGGCGGAGGTAGGTGCCGGTGCGGCCGGCCATGAAGTCGCAGAACTCGTCGGCCAGGTCCCGGTGATCCTCGGGGCTGATGCGGCCGACGCAGGGGGCGGAGCACTTGCCGATGTAGCCGAGCAGGCAGGGCCGGCCGGTGCGGGCGGCGTTCTTGAACACGCCCGCCGAGCAGGTGCGCACCGGGAAGACCCGCAGCAGCAGGTCGACGGTGTCCCGGATGGCCCACGCGTGTCCGTACGGCCCGAAGTACCGCACGCCCTTCTTCTTGTGACCGCGCATCACCTGGACGCGCGGGAACTCCTCGTTCATCGTCACCGCGAGGTACGGGTAGCTCTTGTCGTCGCGGTACTTGACGTTGAACCGGGGGTCGAACTCCTTGATCCAGGAGTACTCCAGCTGCAGCGCCTCGACCTCCGTGGACACCACGGTCCACTCCACGGACGCGGCGGTGGTCACCATGGTCCGGGTGCGGGGGTGCAGGTTCGCCAGGTCCTGGAAGTAGTTCGCCAGGCGCTGGCGCAGGCTTTTCGCCTTTCCGACGTAGATCACCCGGCGGTGCTCGTCACGGAACCTGTACACCCCGGGGGTGTCCGGGATGTCTCCCGGCCTGGGGCGGTAGCTGGAGGGATCGGCCATGTCTCACACCCTACTGGCGAGCACCGACACCGCGTCGGGCCTGTGGACGACGCCGGCTCCGCGGCGCGCGGACCGGTCCGCTCCGGCCGCGGGGCCCGAAAGGCCCGCCCGCCGGCGCCCGCCGCCCGGTGAGGGGCGGGGTCCGGCCAGTCGTCCGGGGCGACCGGTCCCCAGGTGTTGTCGGGTGCTGATCAACACGCTTCAATGCGGGGGAACTCGGGGCCGGCACGTGCGGGAAGGGGCGCGGCGTGCGCAGCCATGGGCGTCACGACGCCACGGGGGTGGCCCCGCACACCGCGCAGACGGTCTGACCAGCCGTCGTGACACCTCACAGAAAGGCCCCTCGGCATGCTGCATGCCACACAGCACGCGGACCTTCCCAGCGGGGAACTGGACTCGGCCCTGCGCGGCGGCCCCTTCCATGTGGCGCTGCGTGCCGCGATCGCCGCGCGCGGTCTGCCGCTCCAGCGCGTGCAGCACCATCTCTCGCGCCACGGGGTCAAGGTCGGGGTGACCAGCCTGAGTTACTGGCAGCAGGGCGCCCGCCGTCCGCAGCGCCCGGAGTCGCTGCGCGCGGTACGCGCCCTGGAGGAGATCCTCCAGCTGCCGGACGAGTCCCTGATCCGGCTGCTCGCGGAGTCCGAGCCGCACCCGGCATCCGGCCGCCGGGCGGCCCGCTCGTACCGCTCCCTGGTCGAGGCCTCGGCCGTGGTGGACCGGCTGCGGGCCGAGCTGGGCCGCCCGGCGGACAGCGGGCTGCACACCCTGGGCCACCACGAGTGCGTCCGGATCGGCGCCCGGCGCGAGCTGGCGGCCCGCGAGGCCCATCACATCGTGCGCGCCCACCGCGACGGCGTCGACGGCTTCCTCGCGGTGCACCGGGGCGACCCGGGCTGCGCGCCGCGCGACATGCGGGTGCGGGCCCTGGAGAACTGCCGCACCGGCCGCGTCCGCTTCGACCACGACAGCGGGGTGCTGGTGGCCGAGCTGCTCTTCGGCACCCGGCTGCGCGCCGGGGACACGTTCCTCTTCCGGTACGCCGTCGAGGACGGCACGGCCCGGGCCGCCCGTGAGTACCTGCGCGGTTTCGACGTGCCGGGCGGTCAGTACGCGCTCCAGGTGCGCTTCGACGCGGCGGCGCTGCCCGTGCGCTGCCACCGCTTCACCCAGCACTCCCCGGCGGCCCCGCGCGGCGGCCGGCAGGAACTCCCCGTCACCGCCCCGCACCACTGCGTCCATGTGGTCGAGCCGCGCATCCGGCCGGGCGTCGTGGGCATCGCGTGGGACTGGCAGCGGTGAACGGGGGCGCGGCGCCCGCTGGTTGACCCGTGGACCGCCGGGGCGCCGCCGGGGTCAGGCCGCCGGGCCCGCGACGATCTTGCCGTCCTTGGTCTGCACCGACAGCTCGGTCAGGGGCACGGTGGCCGGCGACTGGACCACCTTGCCGGTCATGGCGTCGAACTGGCTGCCGTGGCAGGGGCAGATCAGGGTGGTGCCCTGGAGCTTGTTGATCGGGCAACCGGCGTGCGTGCAGATCGTGCTGTACGCCTTCAGCGCCCCGCTGTCGTCCCTGCTGACCACCACGTTGTGCTCCCGGTAGAGCTTGGCGCCGCCCTTGGCGACCTCGCTCTCGGCACCGAGGTCCACCGGCGCGGTCGGGCTGGACGCGGAGGCGCCGTCTCCGCCCGGGGCCGAGCACGCCGCCAGGCCGAGCCCGGCGACCGGGACCACGGCGGTCACGCGGACCTGGGACGCCGGGGGGGCCGCGGACGAGCCCGAGGTGACCGTCTCGGGCCCGGCGGCGGAGCTGGTCGGCTGGCTCGCCGGGCGGCGCGACGGCTCCCGGC
>NZ_VOGW01000132.1:0-43567 GCF_007896895.1 Streptomyces misionensis | reverse complement strand
ACGGACGGGCAGGGAGGGGAACGCGATGCCCACCATGGCGGACGTCGCGCGGAGCGCCGGGGTCTCCGTGGCGACCGTCTCCCACGTGCTCAACGGCACGCGTCCGGTGCTGCCGGGCACCCGTCAGGCCGTCCTGGACGCCGTGGACGCCCTCGGGTACACGCCCAACACCCTGGCCCGCTCCCTGGTGACCGCCCGGACCCGTTCCATCGGGCTCGCGGTGTCGGCGATCAGCAACCCGTACTTCACCGAGATCCTCCAGGGCGTCGAGGCCGCCGCGCTTCACGCGGGCTACGGCCTGCTCCTGGCGGACCCGCACGACGACCCGGGACACGAACAGAAGGTCGCGCGCCTCCTCCACGAGCGCCGGGTGGACGGCATGATCATCGCCCCCTCCGCGCAGCCGGGCGAGCTGGTCGGCTATCTGCGCCGGCATGCCGTACCGACCGTGTTCCTGGACCGGCTGATCGACGGCGCGGACGCGGCTGTCGGCCCGGGCGCCCCGCGCTTCGACCAGGTGTGCGCGGAGAGCGCCGGGCCGACGGCTCGGCTCGTGGCCCATCTCGCCGGGCTGGGACACCGCCGGATCGGCCTGGTCGCGGGCCTGCCGGGGCTCAGTACGACCCGTGAGCGCGTCGCGGGCTACCGGGACGGCCTCGCCGCCGCGGGCCTGCCCCTCGACGACCGCCTGCTGGTGTCCGGCAACTCCGAGTCGGCCGGTGCCGAGCGGGCCACGGCCGCCCTGCTCGCCCTGCCCGATCCGCCCACCGCGCTCGTCACCGCCAACAACGCGATGACGCTGGGGGCCCTGCGCGCCCTCGCCGGGAACGGCCTGTCCGTGCCCGGCGATCTCGCCCTGTGCTGCTTCGACGACTTCCCCTGGGCCGACCTGTTCTCGCCCCGGCTCACCGCCATCGCCCAGCCCAGCAGGGAACTGGGCGCCCAGGCCGTGCGGCTGCTCCTGGAGCGCCTGGCCGAGCCGGACCGCCCGCCCCGCACGGTCCGGCTGCCCTGCGCGTTCGTCCACCGCGGCTCCTGCGGCTGCCCGGAGGGCCCCGAGCGGCCCGGAGCAGCGCCGCACACCGTGCCGTCCGCCCTGTCCGAGCCGCTGCCCGTGCCCCCGTCCGAGAAGGGAACCGCCTCGTGATCGTCGTCGCCGGTGAGGCATTGATCGACCTGGTACCGCAGGGCCCCGGCGCCCTGGCGGCCCTGAAGCCGGCGCCCGGCGGCGGCCCCTACAACACCGCGGTCGCCCTCGGCCGGCTCGGCACGCCCACCGCCTTCTGCTCCCGGACGTCGTCCGACGCCTTCGGCGAGGCGCTGCTGGACGGGCTGCGGCGGTCGGGTGTCAAGGTGTCCGGCGTGCAGCGCGGGCCGGAGCCGACGACCCTCGCGGTGGCCACGATCGACGACGGCGGCTCGGCCGCGTACTCCTTCTACGTCGACGGCACCGCCGACCGTCTCTTCACCGCGCCCCTCGCGCTCCCGGCGGGCACGCGGGCGGTGTCCTTCGGCACCCTCTCGCTCGTCCTGGAACCGGGGGCGAGCGCCTACGAGGTGCTGCTGCGACGGGCGGCCGGACAGGGGCTGTTCACCGCACTCGACCCCAACATCCGGGCGGGACTGATCCCGGACGCGGACGCCTACCGGGCGCGCTTCGCGAGCTGGCTGCCCTCGGTGACGCTGCTGAAGGTGTCCGCGGAGGACGCGGCATGGCTGGGCGGCACGCCGCGCGAGTGGCTGGCCGAGGGGCCGTCGGCCGTGGTGGTGACCCGGGGCGGCGACGGTCTGACCGTGTTCACCGAGGGCGGGGAGTACTCCGTGCCCGGCGAGAAGGTCGACGTCGTGGACACCATCGGCGCCGGGGACACGGTGAACGCCGCCCTGCTGCACGGTCTGGCCGCCCAGGACGCGCTGTCGCCTCAGGCGCTGGCCGCCCTCGGGACGGAGGGCTGGACCCGGCTGCTGCGCTTCGCGGCGCGCGCGGCGGCGATCACCTGCTCGCGGGCGGGGGCGGAGCCGCCGTACGCGACCGAGCTGGGTGATCTGTGAACCGCCTGGTTCCTCTCTGCTCTTGTCAAGGAGCGGCCGCCGCTCCGGGCGGCTGATGGTGGAACGAGCGGCGCCCCACGGGGAGTTCCCGCGGGGCGCCGGTTTTCTGATCCGATGTCAGGTCTTGTCCCGATCAAGTCTCGATCGGGTCCTGATCAGGCCCTGGTCGAACCGGACGGGACCTGATCCGGTGTCAGGCCTTGCGGGCCCGCGTCGCCTTCTTCGCGGGTGCCGCCTTCTTCGCGGGTGTCGCCTCCTTCGCGGCCGTCTTCTTCGTGGCCGCGGCGGCCTTCTTGGTCGCCGTGCTGTTGGCCTTGACCGTCACCGTCTTCTTCGTCGCCGACTTGGCCGCGGCCGTTTTCCGGGTGGCGCGCGGCGCCTTGACGGGTTCCGCGTCGCTGATGCGCTCGGCGCCGAGGATCTCTCGCAGGAACTTGCCGGTGTGGCTGGCCGGGACCCCGGCGACCTCCTCGGGCGTGCCCTCGGCGACCACCAGGCCACCGCCGGCGCCGCCCTCCGGGCCCATGTCCACGAGCCAGTCCGCGGTCTTGATCACATCGAGGTTGTGCTCGATGACGATGACCGTGTTGCCCTTGTCGACCAGGCCGCCGAGGACCGTCAGCAGCTTGCTGATGTCCTCGAAATGCAGGCCGGTGGTCGGCTCGTCCAGGACGTAGACGGTGCGCCCGGTGGAGCGCTTCTGCAGCTCGCTGGCGAGCTTGACGCGCTGGGCCTCGCCACCGGAGAGGGTGGTGGCGGACTGGCCGAGGCGGACGTAGCCGAGGCCGACGTCGTTCAGCGTCTTGAGGTGGCGGGAGATCGCCGGGACCGCCTCGAAGAAGTGCATGGCCTCCTCGATCGGCATGTTCAGCACCTCGGCGATGGACTTGCCCTTGTAGTGGACCTCCAGGGTCTCCCGGTTGTACCGGGCGCCGTGGCAGACCTCGCACGGGACGTAGACGTCCGGGAGGAAGTTCATCTCGATCTTGATGGTGCCGTCACCGGCGCAGTTCTCGCAGCGGCCGCCCTTGACGTTGAAGGAGAAGCGGCCCGGCTGGTAGCCGCGGACCTTCGCCTCGGTGGTCTCGGCGAACAGCCTGCGGATGTGGTCGAAGACGCCGGTGTAGGTCGCCGGGTTGGACCGCGGGGTGCGGCCGATGGGCGACTGGTCGACGTGCACGACCTTGTCCACCAGGTCGTCGCCCGCGACGCGCGTGTGGCGGCCGGGGACGGTCCGGGCGCCGTTCAGCTCGCGCGCCAGGTGCGTGTAGAGGATGTCGTTGACCAGGGTGGACTTGCCGGAACCGGACACACCCGTGACGGCCGTGAACACGCCGAGCGGGAACGACACGTCGATGTCCCGGAGGTTGTTCTCCCGGGCGCCGTGCACGGTGAGCTGGCGGGAGGGGTCGCGGGGGCGCCGGACGTCCGGGAGCGGGATCGCCTTGCGGCCGGAGAGGTAGGCGCCGGTCTCCGACTCGGTGTTGGCGAGCAGCTCCTTCAGGGAGCCGCTGTGCACCACCTTGCCGCCGTGCTCACCCGCGCCGGGGCCGATGTCCACCACCCAGTCGGCGACCTTGATGGTGTCCTCGTCGTGCTCCACCACGATGAGCGTGTTGCCCATGTCGCGCAGCCGGACCAGGGTCTCGATCAGCCGGTGGTTGTCGCGCTGGTGCAGGCCGATGGAGGGCTCGTCCAGCACGTAGAGCACGCCGACCAGGCCGGAGCCGATCTGGGTGGCCAGGCGGATGCGCTGGGCCTCGCCGCCGGAGAGGGTGCCGGCGGCGCGGTTGAGCGAGAGGTAGTCCAGGCCGACGTCGACCAGGAAGCGCAGCCGCTCGTTGACCTCCTTGAGCACCCGCTCGGCGATCTTCTTGTCCCGCGCGTTCAGCTTCAGCTCGCCCAGGAACTCCGCGCAGTCGCTGATCGACATCGCGGAGACCTCGGCGATCGACTTCTCCATGATGGTCACGGCGAGCACGATCGGCTTGAGGCGGGTGCCCTGGCAGGAGGGGCAGGGCACCTCGCGCATATAGCCCTCGAAGCGCTCCCGGCTGGCGTCGCTCTCGGCCTCGCTGTGCCGGCGCTTGACGAAGGGCACCGCGCCCTCGAAGGGCGTGGTGTACACGCGCTCGCGGCCGTACCGGTTGCGGTAGCGCACCTCGATCTGGGTCTTGTGGCCGTACAGCAGGGCCTTCCTCGCGCGCTGCGGCAGGCCCGCGAAGGGGATGTCCGTGCGGAAGCCGAGCGCGTCCGCGAGGGCGCCGATCAGGCGGCCGAAGTAGTCCTTGGTGTGTCCGTGCGACCAGGGGTGGATGGCGCCTTCGTCCAGGGACTTGTCGGGGTCCGGGACGATCAGCTCGGGGTCGACCTCCATGCGGGTGCCGATGCCCGTGCACTCGGGGCAGGCGCCGAAGGGCGAGTTGAAGGAGAAGGAGCGCGGCTCCAGCTCCTCGAAGGACAGGTCGTCGTACGGGCAGTACAGGTGCTCCGAGTACATGCGCTCGCGCTCGGGGTCGTCCTCGGGGAGGTCGACGAAGTCGAGCACGACCATGCCGCCGGACAGGCCGAGGGCGGTCTCCACGGAGTCGGTGAGGCGGCGCTTGGCGGAGTCCTTCACCGTGAGGCGGTCCACGACCACCTCGATGGTGTGCTTCTCCTGCTTCTTCAGGGTCGGCGGCTCGGACAGCTGGACGGTCGTGCCGTCCACGCGCGCGCGGGAGTAGCCCTTCGTCTGGAGGTCGGCGAAGAGGTCCACGAACTCGCCCTTGCGCTCACGCACCAACGGCGAGAGCACCTGGAAGCGGCTCCCCTCCGGCAGCTCCAGCACCTTGTCCACGATGGCCTGCGGCGACTGGCGCGAGATCGGGCGGCCGCACTCGGGACAGTGCGGCTTGCCGATGCGCGCGAAGAGCAGGCGCAGGTAGTCGTAGACCTCGGTGATCGTGCCGACGGTCGAGCGGGGGTTGCGCGAGGTCGACTTCTGGTCGATGGAGACCGCCGGGGACAGGCCCTCGATGAAGTCGACGTCCGGCTTGTCCATCTGGCCGAGGAACTGCCGTGCGTACGAGGAGAGGGATTCCACGTAGCGCCGCTGGCCCTCGGCGAAGATCGTGTCGAAGGCCAGGGAGGACTTGCCCGACCCGGACAGGCCCGTGAAGACGATGAGCGAGTCGCGAGGCAGGTCGAGCGAGACATTCTTCAGGTTGTGCTCGCGCGCGCCACGGACGATGAGACGGTCGGCCACGCCGGTCCGCACCTTTCTTGGGAGAAGTGACAGGGGCGGGCCCCCGTCTTCTCCAGACTAGGGGGAGCCACTGACAACGCCGGTCGGATTGCCCGGTTGCATAACAATCCCCGGCCTTCCAGCATGCCCGACGCCGCCATCGACGATATAGCACGCGCATTCGATTTGCGGACGAGCTTCACGAGCTTCACCCGAACGTGTGGCACGGCTAGGGTCGGGCCCATGACTGATCACGCTCATGACCTGGCATGTGTACGTGACGCGACCGACCGGCTGCTGCGCGCGGTCGCCCGACTGGACAACGCCTCGCTCGCCGAGCCGTCACGGCTTCCCGGCTGGACCCGCGGACACGTCCTCGCCCACCTCGCCCGCAACGCGGACGCGCTCGTGAACGCCCTGGAGGGCCGTCCCATGTACGCGAGCGCCGCGGCGCGGGACGCCGACATCGAGGACGGCGCGGCGCGCCCCCTGGACGTCCAGCTCGCCGACCTGCGCGAGAGCGCGGACCGGTTCCGGGCGGCGGGGGACGCTCCCGCGGACTGGACGCGCACGGTGGAGCTGCGCAACGGGGTCACCGACGCCGCGGCCCGGCTGCCGTTCCGGCGGTGGGCCGAGGTGGAGCTGCACCACGTGGACCTCGGGGCCGGGTACGAGCTGGAGGACGTCCCGGCGGAGTTCCTGGAGCGGGAGACCGGGTTCCTCACCCAGCGGTTCTCGGGGAACCCGGACGTCCCCGCGACACGGATCACGGACGGCACGCGCACCTGGGACACCGGCAGGGCCGCGGACGAGCCCGAGGTGACCGTCTCGGGCCCGGCGGCGGAGCTGGTCGGCTGGCTCGCCGGGCGGCGCGACGGCTCCCGGCTGACCGCTCGGGGCGGCGCGCTGCCGAAGCTGCCGCCGCTGTAGGCCCCGTCCCGTGCGACGAGGACGGCCCGCCGGGCGCCGCACCGCTATAGGCTGATCGACATGACGTACACAGGAGAGGTCAGGGTCGGCGGACCGGCGGACGTTCACGAGCTCAAGGACCTGATGATCACCAAGATCGCGGTCGGCCCGATGGACAACAACGCCTACCTGCTGCGCTGCCGGGCCACCGACGAGCAGCTCCTGATCGACGCCGCGAACGAGGCGCACACGCTCCTGGGCATGATCGGTGACGACGGCATCGCGTCCGTCGTCACCACGCACCGGCACGGCGACCACTGGCAGGCGCTCGCCGAGGTCGTCGCCGCGACCGGCGCGCGCACCCACGCCGGCCGCGAGGACGCGCCCGGCATCCCGGTCCCCACCGATGTGCTCGTGGACGACGGCGACGTCATCCGCGTGGGCCAGGTCGAACTCACGGCGCGCCACCTCGTGGGGCACACGCCGGGCTCCATCGCCCTGGTCTACGACGACCCGCACGGCCACCCGCACGTCTTCACCGGCGACTGCCTCTTCCCGGGCGGCGTCGGCAACACGCACAAGGACCCGAAGGCGTTCGCCAGCCTGATCCACGACGTGGAGACGAAGATCTTCGACGCGCTGCCGGACGAGACCTGGGTCTACCCCGGTCACGGCAACGACACCACGCTCGGCGACGAGCGGCCGCATCTGCCGGAGTGGCACGCGCGCGGCTGGTGAGCCCCGGGTCGCCCCCTGCGTGGGATGCCGGCAGAGGTGTACCGCGGCATGCCGACAGGGGGCGTACCGCGCGCCCGGCGTACGACCGGCTCACGCGCGCGGCGCGAATGCCGTCCCGCGCGCCCCGTGTGAACGTTTCGCGCGCGCCCGGCGCACGCGCGCGCTCCCCCGGAGCGGTCCCGCGCGGTCAACTGGTAGCAGCCGCACAGGATGACGGCTCCTGAGCGGAAGGGCCGCCGGTCTTCCCATCCCGCCCTCGGCCGGCGGCCCGGGCCAGGGCGTTCACGCCCCCCGCGGCCCCCGTTCACACGGCGGCAACACCCGCTCCCACTATGCGGACACAACTGATCGCGGCCTCGACAAGGGCCGGGTTCGCTGCCACTCTCCCGCCATGCATCTCGCCCCTCGTACAGTGCGCCGCGCGGCAGCGGCCGCCACCCTCGCCCTGCTCGCCACCGCCGTCGGCTGTGCCCCGCAGCCCGAGCCGCGGCCGTCGGCCGACGTGCGCGGTTCGGCCGGCGCGGACTGCGCCAAGGGCAAGGCGGCCACCAGGACGCCCGGGAAGCTGACGATCGCCACGGACCAGCCCGCCTACGAGCCCTGGTTCGAGAACGACCAGCCCGCCAACGGCAAGGGCTTCGAATCGGCGGTCGCGTACGCCGTGGCGAAGCGGCTCGGGTACGGCAAGGACGCGGTGGTCTGGCAGCGGGTGCCCTTCAACAAGGCGTTCGCGCCCGGCGTGAAGACCTTCGACTTCGACATCAACCAGGTCTCCGTCAGCGCCGAGCGCAAGAAGGCCGTCGACTTCTCGTCCGGTTACTACGACGTGCGCCAGGCCGTCATCGCGCTCAAGGGCGGCAAGGCCGCCAGGGCGACCCGCATCGCGGACCTGCGCGGCCTCCGCCTGGGTGCCCAGGTGGGCAGCACGAGCCTCGACTACATCACCGACGTGGTGAAGCCCGACCGGGAGCCCGCCGTCTACGCCAAGAACGACCAGGCCAAGTCGGCGCTGCGCAACGGCCAGGTGGACGCCGTCGTCACCGACCTGCCGACCGCGTTCTACATCACGTCGGCCGAGGTGACGAACGCCAGGATCGTCGGCCAGTTCGAGAACCAGGGCGGCACGCCCGAGCAGTTCGGGCTGGTGCTCGACAAGGGCAGCGCGCTGACCCCGTGCGTGAGCCGTGCCGTCGACGCGCTGCGCGAGGACGGCACGCTGGCCCGGCTCGACCAGCGGTGGCTGTCCGACGCCGTCGGCGCCCCGGTGCTCAAGTGACCGTCACCAAGGGCGAGTCCGTCCCGGAGCGGGCGGACGGCGCGGCAGCCGTGCCCGTCGACGGCTACGTTCCCTCCGAGCGGCGGCTCGAGCGCGAGCGCCACAAACGGGCGCGGGCCCGCCGCGCGACGGCCGTGGCGGCGCTGTCGACCCTCGTCACGGCCGCCGTGCTCTACCTGGTCGTGGTTCACGCGCCGGGCTGGCCGCGCACCAAGGAGACGTTCTTCAGCGCCGGTTACGCGCGCGAGGCGCTGCCCAAGGTCCTCGAAGGGCTGTGGCTGAACGTCCGGCTGCTGGTGGTCTGCGGCGCCGCCGTGCTGGTCCTCGGCATGCTGATCGCGATCGCGCGGACCCTGCGCGGCCCGGTGTTCTTCCCGCTGCGGGTGCTTGCGGCGGCGTACACCGACTTCTTCCGCGGACTGCCGCTGATCATCAACCTGATGATCGTGGTCCTGGGCGTGCCCGCGCTGCGGCTCCAGGGGGTGACGGTCGATCCCGTGCTGCTCGGCGGCACGGCGCTGACGCTGACGTACTCGGCGTACGTAGCGGAGGTGTTCCGGGCCGGCATCGAGTCGGTGCACCCCTCGCAACGCGCGGCGGCACGCTCGCTGGGCCTGACGAACCGCCAGGCGCTGCGGTACGTCGTGCTCCCCCAGGCGGTGCGCCGGCAGGTGCCGCCGCTCCTCAACGACCTGGTGTCGTTGCAGAAGGACACCGGCCTGGTGTCGATCGGCGGCGCGGTGGACGCCGTACGGGCGGCCGACATCATCGTGGGCCGCAGTCTGAACTACACGCCGTACATCGTGGCGGGACTGGTGTTCGTGGCGCTGACCATTCCGATGACGCGCCTCACGGACTGGGTGACGGCCCGGCTGGACCGGCGGCGGGACCAGGGAGGAACCCTATGAGCGACGCGCCCGTGCTGCGCATGGAGTCGGTCCGCAAGACCTTCGGCGGTTCGGTGGTGCTGCGCGACGTCGACCTGGAGGTGGCCCCGCACACGGTGACCGCGCTGATCGGCGCCTCCGGGTCCGGCAAGTCCACGCTGCTGCGGTGCGCCAACCTCCTGGAGGAGATCGACGACGGCGCGATCTGGCTGGACGGTGAGGAGATCACCGATCCCCGGGCCGACCAGGACGCGGTACGGCGCCGGATCGGCGTGGTCTTCCAGGCGTACAACCTCTTTCCGCACATGAGCGTGCTGGACAACATCACGCTCGCCCCGCGCCGGGTGCACGGCGTCTCCCGCGCGGCGGCCGAGGAGCGGGCCAGGGAGCTGCTGGAGCGCCTGGGGCTCGCCGGCAAGGCGGACGCCTACCCGGACCGGCTCAGCGGCGGCCAGCAGCAGCGGGTGGCGATCGTCAGGGCGCTCGCCGTGCGGCCCCGGCTGTTGCTGCTGGACGAGATCACGGCCGCGCTCGATCCCGAGCTGGTGGGCGAGGTGCTGGAGGTGGTCCGGTCGCTGAAGGACGAGGGCATGACCATGGTGCTGGCCACCCATGAGATGGGCTTCGCACGCGATGTCGCCGACCAGGTCTGTTTCCTGGACGGCGGGGTGGTGCTGGAGCGCGGCACCGCCGAGCAGGTGTTCGGTCAGCCGCGCCGGGAGCGCACCCGGCGCTTTCTGCGGCGGCTCGTCGAGGCCGGTCGCCTGTAGACGGCGCGCGGGGTTACGCGTCGGCCAGCAGTGCCGCTACGCGCTCGACGCCGAACGCGTAGCCCTGCACACCGCAGCCGGCGATCACGCCGTCGGCGCGCAGCGAGACGTAGGAGTGGTGCCGGAACGTCTCGCGCCGGTGGATGTTGGAGATGTGCACCTCCAGCACGGGCATGCCGTCGCAGGTGTTGAGCGCGTCCAGGATCGCGACCGAGGTGTGGGAGTAGGCGCCGGGGTTGATGACGATCCCGCAGTGGTGCAGACGTGCCTCGTGGATCCAGTCGACCAGTTCGCCCTCGTGGTTGGACTGCCGGAAGTCGACCGAACCGCCGTGCGCGGCCGCCGTCTTGGCACACAGCGCCTCGACGTCCGCGAGGGTCTCCCTGCCGTAGATCTCGGGCTGGCGCTGGCCGAGCAGATTCAGGTTGGGCCCGTTGAGGATCATGATCGGGGCGTTGGCCAGGGTGCGGGGCACGGTTCCTCCGGTCGTTCGAGGCGGTACGACTGCGACCGCCGCTCGCCCCCGGTCTATCACGACCCCGGCGCGCACCCCGGCCCCGTGCCCTCTCGCCCCGGGCGCGCGCTGCGGTCACTCGGTCACCCCCGCACGCCCCCGTAACCCGTGATCACGGTGGGTAGTTGACGCACCATGCACGATGCACGTCCTGTCACCTCCGCCTCTCTGCCCCGCCTCGCCGCCGCCTCCCTCGCCGGGACCGCGGTCGAGTTCTACGACTTCTTCGCCTACGGGACCGCCGCGGCGCTGGTCCTGGGGCGGCTGTTCTTCCCGTCCTTCTCGCCGCTCGCCGGGACGCTGGCGGCGTTCGCGACGTTCGGCGTGGGCTTCGTGGCCAGACCACTGGGCTCGGTGCTGTTCGGGCACCTCGGCGACCGGCGCGGCCGGCGGCCGGTGCTCGTGGCCTCGCTGCTGCTCACCGGCGCCTCGACGATCGCGGTGGGCTGTGTGCCCTCGTACGCGTCGATCGGCGTGGCCGCGCCCGTGCTGCTGCTTCTGCTGCGCTTCCTGCAAGGGCTGGGGCTCGGCGGCGAGTGGGGGGCCGTGCTGCTGACCGTGGAGCACGCGCCCGCCGAGCGGCGCACCCTGTGGTCGAGCTTTCCGCAGGCGGGCCCCGCGATCGGCTTTCTGCTCGCCAACGGTGTCATGGTGGCGCTGTCGGCCGGGTTGTCCGACGCGCAGTTCGCGCAGTGGGGCTGGCGGGTGCCGTTCTGGGCGGCCGCCGTGCCGGCGCTGGCGGGGCTGTGGCTGCGCTCGTCGCTCGCCGAGAGCCCCCGGTTCCTGGAGATCGACGATCCCGTGCGCATGCCGCTCGTGGAGGTCGTACGGCGCCATGGGCGGCTGGTGCTGCTGGCGGCGGGGGCGATGGCCGTCGGGTACGCGGTGTTCTACACGGTGACGACCTGGTCGTTGTCGTACGCCACGGAGCGGCTCGGGGTGAGCCGCACGGTGATGCTGACCTGTGTCATGGCCGCGGTGGTCGTCCAGGCCCCCCTCGTTCCGGCCGCGGCGCTGCTCGGCGACCGCTGCGGGCGCCGGCCGATGTGCCTGACCGGGTGTGCGCTCTGCGCGCTGTGGATGCTGCCCATGGTGGCGCTGCTGGCGACCGGCGAGCCGCTGCTGATGTTCTTCGGCATCCTGGGCGCGCTGCTCGCCTTCGTCACCGTGTTCGCGGTGATCTCCGCCTATCTGCCGGAGCTGTTCGACGCGCGGGTGCGCTGCACGGGCGCCTCGGTGGGCTACAACCTCGGCGGGATCATCGGCGGCGCGCTCACCCCGGTCGTGGCCACCGCGCTGGCCCAGGGCAGCGGGCGCGTCCCTTGGGGGGTGGGCGTGTATCTGACCGCCATGGCCCTGTTCAGCCTGGGGTGTTTCGCGCTGCTGCCGGAGACCCGCCCCTCGCGGGTGGCGGCGGTGGAGCCCGCCACCACGGGCTGAGCCGGCGGCGGTGCGGTGGCCCCGTGCGGCCGGGCCGGGGCCCGCGGCGCCGGTGCCGGCCGCGGGGCCGCGCGGCAGGTCCCGCGGCCGGCACGAAGGTTTCGCGAGAAGCGGCCCGCGGATGTCGCTCGCGTGTTCGGCGCACACATCGTTGCGCCGGCCTCCGCGCCGGTGGGACCCCGCCCTAAGGGTTGATCGCCAGTTCCAGATAGGCCGCGAAGAGCACCAGGTGGACGCCACCCTGCAAGGGCGTGGCCCGCCCCGGCACCACGGTGAGGGAGGCGACCACCACCGTCAGCGCGAGCAGCAGCATGTGAACGGGTTCGAGGCCGAGAATGAGCGGCCCCGGCAGCCACAGCGAGGCGAGTGCCACGGCCGGTATGGTCAGGCCGATGCTGGCCATCGACGAGCCGAGCGCGAGGTTCATGCTGGTCTGCACGCGGTCCCGGCGCGCGGCACGCAGTGCGGCGATCGTCTCGGGGAGCAGCACGAGCAGGGCGATGATCACTCCGACGACGGCCTGGCGCAGACCCACCGCCGCCACCCCTGCCTCGATCGCGGGCGAGACGCCCTTGGCCAGACCGACGACGCCGATCAGGGCCAGCCCGAGCAGACCGAGGCTGATCAGGGCGGTGCGCTTGGACGGCGGGCTCGCGTGGTCCTCGGTGCCGATGACCTCGCCCTGCCGGGTGATGGGCAGGAAGTAGTCCCGGTGGCGCACCGTCTGGGTGGTCACGAACAGGGCGTAGAGGATCAGCGAGGACAGCGCGGCGAACGTCAGTTGCAGGGAGGAGAACTGGGGTCCGGGCTTGCTGGTGGTGAAGGTCGGCAGTACCAGGCTCAGCGTGGCCAGTGTCGCCACCGTCGCCAGGGCTGCGCCGGTGCCCTCGGGATTGAAGACCGCCGTGCCGTGCCGCAGGGAGCCGACGAGCAGGCAGATGCCGACGATGCCGTTGCAGGTGATCATCACCGCGGCGAAGACGGTGTCCCGGGCCAGGGTGGAGCTCTTGTCGCCGCCGTCGGCCATCAGCGTGACGATCAGGGCCACTTCGATGACGGTGACGGCGATGGCCAGCACGAGGGAGCCGAAGGGTTCGCCGATCCGGTGGGCGACCACCTCGGCGTGGTGCACCGCCGCGAGGACGGCCCCGGCGAGCACGACCGTCACCAGGGCGATGACCGGGGCGGGCATGGCCCGGTGCCAGGTGAGGACCAGCAGGACGATAGCGAGCACCGGCACGGGGACGGTCCACCGCCGGGCGAGCGATCGCAGCCAACTGATCATGCCGCGATCGTCGCAGACAGTCACAGGATTCGCATTCTGTTCTTTCCGGATGCTTCCGCACCTTCCCCGCCGGGCCCGGCGCCGTACTCGGCCGGGCCCCGCGTGTTCGTTCCGGGTCTCTCGCGGGCGCCTACGGTCAGGCGTCCACGGCCTCCCTCTGCTCGCCCTCGGCGTCCGCGCGGGCCGCCGCTGCGGCCTGCTTCCTGGCGGCCATGAGGCTGGTGAGCGTGGTGACGGCCAGGACGGCGCAGATCACCCCGAGCGAGACCGGGATGCTGATCTGGGCCACCGGGACGCCCGACTCGTGCAGTGCGTGCAGCACCAGCTTCACGCCGATGAAGCCGAGGATGACCGACAGGCCGTACGAGAGGTGCACCAGCTTCTTCAGCAGGCCGCCGAGGAGGAAGTACAGCTGACGCAGGCCCATCAGCGCGAAGGCGTTGGCGGTGAAGACGATGTACGGGTCCTGGGTCAGGCCGAAGATCGCGGGGATCGAGTCCAGGGCGAACAGGACGTCCGTGGTGCCGATGGCCAGCATCACGACCAGCATCGGGGTCATGATCCGCTTGCCGTTCCGCCGCACCCACAGCTTGGTGCCGTGGTAGCGGTCGGCCACGCCGAACCTGCGTTCCGCGGCCTTCAGCAGCCTGTTCTCCTCGAACTCCTCCTCGTCCGCGTCGTCGGCGCGGGCCTCCTGGACGAGCTTCCAGGCGGTCCATATCAGGAAGGCGCCGAAGAGGAAGAACACCCAGGAGAAGCTGGTGACGATCGCGGCTCCGGCGGCGATGAACACGGCACGCAGCACCAGGGCTATGAGGACGCCGACGAGCAGGACGCGCCGCTGGTACAGGGCGGGCACCGCGAACTTCGTCATGATCAGGACGAAGACGAAGAGGTTGTCGACGCTGAGCGACTTCTCGGTGATGTAGCCCGCGAAGAACTCGCCGGCCGGGCGTCCGCCGCCGAACACGAGAAGGCCGACACCGAAGAGGGCGGCCAGGACGATCCAGACGACGGTCCAGACACCGGCTTCCTTGACCGACACCTCATGGGGCTTGCGCCCGATGAGGAAGTCGATTCCGATCAGGGCGGCCAGACCCAGGACGGTCAGGACCCACAGGGTCGTGGAGACTTCCACGGCAACCTCCGGCATGTCGAGATGGCAAGCACATATGCGTTGTCACTGCCGGAGGTCTCTTCCACCCGCGCGGGGCCGACGCCCCGGGACCGGAACCGGTCCGTACTGACGGGTGCGCCGCAGTCAGGGAGTACTCCCCTCCGCACGGACGACAGTACCCCAATCACCAAGAATTGGTAAAGAGGAAGGCAAAGGTAAGTTCAAATCCCCTGATCATGACGGCTTTACTGTTTCTTGGCCCGAGCGGTGGCCACCTCTCCGAGCACGCGCTCCAGGACCCGGCTGCCGACCGGGACCAGCGCGGGCTCATAGGTCCAGGCATGGCCCACCCAGGGGTCGGCGACGTGATCGTCGGGGACCGGGGTGAGCCGGGTCAGCGAGCGCCAGAGCGGGTCCAGCAGCGGGCCGTGGTCGGCGGCGTCCGCGCGGTCCGCCACCATCAGGAGGTGGACGCCGGTGCCGTCGGGGCCGTGCACCGCGGTGTGCGGGGCGGCGACGGCGCCGAAGGTGTCCGAGCCCGAGGCCCCGGCGGGCAGGGCGAGGAAGACGCCGACCCGGTGCACGGCCTCGGGCACGGCGGACAGGTCGACGGTCAGGCGGTGTCCGCCGGCGGCCCGCCGGGAGACCTCGATGCCGGGCTGTACGGGCGCGCCGGGGTGGGCGACCCACGGGGAGCCGTGCACCGTGCCGTTCTCGTCGCCCAGGGTGGCGCCGGCCAGGACCGGTGTCCCGGCCGAGATCCGGATCTCCAGCCGGAGCTGGGTCAGTGGGTGGTTCTGCCCCCGCACCAGCTCGGCCGTCATCCCCGTCGCCCCCCGTGTCGTGTTGTGGTCCGTGCCCCGCCCGGCGGCCCGGGGGCTACAGATGCGGCAGGATCGCCGGCATCAGGTCCTGGAAGGTGCGCCCGTTGGCGGAGGTGCCGAGGGCGGTCATCGTCCAGCCCGAGCCCACCCGGTGCACCTTGGCCATGATCTGGGCGGTGTACTCGCCGCCGCCCGCGAGCGTGTAGCGGGCGAGCTCCTGGCCGTTGGTCTCGTCCACCAGCCGGCAGAAAGCGTTCTGCACCTCCTGGAAGGTCTGGCCGGTGAAGGAGTTCACGGTGAAGACGATCTGGTCGATGTGGACCGGGACGCGCTCCAGGTCCACGAGGATCGCCTCGTCGTCGCCCTGACCGACGCCGCCCACCAGGTTGTCGCCGGTGTGGCGCACGGAGCCGTCGTCGCTCACCAGGTGCCGGAAGAAGACGACGTCGACCGGCTGCTTCTCGGCGAAGAGCACCGCGGAGGCGTCCAGGTCGATCTCCTTGGTGCGCGAGCCGAACAGACCGCGCCGCTTCGCCGCCTGCCAGCCCAGGCCCATGCGGACCGCGGTGAGGGTGCCCCCGTCGTTCTTCTCCAGGCTGATGGCCTGACCCTTGCTCAAGTTGACGGACACGGCTGATCCCCTCTCGAAGTCCCCTGTTGGCCGCCCGTTCCGCGCGGCTGATCGAAACCCTACGCAGGGGCGCCGAGGGCGCCGAACCCCGGCCCGCGCTTTGTGTCGGTGTTGCAACACTCCGCGCGTACGCCGGGGTCCGGCGGTGTGCCCGGGTCAGGCGAGGCCCGCCTCCCGCATCTGGCGCAGCTCCTTTTTCATCTCGGAGACCTCGTCCCGCAGCCGGGCCGCGATCTCGAACTGGAGCTCCGCGGCGGCGGCGCGCATCCGCTCGGTCATCTCCTCGATCTGCTCGGCCAGTTCGGCCGCCGGGCGGTCGGTGGGCACCGCGGCCGCGGCCTTGCCCTTCGCACCCTTGGCCGCCTTGCCCTTCGCACCCTTGCCCGTCTTGTCGGCCGTCGGCACGGGGGTCTTGGCGCCCTTGCCGTCCTTCGACTTGCGGTAGCCGCTGCCGAGGAGCTGCTCGGTGTCGACCTCCTCACGGGCGATCTGCGCGACGATGTCGTTGATCTTCTTGCGCAGCGGCTGCGGGTCGATGCCCTTGGCCTTGTTGTAGGCGATCTGCTTCTCCCGGCGACGGTTGGTCTCCTCGATGGCCTTCTCCATCGCCGGGGTGATCTTGTCCGCGTACATATGGACCTGGCCGGAGACATTGCGCGCCGCGCGGCCGATGGTCTGGATCAGCGACGTGCCGGAGCGCAGGAAGCCCTCCTTGTCCGCGTCGAGGATCGCCACCAGGGACACCTCGGGCAGGTCGAGGCCCTCGCGCAGCAGGTTGATGCCGACCAGGACGTCGTAGTCGCCGGAGCGCAGTTCGCGCAGCAGCTCGACCCGGCGCAGGGTGTCGACGTCGCTGTGCAGGTAGCGCACCTGGATGCCGAGCTCCAGGAAGTAGTCGGTGAGGTCCTCGGCCATCTTCTTGGTGAGCGTGGTGACCAGGACGCGCTCGTCCTTCTCGGTGCGCTTGCGGATCTCGTGCACCAGGTCGTCGATCTGGCCCTCGGTGGGCTTGACCACGACCTCCGGGTCGACCAGGCCGGTCGGGCGGATGATCTGCTCCACGACGCCGTCGGAGCGCGACAGCTCGTAGGCGCCCGGGGTGGCCGACAGATAGACGGTCTGCCCGATGCGCTCCTGGAACTCCTCCCACTTCAGCGGCCGGTTGTCCAGGGCGGAGGGCAGGCGGAAGCCGTGCTCCACGAGGGTGCGCTTGCGGGAGGCGTCGCCCTCGTACATCGCGCCGATCTGCGGAACGGTGACGTGCGACTCGTCGATGACGAGCAGGAAGTCGTCCGGGAAGTAGTCGAGCAGGGTGTTGGGCGGGGAGCCGGGCGAGCGGCCGTCGAAGTGCATCGAGTAGTTCTCCACGCCGGAGCACGTGCCGATCTGGCGGAGCATCTCGATGTCGTAGGTGGTGCGCATCCGCAGCCGCTGGGCCTCCAGGAGCTTGCCCTGCTTCTCCAGCTCGGCCAGGCGCTCGCCCAGCTCCTTCTCGATGTCGTTGACGGCCCGCTCCATGCGTTCGGGGCCGGCGACGTAGTGGGAGGCGGGGAAGACGTACAGCTGCTGGTCGTCGCTGATGATCTCGCCGGTCAGCGGGTGCAGCGTGGACAGCGCCTCAATCTCGTCGCCGAACATCTCGATGCGGACGGCCAGCTCCTCGTAGACCGGGAAGATCTCGATGGTGTCACCGCGGACGCGGAAGGTGCCGCGGGTGAAGGCCAGGTCGTTGCGCGTGTACTGGATGTCGACGAAGCGGCGCAGCAGCTCGTCCCGGTCGATCTCGTCGCCGACGCGCAGCGGGACCATCCGGTCCACGTACTCCTGGGGAGTACCGAGGCCGTAGATGCAGGACACCGAGGCGACCACGACGACGTCACGGCGGGTGAGCAGCGAGTTGGTCGCCGAGTGGCGCAGCCGCTCGACCTCCTCGTTGATCGAGGAGTCCTTCTCGATGTAGGTGTCCGACTGCGGAACGTACGCCTCGGGCTGGTAGTAGTCGTAGTACGAGACGAAGTACTCGACCGCGTTGTTCGGCAGGAGCTCGCGGAACTCGTTGGCCAGCTGGGCGGCCAGCGTCTTGTTCGGCGCCATCACCAGGGTGGGGCGCTGGAGCTGCTCGATCATCCACGCGGTGGTGGCGGACTTGCCGGTGCCGGTCGCGCCCAGCAGGACGACGTCCTTCTCACCGGCCTTGATGCGCTTGGCCAGGTCGGCGATGGCCGCCGGCTGGTCGCCGCTGGGCTGGTAGGGGCTGACGACCTCGATGGGCGCCACCGTGCGTTCGATGTGGGAAACGGGCCGCATGTCATCCACCGTACGACCCCGCACTGACAACGGGTCGCGGTCAGCGGTTCTGGGGGGTGCGGACGCCCTGCCGCACGGGGCGGCGGTCCGGGCGGTGTCCCTGGTGGGAGGCGGTGCGGGCGGCGGCCGGGACGCCCGGCCGGCGCTCGACGCGCACCGGCGCGGGACGGCGCACCACGAGCATCGGGTCGAGGATCACGACGACGCCCACGAGGACCAGCATGACCACCGGGCCGATCAGCATGGGCACGAGCGCGGACGTGGTCCGGGTGTCGACGGTGGTCTCGGCGGTGCCGTCGAGGTGGACGCTGAGGGCGGCCATCGCCGTGTAGTGCATGCCGCTGACGGCGAGCCCCATCAGAAGGCTCGCGCCGACGGTCGGCAGCAGGCCGTGGGAGCGACCCGCGGCCCACAGGGCGGCGACGGAGGCGACGACCCCTATGGCAACGGAGGCGACGACGGTGGGGATGCTGTAGACGAACTGCCCGTGGAAGCGCATTCCGGCCATGCCGAGGTAGTGCATCGAGGCGACGCCCAGACCGGTGATGGTGCCGCCGGTGAACAGCGGTGCCCCGGTGGCCCCCCGGTAGCCGACGATGAAGACGCCGATGCCGACCATGACGACGGCGAGCCCGAGGCTCGCGTAGGTGATCGGCTCGTCGTAGTGGACCGGCGTCCGCTCGATTCTGAACCCCATCATGGCGATGAAGTGCATGGTCCAGATGCCGCAGCCGAGCGCGGCCGCGCCCAGGGCCAGCCAGGCGGGCCGCCGGGAGTGCGTGAGCAGCAGGGACCGGGTGATGCAGCGCAGCCCCAGGGCGCCGCCCAGGCAGGCCATCAGATAGGCCACCAACGGGGTGACGGCCCCGTAGCCGAAACCGTCGACCGTGCCCTGCATCCGCGGCTGCCCTTCGCCCTCGTGTGTCCCGGATATCCCGAAAATCCGCGCCGTCCCGGGACCGCGCGGGCGGCCGGGGTGTCGCAGAGAGTATGACCCCCACCGGAATGGTCGAACGACTTTCCGACAAAGAAACACGCCCTTGCCCCAGTTGTGAGGCACCGGTGAGCACGCGGCGACGTCTCCAGGGTATGTGTGGCCTTCGTGCGTCCGCGTGCCGCGGTCATGCTGCTGTCAGTCTGGTCCTGTCGGTTTTCGCTCGACGTGAGGAGTACGCATGCACGCGCGCGTGGTCGCCACCTCGGCCGTCGCCGTCCTGGCGGCGGTGACCCTGGTGAGCCCCACCTCCGACGCCCGGGCGGGCGAGGTGCGCACGCCCTTGGTGATCGGCCACCGGGGCGCCCCCGCCTACGCCCCCGAGAACACGCTCCCCTCGATCGACAAGGCGGCCCGGGTGGGCTCCGCCTGGGTGGAGAACGACGTCCAGCGCACCAAGGACGGCGAACTGGTGGTCGTCCACGACGACAGCCTGCAGCGCACCACGGACGCGAAGCAGGTCTACCCCGGCCGGGCGCCGTGGAAGGTGAAGGACTTCACCGCCGCCGAGATCGCCCGCCTGGACGCGGGGAGCTGGTTCTCGCCCGCCTACAAGGGCACGCGTGTACCGACCCTGGACCAGTACATGCGCCGGGTCGAGCACAACCACCAGAGCCTTCTCCTGGAGATCAAGAACCCGGAGCTGTATCCGGGCATCGAGCGGCAGATCCTGAAGGTCCTCGGCAACGACGGCTGGCTGGACCGCCCGCATCTCAAGCGGCTGGTCGTACAGAGCTTCAGCGCCGCCAGCGTGCGGACCGTCCACGAGCTGAAGCCCGCGCTGACCACGGCCTGCCTCGGCGCGCCCCCGGTCTCTCGGCTCAAGCAGTACGCGCGTTTCGCCGACCTGATCAATCCGTCGTACGGATCGCTGTCGAAGGCCTATGTGTCGGCGGTGCACGGCGTCCGGGGGCCGCACGGCCGGCCGCTCGGGGTGTACGCGTGGACGGTGGACGACAAGGCGACCGCGCTGAAGGTGGCGGGGTACGGCGTCGACGGGATCATCAGCAGCGAGGCCGACGTGGTCCGGGCGGCGCTGCGCGGGCGGTGAGCCGGGCGGCGGGCGTTGTCAGTGGCGGGTCGTACCGTGGGCGCATGGACAGCCATGGGCAGGACGGACAGCGGGTGGTGTGGACCGTCGTGGAGACGGACATCGGCCCGCTGATGCTGGCGGCGACCGCGAATGGGCTGGTCAACGTCGTCTTCCACGCCACCGACGCGGTGCGCGAGCGGGCGCTGGAGCGGCTGGCGGCCCGGTTCGGCGGCGCGCCCGTCGCGGATCCGGACGCGCCGCCGCTGGCCGAGGCGATACGTCAGCTGCGGGCGTACTTCGCGGGTGAGCGGCAGGACTTCGAGCTCCCGCTGGACTGGTCGCTGATCTCCGGGTTCAACCGGCAGGTGCTGCGGGAGCTGGCGTCGGGCGTGCCGTACGGCAGCGTGGTGGGGTACGGCGACCTCGCCGGGCGCGTCGGTCAGCCCGGCGGGGCGCAGGCGGTCGGCGCGGCGATGGGTGCCAATCCGCTGCCGGTGGTCGTGCCGTGCCACCGGGTGGTCGAGAGCGACGGCGGGATCGGAGGGTTCGGTGGCGGTCTGGAGACCAAGCGGAAGCTGCTCGCGCTGGAGGGGGTGCTCCCCGAGCCGCTGTTCTGACCGGCCGGCGCGCGAATCCGGCCGGGCCGTCGCCTTGTTCGGCCGTCTCCGGCCGCCGAGCGCGCCGGCCGGGCCGCCCCGCGTTTAGCCGTGGCCGGCGCCCGCCAGAGATGAGGGATGACGGGCAGGGACCGGCGGACAGGAGGCGGGCACATGGTGCTGGTGGTGTCGGAAGAGGTCCGGGAAGCGCTCGGTTCGGGGCGGCCGGTGGTGGCCCTCGAATCGACGATCATCGCCCATGGTCTGCCCCGCCCGCGCAATCTGCGGGTGGCCCTGGAGCTGGAGGAGGCGGTGCGCGGCGAGGGCGCGGTACCGGCGACGGTCGCCGTGCTCGACGGGCGCCCGCTGATCGGCCTGGACAAGGCGCAGCTGGAGCGGGTCGCCAACGAGGACGGCATCCGCAAGCTGGGCCACCGCGACCTGCCGCTCGCCGTGGCGGCGCGGGCCAGTGGGGCGACCACGGTGTCGGCGACCGCGCGGCTGGCCGCGCTGGCGGGCATCAGGGTGTTCGCCACGGGCGGGCTGGGCGGGGTGCACCGGGAGTGGACGGTGACCCAGGACGAGTCGGCCGACCTGGGGCTGCTGGCGCGGACCGGGATCACGGTGGTGTGCGCGGGCGTGAAGTCGATCCTGGACGTGCCCGCCACCCTGCAGCGGCTGGAGACACTGGGGGTGGCCGTCGCCGGGTACGGCACCGACCGGTTCCCCGGCTTCTATCTGTCCGACTCGGGGCATCCGGTGGACTGGACGCTGCACAGTCCCGAAGAGGTCGCCGCGGTGATGCGGGCGCAGGACGCTCTCGGGGCGGCGCGGTCGGCACTGATCGTGGCCAATCCGGTGCCGGAGGCGGAGCAGCTCGACCCGGAGCTGCACGCGCGCGTGCTCGACGAGGCGCTCGCCGCCTGCGCGCAGCGAGGTGTCACGGGTCAGGCGGTGACGCCGTTCCTGCTGGACCACCTGGTCCGGCACACGGACGGCGCGTCGCTGAACGCCAACCTGGCGGCGGTGCGCGGCAATGTGCGGCTGGGAGCGCGGATCGCCACGGCGTGGGCGCGGGGGTGAGCGGGGGGCGTGCCGGGGCGTTGCTGGTCGTCGGGGACGTGGTCACGGATGTGGTGGCCCGGCACCGTGGCCCGCTCGCGGCCGGTACCGACACCGCGGCGGTGATCCGGACGCTGCCGGGCGGCGCGGGCGCCAACGTGGACTGCTGGGCGGCGCGTTCGGGCTGTGCCGACGTACGGCTGCTGGGCCGGGTGGGGGCGGACGCGGCGGTGTGGCACGAGCGGGAGCTGCACGCCGCCGGGGTCCGTCCCCTGCTGGTGACCGATCCGCAGGCGGCGACGGGGACGGTGGTGTGCCTGGTCGACGCGGGGGCGGCGGCCGAGCGTACGTTCCTCACGGACAGCGGGGCGTCGTTGCGACTGGAGCCCGCCGACTGGTCGGACGCGCTGCTCGACGGGGTCGGCCGGCTGCATCTGTCGGGCTATCTGCTGTTCACCGAGTCGAGCCGGGCGCTCGTGCGGACCGCGCTGGCGGCGGCACGTGCGCGGGGCGTTCCGGTCAGCATGGATCCGGCCTCGGCGGGCTTCCTGGAACAGCTGGGGGTGGGGCGTTTCCTCGCCTTCGCGCGAGGGCTGGACGTCCTGCTGCCCAGCCGGGACGAGGCGTGCCTGCTGACGGGACTGCACGAACCGGCGGACGCGGCGGCCAGGTTGAGCGAGACCGTGCCGCTGGTGGTGGCCAAGGCGGGGGCGGACGGTGCGCTGGTGGCCCGGGCGGGCGGCGCGCCCGTGCGGGTCCCCGCCGTACCGGCGACCCCGCGGGACACCACGGGCGCCGGCGACGCCTTCACCGGCGCCTTCCTCGCCGCCCTCCTGACGGGCAGCGACCCGGAGGGAGCAGCGGCACGGGGATGCCGAGCGGGCGCGGAAGCGGTGAGCCGGGTCGGCGCCAGACCACCGCATCCATAGCCGGTCGTGGTCCACCGCATCCGTAAGCCAGCCCCCGGTCCACCCCATCCGTAACCGGGAACCGGCCGCCAGTCCGACCCATCCGTAACCGGGGACCGGCCGCCAGTCCGACCCATCCGTAACCGGGACCGGCCGCCAGTCCGACCCATCCGTAACCGGGACCGGCCGCCAGTCCGACCCATCCGTAACCGGGACCGGCCGCCAGTCCGACCCATCCGTAACCGGGGACCGGCCGCCGGTCCCCCGCGTCGGAAGCCGGTCGTCGGTCTCGGAAGCGGACCGGCAGACGGCCGTCGGTCTCGGAAGCGGGCTGGCAGACGGCCGCGTCCGGGGCCTGGCGCGGGCCGGCGTTCCGCCCTGCGGCCGGACCGCTGCTACGCCTTCCGGCCCCAGGCCGAAATCATCGGTGCGGTGGTCAGGTCCATGTCGCCGGCCTCGACGTTGGCCAGGTGCTGTTCGATCTCCTCGGCGGTGGCCAGGCCCGCGTCGATGAGGCGGTCGCGGATCTGGCGGACCGTCGCGGCTTCCAGGGCGGTGCAGGCGGGCGAGGTCATGGGGAAGAAGCCGTCGGCCTCGACCTCGTGGAGCCCGGCCTGCCGGAGCAGCCGCGGCAGCCTGCGGCCGTAGGCGAGGTCGGCGCCGCGCTCGGCGAGCAGTCCCCGGAAGCCCTGGCGCAGCCGGTTGGCGAGCCGCTGCTCGGGGCCGGACTCGTCGGGGCAGGTCAGCGGCTGGAGAGCGGGGTCGGCGTCCTCGATCAGCAGCCACCCGCCGGGGCGCAGCGCCCGGATCATGGACCGCAACGCCCGGTCCCGGTCCGGGACATGGACGAGCACCAGCCGGGCGTGGACCAGGTCGAAGCCCTCTCCCGGCGGTTCCTGCGCGCCCACGTCGTGGACGCGGACCTCCACCGGCGGCCGGCCCACCGGGGCGAGCCGCGAGGTGTCGATGTCGGTGGCGACGACCTGACCGGCCGGCCCCACTTTCTCCGCGAGCCAGGACACCACGGAGGTCCCGCCGGCCCCGACCTCCCAGCAGCGCCAGCCCGGCTCGATGCCGAGCGCCTCGACGTGCCGGAAGGTCGTGGGGTCGAAGAGGGTGGCGAAGGCGTCGAAGCGCTCCCCCGCCTCGCGCTGCCGGTTGTCCAGGAGGTACCCGTCGGATGGTGTCATGCGGGAATCATCCCAGTTGTACGGCCTGTCCGGCCGGTCGGCTCCTCCTCGGCGCACGGCCGGCCCCGGTGTGTCGTCCACAGGCGGGAACAAAGCGGAACGCAGTGTTCCCACAGCCTTACCCGCGCTTTGCCCTGGACTGGCACACTCTCGGATCAAGGCGCGCGAGCGTCGTACGAGGAGATCCACCCGAGGAGATCCAGATGTCCATGGCAGGGAATCTGCGGAAGGTCACGGGACTGAGCCCGGTCGGCGGCCTGCGCAAGGTCGCGCGGCTGGCCCGGCGGCGGCCGCGCGTGGACCTGAGTCATCCCGCCCGCTCACCCCTGGGCTCCTCGGTGGTCAACTGCGTGACGTACCAGGACGGTGTGCGCGTGCCGCAGTGCACCGATCTGCTGGAGTCGGTGCGCATGGTCCGCAAGACCGGCGAGGGCTTCGTCTGGCTGGGGCTGCACGAACCGACGGACCGCGAGTTCGCGGGCGTCGCCGAGCTGTTCGACCTGCATCCGCTGGCGGTGGAGGACGCGGTCGAGGCCCATCAGCGGCCGAAGCTGGAGCACTACGGCAACACGCTGTTCGCGGTGTTCAAGACGGTCTGCTACGTCGAGCACGAACGGCTGACGGCGACCAGCGAGGTGGTGAACACCGGTGAGATCATGGTCTTCGTCGGCGAGGACTTCGTCATCACGGTGCGGCACGGCAGGCACGGCTCGCTCGGCCCGCTGCGCGAGGAGCTGGAGTCCCACCCGCACCAGCTCTCGAAGGGACCCGCGGCGGTGCTCCACGCCATCGCCGACCATGTCGTGGACGGCTATCTCGGCGTGACGGACGCGGTCCAGGCCGACATCGACCAGGTCGAGACGGAGGTGTTCTCGGAAGGGGGCGCCCGGCTCGATCCGGGGCGCATCTACCAGATGAAGCGCGAACTGCTGGAGCTGAAGCGGGCGGTGATGCCCCTCGCCCGCCCCGTGGAGGACCTGGCCACCCGGCCCATACGGGTCGTCGCTCCCGAGATACAGGCCTACTTCCGGGACGTGCTCGACCATCTGATCCGGGCCACGGAGCAGATAGCCGCCTTCGACGAGCTGCTCAACTCCATCCTCCAGGCGCACCTCGCGCAGGTGACGGTCGCGCAGAACGAGGACATGCGGAAGATCACGGCATGGGCGGCCGTGATCGCCGTGCCGACGATGGTGTGCGGCGTGTACGGCATGAACTTCGACCACATGCCGGAACTGCACTGGCGGTTCGGCTATCCGCTGGCCATGGGGGTGATGGCACTGGCGTGCCTGGCGCTGTACCGGGGCTTCAGGCGCAACGGCTGGCTCTGACCGGTGAGCCGCCGAGGCGGCACCGCGGGCCCGTGCGGCCGTCGGGGGTCAGCCGCTCCAGGCGGGGTGGCGCGGGTCGTCGGCGCGCACCACCACATCCGCCGCCCCGGCCGGGTCCGTCTCCGCCTCGTAGCGCTCGAAGGCGGGGAGCGTCCAGTGGTCGGATTCGGGGGTGCGACGGCGCAGGGCGCCCGGGGAGAGGAGGACGTGGACGGTCAGGTCGAAGGGGAACCAGTGCCGCAGCAGAAGGGGGCCGTGCAGCAACAGGACGCCACCGGGCGGGAGTCGGACATACGGGCTGCGGGTGGCGCGGTCGGTGACGGGGTCCCACAGGTCGGGCAGGACGCGCCCGCTGCCACCGGGGTCGAGTGGACCGAACACCTCCCGCCACAGGGCGCCGGTGTCGAACCAGCCGCCGTAGTACGACTCCGCGTCGCGCCGCCCGTGCTCCAGCCGCAGCGAGGCGGGGCGCAGAAAGCCCTCGGCGCCGACCACCAGCGAGGGCCGGCCGCGCACCCGCAGCGCCTCCCCCACCCGCTCGGCCAGGTCTCCGGGGCGGGCGGCCGGGGCGCCGTCGAAAGCGACGCGCGCCCAAGCTCCGCCGTCGGCCGTCTCCAGCCCGGCCAGCCGGTCGGCGAGCCGCTCGGCGAGTCGCTCGGCGAGTCGCTCCCAGGTGATCGCTTCGAGTCGCACAGGCCCATGATGCCGGGTGCGGCGAAGCGGCGGTGCGCGGCCCTGCCGGACGGGGAAGGAAGGGCGTATGGGACATGCCCCGACTCCCCGCTTTCCGGGCCGACTTGTCGCCGTCCAGCCGCTGAGGCACCCGCGGTGTGCCGCCTGCCGGCGTGGTCCGCTGTCGCTGCTGGTGCTGGAGGACGGTGCGCCGCGCTGTCTGGACTGCGCGGACCTCGGGCATCTGGTCTTCCTGCCGCGCGGTGACACGGCGCTGACCCGCAGATCGCGGGAGGAGAGCGGGCTGTCGGTCGTGGTGGTGCGGTTCAACCGGCGCAAGAGCCGTTACGAGCGGCAGGGTGTGCTCGTGGAGGAGGCGGCGCTGGCCCGCGCGGAGGAGCGCTGTCTGGCGGACGCGGAGGCCCGGCGACGGCGGCGGGCGCGGGACGCGCGGCGCCGGGGGGTCGCGGACGAGCGGTTCACGGCGGCGTTCGCGGCCGAGATCCTCCGGCTGTTCCCGGGCTGCCCGGCCGAGCGGGCCCGGGCGATCTGCCTGCGCCTGCTCACCGGGACCCCGCGCACCCGCAAGCAGCTCGCGGACGCCCTGCGCAAGCGGGAGATCCCCGACGACGTGGCCGAGGAGGTGCTGTCGCGGTTCGAGGAGGTCGGACTGATCGACGACGGCGCGTTCGCGGACGCCTGGGTGGAGTCCCGCCACCACGGCCGGGGGCTCGCCCGGCGCGCCCTCGCCCGGGAACTGCGCACCAAGGGGGTCGACTCGGAGCTGATCGAGGAGGCCGTCGGACAGCTCGACTCCGACCAGGAGGAGGCGACCGCCCGGGAACTCGTCGCCCGCAAGCTGCGCGCCACCCGGGGCCTCGACCGCGACAAGCGCATCCGCCGCCTCGCCGGCATGCTCGCCCGCAAGGGATACCCGGAGGGGATGTCCCTGCGCATCGTCCGCCGGGCCCTGGAGGAAGAGGGCGAGGACACCGACTTCCTGGGCGAGTCCGGCCTGTGACGAGAGGCGGGCGGCGCGGGCCGGCGGGGGGATAACCCCCGCCCGGGACACCGGGGCACCGCAGTGTGCCGGCACCTCCGTTCCGGCGAGAGTGGAGGCACGCCCCGAAGCAGCGTGCCAGACCGACCGGGGCGGTCAGCGCGGTCCTGCCGACCGCCCAGCGGAAGAGAGTCCGCCCCGATGATGCTGCGATACGCCCTGCGGACCGTCCGCGCCCGCAAAGCGGGTTTTCTCGGCGCCTTCGTCGCCCTGATGTGCGCGGCCGCCCTGATCAGTGCCTGCGGTGCACTTCTGGACACCGGCCTGCGCGGCGCCATCCGCACCGAGCGCTACGCCGCCGCGCCCGTCGTGGTCTTCGCCGACCAGTCCGTGCACCAGACCACCGTCAAACACCGGCACGGCAAGACCAAGGTCAAGCACAAGGCGAAACCCATCGCCGAACGGGCCTGGCTGTCCGGGCAATGGGAAGGCAGAATCGCGCGCTCCCCGGGGGTGGCCCGGGTCGTCCCCGAACTCAGCTTCCTCGCCCAGCCGTTGGTCCCGGCGGGCACCGGCGGCCGAACCGCCTACGGACACGCCTGGGACTCCGCGGCCCTGACGCCGTACCGGCTGAGCGCGGGGCGCGCGCCCAGGGCCGCCGACGAACTGGTCGTGGACGCCGACCTCGCCGCCCGCGCCCGGCTGCGCCCCGGCGCCCGGCTCACCGTGCAGTCCACGAGCGCCCCGCGCAGCTACCGGATCACGGGCATCGCCACTGCGGGCGCCGCCGTACGCCACCAGACGTCCCTGTTCTTCTCCGCCGCCGAGGCCCGCCGGCTCGCCGCACACCCCGGACAGGTCACCGCCTTCGGTGTGCTGCCGGCCGCGGGCACGGACCCGGAGCGGGTGCGGCAGTCCGTGGCGCGGGCACTGGAAGGCACCACCGCGCGGGTCACCGCCGGTGACGCCCGCGGCCCCCTCGAGTTCCTGGACGCGGCCGCCGCCCGTACCCGGCTCGTCAGCATGGGCGCGGCCATGGGCGGCACCTCGCTGCTGGTGGCGGTGCTCGTGGTCGTCGGCACCTTCGCGCTCACCGTCCAGCAGCGTCACCGTGAACTCGCCCTGCTCCGCGCCGTGGCCGCCACACCCGGACAGATCCGCAGGCTGCTCGGCCGGGAGGCACTGATCGTCGGCGCGGTCGCGGGCACGGCCGGCGCCCTGCTCGGGCTTCCGCTGGGCGACTGGCTGTACTCCAGGTTCGTGGCCCTGGGCGCCGTACCCGCCACGCTGGAGCGCTCCGTCGGTGTCTTCCCGCCGCTCGCAGCGCTCGCCGCCACCCTGCTCGGCGCCTGGGCGGCGGCCCGGATCGCCTCCCGCCGGATCACCCGGACACGACCGGCCGAGGCGCTGGCGGAGGCCGCGACCGAGCGCGCCCGACTGGCCGGGGGCCGGATCGGCGCCGGGCTGGTGTGCCTCACCGGCGGGATCGTCCTCGTCGTGCTGCTCACCTCCCTGCGCACCGAGGCCGCCTCGACTCCCGTGACCCTCCTGGCCGTCGTGGTGCTGTGCGTCTCCGTCGCCCTGCTCGGACCGCTCCTGGTCAGGCCGGCCGCGCTGCTGCTGGCCGGGCCGCTGCGGCTCACCGGGCACGGCGGGCGCCTCGCCACCGCCAATCTGCGCGGCAACGCCGCCCGCATGGCGTCCGTGGTCACCCCGCTCACCCTGCTCGTCGGCATGACCTGCACGGTGCTCTTCGTGCAGACCACGCTCGGCGAGGCGACGCACGCCCAGGTCCGCGAGGGCATCAGGGCCGACTGGGTCGTGACCGCGCAGGGGCCCGGCGTGCCCGGGGAGGCCGCGGAGCGCCTGCGCGCGCGGCAGGACACGGTCACCGAAGTCGTCCGTACGACCGTCCGCGTCGGTCTCGACAAGTACCCGGCGCAGGGCGTCACCCCCGCCGGCCTGACCCGCACCTGGGACCCGGAGGTCACCGCCGGCTCCCTGGACGCGCTCGGCCCCGGCACGGTCGCCGTCAGCCGGCTCGCCGCCCACCGGCAGCATGTGCGGCCCGGAAGCACCCTGAGACTCACGCTCGGCGACGGCACACCGGCCACGCTGACCGTCGCCGCCGTCTACGAGCGGGGCCTCGGCTTCGGCGACCTCACCTTCGCCCACGACCTCGTCGCCCGCCACGTCGACGACCCGCTCTCCGCCTCGCTCCTGGTCAGCACGCCCCGCACCGAGGACCGACTCGCGGCCGACCTGCGCGCGTTCCCGGCGCTGCGTGTCTCCTCACCGGCCGCCGCGCAGGCGCTCGGTGCCGTCCGTGAGCAGACGAACGCCGAGGTCAACTACCTCGCCATGGGTCTGGTGTCGGCCTTCACCGCCATCGCGGCGGTCAACACGCTGGCCATGTCCGTGGCCGAACGCATACGAGAGTTCGCCCTGCTGCGCCTCGCGGGCGCGACCCGGCGTCAGGTGCTGCGCATGCTGCGCACCGAGTCGCTGTCCCTGCTGCTCCTGGCCACCGTGCTCGGCAGCGGTATCGCCCTCGCCGTGCTCACCGCGTTCAGCGTCGGGATGACCGGCCGGGCGGCACCCGCGGTCACGCCGCTGCTCTACGTCGCCGTCGTGGCGGTCGCCGGCCTGCTCGCCGTCGGGGCCGGCGCCCTGCCGGGGCGGGTGGCGCTGCGGGTGCCGGCGGTGACGGCGGCCGCGGCGAAGGAGTAGCGCTCAGGCCCCCGCCGGCGCCACCGGCAGTCCGGCCGCGCGCCAGGACTGGAAGCCGCCGACCAGGTCAGTGGCCCGGTGCAGGCCGAGCTGGTGCAGGGAGGCGGCGGCGAGGGAGGAGGCGTAGCCCTCGTTGCAGATCAGCACGATGCGCAGGTCGTGGCCGGTGGCCTCGGGGAGGCGGTGGCTGCCCCGGGGGTCGAGGCGCCACTCCAGTTCGTTGCGCTCGATCACGAGGGCGCCGGGGATCAGCCCGTCGCGCTCGCGCAGGGCCGCGTACCGGATGTCGACCAGCAGGGCCTCGCCGGCGCGCGCCGAGTCGTACGCCTCCCGCGCCTCGACGCGCCGGTAGCGGGTGCGCACCTGCTCCAGCAACTCGTCGATGCCGACCGGGTGCGGGGACGGTGTTCCGCTCACTGCCAGTCCTCCGGACGTTCGACCTGCTCCAGGCGCAGCACCTGGCCCGAGCGGCTGTAGCGACGGATGCGGGGGAGGGGCGGGTAGTAGGCGTGCACGGAGATGGCGTGTCGGTCCGGGGACTCGTTGAGCACCTCGTGCACATGGTGGCGGCCGAAGGCGCGGCCCTGTCCGGCGGGCATCCGGCGTTCGCGGTCGACGCCTTCGGTGAGTTCCAGGGTCTTCCAGCCGTCGGTGGGCAGCCGGGCGGCGAGCGCGTTCTCCTTGAGCTCGCCCGAGGCGGTGAGGAAGGCGCCGACCGATTCGGCGTGGTCGTGCCAGCCGGTGCCGGTACCGGGGGGCCAGCCGATCAGCCACGCCTCGCTGCCGCCGGGGCCCGCCAGTCGCACCCAGGTGCGGTCCTCGGGGTCGAGCGGGAGGGAGGCGAGCAGTTCGGCGTCGGCCGCCGCCCGCCGCACGAAGTCGAGGAGGTCCGCCTGCGTGGGCGCGGAGGCCGGCGCCGGCGCGGTGGCGGGGGATGCGGGAAGAGACGTCGAAGGAGACGAGAGGGACACGTGCACCGTCCTGAAGAGGGTTCGCGGAACGGGCGCACGAAGGCGCCCGGAAAAAGGGAAGGCGAATTCAGCAGGACGGCCGACACACGCAGCCCGCATAGCGGACGAGGTCCATATGGACCCTCCGCCACAGGCGCACATAGGTGTCGGTCACGATCGGGAGTACAGCACGCCACCGGGGGCGGGTCAACCGACCGTCACCATGTGGACAGAGCGTGACGGGGCTCACGGCGGTACGGCAGGGGCTCGTGGTTCGGCGTGCCCCGGCGCATCACGGCCCGTACGCCCCGGGACCGGTGCTCACCGCGCCCCCGCCTCCGCCTCGGCCCCCTCCTCGACGGGTCCGCCCACCGTGGCCTCGGCCGCCGCGTACAGGGCGGCCGGGCGGACTCCGCTCAGCGCGGTGACCAGGTGGCTGTCGGGGCGGACCAGCAGGACGCTGTGGGCGGGGGCGCCCGGGTAGCTCTCGGCGACGAGGAGTTCGGCGGCGTGCGGGAGGGCGGTGACGGCCGCCGCGAGGCGGGGCATCACACCCGCGGAGACCCAGTGTTTGCGGTCCCAGACGCCCGTGCCCGGGGCGACCAGGACGACGAGGAGGGCACCGCGGCCGAGACGGTCGCGCAGCCGGACGAAGGAGCCGTCCTCCGCCGTCACCCGCACATCGGCCACCGGGGCGCCGCGCGGGGTGTCGACGGCGATCTCGCCCTCCAGCTGACGGGGCGTGAGCGGGGAGCCGGCGTACGCCCCGGGCGCGCCGAGCGTTCCCCGCCCCACGTGACCATCGGTGAGCAGCGCGTCCTGGTTGCGGGCCTTGACCGGCACGATGTGGCGCAGCCCGCCCCCGCCGCGCAGCCCCGGCAGCGCCTGGTCGGCGGCGCGCAGCCGGGCGGCGATCGCCGCGCGCCGCTCGGCCTGGTAGCTGTCCAGCAGCCGTTCGTGCGGCCCGTGGTGCCAGGCGGGGGCCAGCTTCCAGGAGAGGTTGTCGGCGTCCCGCAGCCCTTCGTCCAGCCCCTGGGTGCCCAGCGCGCCCAGCAGGTGCGCCGCGTCCCCGGCGAGGAAGACGCGGCCGTCGCGCCACCGGCGGGCCAGCCGGTGGTGCACCGTGTGGACACCGGTGTCGAGCAGGTCGTACGGCGGTGTCGAGCCGTCGGTCCAGCCCGCGAGGGTCTCGCGGACGCGGGTCACGAGGAGTTCGGGTGTGACCAGGTCCTTGCCCGGCGGCAGCAGCCAGTCCAGGCGCCACACGCCGTCCGGGAGGGGGCGGGCGGTCACCTCGTCCGCGAAGGGCCCGGACGACCGCCACGGCGGCGACCGGTGGAGCACCGCCTCGCCCTGCCACGGGAGTTCCGCGCGCAGCGCGGCGACCGCGTGCCGCTCCACCGCCGTACGGCCGGGGAAGCGAATGTCCTGAAGTTTGCGCACGGTGGACCGGGTGCCGTCGCAGCCCACCAGGTAACTGCCGCGCCACCAGGTGCCCTTGGGGCCGCGGGTGTGCGCGGTGACGCCGGAGCCCTCCTGCTCGACGGCGTCCAGGCGGCTGTCCGTGGCGATCTCCACCAGCGGTTCGCCGGCCACGGCCGCCCGCAGCAGCCCGGTGATCACATGCTGGGCGATGTGCAGCGGCGCGGGCTCGTCCTCGGCGAAGGCGATCTCGCTCACCACCTGTTTGCGCCGCAGCGAGCGCCAGCCGGTCCAGCGCACCCCGTGCGCCGCGAGATCGGTGCCGGTCAGACGGGCCAGCAGGGCGGCCGTGTCCTCGAAGAGCACGGCGGTCCGCGCCGGGCGCGCCTCCTCCTTGCCCGGTCCCTCGTCCAGGACGACGGACGGGACCTCCTGGCGGGCCAGCGCCAGGGCGAGCGTGAGCCCGACGGGCCCCGCTCCGACGATGATCACCGGGTCCACGGCGCGGCGCCCCCCGTCCGCGGCGATGCCTCGACGGCGGTGGGTGAACAGCAAGGTGAGGCCGGGTGCACGATCACAGAACGTATGCAACCCATTGGCAGAGTATGCGTCAAGTGACCCTCGGGGGCAGTGGCGATCATGCCACTGCCCCCGGCCGAATCATGCGACTTGAATGATCGTCACTTCCTGGTGCCGACGGTGTCACTGGTGCCGGAGGGACCGCCGGCCGGATCGGCGCCGGTCGCCGCCGCACCCGCGACGTCCACGACGTCCTGCGCACCCAGCACCGCACCGGTGGACTTCTTGCCGCGCCGCAGCCGGCCCTCCAGCCAGTGCGCGAAGGAGGTCAGCGAGAAGTTGACGACCACGTAGATCACGGCCACGGCGGTGAGCGAGGCGATGATGTTGCCGTAGTAGCCGCTCATGGTGTTGGCCGAGGCCAGCAGTTCGGGGAAGGTGAGGACCGCGCCGCCGAGGGCGGTGTCCTTCACGATGACCACCAGCTGGCTGACGATGGCCGGGAGCATCACGGTGACCGACTGCGGCAGCAGCACCAGCCGCATCATCTGGCCCTTGCGCAGGCCGATCGCCTGAGCCGCCTCGGACTGGCCCTTGGGCAGGGAGAGGATGCCCGAGCGGACGATCTCCGCGAGCACCGACGCGTTGTAGAGCACCAGGCCGGTGACGACCGCGTAGAAGGGCCGGTCGTCCGAACTGACGTCGGTGTACTGGGCGAAGAGCGCCAGCCCGAAGATCATCAGGACCAGCACCGGGATCGCGCGGAAGAACTCCACCACGACCGAGGCCGTGACCCGCACCCATGCGTGGTCCGAGAGCCGGGCGATGCCGAGCACGGCACCGAGCGGAAGCGCGATGACCATCGCCAGCGCCGCCGCTTCCAGGGTGTTCTTCAGGCCGGGCCAGATGTATGTCGTGTACGCCTCGGTGCCGGTGAAGAACGGCTTCCACAGGGACCAGGCCAGCTGTCCCTTCTCGTCCAGTGCGGAGTACACGAACCAGACGACGGCCGCGAGGACGACCAGGAAGCCCGCCGTGTACAGAACGTTGCGCCGCTTGGCGCGGGGCCCCGGCGTGTCGAACAGGACCGAACTCATCGCTTCACCGCCACCTTCTTGCCCACCCAGCCGAGGATCAGCCCGGTCGGCAGGGTCAGGCAGACGAACCCGAAGGCGATGACGGCCGAGATCGCCAGCAGCTGCGCCTCGTTCTCGATCATCGACTTCATCAGCAGGGCTGCCTCCGCCACGCCGATCGCGGCGGCCACCGTCGTGTTCTTCGTCAACGCGATCAGCACGTTGGTCAGCGGGCCGACGGCCGCGCGGAAGGCCTGCGGCAGCACGACCAGGCCCAGCACCTGGGAGAAACCGAGACCGATGGCCCGGGCCGCCTCCGCCTGGCCGACCGGCACCGTGTTGATGCCGGCCCGGATCGCCTCGCACACGAAGGCCGAGGTGTAGACGATCAGACCGAGCACGGCCAGCCGGAAATTGATCGTTTCGAAGCCCTTGGCGCCCAGGTTGACGCCCAGCGTCTGGTTCAGGCCGAGCGAGGAGTAGAGAATGATCACCGTGAGCGGGATGTTCCGCACGATGTTCACGTAGGCGGTGCCGAAACCGCGCATCAGCGGTACCGGGCCCACCCGCATGGCGGCCAGCAGAGTGCCCCAGACCAGGGAGCCCACGGCGGACAGCAGGGTGAGCTGCACCGTCTTCCAGAAGGCGCCCAGTACGTCGTAATGTCCTAGAAAATCGAACACGATCTCCCGCGCTTCCGCGTGTAGGGATGCCCCGGTGCGCCGCCGTCAGGGGCGGCGCACCGGCAGGGCGTTGCCTCAGCTCTTGATGTCGCCGATCTTCGGGGCGGGCTCGTTGCGGTAGTCGGCCGGGCCGAAGTTCTTCTTCACGGCCGCTTCCCAGGAACCGTCGGACACCATCGACTCCAGGGCCTTGTTGATCTTGGCCTTGAGGTCGCTGCCCTTCTTGACGCCGATGCCGTAGTTCTCGTTGGTCATCTTGAGACCGCCGAGCTTGAACTTGCCCTTGAACTGGGTCTGGGCGGCGTAACCGGCGAGGATCGAGTCGTCCGTGGTGAGGGCGTCGATGGCGCCGCTCTGGAGGCCCGACAGACAGGCCGAGTAGGTCGGGTACGTCTGGAGGTTCGCCTTCGGGGCCAGCTTGGCCTTGACGTTCTGCGCGGAGGTCGACCCGGAGACCGAACACAGCTTCTTGCCGTTCAGGTCGCCCGGCGCCTTGATGCCCGACTCGTCGGCGCGCAGCAGCACGTCCTGGTGGGCCAGCAGGTAGGGGCCGGCGAAGTCGACCTTCTGCTCGCGCTCCGGGGTGATCGAGTAGGTGGCGGCGATGAACTGGACGTCACCGCGCTGCAGCATGGTCTCGCGGTCGGCGCTCTTCGACTCCTTCCACTCGATCTGGTCGGGGCCGTAGCCGAGCTTCTTGGCGACATAGGTGGCCACGTCGACGTCGAAGCCCGAGTAGCCCTGCGGGGTCTTCTGGCCGAGGCCCGGCTGGTCGAACTTGATGCCGATGGCGATCTTCTTGCCGCCGGAGGAACCCTTGTCGTCCTTCTTGTCGCCGCCGCACGCGGTGGCGGACAGGGCGAGGGCGAGGACGACGGCCGAGGCGGCGGTGACCTTGCGGAGCTGCATGCTGAACATCCTTCGAAGTGGAGAGAACGAGGTCCGTCGGAAAAGGCGACCGAGGTCCGTGGGGAAACCGGACCCGGTGAGGCGCGGCGGCCGTGGCCGCCCGCACCCTCAGTGGTGCAGGATCTTGGACAGGAAGTCCTTGGCCCGGTCGCTGCGCGGGTTGCTGAAGAACTGCTCGGGGCTGGCCTGTTCGAGGATCCGGCCGTCCGCCATGAAGACCACGCGGTTGGCGGCCGACCGCGCGAAGCCCATCTCGTGGGTGACGACGATCATCGTCATGCCCTCGCGCGCCAGCTGCTGCATGACGTCCAGGACCTCGTTGATCATCTCGGGGTCGAGGGCCGAGGTCGGCTCGTCGAAGAGCATCACCTTCGGGTTCATCGCCAGCGCCCGGGCGATGGCGACACGCTGCTGCTGGCCGCCGGAGAGCTGTGCGGGGTACTTGTCGGCCTGGGTGCCGACCCCGACCCGGTCCAGCAGGGCCCGCGCCTTCTCCTCGGCCGCCTTCTTGTCCGCCCTGCGGACCTTGATCTGGCCCAGCATCACGTTCTCGAGCACGGTCTTGTGCGCGAAGAGGTTGAAGGACTGGAAGACCATCCCGACGTCGGCGCGCAGCCGCGCCAGCTCCCGGCCCTCGTGCGGCAGGGGCTTGCCGTCGATCGTGATGGTGCCCGAGTCGATCGTCTCCAGGCGGTTGATGGTGCGGCACAAGGTCGACTTGCCGGACCCGGAGGGTCCGATGACCACCACCACCTCACCGCGGTCGATCGTCAGGTCGATGTCCTGGAGCACGTGCAACGCGCCGAAGTGCTTGTTGACGCTCTTCAGGACGACCAGTTCGTCGGAAGCGGCCCTGTCCTCCTTGGCCACCTGTACTTCGGTCATCGCTTTCCGGCTCCGTCCTCCTCGGTTTCGGAGGACAGTAATGAGGGGCTGTGACCTGCGTCATCACATCTGAGGGAGATCTGAGCATCACGATCGGACAACCATCGGCAACATCTCGTAGCACGATGTGACCAGATGGATATCGGCCGGATAACGGAAGCGGGTGGCGACCGGAACCCTCTTGACGGGGTCCGGCTCCATCGGCGTCACTGCCTTGGTGCACGCGCGTGTGCATCCGATCTACAGGGCGAACGCGAACCGCGTCCGTACGACCGCTGAACCGGAGGGGGCCGGAATGAGACTGCTGCTCGTCGAGGACGACAACCACGTCGCCGCGGCCCTGTCCGCCGTGCTCAAGCGGCACGGCTTCGACGTCACCCACGCGCGCAACGGCGAGGAGGCCCTCCAGGCGCTCGTCCCGGAGGGCGCCGGCTTCGGCGTGGTCCTGCTCGACCTCGGCCTGCCCGACCAGGACGGCTACGAGGTCTGCGGCAAGATCCGCAAGCGCACCACCACCCCGGTCATCATGGTCACCGCCCGCTCCGACGTGCGCTCGCGCATCCACGGGCTCAACCTGGGCGCCGACGACTACGTGGTGAAGCCGTACGACACCGGGGAACTGCTCGCCCGGATCCACGCCGTCAGCCGGCGCACCACCCACGAGGAGTCGGCGCAGGGCGGGGAGAGCAGCCTGCACCTCGGAGTGGTGCGGATCGAACTGCCCACCCGCCAGGTCAGCGTGGAGGGCTCGGTCGTCCAGCTGACCCGCAAGGAGTTCGACCTGCTGGCCCTGCTCGCCCAGCGCCCCGGCGTGGTGTTCCGGCGGGAACAGATAATCAGCGAGGTCTGGCGCACCAGTTGGGAGGGCACGGGCCGCACCCTGGAGGTGCACGTCGCCTCCCTGCGCGCCAAGCTGCGCATGCCCGCCCTGATCGAGACCGTACGCGGCGTCGGCTACCGTCTCGTCGCCTCGGCCGCCTAGCGGGGACGGGTGCGCACACGGCTGCTGCCGCTGCTCATCGTCCTGATGGCGGCCGTCCTCCTCGCCCTCGGCGTACCGCTGGCCGCCAGCATGGCCGCCGCCGAGCAGCAGAAGGTCGTCGTGGACCGGATCGACGACACCGCGCGCTTCGCCGCCCTCGCCCAGTTCGTCACCGACGGGCCCAGCGGCTCCCGGCACACCAGCACGGACGAGCGCTGGGAGGCCCTGCGCAGCGAACTGGACAGCTACCACGAGGTCTACGGCATTCGCGCGGGCGTCTTCTACCGCAACGGCTCCGCCATGGCCAACGCACCCGGCGACTGGTTCGTACCGCCGGCGGGGGAGGTGCGCTCGGCCTTCGACGAGGCGCTGCTCAGCCGGCGCAGCCACGACCCCGAGCAGGTGTGGCCCTGGCGGCGCGGCCGGCTGGTCGTCGCCTCACCGGTGATCCGGGACGGCGACGTCGTCGCGGTCGTCGTCACCGACTCGCCGACCGGGCCGCTGCGCTCGCGGACCCTGCACGACTGGCTGCTCATCGCGGCCGGCGAGTGCGCGGCCATGCTGCTGGCCGTCGGCGCGGCGCTGCGGCTGACCGGGTGGGTGCTCCGGCCGGTCCGGGTCCTGGACGCCACCACCCACGACATCGCCACCGGGCGTCTGAAGTCCCGGGTGGCGGCGGCCGGCGGACCGCCGGAACTGCGGCGCCTGGCCCGGTCGTTCAACGAGATGGCGGACCATGTCGAGGACGTGCTGGAGCAGCAGCGCGCCTTCGTCGCGGACGCCTCGCACCAGTTGCGCAACCCGCTGTCGGCGCTGCTGCTGCGCATCGAACTGCTGGCACTCGAACTCCCGGAGGACAACGAGGAGATCGCCTCGGTGCGTACCGAGGGCAAGCGCCTCGCCCAGGTCCTGGACGACCTGCTCGACCTGGCGCTCGCCGAGCACGCCGAGGCCGAGCTGTGCCTGACCGACATCGGCGAGATGGCCGAGGAGCGGCTGGCCGCCTGGGCACCGGCCGCCGAGGCCAAGGGGGTGCTGCTGACCGGCGACTGCCCGGCCACCACCGGCTGGGCCGATCCGATCGCCCTGTCCAGCGCGCTGGACGCGGTGATCGACAACGCGGTGAAGTTCACCCCCGGGGGCGGCCGGGTCGAGGTCACCGTCGCCGCCGACGGCGACAGCGCGAGGGTCGTCGTCACCGACACCGGACCCGGTCTCACCGACGAGGAGCTCGCGCGCGTGGGCGACCGTTTCTGGCGCAGCGGCCGCCACCAGAACGTCAAGGGTTCCGGCCTCGGCCTGTCCATCACCCGTGCCCTCCTCGCGGCCGGCGGCGGCTCGATCGAGTACGGCCACCACGAGCCGCGCGGTCTGCGGGTGACGGTGTCGGTGCCCAGGCACACGGACGGCGAGGGGGCGCACGGGGCGCCGGCGGCGCGGACGCTCAGGGCTTGACCGAGCGGTAGTAGCGCCGTGCGCCCGCCTGGAGGGGGATCGGGTCGGTGTAGATGGCGGTGCGCAGGTCGACGAGCTGGGCGGAGTGGACATGGGCGCCGATGCCGTCCCGGCTCTTGATCACCGTGCGGGTCACCCACTCGGTCAGCCGCGGGTCCACGTCCGCGCGGGTCATCAGCAGGTTGGACACCGCGATCGTCGGCACCTCCTCGCCCTGCTGGACACCCGGATACGCCGACTCGGGCATGTTCGTGGCCCGGTAGTAGCGCGTCTCCTGCCCCTGCGCGTGCAGCTTGGTGACCAGGTCGGCCTCGATCGGGACGAACCGGAAGGCACCCTTCTTCGCCAGGGAGACCAGCCCCCGGGTGGGCAGGCCGCCCGACCAGAAGAACGCGTCGATGCCGCCCTGTTCGAGCCGGTCGGGCCCGACGTCGATGCCGTCGGCGGCCGGCGTGATGTCCTTGAGCGGGTCGATGCCGGCGGCGCGCAGCACCCGGTCGGCGATCAGCTTCACCCCGGAGTCGGGCAGCCCGGTCGCCACCCGCTTGTGCCGCAGGTCGCCGACGCTCCGGATGCCCGAGTCGCTGCGCACTATGAGGTGCACGTAGTCGTCGTAGAGCCGGGCCACCCCGCGCAGCCGCCCGGCACCGCTGCGGTGCGCCACCTCGTACGTCTGCACGGCGTCGGCCGCCGCGATGGTGAAGTCGGCCTTCCCGGTCGCCACCCGCTGGACGTTCTCCTGCGAGCCCGCGCTGTTGAGCAGCTTCACCTTCAGCCCGGGCATGTCCTTGGCCAGCTCGCTGCGCAACCGCTCGCCGTACTCCTGGTAGACACCCTTGGGCGTGCCGGTGCTGAAGACGATCGTCCCGCTCGGCGGCTTCTCGCCCAGGGGCAGCAGCCACCACAGCAGCAGGCCGAGGGCGACGACACCGGCGGCCGCGCCCGGCAGCGCCCGGCGCCCGCCGACCCGGAGGAACAGCTTGGACATGGCGGTGATCCTGCCAGCCGAGGTACGGCGCTGACCAGGGCCGGGGCGGTACGGCGGCCCGGGACCGGGCGGCGGGCGCCGTCGGTGGCCGCGGCTAGAGTCGTCGCATGAGCACTTCCCCCGCCGACCTCGTCCGTGAGTTCCACCGCGCCTTCGGCCTCGACGTCCGCAGCACGCCGGCCGAGGTGTCCCCCGAACTGGCCGCCCACCGCCGGGACATGCTCGCCGAGGAGGCCGCGGAGGTCGAGGAGGTCTCCGTCGAGGGCCCGCTGGACAAGCTGGCGCACGAACTGGCGGACGTGGTCTACGTGGCGTACGGCACCGCCCTGGTCCACGGCATCGACCTGGACGAGGTGATCGCCGAGATCCACCGCGCCAACATGAGCAAACTCGGCCCGGACGGACAGGTCGCGCGCCGGGCCGACGGCAAGGTGCTCAAGGGCGAGTTCTACCGGGCGCCCGACGTGTCCTCCGTCCTGCGCCGCCAGGGCTGGACGCCGGCGGCGCAGGAGGGTGCCACGGAGGTGGGTGCCACGGAGGTGGGTGCCTAGCCCGCGGGCGCGGGCTAGGCACCCACCGTCCGCCGTGCGGCCGGATCAGGAGCGCAGCCCGGTGCCGCCGAGCCGGGTCAGCAGGCCCGCGAGCACGGGGACGTCCCGCTCGCCCCAGGCCGGGGCGGCGAAGAGCTCGTCGGCCGTCTCCTCGGCCGTGGCCAGCATCTCCGGCAGCCGCTCGCGGCCCGTCCCGGTCAGTGACGCATAGGCCACGCGCGCGTCCCGGGCGTCCGGCTCCCGGGACACCAGGCCGATCCGCTCCAGCGGGGCCAGCGCCCGGGTGACCCCGGACGCGGTCAGCCCCAGCGCCTCAGCGAGGTCGACCCGGCGCATCCGGCCGCCGGGCGCCTGTGCCAGCCGGAGCAGCAGCGTGAAGTCCGCGAGGCTCACGCCGTGCAGCCCGCCCAGCCGCGCGTCGAACCGCCGTACGAGCGCCGCCTGGGCCCGCATCAGCCGCAGCGCCGCGTCCAGGGTGTCACTCATGACCCGCCGTTCCCTTGCCGGGTTCCTTGCGTATTCCTTGACTACTCAAGTTTATGGGGTGAAAGGTCACTGCCTCATGCCTCCGTCGAACGGGCCGCGCGGCGCTGCCGCTTGCTCAACGGCGCCTGGGAGAGGTCCTCGGCCGAGGAGCGGAGGTTCTTGAAACCGTAGCCGCGCTCGGTCAGCCACGCCTCGGCCGCCGCCTCGGCCTGCTCGGTCGCCTCCAGGATGTCCTCCTCTTCCTCCCCGGTGGCGGAGAAGCGGAAGACGAAGGCCGGACGGGCGGCGATGTCGTAGGTCAGGGTCCCCTCGGGGGTGAAGGCCGCGCGCAGCACGTCATGGGCGGCGGCGTCCGCCAGCAGCGCGGCCCGCTGGTCCTCGGTGAGGCCGTCGAAGACACCGCGCACGGTGATACGGAATGTTCGCATGCTCATCCGGCGACCTTAGGCGGACCGGCGCCCGGTCCACCACCGGCTTTTCCCGCCACGGCCCGTCCCGTCCGGGCCCCGGGCGGGACGGGCGGGGTTGTCCACAGCGCGGGCCGTGGCGCGTCCGGGACCGCCTACCCTTGACCCATGACCAGCAGCAGCGACCGGAGCCCCGCAGTGGACGTGCCCGCACCCAAGAGCTACGAGATCCGCACCTATGGGTGCCAGATGAACGTCCACGATTCCGAGCGATTGGCCGGTCTGCTGGAGGACGCCGGGTACGTACGGGCCCCGGAGGGCGCGGACGGCGACGCGGACGTGGTCGTCTTCAACACCTGCGCGGTGCGCGAGAACGCCGACAACCGGCTGTACGGCAACCTCGGCCGGCTCGCGCCGAAGAAGGCCTCCCGGCCCGGCATGCAGATCGCGGTCGGCGGCTGCCTCGCGCAGAAGGACCGCGACACCATCGTCAAGAAGGCGCCCTGGGTGGACGTCGTCTTCGGCACGCACAACATCGGCAAGCTGCCCGTCCTGCTGGAGCGCGCCCGCGTCCAGGAGGAGGCGCAGGTCGAGATCGCCGAGTCCCTGGAGGCGTTCCCCTCCACCCTGCCCACCCGGCGCGAGAGCGCCTACGCGGCCTGGGTGTCGATCTCCGTCGGCTGCAACAACACCTGCACCTTCTGCATCGTCCCGGCGCTGCGCGGCAAGGAGAAGGACCGCCGCCCCGGCGACATCCTCGCCGAGGTCGAGGCGCTGGTCGCCGAGGGCGTCTCCGAGATCACCCTGCTCGGCCAGAACGTCAACGCGTACGGCTCCGACATCGGCGACCGCGAGGCCTTCAGCAAGCTGCTGCGCGCCTGCGGCACGATCGACGGCCTGGAGCGCGTCCGCTTCACCTCCCCGCACCCGCGCGACTTCACCGACGACGTCATCGCCGCCATGGCCGAGACGCCGAACGTGATGCCGCAGCTGCACATGCCGCTCCAGTCCGGCTCGGACCCGGTCCTCAAGGCCATGCGCCGCTCGTACCGGCAGGAGCGCTACCTCGGCATCATCGAGAAGGTGCGCGCCGCCATCCCGCACGCGGCCATCACCACCGACATCATCGTGGGCTTCCCCGGCGAGACCGAGGAGGACTTCGAGCAGACCCTGCACGTGGTCCGCGAGGCGCGGTTCGCGCAGGCCTTCACCTTCCAGTACTCCAAGCGCCCCGGCACCCCGGCCGCGACCATGGAGAACCAGATCCCCAAGGAGGTCGTGCAGGCGCGCTACGAGCGGCTGGTCGCCCTCCAGGAGGAGATCTCCTGGGAGGAGAACAAGAAGCAGGTCGGCCGCACCCTCGAACTGATGGTGGCCGAGGGCGAGGGCCGCAAGGACGGCGCCACGCACCGGCTCTCCGGCCGCGCCCCCGACAACCGCCTGGTCCACTTCACCAAGCCGGAACAGGAGGTCCGCCCCGGCGACGTGGTCACGGTCGAGGTGACGTACGCCGCCCCGCACCACCTCCTCGCCGAGGGCGCGGTGCTCGACGTGCGCCGCACGCGCGCGGGCGACGCCTGGGAGAAGCGCACCGCCGAAGAGGCCGCCAAGCCCGTCGGCGTCATGCTCGGCCTGCCGAAGGTCGGCGTCCCGGCCCCGCTGCCGGCCGTCGCGAGCGGCTGCGGCTGCGACTGACCGGAGCGGTGCCCGCGCGGTGACGCCCAGGCGGGCGACCCGGAGGGGAGGGGGCTGGCCGGCCGTACGGGGACTGATCGTCGAGACGGCCCCGGCCCGCGCATCCGCGCCGGCCCCGGAGGACCGGCCTGTTCTGGCAGGCTGACGGCTTTCGGCTGGTCAGCGACGGCCGGTGGGACGCGTACCTGACCCGGTTCACGGTGGCCGAGCCGGTGCCCGACAGCGAGGTGCCGCAGCGCTACTGACCCCGGCCGCCGGCACGGGCACCCCCATGGGGGCTGCCCGTGCGCACCGGGGCCGCGTTACGCTGCCGATCATGCTTGTCGCCGCCGCCGTCTGCCCCTGCCCGCCGCTGCTCGTGCCCGAGGTCGCCGCGGGGGCCGCACCCGAACTGGACACCCTCCGCGCGGCGTGCACGGACGCGCTCGGGGTGCTCGCGGCCGCCCGCCCCGATCTGCTGGTGGTGATCGGCCCCGCCGGACAGGGCGGAGGCGGGGTGTTCCCGCAGGGCGCGCCGGGGTCGTTCCGGGGGTTCGGGGTGGAGCTGGACGTGCGGCTGGGCCAAGGCGCCGCCGACGGTCCGCAGTTGCCGTCGTCCTTGGCGGTCGGCGCCTGGCTGCTGGAGCGGACCGGCCGGCGGGACGCCCCGGTCGAGGGGCTCGGTGTCGAGGAGACGCTCACGCCCGAGCGGTGTGTGCTGACCGGACGGGAACTCGCGGCCCGGGCCGGGCGCGTGGCGCTGCTGGTCATGGGGGACGCCAGCGCCTGCCGCACGGTCAAGGCGCCGGGCTATCTGGACGAGCGGGCGGCACCGTTCGACGCGGCGGTCGCCCGGGCACTGGGCGCGGCCGACCTCGAGGCCGTCCGGGCGCTGGACGCCGGGCTCGCCCGCGAACTGAAGGCGTCCGGCCGCGCCCCCTGGCAGATCCTCGCGGGCGCCGCCGAGGACACGGACCTCGACGGCGCCCTGCTCCACGAGGACGCGCCCTACGGCGTCGGCTATCTGGTCGCCACCTGGTCCTAGACCCTCCGGGGTCGGCCGGTCCCGGACCCCGCGGGGTCAGGAG
>NZ_VOGW01000131.1:82768-88647 GCF_007896895.1 Streptomyces misionensis | reverse complement strand
GGTTCGGGTGGCCGCCGGGTGCGGCGTCCGGGCCGCCCTCCTTCTGCGCGAGGCGGTCCACCGCGTCCTTGGCCTTGCCGGTGCCCGCCTGGATCTTGTCGCTGTACTTGTGCTTGGTCCGCTCGTCCACGGCCTTCGCGGCCTTGTCGATGCCGTGCTGCACCTTGTCCCCGTGCTGGCGCGCGAGGTCGGAAACCTTGTCCTTGGCCGGGCCGAGCTTGGCCTTCATGTTGTCGAACAGACCCATGATCCACCTTCCCTTGCGGGACCGCCCGCGGGATTGCCTCGCGGAACGGTCACTTGCGGACGCCCTCGCCGGCGTCGCTGTCGGCGGCCTTCTCGGCGGACTGCTGCCGGGGGATACCGGAGCCCTCGGACGCGTCGTCCGCGTCGGCGCCCTGCCGCACCGGTACCTCCACGTGCCCGCCCTCGGCATCCTGTCCGGAACCCTCCCCGTGCTCGCGCCCGGGGGAGCCCGGCGCCGGTGCCGCCCCGACTCCCTTCGACCTCGTCTCCGCCGACCGCGATTCCTCCGCCTCGGCACCCACCGGCTCCGTACCGGCCTTCGCCGCGGCGGCCGACGCCTCCCGAGTCGCCTTCGACCTGCCGAGGAGTCGTGCAAACACGCCCATAGTCACTCCATACGGTACTCGCGCGGGGGAGTTCCCGCGTCACCCGGTGCGTACGCTCGCGCCGCCCGGGTCACCGCCTCGGGGCAGCCCGCGGACGGCACCTCACGTCGGGCAACGACCCGGCGAGCGGCCCGTCACGTAACTCGTTCGGGACCCCGCCGCAAGGTTTGCGAGACTGGTGCCGTGAGCAGCGCACCCCTCGTCCCCCGCGTCATCGCCGTCGTCGGACCCACCGCGGCCGGAAAGTCCGATCTCGGCGTCTTCCTGGCCCAGCAACTCGGCGGCGAGGTCGTCAACGCCGACTCCATGCAGCTGTACCGCGGGATGGACATCGGCACCGCCAAGCTGACGCCCGAGGAGCGCGGCGGCATCCCGCACCACCTGCTGGACATCTGGGACGTCACGGTCACCGCCTCGGTCGCCGAGTACCAGAAGCTGGCCCGCGCGCGCATCGACGCGCTGCTCGCCGAGGGCCGCTGGCCGATCCTGGTCGGCGGTTCCGGTCTGTACGTCCGCGGGGCCGTGGACAACCTGGAGTTCCCCGGCACCGACCCCGAGGTGCGCGCCCGGCTGGAGGAGGAGCTGGCGCTGCGCGGCCCGGGCGCGCTGCACGCCCGGCTCGCCGCCGCCGATCCCGAGGCCGGCCGCGCGATCCTGCCCAGCAACGGCCGCCGTATCGTCCGGGCCCTGGAGGTGATCGAGATCACCGGCCAGCCCTTCACCGCCAACCTCCCCGGCCACGACTCGGTGTACGACACCGTCCAGATCGGCGTCGACGTGGCCCGCCCGGAGCTGGACGAGCGGATCACCCGGCGTGTCGACCGGATGTGGGAGGCCGGACTCGTGGACGAGGTGCGCGCGCTGGAGGCGCGAGGCCTGCGCGAGGGGCGCACGGCCTCGCGCGCGCTGGGCTACCAGCAGGTGCTCGCGGCGCTCGGCGGCGAGTGCACCGAAGCGGAGGCGCGCGCCGAGACCGTGCGCGCCACCAAGCGCTTCGCGCGCCGGCAGGATTCCTGGTTCCGGCGCGACCCCCGCGTGCACTGGCTGAGCGGGGCCGAGGCCGACCGCGGGGAACTTCCGCGGCAGGCCCTGACGTTGGTCGAACGACCGGTTACAGCCTGATCACGTGATGGCATCGGGATGCGCCGCCGGTCATCGGGGCGTTCGGCGCCGTGCCATCATCGAGCTTCGATCGACCAAGTGGAGTCCTAGTTGGGAGGGCGCGTGGCGATGGAGGCCGGCCCTCGTGACACCGCACCAAGTGCCGAGCACGTCACCACAGAGAGTGACGAACCGGGCCCGGGCGCGGACCGCCCGGCCGAGGACGTGACCCGGCTCGCCGGGGGCGGGGACCGCTTGACCGGGGACGTGGCCCGGCCGGCCGAGGGCGAGGACCGCCTGGCCGACGACGGGCCCGACGAGACCCCGGACGGGGTGACCGAGGACGGCCCGGCGCCCGAGGAGATGTACACCAGCGGCCCCGAGGTCGAGGTCGAACTGCGCCCGCAGCGCCGGCTGCGCATCTGGCAGCTCGCGCCGATCGTGGGCCTGTCCGCGCTCGGCTCCCTGATGTTCGCCTTCCCGCTCGCCTTCGACGGCGACAGCGGCGCGGTGATCGCCATGCTCGGCCTGCTGATCTGCAGCTGCGCCGCCGGCTGGGGCATGATGGCCGCCCGCCGGGTGGGCCACACCTGGCCGGGCCTGCCCCCGCGCGGCTCCGGCCGCCGCCCGGACTGGCGTGTCGTCCTCGGCTACACGGTGCTGGTCGCCGTCGTGGCCGTACTCGCCGTGTGGCGCGTGGCCCGGCTGCGCTGACCGCCGCCGGGGCCCACGTCCGACCCCCCTCGCCGTGCCCACCCCGTACGATCGAGGAATGAGCACGCGGATCGCCTTCCTCAAGGGTCACGGCACCGAGAACGACTTCGTGATCGTCCCGGACCCCGACAACGCCATCGAGCTGTCCCCGGCCGCCGTGGCCGCCCTGTGCGACCGCCGGGCGGGCATCGGCGGGGACGGCGTGCTGCACGTCGTGCGCACCGCCGCGCACCCGGAGGCCCGGGCGATGGCAGGCGAGGCCGAGTGGTTCATGGACTACCGCAACGGCGACGGCTCGGTCGCGGAGATGTGCGGCAACGGCGTCCGGGTCTTCGCCCGCTACCTCCAGCGCGCCGGGCATGTCACCGAGGGCGACCTGGCGATCGCCACCCGCGGAGGCGTGAAGAGCGTCCACATCGCCAAGGACGGGGACGTGACCGTGGGCATGGGCAGCGCCCGCCTGCCCGAAGGGGACGTCACGGTGCGTGTCGGCGAGCGCAGCTGGCCCGCCCGCAACGTGAACATGGGCAACCCGCACGCGGTCGCCTTCGTGTCCGACCTCGGGCACGCCGGGGACCTGTACAGCGCGCCGCCGGTGAGCCCCGAGGGCGCGTACCCGGACGGGGTCAACGTGGAGTTCGTGGTCGACCGCGGGCCCCGGCACGTCGCCATGCGGGTGCACGAGCGCGGGTCCGGCGAGACCCGCTCCTGCGGCACCGGCGCCTGCGCCGTCGCCGTGGCCGCCGCCCGCCGCGACGGCGCCGACCCGGCCGTCACCGGCACCCCGGTGACGTACACCGTGGACCTGCCCGGCGGCCGGCTCGTGATCACCGAACGGCCGGACGGACAGATCGAGATGACCGGTCCCGCCGTGATCGTCGCCGAGGGCGAGATCGACGGCGAGTGGCTGGAAAACGCGCTTCGCTGACCTGCCGAAAGCGTTGTCACGACGGCTCCGGGCGCTCGGAACAGCGGTTCCGCGGCGCCCGCCCGGATCGAATCCACGGACGATGTCAGGGCAGGTGGCGCAAACCTTAAACCTCTTTTCGGTCGCTCGATTGGGTGATCCGTTTCACGCTCGGCGAGAGGCGGTCTGTCGCACGTGATGGGCTCGGTAGCATCAAGCACCGGCACGGACGGGGGAACGCGCCACCCTGAGCCGCGCATGCCCTGGGGCTCCGTCCGCCGGTCCACGAGCCGGAGGTGCCCATGAGTGCGGAGGCCACGAACCCCCCGACCCCCATCCCGGTAGTGCCCACGGCCCCGGCGGCCGCCGGGGCACCCGCGACGGCCCGCCGCAAGTCCCGGGCCAGGATCGACCTGCGCCGGCTCGGCCGGGCCGCCCTGCTGGGACCCGCCGCCCGGGACAGACTGCCCGACGCGATCGGCCATGTGGTGGAGGCGCACCGCGCCCACCACCCCGACGCGGACCTCGAACCCCTGCGCCGCGCCTATGTGCTGGCCGAGTCCTCGCACCGCGGCCAGATGCGCAAGAGCGGCGAGCCGTACATCACCCACCCGCTCGCCGTGACCCTCATCCTCGCCGAACTCGGCGCCGAGACCACGACGCTGACGGCCTCCCTGCTCCACGACACCGTCGAGGACACGGACGTGACGCTGGACCAGGTGGGCGAGCAGTTCGGGGAGGAGGTGCGGTACCTGGTCGACGGCGTCACCAAGCTGGAGAAGGTCGACTACGGCGCCGCCGCCGAACCCGAGACCTTCCGCAAGATGCTCGTCGCCACCGGCAGCGACGTGCGGGTGATGTCGATCAAACTCGCCGACCGGCTGCACAACATGCGCACCCTCGGCGTGATGCGCCCGGAGAAACAGGCGCGGATCGCCGGGGTCACCCGGGACGTCCTCATCCCGCTCGCCGAACGCCTCGGCGTGCAGGCGCTGAAGACCGAACTGGAGGACCTGGTCTTCGCCATCCTCCACCCCGAGGAGTACGCGCACACCAGGGAACTCATCGCCGAGAACGCGGCCCGCCCCGACGACCCCCTCGCCGAGGTCGCCGACGAGATGCGCGCGGTGCTGCGCGAGGCCGACATCACCGCCGAGGTCCTCATCCGGCCCCGCCACTTCGTCTCCGTGCACCGAGTGGCCCGCAAACGCGGGCGGTTGCGCGGCGCCGACTTCGGCCGGCTGCTGGTGCTGGTGGGGGAGGACGCCGACTGCTACGGCGTCCTCGGCGAACTGCACACCTGTATGACGCCGGTTGTCTCGGAGTTCAAGGACTTCATCGCCGTACCCAAGTTCAACCTGTACCAGTCGCTGCACACCGCCGTCGCGCGCCCGGACGGCCAGGTGGTCGAAGTCCTCATCCGCACCCACCAGATGCACCAGGTCGCCGAGGCCGGTGTCGTCGCGCTCGGCAATCCCTACGCGCCCGGCGCCGACGACCCCGCCGACGGCGAACGCGCCGACCCCACCCGCCCCGGCTGGCTCTCCCGTCTCCTGGAGTGGCAGCAGGCCGCGCCCGACCCCGACACCTTCTGGTCCACCCTGCGCGCGGACCTCGCCCAGGACCGCGAGATCACCGTCTTCCGGCCCGACGGCGGCACCTTGGGCCTGCCCGAGGGCGCCACCTGCGTGGACGCTGCGTACGGGCAGTACGGCGAGGACGCGCACGCCTGCATCGGCGCCCGCGTCAACGGTCGTCTCGCGACCCTCAGCACCGTCCTCAAGGACGGCGACACCGTCGAACTCCTCATGGGCCAGGACCCCGCCTCGGAGCCGTCCCGCGAGTGGCTGGAGCACGCCCACACCCCGGCCGCCCGCATCGCCATCCAGCGGTGGCTGGCCACGCATCCCGGCGGGGGAGCCCCGGCCGAGGAGCCGGGCGGCTACCGGGCGACCCCCGGCTTCCCCGAGCGGCGGGCCGGCGAGACCGGCCCCGCCGGGCCCCCGGGGGGCGCCGACGTCCGCACCGACCGGCCCGGCGCCGTCGTGCGCCTCGCCGGTTGCTGTACGCCCGTGCCGCCGGACGAGATCACCGGCTTCCCGGTACGCGGGGGAGTGGTGACCGTGCACCGCGTGGAGTGCGCGGCGGTGGCGGACATGAAGAGCAAGGGGCGCGCGGAGACCGGGGTGCGCTGGGGCGACTCCACCGCGTGCCGGGTCACGCTGGTCGCCGAATCGTTCGGCCGCCCGCATCTGCTCGCCGATCTCACCGAGGCCATCGCCCTGGCGGGCGGCGACATCGTCTCCGCCACGGTGGAACCCCCGAGCCAGCAACGGGTCCGGCACACCTACACCCTGCAACTCCCCGACGCCGCGGGCCTGCCGGCCCTCATGCGCGCCATGCGCGACGTCCCCGGCGTCTACGACGTGGACCGGGCCCGGCACCAGGCGCAGGGCTGGTGAGACGGGTTCCCGAGCCGTTGCCGGTGCCCCGGTGAGCCGGGGCGGACCTGCGGAGAACGGCGG
>NZ_VOGW01000131.1:76682-82509 GCF_007896895.1 Streptomyces misionensis | reverse complement strand
ATGCTGCTCAACCCCCGCCGCCGGGGCGTTCCCGGCCCTGTCGCCCGGCGCCGGAAGGCCGCCCTGTTCGCCTCCGCCGCCACCCTCTGCTCCGTCTGCCTGGTCGCCGCCGCCGCGCCGCCCGTGCCGCTGGGCATCGGCGACCGGCTCTACCCGACCCTGGGCAACCCCGGCTACGACGTCACGTCGTACGACCTGGACCTCACCTACCCCGGCACCAACGACAAGCCGCTCCAGGCCGTCACCACCATCGACGCCTGGGTCACCGCCGACCTGGACCGCGTCAACCTGGACTTTACGCACGGCACCGTCCGGTCCGTGCGGGTCGACGGGATTCCCGCCCGGTTCACCGGCGCGGGCGAGGACCTGGTCGTCACCCCGGTCGAGCGCCTGCACCGGGGCGACTGGGTCCGGATCACCGTGCGGCACACCAGCGACCCCGTGCCCGCCGAGAAGGGCGACGGCGGCTGGGTGCCCACCACCGACGGTCTCGTCATGGCGAACCAGGCCGACGCCGCCCACATGGTCTTCCCGTGCAACGACCACCCGTCCGACAAGGCCATGTTCACCTTCCGGGTCACCGCGCCGAACACCTACACCGTGGTGGCCAACGGCCTGCCCGGCACCCCCCGGCGCGCGGGAGGGAACACCACCTGGACCTACCGCACCCAGCACCCCATGGCCACCGAGCTGGCCCAGGTGTCCATCGGCCGCTCCGCCGTACCGCGCCGCGAGGGCCCCCACGGGCTGCCGCTGCGCGACGTGGTGCCCAGCGCCGACCGCGAGGCCCTCGAACCCTGGCTCGCCAAGACGCCCGACCAGATCGCCTGGATGGAGAGCAAGGTCGGCCGGTACCCGTTCGAGAACTACGGCGTGATCATGGCGAACGCCACCACCGGGTTCGAACTGGAGACACAGACCCTCTCCCTCTTCGAGAAGAAGCTGTTCACCGAGCCCGCCTACCCCGCCTGGTACGTCGAGTCGGTCATGGTGCACGAACTGTCCCACCAGTGGTTCGGCGACAGCGTCAGCCCCCGCACCTGGTCCGACGTCTGGCTGAACGAGGGACACGCGACCTGGTACGAGGCGCTGTACGCCGAGGAGAAGGCGCACCGCCCGATGGCCGACCGGATGAAGGCCGCCTACGCCGCCTCCGACGGCTGGCGCGCCTCCGGCGGCCCGCCCGCCCGGCCCAAGGCGCCGGTGCCCGGCCAGAAGATCAGCATCTTCCGGCCGAGCGTCTACGACGGCGCCGCCCTGGCCCTCTACGCCCTGCGGCAGGAGATCGGCCGTCCCGCCTTCGAGCGCCTGGAACGGCTCTGGGTTCGCGACCACCGCGACTCCAACGCCTCCACCAGCGACTTCATCGACCTGGCCTCCGCCGTCGCCGGCCGCGACCTCAGCGGCTTCCTGCACGCCTGGCTGTACGACGAGAAGACCCCGCCGATGCCCGGCCACCCGGACTGGAAGCAGGACCCGACCACGAAGGCGGCGACGCGGCCGGCCCACAAGTGACCGCGGGGGCCGCACCGCACCCCGCGATAACACGGTGACGGGACGCGCCGCCTCGTGCGACCATCTTCAGGTCGGCGCGGCACGGGACACGGGAATCTCCCGGGGTACTCGTGCGTTGTTCCTCACGAGCGGTACTCCGTGACCGTCGTGCCGCCGCCGAAACGACACTCCCATCGACGTAAGGATCCAATGACCTCCTCTTCTTCCCCTTCCCAGGACGCCAAGCGCCTCGCGCACGCCTACCCCGAAGGTCTTCGGGCCGATGCCCTGATGGAAGAGGACGTCGCCTGGAGCCACGAGATCGACGGCGAGCGGGACGGAGACCAGTTCGACCGGTCCGAGCGCGCGGCCCTGCGCCGCGTGGTGGGCCTGTCCACCGAGCTGGAGGACGTCACCGAGGTCGAGTACCGCCAGCTCCGCCTGGAGCGGGTCGTGCTCGTCGGCGTGTGGACCACCGGCACCGCGCAGGACGCGGACAACTCCCTCGCGGAGCTGGCCGCCCTCGCGGAGACCGCGGGCGCGCTCGTGCTCGACGGCGTCATCCAGCGCCGCGACAAGCCGGACGCGGCCACCTACATCGGCTCGGGCAAGGCCGCCGAGCTGCGGGACATCGTCCTCGAGACCGGCGCCGACACCGTGATCTGCGACGGCGAGCTGAGCCCCGGCCAGCTGATCCAGCTGGAGGACGTCGTCAAGGTCAAGGTCATCGACCGTACGGCCCTGATCCTCGACATCTTCGCCCAGCACGCCAAGTCCCGTGAGGGCAAGGCGCAGGTCGCGCTCGCGCAGATGCAGTACATGCTGCCCAGGCTGCGCGGCTGGGGCCAGTCGCTGTCCCGGCAGATGGGTGGCGGTCGCGGTGGCCTGGCCACCCGTGGTCCCGGTGAGACCAAGATCGAGACGGACCGGCGGCGCATCCGCGAGAAGATGGCGAAGATGCGCCGGGAGATCGCGGACATGAAGACCGGCCGCGAGATCAAGCGCCAGGAGCGCCGCCGCAACAAGGTGCCCTCCGTCGCCATCGCGGGCTACACCAACGCCGGCAAGTCCTCCCTGCTCAACCGGCTCACCGGCGCCGGCGTCCTGGTCGAGAACGCGCTGTTCGCGACCCTGGACCCGACCGTGCGCCGCGCGGAGACCCCGAGCGGGCGGCTGTACACCCTGGCGGACACCGTCGGCTTCGTCCGGCACCTGCCCCACCACCTGGTCGAGGCGTTCCGTTCCACCATGGAGGAGGTCGGCGACTCCGACCTGATCCTGCACGTGGTGGACGGCTCGCACCCGGTCCCGGAGGAGCAGCTGGCCGCCGTGCGCGAGGTCATCCGGGACGTCGGCGCCACCGACGTGCCCGAGATCGTCGTGATCAACAAGGCGGACGCCGCCGACCCGCTGGTCCTCCAGCGGCTGCTCAGGGTCGAGAAGCGCGCCATCGCGGTCTCGGCCCGCACCGGCCAGGGCATCGCCGAGCTGCTCGCCCTGATCGACGACGAGCTGCCCCGCCCCTCGGTCGAGATCGAGGCGCTGGTGCCGTACACCCACGGCAAGCTCGTCGCCCGCGCCCACACCGAGGGCGAGGTGATCTCCGAGGAGCACACCGCGGAGGGCACCCTGCTCAAGGTCCGGGTGCACGAGGAACTGGCCGCGGACCTGGCGCCGTACACGCCGGTCTCCGCGGGCTGACCCACCGCGGCACGAAGGCCCGCCACCCCCTCGGGGCGGCGGGCCTTCGTCGTCGTGCGGCCGTGGCCGGCGCGGCCTCGGCCGCCGACAGGGCTACTGCCCGGCGAACTTCTCGCTCACCGACCGGTACACGCCCTTGGCGACGTCGCCCAGCCGGGGGCCCGCCAGCCAGCCCGAGCTGACCGGGCCGATGGAGGTGTTGGACACCAGCTTCGGCTTGCCGTCCGCGCCGGTCTCCACCCAGCCGCCGCCGGAGGCACCACCGGTCATCGAGCAGCCGATCCGGTACATCGTCGGGGCGGCCTGGTCGATCGACAGCCGGCCCGGCTTGTCCGCGCACTGGTACAGCAGCTGACCGTCGTACGGCGCCGCCGCCGGGTACCCCGACGCCGTCATGCTCCGCACCTTCGGCACGGCCGGCGCGTCGAAGTCCACCGGCAGCGCCCCGCCGACCGTCTCCTGAAGCGACTTGCCGCCGCTGCCCTGCTCCGGCGTCACATGGATGACCGCGAAGTCGTACGGGGCACCGTTGCCGCCCGTCTCGCCGCCCTGGTCGATCCACTGCTGGGAGGTCTGCGCGGCGTCCGCCCACCAGACGCCGTACGGGGCGATCTCGGACCGGGCGGCGTTCTGCAACTGGTCGACGGACTCGGCCGCGTTGTTGTACGACGGCACGAAGGCGAGGTTGCGGTACCAGCCGCCGCTCCTGCCCGCGTGCACGCAGTGGCCCGCCGTCCAGACGAGGTTGGACTTGCCCGGGTGCGCCGGGTCCTCCACGACCGTGCCCGAGCACACCATGTGGCCCTCGGGGGAGTCGAAGAACACCTTGCCCGACGTGGCCGCGTTCACGTGGTACGGCGCCGCGACCTGCCGCGCCTTCACCGGCGCCGGCGTCGGGTCGGTCACGCCCTGGTCACCGGAGATGTCGTTGTCGTCGACGCCCTTGTCCGGGTCGCCCGCGTGCCGCATCCGGTTCGGGTCCCACAGCCCCTTGATGATCGGGTTGATGAAATCGTTGGCCTCGCGCAGCCAGTCCTTCCTGTTCCAGTCCTTCCAGGCGCCGTTCTTCCACTTGTCGACGTCGATCCCGTGCTCCTTCAGCTTCTGCCTCAGGTCGTCCGGAATCTTGATCTTGCCGTCGCCGGTGCCCGCCGCGGCGGCGGAGGCGGACGGGTTGCCGTCGGCCTGGTCGTCGCCACCGCAGGCGGTGGCGGTCAGCGCCAGCGCCGAGGCGAGGGCGACCGCCGCCAGCGAGGACGAGGCGCGGCGGCCCCTCCTCGGCCGGGCGGTGGACGACGGCCGTATGGATCGCATGCTCTTGACTCCCCGTGTGGTGATGGAACCCGGCGCTCGGCCGTGACACCTGCCGCCCGCGCATGGCGGGTTCGGGCCGGCCCCACGATCTTCTCGGAACGGCATCACACCCTATGCGTTCGCCGTGGGGGACTCCCGCCGGAACGGCAACGGTTTCGCTACGAGCGCGCGCTCGTGACGCGCATCGATCCGGGGGCAAGCCGTAACCCGCCGCGCGATGAACGGTTGTAGGCGATGGGCGCACAGCGGGAGGACAGCGAGTCGTGGCCGTTACGGAGTCGAGGGCGGAAGACGCGCACGAGGGCATCCTGCGGCGCCAGTCGGCGCGCGAGTCCTCGGCGCGCACCTATGCGCGGGCCCTGCCCATCGTGCCGGTGCGGGCGCGGGGACTCACCATCGAGGGCGCCGACGGCCGCCGTTACCTGGACTGCCTCTCCGGCGCCGGCGCCCTCGCCCTCGGCCACAACCATCCGGTGGTCCTGGAGGCCGTCCGCCAAGTCCTCGACTCGGAGGCGCCGTTGACCGTCCTGGACCTCGCGACGCCGGTCAAGGACGCCTTCGTCACCGAGCTGTTCCGCACCCTGCCGCCGGGCCTCGCCGACCGGGCCCGCGTGCAGTTCTGCGGACCGGCCGGCACGGACGCCGTGGAGGCCGCGCTCAAACTGGTCCGGGCCGCGACCGGGCGCAGCGGTCTCCTCGCCTTCACCGGCGCGTACCACGGCATGACCGCCGGCGCCCTCGCCGTCTCCGGCGGTGCGCGCGAGGTCCGGGCCGTCCGGCTGCCCTACCCGCAGGACTACCGCTGCCCGTTCGGCGTCGGCGGCCCGTACGGCGCCGAACTCGCCGCCCGCTGGGCCGAGTCGCTCCTGGACGACCCCAAGTCCGGCGTGCCGCTGCCCGCCGGGATGATCCTCGAACCGGTGCAGGGCGAGGGCGGGGTGCTCCCGGCCCCGGACGACTGGCTGCGCCGGATGCGCCGGATCACCGCCGACCGCGGCGTCCCGCTGATCGCCGACGAGGTGCAGACCGGCGTGGGCCGCACCGGCGCGTTCTGGGCCGTCGACCACAGCGGGATCACCCCCGACGTCATGGTCCTGTCCAAGGCCGTCGGCGGCAGCCTCCCGCTGGCCGTGCTCGTCTACCGCGACGACCTCGACGTCTGGGAACCCGGCGCCCACGCGGGCACGTTCCGCGGCAACCAGCTGGCCATGGCCGCGGGGACCGCGACGCTGGCGTACGTCCGTGAGAACGGGCTCGCCGAACGGGCCGGGCGGTTGGGCGCGTGGATGCTGGAGCGACTCCGGTCGGAGATCGGGGG
>NZ_VOGW01000131.1:75655-76402 GCF_007896895.1 Streptomyces misionensis | reverse complement strand
ACGGCTCCGGGAGCCGTGCGGTCGCGCCGGTCGGCGGGGACTGCGCCGCGCACGGCCCGCACGCGGTGCCGTCCGGCCGGGAGTCCGCTCCCGCGCCCCGCCCCGCCGCGCCCGAACTCGCCGAGGCCGTGCGGCGCGAGTGCCTCCGGCGGGGGCTCATCGTGGAACTCGGCGGCAGGCACGGCGCCGTGGTCCGGCTGCTGCCACCGCTCACGATCAGCGACGAACAGGCGACGGCCGTACTGGACCGGCTGACCGACGCGGTGGCGGCGGTGGCCCACGACCACGAGACCTGCGGCCCGCCCCGGCCCCGGCGAGAGGACACGGCGCCGTGCCGGGGGTGACGGTGTACGAGGTGGCGGTGCGCGGGCGGACCGGGGTCGGGACGCACGGTCTGCCGCGGCGTTGCCGGCCGGCTGTGGTGGCCGTCCCGGGTTCGTCCGACGGCCGGGAGGCCCGGGCCGCGCCGCGGCCCGGTCGGTGGGGTGCGGCGGTCCTGGGGTCGCCTGGCGGCTGGGGGACCAGACCCAGGGGCGGCCCCCGCCCTGTCGTCGGAATGTGCTCGGTCCGGCCCCGTCCGACGGCTCCGGGACCCACGGCCCGGCCGCCCGGCGCGGGGGTCCGGCGCCGCGCGCGGGCCGAGGGGAGCGGGTGGCGCGTTCGGCCCCCGACGCGAGGCCCGCGGTGCGTCCCGGCGTCACGCAACGGGCCGTCCGTCGCCCACCTCCTTTGACCCGCCCCGAGCCG
>NZ_VOGW01000131.1:49005-75375 GCF_007896895.1 Streptomyces misionensis | reverse complement strand
AGCAGCGCAGGCGGAACGCGGACCCCACCCGGCGGACCGGGCCCGGCGCCGAGGCGCTGGACGATCAGGACCCGGGCACCGCGGCGCAGGCCGCCGCCGTGGAGAACCTGCTGCGCTGCTGGGTCCGCGAGACCGGTTCGCGCGCCCCCGCCGACGGCATCCTGCGCATCCCGCTCCCCGCCAGCGGCGCCTCACTGCTCGTCCCGGTCCGCTACTGGTCCCCGACCGGCTGGCACCGCTTCGGACCGCCCCGGCTCGCCGAGGCGCCCGCGGACGCCCCGCCCGTCGACGCCGTCACCCTCGCGGCGCTGCTCACCAGGGAGGGCCCCGCCGCCGACGGCGGCGATCTCGTGGCCCGGGTCGCCGACAGCCTGCGCCGTACCGCCACCTTCATCCGCTACCGGCGCGAACACCCCGCCGACGGCCCCGACCTCTTCCTGAGCGCCGAGCAGGCCCTCCTCCTCGGCCACCCCCTGCACCCGACCCCCAAGAGCCGGGAGGGACTGACCGAGGGGGAAGCCGCGCTGTACTCGCCGGAGTCGCGCGGAGCCTTCCCGCTGCACTGGCTGGCCGTGGCCCCCGCCCTGCTCGCCACCGAGTCGGCCTGGACCGAGCGCGGGCGCCCCGTCCCCGCCGACCGCCTCACCCGGCACCTCGCGGGCACCGCCCTGCCGCTGCCCGCCGGCCACACCGCCCTGCCCCTGCACCCCTGGCAGGCCCGCGAGGTACGGCACCGCCCCGCCGTCGCCGCCCTGCTCGACGCGGGACTGCTCAGGGACCTCGGCCCGCACGGCCCCGTCTGGCACCCCACCTCCTCCGTCCGCACCGTGCACCGTCCCGGCGCCCCCGCGATGCTCAAGCTGTCACTGGCCCTGCGGATCACCAACTCCCGCCGGGAGAACCTGCGCAAGGAACTGCGCCGCGGCGTCGAGGTGCACCGGCTGCTACGCACGGGGCTGTCCAGGCAGTGGGCCGCCGTCCACCCCGGCTTCGACATCGTGCGCGACCCGGCATGGCTCGCCGTGGACGACCCGGACGGCCGGCCCGTGCCCGGGCTGGACGTGGTGATCAGGCACAACCCGTTCACCCCGGCCGAGGACGCCGGCTGCCTCGCCGGGCTCGTCTCGCCCCGGCCGCTGGCCGGGCCGGACCCCGGCGACGCGGCCGCCGGGCACCCGCCGGCCATGCGGTCCCGGCTGTCCCTGCTGGTGGCGCGGCTCGCCGCCCGCACCGGACGGCCGCCGGCCGCCGTCGCCGCCGAGTGGTTCCTGCGCTATCTGGAAGAGGCCGTCCGCCCGGTGTTCTGGCTGGACGCGGAGGCGGGCGTCGCCCTCGAAGCCCACCAGCAGAACACCCTCGTCCTCCTTGACGGCGACGGCTGGCCCGCGGGCGGCCGCTACCGCGACAACCAGGGCTACTACTTCCGCGAGTCCCGGCGCGCCGAACTCGCCGCCCGGCTGCCCGGCATCGGCGCACACAGCGACACCTTCGTGGCGGACGAGGTCGCCGACGAACGCTTCGCCTACTACCTCGCCGTCAACAACGTCCTCGGCCTGATCGGCGCCTTCGGCTCCCAGCACCTCGCCGACGAGCGGCTGCTCCTCGCCGCGTTCCGCCGCTTCCTCGCCGGCCTCGCCACCGGACCCGCGGCCCTGCGCACCCCCCTGGCCGCCCGGCTGCTCGACTCGCCCACCCTGCGCTGCAAGGCCAATCTGCTGACGCGGCTGCACGGCATGGACGAACTCGTCGGCCCGGTCGACACCCAGTCCGTCTACGTCACCATCGCCAACCCCCTGCACCGTTGAACCACTTCGTCAGCGCAGAGCGGAGCGCACCGTGTCTCCCACCCTCGCGGCCACCGATCTCCTCGACCGCCTCCACGACTGGGGTCCCGTGCACACCCCCGTCGGCGTCTTCCGGTTGACGCCCGTACTGCTCGACCGGGACCTGCCGCTGGTGCACGGCTGGATGTGCGACCCCGCCGTCGCCGAGTTCTGGGAACTGGCCGGGCCCAGGTGCCTGACCGAGCACCATGTGCGCGCCCAACTCGACGGCGACGGACGCAGTGTGCCGTGCCTGGGCGTGCTGGACGGGACCCCGATGAGCTACTGGGAGATCTACCGCGCGGACCTGGACCCGCTGGCCCGCCACTGCCCGGTCCAGCCGCACGACACCGGCATCCACCTCCTCCTCGGCGGCGCCGGGGACCGGGGCCGGGGACTGGGCTCCGCCCTGCTCCGGGCCGTGGCCGACCTCGTCCTCGACCGCCGGCCGGACTGCGCGCGGGTCGTGGCGGAACCGGATCTGCGCAACACCCCGTCCGTCGCCGCGTTCCTGCGGGCCGGCTTCCGGTACGCGGCCGAGGCCGACCTGCCCGGCAAGCGGGCCGCGCTGATGATCAGGGACCGGGAGCTGCGCGATGTGCTGTAGCGACACGTGATCGGGGGGTCACCATGGGCGGGAACGGCATCCGTTTGTCGGTGCCGGGCCGTAGGGTTGGTCGGGCTATGACGAAGCCCTCACTCTCCGAACTCCTGCATGCCGCCGTCACCGCCGTCGGCGGCACGGAGCGCCCCGGCCAGGTGACCATGGCCGAATCGGTCGCCGAGGCGATCGACGACGGATCCCATCTGCTGGTCCAGGCCGGCACCGGCACCGGAAAGTCGCTGGGCTACCTGGTGCCCGCGCTCGCGCACGGAGAACGGGTGGTCGTGGCGACGGCCACCCTCGCGCTCCAGCGCCAGCTGGTCGAGCGCGACCTGCCGCGCACCGTGGACGCCCTGCACCCGCTGCTGCGCCGCCGCCCGGAGTTCGCGATGCTCAAGGGCCGCTCCAACTACCTCTGCCTGCACCGGCTGCACGAGGGCATGCCCCAGGACGAGGAGGACGGCCTCTTCGACCAGTTCGAGGCCGCCGCGCCCACCAGCAAGCTGGGCCAGGACCTGCTGCGGCTGCGGGACTGGTCGGACGAGACCGAGACCGGTGACCGCGACGACCTCACCCCGGGCGTCTCGGACCGCGCCTGGGCGCAGGTGTCGGTGTCCTCGCGGGAGTGCCTCGGCGCCACGAAGTGCGCGTACGGCGCCGAGTGCTTCGCCGAGGCGGCCCGCGAGCGCGCCAAGCTCGCCGAGGTCGTGGTCACCAACCACGCGCTGCTGGCCATCGACGCCATCGAGGGCGCCCCGGTGCTGCCCCAGCACGAGGTGCTGATCGTGGACGAGGCGCACGAACTGGTCTCCCGGGTCACCGGCGTCGCCACCGGCGAGCTGACCCCCGGCCAGGTCAACCGTGCCGTGCGCCGCGCCGCGAAGCTCGTCAACGAGAAGGCCGCCGACCAGTTGCAGACCGCCGCCGAGGGCTTCGAGCGGCTGATGGAGCTGGCGCTGCCCGGACGGCTGGAGGAGATCCCGGAGGACCTGGGGTACGCCCTGATGACGCTGCGGGACGCCGCCCGTACGGTGATCTCCGCGATCGGCGCCACCCGCGACAAGTCGGTCCAGGACGAGGACGCCGTCCGCAAGCAGGCGCTGGCCTCGGTCGAGACGGTGCACGACGTGGCGGAGCGGGTGCTGAACGGCTCCGAGTGGGACGTCGTCTGGTACGAACGCCACGACCGCTTCGGCGCCTCCCTGCGCGTCGCCCCCATGTCGGTCTCGGGCCTGCTCAGGGAGAAGCTGTTCGCGGACCGCGCCGTGGTCCTCACCTCCGCCACGCTCAAGCTGGGCGGCGACTTCAACGGCGTCGGCGCCTCCCTCGGGCTCGGCCCCGAGGGCGTGGAGGGCGAGGACCTGCCGCAGTGGAAGGGCGTCGACGTCGGCTCGCCGTTCGACTACCGCAAGCAGGGCATCCTCTACGTCGCCAAGCATCTGGCCCGGCCCGCGCGGGACGGCGAGCGGGGCGACATGCTCGACGAGCTGACGGAGCTGATCCAAGCGGCCGGGGGGCGCACCCTCGGGCTGTTCTCGTCCATGCGGGCGGCCCAGCTCGCCGCGGAGGAGCTGCGTTCGCGCATCCCCGAGTACCCGATCCTGCTCCAGGGCGAGGAGACGCTCGGCGAGCTGATCAAGAACTTCGCGGCCGATCCCCGGACCTGTCTGTTCGGCACGCTGTCGCTGTGGCAGGGCGTCGACGTGCCCGGGCCCAGCTGCCAGCTGGTCGTCATGGACAAGATCCCGTTCCCGCGCCCCGACGACCCGCTGATGAGCGCCCGCCAGAAGGCGGTGGAGGACGCCGGCGGCAATGGCTTCATGGCGGTGGCCGCCACCCACGCCGCCCTGCTGATGGCCCAGGGAGCCGGCCGGCTCGTGCGCGCCTCGGGGGACCGGGGCGTGGTCGCCGTACTGGACCAGCGCCTCGCCACGGCGCGCTACGGCTCCTATCTCAAGGCGTCGCTGCCCGACTTCTGGTACACCACGGACCGCGACCAGGTCCGCAGGTCGCTCGCGGCGATCGACGCGGCGGCGAAGCAGACGGAGGCCGCGGAAGCGCAGTGAGCGGGGCCCAGGGCACAAGGCAGGGCCCCGGAACCGGCGCAGAGGTTCCGGGGCCCGGTCAGGGAGGGCGAGCGGGGTCCGCTCGCCGCGGGCGTCACACGCGCCGCAGTACGGCGACCACCTTGCCCAGGATGGTGGCGTCGTCGCCGGGGATGGGCTCGTAGGCCGCGTTGTGCGGGAGGAGCCAGACGTGGCCGTCCTCGCGCTTGAAGCGCTTCACGGTGGCCTCGCCGTCGAGCATGGCGGCCACGATGTCGCCGTTCTCGGCGACCGGCTGGCGGCGGACGGTGACCCAGTCGCCGTCACAGATCGCCGCCTCGATCATGGAGTCGCCGACGACCTTGAGGACGAACAGCTCGCCGTCGCCGACGAGCTGGCGGGGGAGGGGGAAGACGTCCTCGACCGACTCCTCCGCGAGGATCGGGCCACCGGCGGCGATCCGGCCGACCAGCGGGACGTACGACGCGGCGGGCTTGCCGCTGGTGTCCGTGGGCTGCACGGACACGGCCTGGTCGGAGCCGCGCACCTCGTACGCGCGCGGGCGGTGCGGGTCACGGCGCAGGAAGCCCTTGCGCTCCAGTGCCATCAGCTGGTGTGCCACGGAGGAGGTGCTGGAGAGGCCGACAGCCTGGCCGATCTCCCGCATCGACGGCGGGTAGCCCCGCCGCTGCACGGAGTCCCTGATGACCTCGATCACCCGGCGCTGCCGATCGGTGAGCCCCGAGCTGTCCGCCCGGATGCCTGGAGGTCGGCCCGGCAGGGAGCGCTTGTGCCCCTCGGGATTCGTGGCTTCGTTCATCGCGTGTACCGGCTCGACTCGGCCCTGGGAGCGGTCCTGGGCGGTGATGGTGGCACTGTCTGCGGTGGTGGTCACGTCGGCCCCTCTCGATGGTCTCCCTGCTGGACAACGGTAGTTGCTTTCGAAAGGTTGCGCCAAACACACGTTCGAGTGAAAAAGTGCGATTCACCTGTTGCGATCGTGTGTTTCGGTGTATGGGCTGACGCGGCACCGGGCGGGCAAAAGCGTTCGTCGTTGTACGTTGTCGGTCTGCCCCGCCGGGGTTGCCGACCTCGTGGGTGCTTCCCCAGTCTGCCATCCGGAATCCGGCCCACCGGGACCAGGGGGCCGTTCTGCGCCGGAGTCCTACGCATCCTCCGTGCGGCGCCCACCGTATCTCCGTAAGCCTCACAGCGGTACGGACGCGCGCCCGCGTGTCCGCGCGAGGGTGCCCTGTCGCGGCGGTTCCCGCGCGACACGCGATCCGGCCTCGGAGAATGAGTCGATCCCCACATGTAGTGGTTGGATGGCTACAGCAGCCCACAAGTTGTGGTCCCCCCGGTCCGGGGCGGCTCCACCATCGCCTATGCTTAGGGCTGCTTCGCGGGTCCTGTGGGACTCGTGAGGCCATCGAGTCTGCTGTGAGGAGGGTTGGAGATCATGCACTGCCCCTTCTGCAGGCACCCCGACAGCCGTGTGGTCGACAGCCGTACGACCGACGACGGCACGTCGATCCGCAGGCGCCGCCAGTGCCCCGACTGCTCCCGCCGTTTCACGACCGTGGAGACGTGCTCGCTCATGGTGGTGAAGCGGTCCGGAGTCACCGAGCCCTTCAGTCGTACGAAGGTCATCAACGGTGTGCGCAAGGCGTGCCAGGGACGGCCGGTCACCGAGGACGCGCTCGCCCAGCTCGGCCAGCGGGTCGAGGAGGCGGTGCGGGCCACCGGGAGCGCCGAGCTGACCACCCATGACGTGGGGTTGGCCATACTCGGCCCGTTGCAGGAGCTCGACCTCGTCGCCTATCTGCGGTTCGCCTCGGTCTACCGGGCGTTCGACTCGCTCGACGACTTCGAGGCCGCCATCGCGGAACTGCGGCAGGCGGCGCAGTGCGCCGGCGCGGACGAGGGCGGCGGGACGGACCCGGCCGCGGGATGCCGGGAGGACAAGCGCGGGACGGGCGGGACCCCCCAGGTCCCCGAACCCGCGCACGCCGCCGACTGAGCGGCCACGGAGACCGGGAGAGGGCCCGGACTCCTGCCGCGAGGCGGCGACCAAGACCTGTTGCGGGCGGCAGCTGAGGGTGCCCGCAACACATGACAGAACACCGTGCCACGGGAACAATCGGGGCACTTCAGGGCGTTTTTGCCCGTACAGGGAGGCGGCATGACAGAGACGGCGAGCGGTCCGGCACGAGGTTCCCGCGCCAAGGGCGGCAAGGCGGGAAGCAAGGGGCTGCACATCGAGCGCATCCACACCACCCCCGGCGTACACCCGTACGACGAGGTCGAGTGGGTGAGCCGTGACGTCGTCATGACCAACTGGCGCGACGGCTCGGTCAACTTCGAGCAGCGTGGCGTCGAGTTCCCCGAATTCTGGTCGGTGAACGCGGTCAACATCGTCACCAGCAAGTACTTCCGGGGCGCCGTCGGCACCCCGCAGCGCGAGACCAGCCTCAAGCAGCTGATCGACCGCATCGTGAAGACGTACCGGAAGGCCGGCGAGGACCACAAGTACTTCGCCTCGCCCGCCGACGCCGAGATCTTCGAGCACGAGCTGGCCTACGCCCTCCTGCACCAGATCTTCAGCTTCAACAGCCCCGTGTGGTTCAACGTGGGCACGGCGCAGCCGCAGCAGGTCTCGGCCTGCTTCATCCTGTCCGTCGACGACTCCATGGAGTCGATCCTCGACTGGTACAAGGAAGAGGGGATGATCTTCAAGGGCGGCTCCGGTGCCGGCCTGAACCTCTCCCGCATCCGCTCCTCCAAGGAGCTGCTGTCCTCCGGCGGCAACGCCTCCGGCCCGGTCTCCTTCATGCGCGGCGCCGACGCGTCCGCCGGCACCATCAAGTCCGGTGGCGCCACCCGCCGCGCCGCCAAGATGGTCGTGCTCGACGTCGACCACCCCGACATCGAGGACTTCATCGAGACCAAGGTCAAGGAGGAGGAGAAGATCCGCGTCCTGCGCGACGCGGGCTTCGACATGGACCTGGGCGGGGACGACATCACCTCCGTCCAGTACCAGAACGCCAACAACTCGGTCCGGGTCAACGACGAGTTCATGAAGGCGGTCGAGGACGGCGGCAACTTCGGGCTGCGCGCCCGGATGACCGGTGAGGTCATCGAGGAGGTCGACGCCAAGGCGCTCTTCCGCAAGATCGCCGAGGCCGCCTGGGCCTGCGCCGACCCGGGCATCCAGTACGACGACACGATCAACAACTGGCACACCTGCCCCGAGTCCGGCCGGATCACCGCGTCGAACCCGTGCAGCGAGTACATGCACCTGGACAACACGTCCTGCAACCTGGCCTCGCTGAACCTGATGAAGTTCCTCAAGGACGACGGCGAGGGCCACCAGTCGTTCCAGACCGAGCGGTTCCAGAAGGTCGTCGAGCTGGTCATCACCGCGATGGACATCTCGATCTGCTTCGCGGACTTCCCGACCCAGAAGATCGGCGAGAACACCCGCGCCTTCCGCCAGCTCGGCATCGGCTACGCCAACCTCGGCGCCCTGCTGATGGCCACCGGTCACGCGTACGACTCGGACGGCGGCCGCGCCCTGGCCGGCGCCATCACCTCGCTGATGACCGGCACGGCCTACCGCCGCTCCGCCGAGCTGGCCGCCGTCGTCGGCACCTACGACGGCTACGCCCGCAACGCAGACGCCCACAAGCGCGTCATGAAGCAGCACGCCGACGCCAACGGCACCGCCGTGCGCATGGACGACCTGGACACCCCGGTGTGGGCCGCCGCCACGGAGGCCTGGCAGGACGTGCTGCGCCTCGGCGAGAAGAACGGCTTCCGCAACTCCCAGGCGTCCGTCCTCGCCCCGACCGGCACCATCGGTCTGGCGATGTCCTGCGACACCACCGGTGTCGAGCCCGACCTCGCGCTGGTGAAGTTCAAGAAGCTGGTCGGCGGCGGCTCGATGCAGATCGTCAACGGCACCGTCCCGCAGGCCCTGCGCCGCCTGGGCTACCAGGAGGAGCAGATCGAGGCGATCGTCGCCCACATCGCCGAGAACGGCAATGTGATCGACGCCCCCGGTCTCAAGCAGGAGCACTACGAGGTGTTCGACTGCGCCATGGGCGAGCGCGCCATCTCCCCGATGGGCCACGTCCGCATGATGGCCGCGATCCAGCCGTGGATCTCCGGCGCCATCTCCAAGACGGTCAACATGCCGGAGACGGCGACCGTCGAGGAGGTCGAGGAGATCTACTTCGAGGCCTGGAAGCTCGGCGTCAAGGCGCTCGCGATCTACCGCGACAACTGCAAGGTCGGCCAGCCGCTCTCCGCCAAGAAGAAGGACGAGAAGGCCGAGATCGCCGAGAAGGCCGAGGACACGATCCGCACGGCGGTCGAGAAGGTCGTCGAGTACCGCCCGGTCCGCAAGCGCCTCCCGAAGGGACGTCCCGGCATCACCACGTCCTTCACCGTCGGCGGCGCCGAGGGCTACATGACCGCCAACTCCTACCCGGACGACGGTCTCGGCGAGGTCTTCCTGAAGATGTCGAAGCAGGGTTCCACCCTCGCCGGCATGATGGACGCCTTCTCCATCGCCGTCTCCGTCGGCCTTCAGTACGGCGTGCCGCTGGAGACCTACGTCTCGAAGTTCACCAACATGCGCTTCGAGCCGGCCGGCATGACGGACGACCCGGACGTGCGGATGGCGCAGTCCATCGTGGACTACATCTTCCGCCGCCTGGCGCTGGACTTCCTGCCCTTCGAGACCCGCTCCGCGCTCGGCATCCACTCCGCCGAGGAGCGCCAGCGTCACCTGGAGACCGGTTCGTACGAGCCGGCCGACGACGAGGTCGACGTGGAGGGCCTGGCCCAGTCCGCGCCGCGCGCCCAGGAGCTGAAGGCCGTCGCCGCGCCGAAGGCCGAGACCGAGGCGGCCAAGCCCGCCCCGAAGCAGGCGCACACCAGCGCCGAGCTGGTCGAGATGCAGCTGGGCATCCAGGCCGACGCCCCGCTGTGCTTCTCCTGCGGTACGAAGATGCAGCGCGCCGGTTCCTGCTACATCTGCGAGGGCTGCGGCTCCACCAGCGGTTGCAGCTGACGGCCCGCCGCTGACGTGCTGAAACGCTGAAGTGAGGGGCGCCGACCACCGGTCGGCGCCCCTCATCCGTGCCCGGGGTGTCGTTCAGGAACGGTGGGCCCGCCCCATGACACGGGTGAACGTGTCGGGGTCCTCGTCGAAGCCGTGGACGCCCGGACGGAAGTTCCACTCGCCGGCGTCGTTGCGTACGAACTCGGCGATGGTGGCCGCCGTGGCGTCGCGGACCGAGGTGAAGTCGTCCTCGGAGAGCACGGTGTAGCCCTCCCGGACGCGCATGGCCGGGTTCAGCACCTCGCCGAACGTGCGGCGCACGGGCTGCTGCTGGATGACGACGCCCACCACCACGCGCGCGTACCGCTCGCTGAGCCGTTCCAGCTCCAGCGTCATGACCTCGTCCCAGCCGAAGCCGCGTCCGTCGGTGCTGTCCCGGTTGAGGAAGATGGTGCCGTCCGGCGAACGGCTGTCGAAGTGCACCAGATACGCCGGCGCGCCGTAGGCGTCGCCCGACTCGAACGTCGCGGCGATGATGTCGAGATCGGTGGGCGCCTGTCCCGTGGGACTGGGGTCCCACTTGAGCGCGACCTCGACCTTGTGCAGTCCCTTGCTGAATCCGGTCACCGGGCCTCCCCTTCCCTGTGGGCACGTCGTCCCCAACTCCCGTGAGGTCGGGGATGCTTGCCCATCGTGCCATGCACACGGGGGTGTGTGCGCGGGCGAACTCCCGCGGAGCGTGACCGGCGCCACGCCCGGTGGCCTTACGATGGCGCGGTGCTGGTCAAGTGGATTCGCTGCACCGTGGTGGACCGCCGGGGGTTCGAGCGGGGGCAGCGGAAATGGGCGGGGCTTCTGGGAGAGCCGGGATTCCGGGGACAGGGCGGAGGGTGGAGCCGGCAACGGCCGGGGGTGGCGCACGTCGTCGCCTTCTGGGAGAGCCGCGCCTTCTACGACTCCTTCATGGCCCGCTCCCACGACCGGCTGGCGGCGGCCCAGTCCGGCACGTTCAAGGACGCCCAGGTCAAGCTGTTCGAGTACCGCTTCGACGTGAAGACGGGCTTCGAGCCGCGGTTCACCGACGCCGACCTGCTCAGGCTGGCCCACTGCCGGGTCCACGAGGAGCGGGTGGAGCACTTCACGCTGATGCAGGAGAAGGTCTGGAACCCGGCCGTGGCGGGCTCGCCCGGCATGATCCGCGGGATGTTCGGCGAGGGGCCCGGGCAGGAGTTCCTGATCCTGTCGATGTGGCGGGCGGCCGCCGAGCACGGCAAGTACCGCACCGAACGGGTGGAACGGCTCGCGCTGCGCGCCCAGACCGAGGCGGACATCGCCGCGCTGACCGGGGACATCGTGGACATGGAGCCGTCCTGGACGGTGTGAGCGAACCGGTCCGGTCCCCGGTCCGGCGCAGGGTCCGGATGTCCGACCGAACCGGTTGGAAAATCAAACGTGTGACCTACGCTGTATGGGCCCCGCCCGAGTGCCCGCCCGCCCGCCGCTCGCCCTAGGGCTTTGGCATGGCACGACCACGGCGCATCGTTCTTGTCCGGCACGGCGAGTCAACGGGCAACATCGACGACTCCGTGTACGAGCGGGAGCCGGACCACGCCCTGGCGCTGACCGAGCGCGGCCGGCGGCAGGCCGAGGAGACCGGCAAACGGCTCCGGGAACTGTTCGGTCCGGAGCGCGTGAGCGTGTACGTCTCGCCGTACCGGCGTACCCACGAGACGCTGCGCGCCTTCCAGCTCGACGCCGACCTCATACGCGTGCGCGAGGAACCCCGGCTGCGCGAGCAGGACTGGGGCAACTGGCAGGACCGCGACGACGTCCGCCTGCAGAAGGCCTACCGCGACGCCTACGGCCACTTCTTCTTCCGGTTCCCGCAGGGCGAGTCCGGGGCCGACGTCTACGACCGGGTCGGCGGCTTCCTGGAGAGCCTCTTCCGCAGCTTCGAGGCCCCCGACCACCCGCCCAACGTGCTGCTGGTGACCCATGGACTCGCGATGCGGCTGTTCTGCATGCGCTGGTTCCACTGGACGGTCGCCGAGTTCGAGTCGCTGGCCAACCCCGGGAACGCCGAGATGCGGATGCTCGTGCTCGGCGACGACGACAAGTACACGCTCGACCGGCCCTTCGAGCGCTGGCGCGAACCGGTGCCGGACTGGGCCACCGGATAGAGTGGCAGAGCCATGACCGCACCTTTCTCCCCCCGTGGACGCCATGAGCGCGCCCTGGCGAGCCTGCGCGGACTGGCCGTCGGGGACGCCCTGGGTGCCCAGTTCCTCGTTCCCGCCCGTCACGCCCTGCTGAAGCGGCGCGAGCTGCCGCCGGGGCCCTGGCGGTGGACCGACGACACCGAGATGGCCTGTTCCGTCCTCGCCGTGCTCGCCGGTCACCAGCGTGTCGACCAGGACGCCCTGGCGCGTTCCTTCGCCGACCACCACGATCCGGACCGGGGCTACGGCCCCACGGCGAGCCGGCTGCTGGCCCTCGTCCGCGCGGGCGAGGACTGGCGCGGGCCCGCGGCGGCGCTGTTCCACGGGCGGGGCTCCTGGGGCAGCGGCGCGGCGATGCGGACCGCGCCCCTGGGCGCCTGGTACGCGGACGATCCGGAGCAGGCCACCCATCAGGCGGAGATCTCCGCCTACCCCACCCACCAGCACCGGGAGGCGGTGGTCGGGGCCATGGCGGTGGCGGCGGCCGCGGCGCTGGCCGGTGCGCCGGACGGTCCGCCCGGGCCCGGGGAGCTGCTCGACGGCGTCATCGCGCTCGTGCCGAAGAGCGCGGTCGGGCAGGGGCTGCGCCGTGCCCGGGACATGCTCGACTACGGTGACGCGACCACCGTCGCCGCCGTACTGGGATGCGGGCGCCGCAGGACCGCCCATGACACCGTGCCCTTCGCCCTGTGGTCCGCCGCGCGGAGCCTCGGCGACTTCGAGGCGGCGTTCTGGACGACGGCCCGGGTCGGCGGCGATGTGGACACCACCTGCGCGATCGTGGGCGGGGTGCTCGCGGCGGGGAAGGCGGCACCGCCCGCCGAGTGGTCGCGGCGGGCCGAGGCACTGCCGGACTGGGTGCCGCGGGAACTGTGACGAGGGACGGCCGGGAGGGGCCGGAGTGGGGGTCCGGCTCGGCGGCGGGCCCGGACTCCCCGGGTACGGCGGGGATTTCACCGGCTGCCGCGCGCCCCGCCCGTCAGACGTGGTGGGCGTGTTCCACGGTGGCGATGCCGTGCAGAAGCACCTTCAGCACCGCCTGCAACTCGTCGTCCAGCTCTCCGGCCCGCCCGTTGTGGGCGTGCTGGGACCAGCGGTACAGGGCGCCGAAGTAGACGTCCCGCAGCAGGTTGCCGACGCGCTCGGGCACGAGGTCGGGGGCGAGTTCACCGGAGCGGGCGCCGGAGGCGACGATGTCGGCGAATATCTCGGCGACGTACGGTTCCTCGCTCAGCGGCCGGCCCGCCTTCACCCAGGCGGAGAGCATGGCCGCGGTGACCTCCTGCTCCTCCTCGTTGATCCGGGCCAGTACCGACATACATCGCACCAGCTGGGCGACGGCGTGGGAACCGTGGACGTCTTCCTGTTCCAGATAGGTGAGCAATTTGGTTCGCCGCTCCTCCCCCCAGGCGCTGATGACGTCTTCCTTGCGCTGGAAGTAGTTGAAGAACGTACCCCGCGCGACATCGGCGCGTTCCGCGATCTCGTCCACCGATGTGCGGTCGTAGCCCTGCTCCGTGAACAGAGACAACGCGGATGAGTAGAGGCGTTCTTTGACGCGCTGTTTGTTGCGTTCGCGTCGACCGGGCGACTGCGTCCCGCCTGACGGACCAGGAGCCATGTTCATCTCCGCTTCACGGGGCTGACAACGCTGAGTAGCGTCTAGGTCTTGACATTGATTTTTATACCACAGTCTAACTATGGGGGCGAGTATTACTTCCGGATAAGTACCGGGGCCGTCACGCCAGTTGGGCGTGACGGCCCCGGAACTGTCTGTCGGACCAGGTCACACGGGCGCGGGCGCCGCCGCCAGGTCCCGGGCGATCCGCTCCAGGCTCTCCGCGCCCAGCAGCCGGCCCGCCGTGATCTCGACGCCGCAGCCGGTCCGGAGCCGCTCGCGCAGCTGGACGGCCATCAGCGAGTCGAGACCGAGATCGCGCAGCGACCGGCGGGGGTCCAGCTCGGCCCGGGCCACCCCGAGCACCTCGGACGCCGCCGTGAGCACGGCTTGCGCCGGGTCCGCGCGCACGGTGGCCGCGGCCTCCGCCACCGCGTCCTCAGCTCCCCTGGCCGTCGTCGCCCCGGCCGGGGCCGCGGCGCGGTGCTCCGCCCCGCGCGGCGCGGACGGCCGGGCCGCGCCCTCGCCGAGCCGCAGCGCCCGCCGGGACGCCGGTGGCCGGATCATGGTGGCGAACCGGGACAGCAGCGGACGCGCGGGGCCGCGCCGGGGCGCGCCCAGCCGGACCGGCAGCGCGCGCACCAGGGAGGCCGCCGGGCCGGCCGGCCGCCCCGGGCGCCGCAGGCCGATCCCGCGGAACTCCGCCAGCACCCGCCCGTCCCCGTCGAGCACCAGCACATCGCCGCGCGCCTGCCGGGCGTCGGACCCGGGGGTGACGACGGCCAGGCTCCACAGGTCGTCCGTCAGCTCGCCGTACAGCTGCACACTGTCGAAGCCGGTCGGCACGAAGCCCCGGTCCTCCTCGCCGCGGCGCGAGCGCGGCCAGGCCGCGACCAGCGGCAGCAGCACCGCCTCCCACAGCCCCGGCACCGGTTTGGCCGGCCGGATCCGGGCCACCGCCTCACCGCGCCGGCACCACACCTGCTCCACCGCGCCGGACGTCTCGCCGATCTCCAGCCCGAAGGTACCGGCCAGTTCCCGGAATCCGGCGGCGGACAGGTACGTGTGGCAGCGGGCCAGGGCGCCGTCCAGCTCGCGGGGCGCCCGGCGGCCGTCGCTGTCGTCCACCGGGGACAGCGACGCGGTCGCGCAGAAGGTCCGCTCGGCGGTGCCCGGCCGCTCCAGTTCGACGACGGCCCGCCATCCGTCCCCGGCCCGTTCCAGGGCGACGGCCAGCACGGCGGCCGAGGGGTCGGCGAGGACGACCGGAGCGGGGGCGAGCCGGACGTCGCGCACCGCGTACATCGTGCCGGGCAGCTTCTCGGCGGCCGCGTCGAGCACCGCGGCGATCTGCACGGCGGGCGGCAGCACGGTCAGGCCGCCCACGCTCAGCTGCTCCGCCCACGCGGCGATGCCCCACCGGCCCAGCTCCACCCGGCTCTCCAGGACGGTCCGCGCCGGGCGCGGGACGGCCGGGGCCTGCCGGAACTCGGTGCGCTCCCACGGGTAGTGGGGCAGCGGCACCGGCCGCACCGGGTGGCCGTACCACCGCGTCCAGTCGATCCGGCCGCCCGCGGCGAAGAACCGGCCCGCGGCGCACACCAGTTCGGCCGCCTCGTCGGTGTTGCGGCGCAGCGAGGGCACGGCGGCGCCGGGCGCGCCGTCGTGGGCGAGGGTGTCGGCGACCGAGGCGGTGAGCACCGGGTGCGGGCTGATCTCCAGGAAGACGTGTTCCACCGTGTCGTTCGCGCAGAGCCCGGAGACCGCCTCCCGGAACCGCACGGGCTCGCACAGGTTGTCCGCCCAGTAGCCGGCGTCCAGTTCCGGTCCCGCCAGCTCGGCGCACCGGACCGTGGAGAACAGCCGGGTGGCGGCCGCGCCGGGCGTCAACCCGGCCAGTTCGGCGGCCAGTTCGGGATGCAGGGGACGCATCTGGGGGGAGTGCGAGGCGACGTCGACGTCCACCAGCCGGCACAGCACCCCCTCGGCCTCCAGCCGGGTGGTCAGTTCCGCGAGGGCCCCCGGGTCGCCCGCGAGCACCGTGCAGGTGGGGGAGTTCTCCGCGGCCACGCACACCGAGGGCGTGCGGGAGACGGCTTCACGGGCCCGGTCGGCGGACAACTCCACGACGAGCATGGCGCCTCCGCCCGCCACGCGCCGCATCAGCCGACTGCGACGGCAGATCACCGCCGCCGCGTCCCGCAGCGACAGCGCGCCGCTGACACAGGCCGCCGCCACCTCTCCCATGCTGTGCCCCACGCACACCTCCGGCGCCACGCCGAGGTCCCGCCAGGCCGCCGCCAGCGCCACCTGCACCGCCCACAGCGCGGGCTGCACGATCTCCACCCCGCCGGGGAAGCGATCGGCGTCCGTGGTCAGCAACTCCTCCACGGACCAGCCGAGTTCCTCGCCGATGGCCTGGTCGCAGGCGCGCAGGGCGGTCCGGAACGCCTCGTTGGAGGCGAGCAGGCCACGGCCCATGCCGAGCCACTGCGAGCCCTGGCCGGAGAAGACGAAGACGGCGCGCCGCGGGCCGCTGAACCCCGCCTCGCCGATGCCGCCGTGCGGGCTCTGCTCACCTGCCGCCAACGCACGCAGTACGTCCGCGAGTTCGTCGTGCGAGGTGCCGGTGGCCCAGAGCCGGTGCGGGCCCGCGTCGCGGCGCGTCGCCGCGGTCGCGCAGATGTCCGCGAGCGACTGCTCGCGACCCGCGCCGTCCGGGCCGAGGTGGTCCGCGTACGCCCCGGCCAGCCGGCGCAGCGCCGCGGCCGAGCGAGCGGAGAGCACAAGGAGATGGGGGCCGGGGAGCGCGGGCACCACCTGGTCGGCCGGCTGCCGGTCGTCGATGAACTCGCCCACGACGACGTGGGCGTTGGTGCCGGACAGCCCGAAGGAGCTGACGCCCAGCAGGGCCTGGGGACCGGCCTTGTCGAGCGGGGTGTTCTCGGTGACGACCGAGACGGCCGGCCGCTCGCCGGTGAGCAGCGGGTGCGGGTCGGTCAGGTGCAGCGAGGCGGGGATGACGCCGTGGCGGGCGATCAGCACCGCCTTGATCAGCCCGGCGATGCCGGCGGCGGCCTCCGCGTGTCCGATGTTCGTCTTCACGGAGCCGCAACGCAGCGGCCGTTCACCGCCCGTCGCCTCCGCCAGCGCGCGCAGCTCCACGGTGTCGCCGGTCGGCGTCCCGGTGCCGTGCGCCTCGACGTAGTCCAGCTGGGCGGGTTCGATCCCCGCGCTGCGGCAGGCGTCGCGCAGCATCTGGGCCTGGCCGGACACCGAGGGCTTCAGCAGCAGCCCGCTGCCCTGGCCGTCGTTGGTGACCGCGCTGCCGAGCAGCAGGGCGAGCACCGGATCGCCGTCGCGCAGCGCGTCGGGCAGCGGCTTGAGGACGACCGCGCCGACGCCCTCGCTGCGCACGAACCCGTCGGCCGAGGCGTCCCCGAACCGGCACCGCCCGTCCGGCGACAGCATGCCGCCCTGCGAGTAGGCGATGGAGTCCTGCGGGGACACGATGATGTTGACGCCGGCCGCGATCGCCAGGTCGCTCTCCCCGGTCAGCAGGCTCTGCCGGGCGGTGTGCACGGCCACCAGCGAGGAGGAGCACGCGGTGTCCAGCACCAGGCTCGGTCCGCGCAGGTCGAGCGCGTAGGAGACCCGGCCGGCGGTGACCGCGCGCAGCCGGCCGCCCACGGTGTCGCGGACGCCGGGGCCCTCGGCCGGCTGCCCGGATTCACCGTATTCGGCGGTGGCCTGACCCACGAAGACGCCGGTACGGGAACCGGCCAGACCGGACGGCGCGATGCCCGCCGATTCGAGGGCCTCCCATACGACGTGCAGCAGGATTCTCTGCTGCGGATCCATGCTTTTGGCCTCGACCGGGGATATCCCGAAGAAACCCGCGTCGAAGGAGAAGGCGTCGTCCAGGAAACCGCCGTCCCGGGAGACGGTCTTGCCCGGGCTGGGCGCCCGGCCTGAGTAATGGTCGTCGATGTTGAACCGGTCCTCGGGAATCCGGGTCACGGCCTCGGAGTTGGCCATGAGCAGATCCCAGAATTCGCCGGTGCTGTTGGCGCGGGGGAAACGGCATCCCATACCGATGACGGCTATGGGGGTGCCACCTGCGCACGAGAAGCGCTCCACGTACGTTCACCTTCGATCAGGGCCGATTGAGAACAAACACGACCGCCTCGCCGCAGAAGCGGACAAGGCGGGTTGAGGTGCGCGGTGCAAGTGCGATGCAAACTTACACCCCCAACCAAGATTGACCCAGAGGCTCATAACTGTGTCTCAGATTCTGTTTCGAATCGTGAGACCACGTGGGCTAGTTGGTGATGATCTGTCCGGATTTTCTCCGTCTTGACTGTGATCCAGGTCACCGAATACTTGTACTTGCGTCTTCTTATGCATGTCAGTCTACTCTTGTCTCGGCGTTTATAAATGATCACCAGGCCACGACGGGGGAGCAGTGATGTCCGACGCACCGTTAAGGTCCAGAGCCGTCGCGTACGCCGACGACGGCACCGATCCCATCGACGTACTGCCGGACTGGTCCGAGGCGCTGGCCGGGGTCGTCGACCTGTCGGCGCGCGAGCGCCAGGTGTTCCTGATGCTCGGCGCCGGCCATTCCAACCGCAGCATCGCCGCCCGGCTCCGGGTGACCGAACGCACCGTCAAGGCGCATGTCGCCCAAGTGCTGAGCAAACTCCGGGTGGAATCCAGGCTGCAGGCGGGTCTCGTCGCCCACGCCTACCGCGTCATGAACGAAAGTCCAATTCACAGCCGGCGCCACGCGGGATAGAAAAGTTCCCGGCGCACCGCTCCGGATCGCGCCGGAGAGGCTGAGCCGTCCCCGTGGCGGCCAGGGGGTTCACCATGCCCTGCTGGCCTCCGCTTTGCCGCGGCACCGTGTGCAGCACGCCGTCGGCGAAGTTCACTTTCCCATTCCCTCCGCGGAATTCCGCAGCCATTTCGGCCTGCGCTGCCGGAACGCCCACTCCCCGAACAAGGAGATGACGCGTGTCCCTCACCGATGTCGAGACAAGAAGCGCCCGTTCCAAGGACGCACCCGACCCCGTCGATCCCCGGGAGACCATGCGGGCCCTGCCCGGTTTCCTCCAGTACCCGCTCACCGTCTTCACCGGCAAACCGCTGTCCGAGCAGACCGGGCTGCCGTGGACCCCGACCTTCCACCTGGCGGCGGCGGTGTTCGCCATGCTCGCCGGCACCGCCGTCGGCTCGGCCGCCTGGGCGCTCGGCGGCTGGTGGCTCCTCGCCCTGCTCCCCGGCTGGGCGCTCACCCTGCACGGCCTGCGCAATCTGCGGATGATGGTCTACCACCAGTGCTCGCACCGGAACATGTACCGGCGCCGCCGCCTGGACACCGTCATCGGCCGGGCCATCTCCAGCCTGCTGGTCATCCAGAACTTCGAGCGCTACAGCCGCGAGCACGTCAGCGACCACCACGCCGCCCACCACATGACGCTGCGGGACCCCACCGTCCAGGCGTTCCTCGTCAGCCTCGAACTGCGCCCCGGGATGACGCGACGCCAGATGTGGCGCCGGGTCGTCGGCAAGCTCCTCTCCCCGCGCTTCCACCTGGCCTTCTCGATCTCCCGCGTGCGCTCCTTCTGGAGCACCGCCGCCCGCAGCGAGCGGGTGACCGCGGTCGTGCTCTACACGGCCCTGGCCGCCGCCACCATCGCCACCGGCACCTGGCCCGCCCTGCTGCTCGCGTGGTTCGTGCCGCTGCTGCCGCTGTTCCAGGTCAGCAACACCCTGCGGCTGTGCGTCAAGCACACCTTCCCCGTGGCCGGCACCGAAGTCAGGCGCGGCCGCGACTACTTCGCCGGTCTCACCAACGCCATCTTCATCGGCGAACCCGCCCCCTCGGCCGCGCAGCCGGCCGGCCGCCGCGCCCTCGCCTGGGTCCGCTGGGCGCTGCGCATGCTGTTCGTGCACGCCCCGACCCGCTACCTGGTGCTCACCGGCGACACCGTGGTCCACGACTACCACCACCGCTACCCGTCCAGCCGGGAGTGGGCCGACTACCTCTTCGCCCGCAAGCGCGACATCGAGTCCGGCCACAAGGGCTGGCCCGAGTACCACGAGGTGTGGGGGCTGGTCCCCGCCATCAACTACGTCTTCGACTCCCTGGCCGTCGCCGACCCGGCCGAGTACGACATCGCCCGGCTCCCGCACGTGAGCAAGCGCGAGCTCTTCGCGGCCTTCGACGACTGAGACCCCGTACCGCCCCCGAGACCCGCACCATCCGCCACCTCCCACCCAGAGGAGCCCCCATGCAGCAGCGGAAGATCATCCTGGGCGTGGCCGCGAGCGACGCACACGCCGTGGCCAACCACCTGATCGCCCACGCCCTCCGCGGCATCGGCTACACCGTCGTCAATCTCGGTACCTGCACCCCGGTCGAGGAGTTCGCGGAAGCCTGCCGGGAGCATCCCGATGCCGAGGCGGTGGTCATCGGGAGTCTCAACGGCCATATCCACGAGGACCTCCGGGACCTGGCCGCCACCAAGGCCGAGGGCGCGATCCGGTGCCCCGTCATCGTCGGCGGCAACCTCTCGGTGGGCAGCAAGAAGGACCCCGCCGCCCTGGAGCGGCTCTACCGGCTCGGCGTCGACCGCATCGTGAACGACCCGGCCGCCCTGCCCGCCGTGCTCGACGAACTGCGCGCCACCCGCCCGGTGGCCGAGCCGCTGCTGGCCGTGTCATGACCAGCAAGATCGTCCTCCTCGGCGCGGACCGCGCCGGGGAGGCCCCCCACAGCGTCCCCGGCGCCGAATCCCTCCCGCCGCTGGAGGAATCCGTCGCCTACGTCAGGGCCCTCGGCAAGCCCACGGCCGCCCAGGTGCTCCAGGACGCCCGCGAGTCCGGCCGGGTGGCGATCCAGCCGCGCTGCGGCGTCGGCGGCCACGAGGAGATGAAGGCCCTGCTGCGGGACCTGGAGGCCCAGGCGGCACCCGACATCCTGACCCTGACCATCGACGCGCACACCCGCCTCAAGCGGTTCGAGCAGGCGCTGCGCACCCTCAACCGCGACCCCCGGGACCTCAACGGCTATCCGCTGGTCACCCACGGCTGGCAGCGCGGCCGGGACCTCAACGAATCCGTCGCCGCGCCGCTGGAGATCCGCCACGGCTCGCCCGACGCCCGCGCCCTCTTCGACGTCTCGGTGGCCTCCGGGATCACCTCCTTCGAGGGCGGCGGCATCTCCTACAACCTGCCCTACTCCAAGGCCGTCCCGATCGCGGAATCGCTCGCCGCCTGGGAGGACGTGGACCGGGTGTGCGGCCGGCTCGCCGAACTCGGGCTCATCATCGACCGGGAGCTGTTCGGCACGCTGACCGCCGTCCTGGTCCCGCCGTCGATCAGCCTCGCGATCAGCGTGGTGGAGGCCGTGCTGGCCGCCCGGGCCGGGGTGCGCTGCATCTCGGTGGCCTACCCGCAGAGCGGCCACCTGGTGCAGGACGTGGCGGCGCTGCGCACCATCCCGCTGCTGGCCCGCCGCTACCTGCCCGAGGGCGTCCAGGTGCACGCCGTGTTCCACGAGTTCATGGGCGTCTTCCCCAGGGGCCGCGGCCACGCCGAGGACCTCATCTTCTACGGCGCGCTCGTCGCCCGGCTCGGCGGCGCCTCCAAGCTGATCACCAAGACCTACCAGGAGGCGTACGGCATCCCCGACACCCGCGCCAACGTCGAGGGGCTGCGGCTGGCCTCCCGCGCCAACTCCCCGCTGCTGGACTTCGTCGCGGTGGACGCGGACCGGGTCGCCGAGGAACAGCAGTGGATCCTCGCCGAGGTCGCCGACATCGTCGAACCCCTGCTGGAACAGCCGGACCTGAAGGCCGCGGTGGCGCAGGCGCTGGAGCGCGGCACGCTGGACATCCCGTTCAGCGCGAGCCGGTACGCGAAGTCGGAGATCATCCCGAAGCGGGACGCGGAGGGCGCCATCCGCTATCTGTCCGCCGGTTCGCTGCCCCTGTCCCGGCGGGCGTTGCGCCGCAACGACGAGCTGCTGCGCCGCAGCGAGGCCGGCGGTGCGGACCCGGGCCTCGGCTCCCTGCTGGCGGATCTGACCGGAGACATCAACTACTTCCTCACCCTGTTCGGGGAGAGCGACCGTGAGGGGACGTCGTGACCATCGCCGCGGAACCCGCCGCACCACCGCGGGAACAGAACGCCGAAGCCACCGGGGACCGCAAGGCGACCCGGGCCCTCGACCGCGTGGTCATCCGCTTCGCGGGCGACTCCGGGGACGGGATGCAGCTGACCGGTGACCGGTTCACCTCCGAGACCGCCTCGTTCGGCAACGACCTGTCGACACTGCCGAACTTCCCGGCGGAGATCAGGGCACCGGCCGGCACCCTGCCGGGAGTCTCCTCGTTCCAGGTGCACTTCGCCGACCACGACATCCTCACCCCGGGGGACGCGCCGGACGTGCTGGTGGCGATGAACCCGGCCGCCCTGAAGGCGAACACGGGCGATCTGCCGCGCGGCGCCGAGATCATCGTCGACACCGACGAGTTCACGCCCCGCAACCTGGCCAAGGCCGGGTACGACGGCTCGCCGCTGGACGACGACTCGCTCGCCGCGTTCACGGTCCACCCGGTGCCGCTGACCACGCTGACGGTGGGCGCCCTGACCGGCTTTCCACTGACCCGCAAGGAGGCGGAGCGGGCGAAGAACATGTTCGCGCTCGGCCTGCTGAGCTGGATGTACCACCGGCCGACCGACGGCACCGAACGCTTCCTGCGGACCAAGTTCGCGAGGCGCCCCGAGATCGCGGAGGCCAACATCGCCGCGTTCCGCGCCGGCTGGAACTTCGGCGAGACCACGGAGGACTTCGCGGTCTCCTACGAGGTCGCCCCGGCCCACCGGGCGTTCACCCCGGGCACCTACCGCAACATCTCCGGCAACCTCGCCCTCTCGTACGGCCTGATCGGCGCCTCCCGCCAGGCGGACCTGCCGCTGTTCCTGGGCTCGTACCCGATCACCCCGGCCTCCGACATCCTGCACGAGCTGAGCAAGCACAAGAACTTCGGCGTGCGGACCTTCCAGGCGGAGGACGAGATCGCCGCGATCGGTGCCGCGCTGGGCGCCTCCTTCGGGGGCTCGCTGGCGGTGACGACCACCTCGGGACCGGGCGTCGCCCTGAAGTCGGAGACGATCGGGCTGGCCGTGTCCCTGGAACTGCCGCTGGTCATCGTGGACATCCAGCGCGGCGGCCCGTCCACCGGTCTGCCGACCAAGACCGAGCAGGCCGACCTCTTGCAGGCGATGTACGGCCGCAACGGCGAGGCGCCGGTGCCGGTGGTGGCGCCGGCCACCCCGGGCGAGTGCTTCACCGCCGCCCTGGACGCCGCCCGGATCGCCCTCACCTACCGCACCCCGGTGTTCCTGCTGTCCGACGGATACCTCGCCAACGGCTCGGAGCCCTGGCGGGTCCCCGAGCCGGGGGAACTCCCGGACCTGCGGGTGCCGTTCGCCACCGCCCCCAATCACGACGGGGAGTTCTGGCCGTACCTGCGCGACCCGGTGACGCTGGCCCGTCCCTGGGCGGTGCCGGGCACCCCGGGTCTGGAGCACCGGATCGGCGGCATCGAGAAGCAGGACGGCACGGGCAACATCTCCTACGACCCGGCCAACCACGACTTCATGGTCCGCACCCGCCAGGCCAAGATCGACGGCATCGCCGTACCCGATGTCACGGTGGACGACCCCGGCGGCGCGGCGGACACCCTGGTCCTCGGCTGGGGCTCCACCTACGGGCCGATCACCGCGGCGGTGCGGCGGGTGCGCGCCGAGGGCGGCCGGATCGCCCAGGCCCATCTGCGGCACCTGAACCCCTTCCCCGCCAACCTCGGCGGCGTGCTGTCCGCCTACCGCACCGTGCTCGTGCCGGAGATGAACCTCGGCCAGCTCACCCAACTGCTGCGCGCCCGCTGGCTGGTGGACGCCCGGGCGCTCACCCAGGTCAACGGTATGCCGTTCAAGGCGGAGCAGCTCGCCACGGCGCTGAAGGAGGCCATCGATGACTGACACCGCGGGCGGACTGCTGCAGCTGGTCCCCAAGGCCGAGGCCAAGCAGTCGATGAAGGACTTCAAGTCGGACCAGGAAGTGCGCTGGTGCCCGGGCTGCGGTGACTACGCGATCCTCGCCGCCGTACAGGGCTTCATGCCCGAACTCGGCCTGGCCCGGGAGAACATCGTCTTCGTCTCCGGCATCGGCTGCTCCTCCCGCTTCCCGTACTACATGAACACCTACGGGATGCACTCCATCCACGGCCGCGCCCCCGCCATCGCCACCGGCCTCGCCACCTCCCGCCGCGACCTGAGCGTATGGGTCGTCACCGGCGACGGCGACGCCCTCTCCATCGGCGGCAACCACCTCATCCACGCCCTGCGCCGCAACGTCAACCTCAAGATCCTCCTCTTCAACAACCGGATCTACGGCCTGACCAAGGGCCAGTACTCACCCACCTCCGAGACCGGCAAGATCACCAAGTCCACCCCCATGGGCTCCCTGGACGCCCCCTTCAACCCGGTCTCCCTGGCCCTCGGCGCCGAAGCCTCCTTCGTCGCCCGCACCATCGACTCCGACCGCAAACACCTCACCGACGTACTGCGCGCCGCCGCCCAGCACCCCGGCACCGCGCTGATCGAGATCTACCAGAACTGCAACATCTTCAACGACGGCGCCTTCGACGCCCTCAAGGACCGCCAACGCGCCGAGGAAGCCCTGATCCGCCTGGAACACGGACAGCCCGTCCGCTTCGGCCCCGACGGCACACGCGGCATCGTCCGCGACCGGCGGACCGGAGACCTGGAAGCGGTCACCGTCACCCCCGAGAACGAGCCGGACCTCCTGATCCACGACGCCCACGCCGCCTCCCCGACCACCGCCTTCGCCCTCTCCCGCCTGGCCGACCCCGACACCCTGCACCACACCCCGATCGGCGTCTTCCGCTCCATCGAACGCCCCGTCTACGACGTCCAGATGAGCGACCAACTCGACACCGCCATCGAACAGAAGGGCAAGGGCGACCTGGCCGCGCTGCTGGCGGGCGGCGACACCTGGACGGTCGTCGGCTGACGGTTCGGCGCACCACCGGCACCACCCGCGGCACCGCACCACCGGCCGCACCGCACAACGCCTCGCGAGGCCCGGGACTCCCCGTCCCGGGCCTCGCCGCGTATCCGGCGACTCCCCTGGGATGCGCTTGCTCTCCCGCCCCGCCTGTCATGACCGTATGCCGATACGGGCATGACAGGCGGGGGCGCCCGGCGTTACCTTCGTCCCCGCGCGTACGCCGGCGCGCGAGGAGTCAGTGGGAGGGTCCGTGGCCGGGGCATCCAAGGGTGAGCACCGCATAGGTCTGCTGAACGGTTTCGCCGCCTATGGCGCGTGGGGCCTGGTCCCCCTGTACTGGCCACTGCTGAAGCCCGCCGGGGCCGTGGAGGTCCTGGCCCACCGCATGGCGTGGTCCCTGCTCTTCGTCGTCGCGGCCCTGCTGTTCGTACGGCGCTGGGCCTGGGTCGGCGAACTGCTGCGCCAGCCGAAGCGGCTGGCGCTCATCGCGGTGGCGGCGGCGGTGATCACCGTCAACTGGGGCGTGTACATCTGGGCGGTGAACTCCGGCCATGTGGTCGAGGCGTCCCTCGGCTACTTCATCAATCCGCTGGTCACCATCGCCATGGGCGTGCTGCTTCTGAAGGAGCGGCTGCGGCCCGTGCAGTGGGCGGCGGTCGCGACCGGCTTCGCCGCCGTCGTCATCCTGACCATCGGCTACGGCCGCCCGCCGTGGATCTCGCTCTGCCTCGCCTTCAGCTTCGCCACCTACGGGCTGGTGAAGAAGAAGGTCGCCCTCGGCGGCATCGAGTCGCTGGCCGCCGAGACCGCGATCCTGTTCCTGCCCGCGCTCGGCTATCTGCTGTGGCTCACGGCGCAGGGCCGCTCCACGTTCACCACGGAGGGCGCGGGCCACGGGGCCCTGCTCGCCTCGACCGGCATCGTCACCGCGCTCCCCCTGGTCTGCTTCGGCGCGGCGGCGATCCGCGTCCCGCTCTCCACCCTGGGCCTGCTCCAGTACCTGACCCCGGTCTTCCAGTTCCTCCTGGGCATCCTCTATTTCCACGAGGCCATGCCCCCCGAGCGCTGGGCCGGCTTCGCCCTGGTCTGGGTGGCGCTGCTGCTGCTGACGGGCAACGCGCTGCACGCGGCACGCGGGCAGCGGAAGGCGGCGGCCGGGCCGGCCGCCGCGGTGGACACGCCCCGGGCCAAGACCCCGGACCAGGCCTCGCTGGAAGCCTGACGGCCCCCCCCCGGCCCGGTCACCCGGCGGCGCGGGCGGCCCGGTCGGTGAGGCGGAGCATACGGGCGCGGGCGGACTCCAGGGGGCGGGGGTCCTCGGCCGCGGGGCCCGGCTCGGCGGCCAGGTCCGTCCAGAGGCCGATCAGGTCGCGGCCCAGCCGCAGGCCCTCCTCGGGGTCCCGTACCGCACGCCACGCGGTCGACGCGCTCTGCACATTGCCGTACGCCGCCTCGGCGTCCCCGGCGGTCCGGCGCAGCCGGGCCAGGTCGAGGGAGAGTTGGCAGGCACGCACCGGCTCGCCCGCCAAGTAGGCGATGTAGGCGGCCAGTTCGCGCAGGTGCAGTACCTCGGTGTGGTGGGGGCCCAGCACGGTGGAGGCTTCCTCGACCGTGTGCTCGACGAGTCCGGCCGCGTCCTCGATCCGGCCGGCCCGCACGGCCTCGTTGATCCGCGTCATCGGTTCGGTGAGCAGTTCGGCCCCTTCCCGCGTCTCGGTCACCGGGCCGTCGCCCAGCACCTCCTCGGCCACGGCGTCGAAGCCGCGGGGCGGGGTGGGGGTGGGGGGGGGCGGGGCGGTGACGCTGGCGGAGCTGACCGCGCTGGGCAAGCCCGCGGTGTTCGTGCCTCTGGCGTCGTCGGCGGGCAACGAGCAGGTCCACAACGC
>NZ_VOGW01000131.1:0-48725 GCF_007896895.1 Streptomyces misionensis | reverse complement strand
CGCACTCGCCCCTCGGCCTCCGCGACCTGCCGGAGGGTGCGAACTCCGGGGACTCCGCGGGGGCCACCCGTACGGCCTTGCCCGTGACCCGGCTGGAGCCGTCCGCCGAGACCTCCAGGGGGACGACACAGCCGGCGCGGTCGTCCTGGATGGTGGCGCGTATCGGGGTGCCGAGGCTGATGGCGAGGCGCTGGAGGTGGTTCAGCACGGCCTGCTGGATCTCCTCGCCCGGCTCCGCCACGACCGCCGTACCGCCCACCGAGGCGCCGCCGGCGCCGTACACCCGCACGGGCACCGCCGCCGGGTGCGCCACGGGCCCCGGCGCCCGCTTCTTCTCGAAGCTCAGTCGAGCCATCGGTCCTTCCCTCACTCCCCCGTGCCGCGATCCGGCCGTACGCGTCCTGCCGACCAGTCTGCTGGTTCCACCCCCGCCCCGGCGTCACCGCGACGTCACAGCCTCGTCTCAACGGACCGGCGCCGCCGGTGCGGCTCGCCGGGGGCCGCGCGGATGTGCTGGTCAACGACGCGGCGGCGGTCTCGATGCGCCGCCGGACGAGGGCGCACGCGAAAGGGAGCCGAAGGCGCTGCCCTCGGCTCCCTCGCGGACCGCTGCGGCCTACTTCCCCGCGTCCGCCGCCTTCACCAGCGCGTCCTTGGTGACCGCACCGGCGTAGACCTTGCCGTTGTCGGTGATCAGGGCGTTGACCAGGCGGGTGGAGAAGACCGTGCCCTTGCCGAACCGGCCGGAGACCTTCTCGCCCAGGGAGCCGAGGAAGCCGGCCGCGTCGCCGCCCTTGGCGCCGGTGGGCAGGCCGCCCTTGGCCCCGGTGTCGAAGGTGGCGATGGAGGTCCAGCCCTTGCCGAGGACGGTCGGTCCCGCGGCGCCTTCCAGACCCTTGCCCTGGATGCCTTCCAGCCCCTTGCCGGGCCGGTCGGCGCCCTTGCCGGGCGCGTCCTCGCGCTCCGTGACCTTCGCGCCCTCGGGCGGGGTGAAGGCGAACGTCGAGGCGGCCGGGCGGGCGAAGGAGACCTCGGTGAAGCCCGCGTCGAGCACCGCGGCGCCGCCGCTCTTCGGGGTCAGCGTGAACTTCAGCGGCATTCCGGTCCTGGCGTCCACCGCGATGCTGATCGCGCCGACCGTGGTGCCGGACTGCCGGGGCTTGATCAGCAGCTTGTAGGCGTCGCGCCCGGCGACGTGCACGGTGCCGTCGACGGTCACGGAGGTGGTGTCGTCCACCGACTTCAGGGCCTCGTCGGCGAAGTCCTTGGGCGTGGCCGGGGGCTCGGCCCGCCGGTCCTTGCCGACGGGGGCGGTGCCGTGGGAGACCTGGTGGCTCTTGCTGTCGTAGCCCCAGACGTCCTTGCCGTTGTGGATGACGCTGTACTCGGCGCCCTGCTCGACCAGCGACAGCTTCTGCCGGTCCGGGCCGTCGGCGGCGACGCGCAGGGTGTGCGTGCCGGTGACCAGCTCGGTGAGCCGGGCCTGCGGGTCGGCGGCGGAGCCGGAGCCCGCGCCGCGGGTCATGCCGGAGGTGATGCCGCTCCCCAGGCCGCCGAGGTCGGGCAGGCCCAGGTCGGTGCCGACCTTGACGGTGCCGGACAGCTGCTGCACGTCCGACGCGGCGATCTTCTGGATGAGCTGCTGGGCGGTGATCCGGGGCAGGTCGGGGTCGCCGGAGTCGGCGAGGGCCGGGACCAGCCCGATCGTGGCCGCCGCCACCCCCACCACCGCGACCGGGACGGCGTACCGGGCGGCCGTGCGGCGGCCCGAGCGCGCTTCCTCGCCCCGCTCGGCGCCCTGTGCGTCGTCGGATTCGTACGGTGCCATGTGTGCCTTACCTCCGTCGTCGGCGGCGGCTGCTCTCACGCTGGTCCACCCGAGCCGCCGGTCTCACCCGAATCGGTGAGGAGTGGTGATGTCCGTGGTGTCCATACGACCAAATCCGCGCTGAGGAATCGTCAGACCACGGAGGCAACTCGGCGTACGACTGCGGTATGACACGCAAGGGACACCCCTAGGGGCTCGAACGGATCCCTATGGGCAGCATGGGGCAGCCGGGCGGGTACGGCCACCCGGCGGACGCCGAACGGGTCGGTTCCCCGGCGGACGCCGAACGGGTCGGTTCCCCGGCGGACGCCGAACGGGTCGGCCACCCGGCGGACTCCGGACCGGCCGGTCACCCGGTCCGGTGCACCACCGCGTCGCACAGCTCGATCAGCGCGACCTTGGCGTCGCACTCCCGCAGCGGCGCCAGTGCGGCGCGCGCCTCCTCGGCGTAGCGCACGGTGTCCCGGCGGGCCTGTTCCAGGGCCGGGTGGGCGCGCAGCGCGGCCAGCGCCTCGGCGTGCCGGGCGTCGTCGCTGAGGTCGGAGTCCAGCAGCTCGCACAGGGCGATGTCCTCCGGCAGCCCGAGCCGGGCGGCGCGCTCGCGCAGCCGGAGCACGGGGAGGGTCGCGATGCCCTCGCGCAGGTCGGTGCCGGGGGTCTTGCCGGACTCGTGGGAGTCGGAGGCGATGTCCAGGTAGTCGTCGGCGAGCTGGAAGGCGACGCCGAGCCGCTCCCCGTACTGGGTGAGCACGTCCACGACCGTCTCGTCGGCGCCGGACATCATCGCGCCGAACCGGCAGGAGACCGCCACCAGGGAGCCCGTCTTGCCGCCGAGCACGTCCAGGTAGTGCTCCACCGGGTCGCGGCCGTCGGTGGGACCCGCGGTCTCCAGGATCTGGCCGGTGACCAGCCGTTCGAACGCGAGGGCCTGCACCCGGACCGCCTCGGGGCCGAGGTCGGCGAGGATCTGCGAGGCGCGGGCGAAGAGGAAGTCGCCGGTGAGGACCGCGACGGAGTTGCCCCAGCGGGTGTTGGCGCTGTCCACGCCCCGGCGTACGGCGGCCTCGTCCATGACGTCGTCGTGGTACAGCGTGGCGAGGTGGGTCAGCTCCACCACCACGGCCGACGGCACCACACCGGGCGCGTAGGGGTCGCCGAACTGCGCCGCGAGCATCACGAGCAGCGGCCGGAACCGCTTCCCGCCGGCCCGGACGAGGTGCTGCGCGGCCCCGGTGATGAACGGGACCTCGCTCTTGGTGGCCTCTAGCAGGCCTTCCTCGACAGCCGCCAATCCGGCCTGGACATCGGCTTCGAGAGCCTGGTCCCGCACGCTCAGCCCGAACGGCCCGACGACGGTCACGAGGGGTCTCCTGTCTGCTGGTGTCTGCTGGCGCTTACACGGTTTGTCGATAGGTCGCTGCCATCACTCAAGTCAGCGTATCCGGTCCGGTTTCGATCACCGATAGCGCCCACCCGTCCAGCCCGGGCGGTATCGGAGCACAACCGGCACCCCTTCGATCGGATGAGAAGAACGGACAATTATCGACTTAACAGGAAAATCCGAGCTTCGTCGCGAGCCCGGAGGTGAGCGGAGTACCCGCTCCACCCCACCGAGGGACGAATACCCAGAATCCCTCATGCCCGATTTAACACAGTTTGCCATTTGGTGAATTGGGCCACACCCACCCTTCGCCGCCGACCGGCCGTCCGGGACCCCGTTCCGCCTTGCCGCACAGGCGAGTTGAGCGTTGGCAATCGCAAAGGATCAAGTACCCCATAGGGCAATGATCAAGGTCAAATGCCTCATCGGGTGAATCCGGCACTTGTTCCCGACATGTGCTCTCGCATACGTTCCCGACCCATCGGGCGGACGCCGAATCCTGCCGCCGCCCGAACCACCCATCAGCGAACTCATTCGTACGGCAGGAGCGGGGGACCCAGGTAAGTCGCCGGACCGGACGACACACGTGACGCAGCGCATGCCGCGACACGCGGTCGCACCGGGACGGCTCGGGGTTAAGTCGTGCCTCTCACGGGGCACGGCCGGGCACCTCCCCGCCCGAACCCGACAGCTCACCTCGCAGGCGTAGGAGAGGAACGTCCCCATGCCTGCTGCCGTTCAGTCGCGCCGCACCCGCACCAACCGTCTCGTCCGCATGCTCGCCGTCGCCGGCACCGGCGCCGCCGTGATCGCCATGCCGCTCGTGAGCGCCGCCGGCGCCTCCGCGGCCCCTGCCACCACCTCGGCCTCCGTGACCGCCGCCGGGTACTCGAACAACCTCGACGGCTGGATCCGCGAGTCCCTCGCGATCATGAGCCAGAAGGGCATCCCGGGCTCCTACAACGGCATCTACCGCAACATCATGCGCGAGTCCTCGGGCAACCCGAACGCCATCAACCTGTGGGACTCCAACGCCGCCAAGGGCATCCCGTCCAAGGGCCTGCTCCAGGTGATCGACCCGACCTTCAACGCGTACCACGTGGCCGGCACCTCGTGGAACATCTACGACCCGGTCGCCAACATCACCGCCGCCTGCAACTACGCGGCCCACCGCTACGGCTCGATGGACAACGTCAACAGCGCCTACTGACCGGCGCCGGCCGGGCCGACGGCATCCTGTCGGCCCGCCGGGAACAGTCTTTCGAGGACGACGGCGATGCCGTCGTCCTCGTTCGACGCGGTGACCTCGTCGGCCACCGCCTTCAGCTCCGGATGGGCGTCGGCCATGGCGACCCCGTGCGCCGCCCACCGGAACATCGGGATGTCGTTGGGCATGTCGCCGAAGGCCAGGGACCGTTCCGCAGCGACGCCGAGCCGCTCGGCGGCCAGCGCCAGACCGGTCGCCTTCGTCACCCCGCACGGCTGGAGCTCCACGGTCCCCGGCCCGGACATCGTGACCGTGGCCAGCGTGCCCACCACCGAGCGGGCCACCGCCGCCAACTCGTCGTCGGACAGGGTGGCGTGGCGCAGCAGCACCTTGCTGATCGGCGCCGCCCACAGATCGTCGCGCCGGCCCACCCGGACCGCGGGCAGCGTCGGGTGGGGCATCCGGTAGCCGGGCTCGATCAGTGTGAGCCCGTCCACGCCGTCCTGGTCGACGGCCGCGTACACCTGCCCCACCTCGGCCTCGATCTTGCCGAGCGCGGCCTCGGCCTGCTCCCGGTCCAGCCGTACCGACCACAGCAGGCGGCCGGTCCCGGCGTCGTAGACCTGCGCCCCCTGCCCGCACACCGCGAGCCCCGTGCAGCCGAGGGCCGCCAGCAGCGGCCGCACTCTGGGCGCCGGGCGGCCGGTCACCACCAGGTGCCGGGCACCGGTCCGGGCCGCCCGCGCGAGCGCCGAGAGCGTGCGCTCGGAGACGGTGTCGTCGCCGCGCAGCAGCGTCCCGTCCAGGTCGGTGGCGATCAGTGCGTACGCGGGGGAGGGTGCCATGAGCAGAGAATACGGACCCTCCGACTCCGCCGACTCATCCCTCGTCGCGCGTACTTGCGTGCCGTCCGCCCCCAAGTGCGCCCCGTGGCACCCCTGATGGGGATCGGCCGCGGGACGCGGCCGGGTGCCCCGCCGGGTGGGGCGCGCGGCCCGCGAGCCGGTGCCGTCGACCGGGGCGCGGCCGGGGCGATCCTCGGCGGGCTCTGCCCAAGACGCGCGTCCCGGCCGTAACGTGTGGCCGACCACGTGGATCAGCGCCATGCATGGCCCGGATGAGAGCGAGGCAGTACCCCATGCCCCCCTTCGACGTCCCCGAGGGCGACCCCTTCGGTCCGCACAACCTTCCCTACGGCGTGTTCTCCCCCTCCGGCAGCCGGGAGCGCCGGGTCGGCGTGCGGCTCGGGGACCAGGTCCTCGACGCGGGCGCCGCGGCCGCCGCCCTGGGCTCGCCGCACCACGCGCTGCTCGCCCGGCCCACCCTCAACCCGCTGCTCGCGGCCGGCCGCGCCGCCTGGTCCGAGGTGCGCGCCGCGGTCACCTCCTGGGTCACCGACCCCGCGCACCGCGAGACCCTGGAACCGCTCTTCCACCCGCTGTCCGAGGTGGACCTGCACCTGCCCTTCGAGGTCGCGGACTACGTCGACTTCTACGCCTCGGAGAACCACGCCCGCAACGTCGGCAAGATCTTCCGCCCGGACGCCCCCGACTCCCTCACCCCGAACTGGAAGCACCTGCCGATCGGCTACCACGGCCGCGCCGGCACCGTGGTGGTCTCGGGCACGGACGTCGTACGGCCCCGCGGGCAGCGCAAGGGCCCCGCCGACCCGGCGCCGGTGTTCGGGCCGTCGATCCGGCTGGACATCGAGGCCGAGGTCGGCTTCGTCGTGGGCGTGCCGACCGAGCCGGGCTCCCCGGTCGCGCTCGGCGACTTCCGGGAGCACGTCTTCGGGCTGTGCCTGCTCAACGACTGGTCCGCGCGGGACATCCAGGCCTGGGAGTACGTGCCGCTCGGCCCGTTCCTCGGCAAGTCCTTCTCGACCTCGGTGTCGGCGTGGATCACCCCGCTGGAGGCCCTGGAGCACGCGCGGACGGCCCCGCCCGAGCGCACCCACCCGCTGCTGCCCTACCTGGACGACGCGGCCCCCGGCATCGAGCCCGGCGGCTACGACCTGCGCATCTCGGTCGCCGTCAACGGCCAGGTGGTGTCCGAGCCGCCGTTCTCCACCATGTACTGGACCGCCGCTCAGCAGCTCGCCCACATGACGGTCAACGGCGCCTCGCTGCGCACCGGCGACCTGTACGGCTCGGGGACCGTCAGCGGGCCCGACGAGCACCAGCGCGGCTCGCTGCTGGAGCTGACCTGGAACGGCCGTGACCCCCTCGACCTCCCCGACGGCAAGCGCGCCTTCCTGGAGGACGGCGACGTGGTGACGCTGTCGGCGTGGGCCCCGGGCGCGAACGGGACCCGCGTCGGGCTCGGCGAGGTCACCGGGCGGATCGTGCCGTCGCTCTGACGGCACCGGGGCGGCGCGCGCGGGTGCCGGAGCGGACGGTCGGCTCCGGCACCTGACTCGCGGCGCCTTCCTTCGTCATACTGGCGAGGACAGGCACCACACCCGGCGGGCGCCCGCGCGCACCGCCCCTCGCCGCACCACCCGCACCCGCACCTCCCCTCGCCTTCTTGCCCCTCTCGGACCAGGAACCGGAGCCCCGGCATGATCGTCTGCCTGCTCCTGCTGAGCGGCGTCGCCCTGACGGCGGCCGTACCGGCACCGCGCGCGCTGACCCGGGCCGACTGGCCCGAACGGGAACCCGTGGTCGCGCTGTGGGTGTGGCAGTGTCTGGTCGCCACCGTCCTGCTGTGCTGTCTGGCCGGGCTGACGCTCGGCGCCGCGGCGGTCTTCCGCACCGTGCGCGACCATGTGTTCGCCCCCGCGCCGCCCGCCGTCACGGCCGCCTACGACCTCTCCGCGGCCCCGGTGTGGGCCGCCCTGCTCACCGTGGGGCTGGCCTGCGGGGCGGCCTGGACGACCGCGATGCTCGGCCGGGAGCTGGTCGAGGTCCGCCGCAGCCGGGGTCAGGCCCGGGCCCAACTGCGGGAGCGAGCGCCGGAACTGCCGCCCGGGCTGCCGGCCGCGCGGGGCCCGATGCTGGTCCTGGAGGACGAGTACCCGGACGCCTGGTGGATGCCGGGGCACCCGCCGCAGCTGGTGGTGACCACGGGGGCGCTGCACCGCCTCACCGGCCATCAGCTGGACGCCGTCCTCACCCATGAGCGCGGCCACGCGCGCGCCCACCACGACTGGCTGCTGCACCTGTCCGCCGCGCTCGCCGCGGGCTTTCCCCGGGTACCGCTCTTCGCCCATTTCCGCGACCAGACGCACCGCCTGGTGGAACTGGCCGCCGACGACGCCGCCTCCCGGCGCTGCGGCCATCTGACCACCGCCCTCGCGCTGATCGAGCTGAACCAGCACCGGGGCGTGCTCTCCTGCGCCTCCAGCCGCCGGCTGCTGGGCGAGCGGGTGGACCGCCTGCTGGAGCCGCCCCCTCGGCTGCTGCGCCGGCACCGGGCCCTGACCACGACGGTGGCCGCGCTGGTGCCGCTCCTGCCGCTGCTGATCACCTTCGCGCCGGGGCTGACGGCGCTGTCCTGAGTGCTGTGGCCGGGAGGGTTTGCCGGTGAACCTTTCCGGTCGCGGCACTGAGCCGGACGTGACAAGGGCCCGGCGGCGTACGGCCGCCGGGCCCTGATGGGCTGTCACGCGTGGAAGAGTCCCCGGTGCTGTGGCCGGAAAGGTTTGCGGTGAACCTTTCCGGTCGCGGCACTAGGCCGCGGCGCGCACCGTCCGGGCGGCGGAGAGCGCGCCGACGATGTCGTCGACCCGCGTCTTGGCGTCGCCGAAGAGCATCTGGGAGTTCTCCCGGAAGAACAACGGGTTCTGCACGCCCGCGTAGCCGGTGGCCATGGAGCGCTTGAAGACGACGACGTTCTTCGCCTCCCAGACCCGCAGCACCGGCATGCCGGCGATCGGGCTGGCGGGGTCCTCGGTCGCGGCCGGGTTGACGGTGTCGTTGGCGCCGATGACCAGGACGACGTCGGTCCCGGCCAGGTCGTCGTTGATCTCGTCCATCTCCAGCACGATGTCGTAGGGCACCTTCGCCTCGGCCAGCAGCACGTTCATGTGCCCGGGGAGCCGCCCGGCGACGGGGTGGACGCCGAAGCGGACCTCGACGCCGCGCTCGCGCAGCAGGCGGGTCAGCTCGGCCACCGGGTACTGCGCCTGGGCGACGGCCATGCCGTAGCCCGGCGTGATGACCACGCTCGACGCGGAGGCCAGCAGTTCGGCGGTCTCCTCGGCGGAGATCTCGCGGTGCTCGCCCTGCTCGCCGCCGTCCGTGGCCGTGGCCTCGATGCCGAAGCCGCCGGCGATGACCGAGATGAACGACCGGTTCATCGCCTTGCACATGATGTAGGAGAGGTACGCACCGGAGGAGCCGACCAGGGCGCCGGTGACGATCAGCAGGTCGTTGTCGAGCAGGAAGCCCGAGGCCGCCGCGGCCCAGCCGGAGTAGCTGTTGAGCATCGAGACCACGACCGGCATGTCACCGCCTCCGATCGAGGCGACCAGGTGCCAGCCCAGGGCCAGGGCGACCAGGGTGAGCAGCCCGAGGACGAGCGTGCCCGTGCCGTCGGTCCGGTCGTGGGAGACGACGATGTAGACCACGGTGAGCGCCGCGAAGGCGACGAGCGCGCCCACGTTGATGAGGTTCTTGCCCGGCAGCATGAGCGGGGCGCCCTTGATCCGCGCCGACAGCTTGAGGTTGGCCACGATCGAGCCGGTGAAGGTGACCGCGCCGATGAAGATGCCGATGGCGATCTCGGCGTTGTGGATGTGCCACAGCGAGAGCGGCGACTCGGTCGGTGCGCGGGCCAGCAGGCCCTCGCGGTGGCCGACCCAGCCGATCAGCACGGCGGCCAGACCGACGAAGGAGTGCAGCAGCGCGATCAGCTCGGGCATGCCGGTCATCCGGACGATCCGGGCACGCCACAGGCCGATCACCACGCCGGCCAGGACGGCGACGAACATCAGGACGATGCCCAGGGTGCTGTTGTCGCCGGCCTGGTCGTGGCCGTCCTTGATGACGTGGACGATGGTGGCGGCCAGGGCGACGCCCATGCCGGTGACGCCGTAGACCCAGCCCTGCCGGGCGCTTTCGTGCCGGGAGAGTCCGGCGAGGCTGAGGATGAAGAGCAGCGCGGCGACGATGTACGCCGCGGTGGCCATGGCGGAGACGGTCATGTCGTCAGTTCCCCCTGCTGAACATGGCGAGCATGCGGCGCGTCACCGCGAAGCCACCGAAGATGTTGATGGAGGCGAGCAGGACGGCGGCGACGCCGAGCGCCTGCATGAGGTGGTCGGGGAACCACACCTTCAGCAGCGCGCCCACGACGACGACGCCGGAGATGGCGTTGGTGACGCTCATCAGCGGGGTGTGCAGCGCGTGGTGGACCTTGCCGATCACGTAGTAGCCGATGACGACGGCGAGCATCAGCACGGTGAAGTGCTGCGGCAGCGGGGCCGGGGCGAAGGCGACCACCAGGCCGAAGACGAGGATGCCGGCCAGGGTCAGGGCGAGCCTGGTGCCGGCGCTCATCGCCGCCTTCTCCGCCTGGGCGGGCGGCTCGGCGGCCGGTCCCGGTGCGGCGGCGGGCGCCGCCGAGACCTGTACGGGCGGCGGCGGCCACAGCTTCTCGCCGTCCTTGACCACGGTGATGCCGCGCTGCACGACGTCGTCGAGGTCGAGCACGGACTTGCCGTCCTTGCCCGGGGTGAGCAGCTTCATCAGGTTGACGAGGTTGGTCCCGTACAACTGCGAGGCCTGGGTGGGCAGCCGGCCGGCGAGGTCCGTGTACCCGAGGATGATCACGCCGTTGCCGGTGACGGAACGCTCCCCGGGGACGCTGCCCTCGACGTTGCCGCCCACGCCGGCGGCCATGTCGACGATCACCGAGCCCGGCTTCATGCGCGCCACGTCGGCGGCCGTGATCAGCCGCGGCGCCGGACGCCCCGGGATCAGCGCCGTGGTGATGATGATGTCGACGTCCGCGGCCTGCTCGGAGTAGAGCTTCGCCGCGGCCTCGTTGTAGAGGTCCGAGGTGGCCTTCGCGTAGCCGTCGGACGACTGCTGCGCCTCCTCCTCGACCACCACCGGGAGGTACTCGCCGCCCAGCGACTTCACCTGGTCGGCCACCTCCGGGCGCGGGTCGGTCGCGCGCACGACCGCGCCCAGCGACGAGGCCGCGCCGATCGCGGCCAGCCCGGCCACGCCCGCGCCGGCGACGAGCACCTTCGCCGGCGGCACCTTGCCCGCGGCGGTCACCTGACCGGTGAAGAAGCGGCCGAACTCGTGGGCCGCCTCCACCACCGCGCGGTAGCCGGCGATGTTGGCCATGGACGAGAGCACGTCGAGCGACTGGGCGCGGCTGATGCGCGGCACCGCGTCCATCGCCAGCACCGTGATCGGCCGCGCCGCGAGGGCGTCGACCAGTTCGGGGTTGAGGGCCGGCGCGAGGGTGGAGATCAGTGTGGCGCCGTCCTTCGGCTTGCCCACCTCGTCCATCGACGGGCCGTTGACCCGGAGGACGATGTCGGCGCCCCACGCCTCCTCGCCCGTGCCGATCCGCGCCCCTGCCTCCACGTACGCCGGGTCGGTGAAGGCCGAGAGTGCCCCGGCCCCCGACTCGACGAGCACCTCGTACCCGAGTCCTGTCAGTTGCCGGACCGTCGCCGGTGTCGCGGCGACGCGTGTCTCCCCTGCTGGTTCGCGAGGGACTCCGATGCGCATGGGAGTACTCCAATTCAGCTCGGTTGCGTCTTTGAGCCGAACGGTGTGCGCGATCGGCTCGGAGACGCCGGCGGGATCCCGCACAGGATGCAGGTCGCGGGACCCGCGTGTCACTAAGCAGTCACCGTTGCCGGTGACTTCGTGAGTTGCCGGACGGAGTGGTCGTTGACGGTGTGGTGGAAACTCGCCACCGGAAGCCGAAGTGGGCGTCGGCCTGCGACGGCGGGATGCTGACCACGGGCAGGTCCACCGCGGCCGATGGCCTCGGCGGTACGTCTGACGTCAGTCACTGTCGTCGCTGATGTCGAAGTCTGCCGGAGGCAGGGACGCGGATCGTTGTGAACCCGGCGGCACACAGCGCCAGAACGCCGAACGCCGCCGAACGCCCGCCCCGGCGAAGAGGGCGGGCGCTCGGCGGCGTGACGTGACGGGAACGGAGAGCCCGGGAGAAGAAGCCGTCACTCCCAGAAGTCCGGCTCGTCCTCCGGGGCCGGCCAGTCGTCGCCCTCCGGGGCCTCATCGGGGACGGGCGCGGCGGGGCCGTCCAGGGAGGCCAGCACGGCGAGGACCTCCTCGCCGTACGTCACCAGCTTCTTCTCGCCGACCCCGCTGACCGTGGCCAGTTCCCGGATCGAACGCGGCATCAGGGTGACGATCGCGCGCAGGGTGGCGTCGTTGAAGATGATGTACGGCGGAACGCCCTGCTCGCGGGCCTGCCCGGTGCGCCAGACGCGCAGGGCCTCGAAGGCGGGGAGCAGCTCCTCGGGCAGCTCGGCCGCGACCGCCTTGGTCTTGGCGCCGCCCGAGCCGCCGGCCGACCGGGACCGGGCGGCGGCCGGCCGCTTCGGCTCCTTGCGCAGCGGCACCTCCCGCTCGCCGCGCAGCACCGAGCCGCTCGCCTCGGTGAGCACCAGCGTGCCGTACTCCCCCTCGACCGCGAGCAGTCCCTGGGCCAGCAGCTGGCGGATGGCGCCGCGCCACTCGCCCTCCTCGAGGTCCTGGCCGATGCCGAAGACGGACAGCTGGTCGTGGTCGAACTGGATCACCTTGGCGGTGCGCTTGCCGAGCAGGATGTCCACGATCTGGAGGGCGCCGAACTTCTGTCCGCGCTCGCGCTGCAACCGCACCACCGTCGACAGCACCTTCTGCGCGGCGACGGTGCCGTCCCAGGTCTCCGGCGGGGTCAGGCAGGTGTCGCAGTTGCCGCAGCCCGTCGCGCCCGGCTCCTGGCCGAAGTAGGCGAGCAGCTGGCCGCGCCGGCATCGGGCGGTCTCGCACAGCGCGAGCATCGCGTCCAGATGGGCGGCTGCCCGGCGCCGGAACGCCTCGTCGCCCTCGCCGGACTGGATCAGCTTGCGCTGCTGCACCACGTCGTTGAGGCCGTACGCCATCCAGGCGGTGGACGGCAGGCCGTCGCGGCCCGCGCGGCCGGTCTCCTGGTAGTAGCCCTCGATGGACTTGGGCAGGTCCAGGTGGGCCACGAAGCGGACGTCCGGCTTGTCGATGCCCATGCCGAAGGCGATCGTCGCCACCACGACCAGCCCGTCCTCGCGCAGGAACCGGGACTGGTGGGCGGCCCGGGTGCCCGCGTCCAGGCCCGCGTGGTACGGCACCGCCTCGATGCCGTTGGCGGTCAGGAACTCCGCGGTGCGCTCCACGGAGTTGCGCGACAGGCAGTAGACGATGCCCGCGTCACCCGGGTGCTCCTCGCGCAGGAAGGCGAGCAGCTGCTTCCTCGGGTCTGCCTTGGGGACGATCCGGTACTGGATGTTGGGCCGGTCGAAGCTGGCCACGAAGTGGCGGGCCGCGGGGAGGTTCAGCCGCTGGGTGATCTCCTCGTGGGTGGCCCGGGTCGCGGTGGCCGTCAGGGCGATCCGCGGGACGTCCGGCCAGCGCTCGCCGAGCAGGCTGAGGCCGAGGTAGTCGGGGCGGAAGTCGTGGCCCCACTGGGAGACGCAGTGCGCCTCGTCGATCGCGAAGACGGAGATCTTGCCGCGCGAGAGCAGGTCCAGGGTGCTGTCCAGACGCAGCCGCTCCGGTGCCAGGTACAGCAGGTCCAGCTCGCCGGCCAGGAACTCGGCCTCGACCGTCCGCCGCTCGTCGAAGTCCTGGGTGGAATTGACGAAGCCGGCCCGCACACCGAGGGCGCGCAGGGCGTCCACCTGGTCCTGCATCAGCGCGATCAGCGGCGAGACCACCACGCCGGTACCGGGTCTGACCAGGGCCGGGATCTGGTAGCACAGCGACTTGCCGCCGCCGGTCGGCATGAGCACCAGGGCGTCACCGCCCGCCACCACATGCTCGATGATCTCTTCCTGCGGGCCCCGGAAGGCCTCGTACCCGAAGACCCGGTTCAAGGTGGCCAGCACCTCGCTGCCGGCCGCGCCCAGCTCTTCGGTCACCGTTGGCATCTCGCTGATCCCGCCCGTCGCATCCATCGTCCTGTCCCCCGCCGCTTCCCCGCGTGCCGCCTTTCGACCACTGCCTCAACGATAGGGGGCCGCACCGACAGTCCCGGAGTTGTCCACAGAATGCGAACAGGTGTGCGATTTCAAGCACCGGGGGCCCGGCGGCCGGTCGCCGCCGGGCCCCTCCCGCCTACTGCCCGGCCGCCGCGATCTCCCGCACCAGCCTGGCCGCCACCGGCGCCGGCACGCCGTGCCGGTCGGCGGCCCGCAGCAGGGCGCCGCCGATGGCGTCGAGCTCCAGGGGCCGGCCCGCCTCCGCGTCGCGCTGCATGGAGGACTTGGTCTCGGGCGGGAAGGCGTCGTAGCGCGCCAGGGCCGCTGCGGGGTCGACGGGGCAGCCGCAGGCGCGGCTCACCGCGGCGGTCTCCGCGACCAGGCCCTCCAGCTCCTCCCGGTGGCGGGTGCGGACCTCGCCGAGCGGGAGGCCGTACCGGGTGGTGAGCAGGGCGAAGGGAGCGAGGAAGGACATCTTCTCCCACAGCGCCCTGGTCTCGTCCGGAACCACCCGGGCCGTCGCTCCCGCCTCCGAGAGGGCCTTCGCGAGGGCTTCGAGACCGGCGCGGTCGGCCGTGCCGGCGGCCAGGTCGATCTCGGCGAACGGGCTGCCGTGCTCGATCACGACGGGTCCGGTACCGGCGGACGGCAGGCGGGTGGACTCCACCCGGATCGCCGCGGCGGCCACCCGGTCGGCCCCGTAACGGGCGCGCAGGGTGGCGGGGTGCTCGACGCCGTTCAGGAACGGGACGACCAGGGCGTCGCCGAGGGCGGCCGGCGGGACCCGGGTGAGCGCGGCGTCCAGTGTGGTGTGCTTGACGGTGATCAGGCAGGCGTCCACCGGCTCGCGCAGTTCGGTGTCCGCCTCCACCACGGCCCGGAAGTCGCCGAACCGGCGGCTGCGGACCTCGATCCCGCCGCGCAGGGCGTCGGCCGTGGCCTCGCGGGCCAGGCAGACGACCCGGTGGCCGGAGCGGGACAGCAGGGCGGCCAGCAGACCGCCGACGCCTCCCGCGCCCAGGATGGCCACGGTCGGCCTGCTCGTCGTGAGCGTCATGACATCGTCCTCTCGTCGGTCGGCCCCGATGACCGGTGGCCGCCTTCACGGCGATCTTTCCAAAGCCGTGCGCCGAACGGGTGAGAAGCGGCAGAAAAACCCGGGCCCCGCATCACCCGAACGGCCGTCCCCGGATGGCCCCTTGACCGGTCCCGGCACAAGCTTCTCGGTGCGACCCCGTCTCCTCCCCAAGGAGCCCCGCACCATGCCCGCTCACCTCGTCAAGGCCGCCCTCACCCTCGCGTCCACCGCGGCCCTCGCCCTCGCGACGGCCCCCGCCCACGCCGACCAGGGCCCCGTCGACGCCTCCGTCTGGAAGCAGCTGGCCCCCACCGTGTCGGCCACCGCGAAGTACCGGCACCTCCCCCTCGCGCTGGCCGCCGGGTACCGGTCCAACCCCTGCACCATGGACATGAACGGCGGCAAGGGCGCCATGGGCTACCACTACATCAATCCCAAGCTCTACGGCTCCCTCGACCCGGTCAGGCCCGCCGCCCTGCTCTACGAGGACGACGGCAAGGGCGGGCGCAGGCTCACCGGGGTGGAGTGGATCGTGAAGGCCGACAAGAACACCGCGCGGCCCACGATGTTCGGCCGGAAGTTCGAGGGCCCGGTCACCGCGCACCACAACTCGACCATCCCGACCCACTACTCGCTGCACGCCTGGCTCTACAAGAAGAACCCCAGCGGGCTGTTCTACGAGTGGAACCCCGACGTGAAGTGCCCCTACCCGGGCGCGCCCGGCTGACGTACGGCAACGCGAAGGCCCCGGCTCCGGGGACGGAACCGGGGCCTTCGCCGCGGAACGCTCAGCGCACGAACACGCCCGCCTGGCTCGCCAGGTCGAGGAAGTACTGCGGCGCCACGCCCAGCACCAGCGTGACCGCCACGCCGATGCCGATCGCCAGCGTGGTCAGCGGCGACGGCACGGCCACGGTCGGGCCCTCGGGCTTGGGCTCGCTGAAGAACATCAGCACGATCACCCGGATGTAGAAGAACGCCGCGATCGCCGAGGAGATCACACCGATCACCACCAGCGGAACCGCGCCACCGGCCGCCGCCGCCTTGAACACGGCGAACTTCCCGGCGAAGCCGGAGGTCAGCGGGATGCCGGCGAAGGCCAGCAGGAACACCGCGAAGACCGCCGCGACCAGCGGGGAACGCCGGCCGAGCCCCGCCCACTTGGACAGATGGGTCGCCTCGCCGCCCGCGTCCCGCACCAAGGTGACCACCGCGAAGGCGCCGATGGTCACGAACGAGTAGCCGGCCAGGTAGAAGAGGACCGACGACACGCCGTTCTTCGAGGTGGCGACGACACCCGCGAGGATGAATCCGGCGTGCGCGATGGACGAGTACGCCAGCAGCCGCTTGATGTCGGTCTGGGTGATCGCGACGATCGCGCCGCCCAGCATGGTGACGATCGCCACCGCCCACATCACCGGCCGCCAGTCCCAGCGCAGCCCCGGCAGCACGACGTAGAGCAGCCGCAGCAGCGCGCCGAACGCGGCCACCTTGGTCGCGGCCGCCATGAAGCCGGTCACCGGGGTGGGCGCGCCCTGGTAGACGTCGGGCGTCCACATGTGGAACGGCACCGCGCCGACCTTGAACAGCAGGCCCATCACGAGCAGGGCGCCGCCGACGAGCAGCAGCGCGTCATTGCCCATGGTGCCCGCCAGCGCCGGGCTCACATCGGTGACCGAGCCGTCCACGACCTGGGCGATGCGCCCGTACGACACCGAGCCCGCGTAGCCGTAGAGCAGCGCGATGCCGAACAGGGTGAACGCGGAGGCGAACGCGCCGAGCAGGAAGTACTTGACCGCGGCCTCCTGCGACATCAGCCGCTTGCGGCGGGCCAGCGCGCACAGCAGGTACAGCGGCAGGGAGAAGACCTCCAGGGCGACGAACAGCGTCAGCAGGTCGTTCGCCGAGGTGAACACCAGCATGCCCGCCACGGCGAAGAGCAGCAGCGGGAAGACCTCGGTGGTGGTGAACCCGGCCTTGACCGCGGCCTGTTCGCCCTCGCTGCCCGGCACCGAGGCGGCCTGCGCCGCGAAGGAGTCGACCCGGTTGCCGTGGGCCGCCGGGTCCAGGCGCCGTTCGGCGAAGGTGAACAGGCCCACCAGGCCGGCCAGCAGGATGACGCCCTGGAGGAACAGCGAGGGGCCGTCGACCGCGATGGCGCCCATGGCGGCGATGTGCGCCTTGGTGGTGCCGTACCCGTCGGCGGCGAGCCCGACGACCGCGGCGAAGGCGGCGCACAGGGCGACGACCGACACGAACACCTGGGCGTAGTAACGGGATCTGCGCGGGATGAACGCCTCGACCAGCACCCCGACCAGCGCGGCGCCGATGATGATCAGCGTCGGCGACAATTGTCCGTACTCGATCTTCGGCGCGCCGATCTGGGGGATGCGGTCCGCCGCGGTTGTCCACAGGCTGTGGACGGCTGGGGTGCTCACTTGGCCGCCTCCACCTCGGGCTTGGGGTCCTTCTTCTGGACGTCGGACATGGTGTGCCGCACCGCCGGGTTGACGATGTTCGTCACGGGCTTCGGATAGACGCCCAGGAAGATCAGCAGCACGATCAGCGGCCCGACGACCAGCAGTTCGCGCACCTTCAGGTCGGGCATCGCCGAGACCTCGGGCTTGACCGGGCCGGTCATGGTCCGCTGGTAGAGCACCAGGGTGTAGAGCGCGGCGAGGACGATGCCGAAGGTGGCGATGATGCCGATCACCGGGTAGCGCGTGAACGTGCCCACCAGGACGAGGAATTCACTCACGAACGGTGCCAGGCCGGGCAGTGACAGGGTGGCCAGGCCGCCGATCAGGAAGGTGCCGGCGAGCACCGGGGCGACCTTCTGCACCCCGCCGTAGTCGGCGATGAGCCGCGAGCCGCGCCGGGAGATCAGGAACCCGGCGACCAGCATCAACGCGGCCGTGGAGATGCCGTGGTTGACCATGTACAGGGTGGCGCCGGACTGGCCCTGACTGGTCATCGCGAAGATGCCCATGATGATGAAGCCGAAGTGGGAGATCGACGCGTACGCCACCAGGCGCTTGATGTCCCGCTGGCCGACGGCGAGCAGCGCGCCGTAGACGATGCTGATCAGGGCCAGGACGAGGATCACCGGCGTCGCCCACCGGCTGGCCCCCGGGAACAGCCCCAGGCAGAAGCGGAGCATCGCGAAGGTGCCCACCTTGTCGACCACCGCCGTGATGAGGACGGCGACCGGGGCGGTGGACTCCTGCATGGCGTTGGGCAGCCAGGTGTGCAGCGGCCACAGCGGCGCCTTCACCGCGAACGCGAAGAAGAAGCCGAGGAACAGCCAGCGTTCGGTGCTCGTCGCCATGTGCAGCGAGCCGTTCGCGCGGGCCTCGGCGATCTGCTGGAGGGAGAAGTTCCCGGCGACCACGTAGAGGCCGATCACCGCGGCCAGCATGATCAGACCGCCGACCAGGTTGTAGAGGAGGAACTTCACGGCCGCGTACGACCGCTGGGTGGACGCCGCCTGCTCGCCCTGCGCGTGGGCCCGGTCCCCGAAGCCGCCGATGAGGAAGTACATCGGGATCAGCATGGCTTCGAAGAAGATGTAGAACAGGAAGACGTCGGTGGCCTCGAAGGAGATGAGGACCATCGCCTCGACCGCCAGGATCAGCGCGAAGAAGCCCTGGGTGGGGCGCCAGCGGCGGCTGCCGGTCTCCAGCGGGTCGGCGTCGTGCCAGCCCGCCAGGACGATGAACGGGATCAGCACGGCGGTCAGCGCGATCAGCGCGACCCCGATGCCGTCCACGCCCAGCTCGTAGCGGACCCCGAAGTCGCTGATCCAGGAGTGGGATTCGGTGAGCTGGTAGCGGGCGCCGCCCGGGTCGAAGCGGACCAGGACGGTGATCGCGAGCGCGAGCGTGCCGAGCGAGACGAGCAGGGCCAGCCACTTGGCGGCGGTGCGCCGCGCGGCCGGTACGGCGGCCGTGGCGACGGCTCCCACGGCCGGGAGCGCCGCCGTCGCTGTCAGCAGGGGAAAGGACATCGGTATCAGACCGCCCTCATCAGCAGGGTCGCGGCGACCAGGAGGGCCGCACCGCCGAACATCGAGACCGCGTAGGAGCGGGCGAAGCCGTTCTGGAACCGGCGCAGCCGCCCGGACAGACCGCCGAAGCCGGCCGCCGTGCCGTTGACGACGCCGTCGACCAGGGAGTGGTCGAGATAGACCAGGGAGCGCGTCAGGTGCTCGCCGCCGCGCACCAGGACCACGTGGTTGAAGTCGTCCTGGAGCAGGTCGCGGCGGGCGGCGCGGGTGAGCAGGGAACCGCGCGGGGCGACGGCCGGGACCGGTTTGCGGCCGTACTGCGCCCAGGCGATGGCCACGCCGATCACCAGGCAGACCATCGTGGCCGCGGTGACCTCGCCGGCGCTGACCGGGGAGTGGCCCTCGCTGTGTCCGGTGACCGGCTCCAGCCAGTGCAGGAAGCGGTCGCCGATGCTGAAGAAGCCGCCGCCGAGGACCGAGCCGACGGCCAGCACGATCATCGGGATCGTCATGACCTTCGGGGACTCGTGCGGGTGCGGTTCGGCGTGCTCGCCGCGGTGTTCGGCGGCGGGCTCGGCGCTGGGCGCCCCGGGCGAGCGGGTGGGCCGGTTCTTCCAGCGCTCCTCGCCGAAGAAGGTCATCAGCATCACGCGCGTCATGTAGAACGCGGTGATGGCCGCGCCCAGCAGGGCCGCGCCGCCGAGGATCCAGCCCTCGGTGCCGCCCTTGGCGAAGGCCGCCTCGATGATCTTGTCCTTGGAGAAGAAGCCGGACAGGCCCGGGAAGCCGATGATGGCGAGGTAGCCGAGGCCGAAGGTGACGAAGGTGACCGGCATGTACTTGCGCAGGCCGCCGTACTTGCGCATGTCGACCTCGTCGTTCATGCCGTGCATCACGGAGCCCGCGCCGAGGAACAGCCCGGCCTTGAAGAAGCCGTGCGTCACCAGGTGCATGATCGCGAAGACGTAGCCGATGGGGCCGAGGCCCGCGGCGAGCACCATGTAGCCGATCTGCGACATGGTCGAGCCGGCCAGCGCCTTCTTGATGTCGTCCTTGGCGCAACCGACGATCGCACCGAAGAGCAGCGTGACCGCGCCGACCACGGTGACGGCGAGCTGCGCGTCCGGCGCCGCGTTGAAGACGGCCGCCGAACGGACGATCAGGTAGACGCCCGCGGTGACCATGGTCGCCGCGTGGATCAGGGCCGAGACCGGGGTCGGGCCCTCCATCGCGTCGCCCAGCCAGGACTGGAGCGGCACCTGGGCGGACTTGCCGCAGGCGGCGAGCAGCAGCATCAGGCCGATCGCGGTGAGCTTGCCCTGGGAGGCGTCGCCCACATGGCCGAAGACCGGGCCGAAGGCGAAGCTGCCGAAGGTGGTGAACATCAGCATGATCGCGATCGACAGACCCATGTCGCCGACGCGGTTGACCAGGAACGCCTTCTTGGCGGCCGTGGCGGCGCTGGGTTTGTGCTGCCAGAAGCCGATCAGCAGGTAGGAGGCGAGACCGACGCCCTCCCAGCCGACGTACAGCAGCAGGTAATTGTCGGCGAGGACCAGCAGCAGCATCGCCGCGAGGAACAGGTTGAGATAGCCGAAGAAGCGGCGGCGCCGTTCGTCGTGCTCCATGTACCCGACCGAGTACAGGTGGATCAGCGAGCCGACGCCGGTGATCAGCAGCACGAAGGTCATCGACAGCTGGTCGAGGCGGAGGGTGACGTCCGCCTGGAAGCCCTCGACCGGGATCCAGCTCCACAGGTGCTGGGTCAGGGTGCGGTGTTCGGCGTTCCTGCCGAGCAGGTCGGCGAAGAGGAGCAGGCCGAACACGAAGGAGGCGGTCGACAGCAGGGTGCCGATCCAGTGGCCGACGCGGTCCAGGCGCCGGCCGCCGACCAGGAGGACGGCCGCTCCGAGCAGGGGCGCCGCGATGAGCAGCGCGATCAGTTTCTCCACGATTCTCCCGACCCCTTACAGCTTCATCAGGCTGGCGTCGTCGACCGAGGCCGAGTGGCGGGTACGGAACAGCGACACGATGATCGCGAGGCCCACCACGACCTCCGCGGCGGCCACGACCATCGTGAAGAAGGCGAAGACCTGGCCGTCGAGGTTGCCGTGCAGCCGGGAGAAGGTGACGAACGCGAGATTGCAGGCGTTCAGCATCAGCTCGACGCACATGAAGACCACGATCGCGTTGCGCCGGATCAGTACGCCGGTCGCGCCGATGGTGAACAGCAGACCGGCGAGATACAGGTAGTTGACCGGGTTCACTTCGACGCCTCCTCGGGCCGCTTGAACGTCTCCGGTTCGATCGGCGTCCGCTCCAGGCGCTCCTCGGAACGCTGTTCCAGCGCCCTCAGGTCGTTGATAGCGTCCGTGGACACGTCCCGGATCTGACCGCGCTCGCGCAGCGTCTTGCTGACGGTCAGCTCGGAGGGGGTGCCGTCGGGCAGCAGACCCGCGATGTCCACGGCGTTGTGCCGGGCGTAGACGCCCGGGGCGGGCAGCGGCGGCACGTACTTCCCCTCGCGCACGCGCTGTTCGGACAGCTCGCGCTGGGTCTTGGCACGCTCGGTGCGCTCGCGGTGCGTGAGCACCATCGCGCCGACCGCGGCCGTGATCAGCAGCGCGCCGGTGATCTCGAAGGCGAAGACGTACTTGGTGAAGATGAGGGCGGCGAGGCCCTCCACATTGCCGTTGGCGTTGGCCTGGCCGGTGCCGGCGAAGTCCTTCAGGGAGGCGTTGGCGATCCCGGCGAGCAGCAGCACGCCGAAGCCGACCCCGCACAGCAGGGCCAGCCAGCGCTGGCCCTTGATGGTCTCCTTCAGCGAGTCCGCGGCCGTGACGCCGACGAGCATCACCACGAACAGGAACAGCATCATGATCGCGCCCGTGTAGACGACGATCTGCACGATGCCCAGGAAGTAGGCGCCGTTGGCGAGGTAGAACACCGCCAGCACGATCATGGTCCCGGCGAGGCTGAGCGCGCTGTGCACGGCCTTCTTCATGAAGACGGTGCACAGGGCGCCGAGCACCGCGACGGTGCCGAGGACCCAGAACTGGAAGGCCTCACCGGTGGAGGTCGTGTAGGCGGCGAGCTGCGCGCTCATGCGTCCACCCCCTGGTCCTCTTCCTTCTCCCCCTGGGAGACGGCGACCTGGCGGACCGTGCCGGGCGCGGCCTGGGTGACCAGGCCCCGGTAGTAGTCCTCCTCGGTGGTGCCGGGGAAGATCGAGTGCGGCGTATCGACCATGCCCTCTTCGAGGCCGGCCAGCAGCTGCTCCTTGGTGTAGATGAGGTTGGCGCGGCTGGAGTCGGCCAGCTCGAACTCGTTGGTCATCGTCAGCGCGCGGGTGGGGCACGCCTCGATGCACAGCCCGCACAGGATGCAGCGGGCGTAGTTGATCTGGTAGACGCGGCCGTAGCGCTCACCCGGCGAGTAGCGCTCCTCGTCGGTGTTGTCGGCGCCCTCCACGTAGATGGCGTCGGCGGGGCAGGCCCAGGCGCACAGCTCGCAGCCGACGCACTTCTCCAGGCCGTCCGGATGGCGGTTGAGCTGGTGCCGTCCGTGGAAACGCGGAGCGGTGGTCTTCTTCTGCTCCGGGTACTGCTCGGTCAGCCGCTTCTTGAACATGGCCTTGAAGGTCACGCCGAAGCCGGCCACCGGGTTCTGGAAACCGGGCTTGATCTCCTTGGGCTCCTCAGCCATCGGACGCCTCCTTTCCATCCGTTGTTCCGTCCGAAGTTCCGTCACCGACAGTGTCGGGCCCGCCACTGACAATCAGCTCCCGCTCCCGGCGCGGGCGGCGCCTGGGCACCGGCGGCAGCTCCTGTCCGGGCAGCGGCGGCACAGGGAAGCCGCCCGCCATCGGGTCGAACCCGCCCGGAGCACCGGCGGTTCGCGTCTCCGCCTGCCCGCGCTCGCGGAACATGTCGACGACGAAGGAGATCAGCAGCAGGGCGAGCACTCCGCCGCCCACGTAGAGGGCGATGTCGGCGAAGTCGTAGTGCTGGTTGCGCAGCGCCCGCACCGAGGCGACCAGCATCAGCCAGGTCACCGAGACCGGGATCAGCACCTTCCAGCCGAGCTTCATCAGCTGGTCGTAGCGGACCCGCGGCAGGGTGCCGCGCAGCCAGATGAAGAAGAACAGCAGCAGCTGCACCTTGACGACGAACCAGAGCAGCGGCCACCAGCCGTGGTTGGCGCCCTCCCAGAAGGTGCTGATCGGCCAGGGGGCGCGCCAGCCGCCGAGGAAGAGGGTGGTGGAGACGGCCGAGACCGTCACCATGTTCACGTACTCGGCGAGCATGAACATCGCGAACTTGATGGACGAGTACTCGGTGTTGAAGCCGCCCACCAGGTCGCCCTCGGACTCCGGCATGTCGAAGGGGGCGCGGTTGGTCTCGCCGACCATGGTGACGATGTAGAGCAGGAAGGAGACCGGCAGCAGCAGGATGTACCAGCGGTCGTGCTGCTGGGCCACGATGGTGGACGTCGACATGGAGCCCGAGTAGAGGAACACCGAGGCGAACGCGGCGCCCATGGCGATCTCGTACGAGATCATCTGCGCGCAGGACCGCAGGCCGCCCAGGAGCGGGTACGTCGAACCGGAACTCCAGCCCGCCAGCACGATCCCGTAGATGCCGACCGAGGCGACCGCGAGGATGTAGAGCAGGGCGATCGGCAGGTCGGTCAGCTGCATCGTCGTGCGGGTGCCGAAGATGGAGACCTCGTGGTCGGCGGGGCCGAACGGGATCACCGCGATCGCCATGAAGGCCGGGATGGCCGCGACGATCGGCGCGAGGACGTAGACCGCCTTGTCCGCGCGGCGGACGATCAGGTCCTCCTTGAGCATCAGCTTCACGCCGTCGGCGAGCGACTGGAGCATGCCCCAGGGGCCGTGCCGGTTGGGCCCGATGCGCAGCTGCATCCAGGCGACGACCTTGCGCTCCCAGACGATGGAGAACAGCACGGTCACCATCAGGAAGGCGAAGCAGAAGACGGCCTTGACGACGACCAGCCACCAGGGGTCGCGGCCGAACATCGAGAGGTCTTCAGCGGCGAGGTACGGGCTCATGCCTCCACCTCCTTGGGGGCGGTGTCGGCGGGGGCCGCCGGGCCGATGCGGACGAGGTTGCCGGGCTGTGCCCCGGTGTCGGAGGCGACTCCGCCGCCGACGGAGTTCAGCGGGAGCCAGACCACCCGGTCCGGCATCTCGGTGATCAGGAGCGGGAGTTCGACGGTGCCGGCGGGACCGGTGACGGCGAGCACGGCGCCGTCCGCGACGCCCGCCTCGGCGGCCGTGGCGGCCGACAGGCGCGCGCGTGCGGCGTGCCGGGTGCCGGCCAGCGCCTCGTCGCCCTCCTGGAGGACGCCCTGGTCGAGCAGCAGCCGGTGCCCGGCGAGCACGGCCTCGCCCGCGGCCGGGCGGGGCAGCACGCCCGCGGACTCCCGGGGCTCCGCGGCGCGCGGGCCCTCCCAGGGGCCGAGCCGGTCGATCTCCGCACGGACGGTGCGCAGGTCGGGCAGGCCCAGGTGGACGTCCATGGCGTCGGCCAGCATGTGCAGGACGCGCGCGTCGGCCGGGGGCAGACGGCGGGTCATCTGGTCGGGCTTGAGCGCGGCCTCGAACAGGCGCACCCTGCCCTCCCAGTCGAGGAAGGTGCCGGCCTTCTCGGCGACCGCGGCGACCGGCAGGACGACGTCGGCGCGTTCGGTGACCTCGCTGGGCCGCAGCTCCAGCGAGACCAGGAAGCCGACGTTGTCCAGCGCCTCGCGCGCGCGGGCCGGGTCGGGCAGGTCGGCGACCTCCACCCCGGCGACCAGCAGGGCCGACAGCATGCCGTCCGCGGCGTCCTCGACGATCCGGGCGGTGTCGCGGCCGTAGCCGAGCGGCAGATCGGCCAGGCCCCAGACGGCGGCGACCTCCTCGCGGGCGCGCGGGTCGGTCGCGGGGCGGCCGCCGGGCAGCAGCGCGGGCAGCGCGCCGGCCTCCAGGGCGCCGCGCTCACCGGCCCGGCGCGGAATCCACACCAGGCGGGCGCCGGTCGCGGTGGCCGCCCGTACCGCGGCGGTGAACCCGCCGGCGACCGAGGCCAGCCGCTCCCCGACGACGATGACGGCGCCCTCGCCGCGCAGCGCCTCGGCGGCCCGGGTGCCGGGCGCCTCCAGGCCGACACCGCTCGCGAGCGCGTCCAGCCACTCGGTCTCGGTGCCGGGCGCGGCCGGCAGCAGCGTGCCGCCCGCCTTCTGAAGTCCCCGGGTCGCGTGCGTGGCCAGCGCGAACACCTGTTGCTTGTGCTTGCGCCAGGCCTTGCGCAGTCGCAGGAAGACGCCGGGCGCCTCCTCCTCCGACTCGAAGCCGACGAGCAGGACCGCGGGCGCCTGCTCCAGGGCGGAGTACGTGACGCCCGTCCCGTCGAGGTCGATGCCCCGGCCCGCCACCCGGGAGGCGAGGAAGCCGGCCTCCTCGGCGCTGTGCGCGCGGGCGCGGAAGTCGATGTCGTTGGTGTCGAGGGCGACGCGCGCGAACTTGCTGTACGCGTAGGCGTCCTCGACGGTCAGCCGGCCGCCGATCAGCACACCGGCCCGGGAGCGGGCGGCCCGCAGACCGCGCGCGGCGGCCTCCAGCGCCTCCGGCCAGGACGCGGGCTCCAGGACCCCGTCGGCGCCGCGCACCAGCGGGGTGTCGAGGCGGTCCTTGAGCTGCGCGTAGCGGAACGCGAAGCGTCCCTTGTCGCAGACCCACTCCTCGTTGACCTCGGGGTCGTTGGCGGCCAGCCGCCGCATGACCTTGCCGCGCCGGTGGTCGGTACGGGTGGCGCAGCCACCCGCGCAGTGCTCGCACACCGACGGCGAGGAGACCAGGTCGAACGGGCGGGAGCGGAAGCGGTACGCCGCCGAGGTGAGCGCCCCGACCGGGCAGATCTGGATGGTGTTCCCGGAGAAGTACGACTCGAACGGGTCGCCCTCGCCGGTGCCGACCTGCTGGAGGGCGCCTCGCTCGATCAGCTCGATCATCGGGTCGCCCGCGATCTGGTTGGAGAAGCGGGTGCAGCGGGCGCACAGCACGCAGCGCTCGCGGTCCAGCAGCACCTGGCTGGAGATCGGCACCGGCTTCTCGTAGGTGCGCTTGCGGCCGTCGAAGCGGGACTCGGCGTTGCCGTGCGACATCGCCTGGTTCTGGAGCGGGCACTCGCCGCCCTTGTCGCAGACCGGGCAGTCCAGCGGGTGGTTGATGAGCAGCAGCTCCATCACCCCGTGCTGGGCCTTCTCGGCGACCGGCGAGGTCAGCTGGGTGCGCACCACCATGCCGTCGGTGCAGGTGATGGTGCAGGAGGCCATGGGCTTGCGCTGGCCCTCGACCTCCACGATGCACTGCCGGCAGGCGCCCGCCGGGTCGAGCAGGGGGTGGTCGCAGAAGCGGGGGATCTCGATGCCGAGCTGTTCGGCGGCCCGGATGACCAGGGTGCCCTTGGGCACGCTGATCTCGATGCCGTCGATCGTCAGCGTGACGAGGTCGTCCGGCGGGAGGGCCGCCTCTCCGCCACCCGCGGGAGCGTTGGTGGTCACGGTCATGCGTTCACCTCCGGGCGGTCCGCCCAGGCCGTCGACTTGGCCGGGTCGAAGGGGCAGCCCCGGCCCGTGATGTGTTCCTCGTACTCCTCGCGGAAGTACTTCAGCGAGGAGAAGATCGGCGAGGCCGCGCCGTCGCCGAGGGCGCAGAAGGACTTGCCGTTGATGTTGTCGGCGATGTCCGCGAGCTTGTCGAGGTCGGACTTGACGCCCTTGCCCGCCTCGATGTCCCGCAGCAACTGCACCAGCCAGTACGTCCCTTCGCGGCAGGGGGTGCACTTGCCGCAGGACTCGTGGGCGTAGAACTCGGTCCAGCGGGTGACCGCCCGCACCACGCAGGTCGTCTCGTCGAAGCACTGCAGCGCCTTGGTGCCGAGCATGGAGCCGGCGGCGCCGACGCCCTCGTAGTCGAGGGGGACGTCGAGGTGTTCGGCGGTGAACATCGGCGTGGAGGAGCCGCCCGGCGTCCAGAACTTCAGCCGGTGGCCGGGGCGCATCCCGCCGCTCATCTCCAGGAGCTGGCGCAGGGTGATGCCGAGCGGGGCCTCGTACTGGCCGGGGCTGGCGACGTGGCCGCTGAGCGAGTAGAGCGTGAAGCCCGGGGACTTCTCGCTGCCCATCGACCTGAACCATTCTTTCCCGTTTTTCAGGATGGCGGGAACCGACGCGATCGACTCGACGTTGTTCACCACAGTGGGGCAGGCATAGAGGCCTTCCACCGCGGGGAAAGGGGGACGCAGTCGCGGTTGGCCACGGCGGCCTTCGAGCGAGTCCAGCAGCGCGGTCTCCTCACCGCAGATGTACGCGCCGGCGCCCGCGTGCACGGTGAGATCGAGGTTCAGTCCGCTGCCGAGGATGTTCTCGCCGAGGTAGCCCGCCGCGTAGGCCTCGCGCACGGCCTCGTGCAGCCGCCGCAGTACGGGGACCACTTCGCCCCGGAGATAGATGAAGGCGTGCGACGACCTGATGGCGTAGCACGCGATCACGATGCCCTCGATGAGGCTGTGCGGGTTCGCGAAGAGGAGCGGGATGTCCTTGCAGGTCCCCGGCTCCGACTCGTCGGCGTTGACAACCAGATAGTGCGGCTTTCCGTCCCCCTGGGGGATGAACTGCCACTTCATCCCGGTGGGGAAGCCCGCGCCGCCGCGGCCGCGCAGACCGGATTCCTTGACGTAGGCGATCAGGTCGTCCGGCGACATGGCGAGCGCCTTGCGCAGGCCCTCGTACCCCTCGTGCGCCCGGTAGACGTCCAGGGACCAGGAGCGGTCCTCGTCCCAGAAGGCCGACAGCACCGGTGCGAGCAGCTTCTCGGGGCTGGAGTCCTTGAGTTCGGCGGCCACGCTCATCACTCCCCCTCCTCGGCGGTAGGCCCTGCCGGGTGCGCGGGATCGGAGGCCGAGGTCTGCTGCGGCGCGTCATGGGAGCTGAGGTGCTCGGCCGGAGACGGCTCGTGCACCGCGTCCCGCCGGCCCTCCGGGCCGCCGCGCGGATGGACCACGCGCGCGGATTCGGTCTCCCCCTTGGCCAGGCGGAGGCCCACCAGCGACGCGGGTCCCGCGCTGCCGCCCTCCTCGACGGCCCCGGGCCGTTCGTCGGGGAAGCCGGCCAGGATGCGCGCGGTCTCCTTGAAGGTGCACATCCGTGCCCCGCGCGTGGGCTGGACGGGCCGTCCCGCGCGCAGGTCGTCCACCAGCCGCTTGGCGCCGGCGGGCGTCTGGTTGTCGAAGAACTCCCAGTTGACCATCACGACCGGCGCGAAGTCGCAGGCCGCGTTGCACTCGATGTGCTCCAGGGTGATCTTGCCGTCGTCGGTGGTCTCGCCGTTGCCGACGCCCAGGTGCTCCTGGAGCGCCTCGAAGATCGCGTCGCCGCCCATCACCGCGCACAGCGTGTTGGTGCACACCCCGACCTGGTAGTCGCCGGAGGGCCGGCGCCGGTACATGGTGTAGAAGGTGGCCACCGCGGTGACCTCGGCCGTGGTCAGGCCGAGCATCTCGGCGCAGAACCGCATGCCGGTGCGCGTGACGTGGCCCTCCTCCGACTGCACGAGGTGGAGCAGCGGCAGCAGGGCGGAGCGGGAGTCCGGGTAGCGCGCGATCACCTCGCGCGCGTCCGTCTCCAGCCGGGCCCGTACGTCGTCCGGGTAGGCGGGCGCGGGCAGTTCGGGCATGCCCAGGCTGACGCCGTGCTCCGAAGAAGAGGTGGTCACCGGTCGACGCCTCCCATCACGGGGTCGATGGACGCGACGGCGACGATCACGTCGGCGACCTGGCCGCCCTCGCACATCGCCGCCATGGCCTGAAGGTTGGTGAAGGACGGATCGCGGAAGTGGACCCGGTAGGGGCGGGTGCCGCCGTCGGACACGGCGTGCACGCCGAGTTCGCCCTTGGGGGACTCCACGGCCGTGTAGGCCTGGCCCGGCGGGACCCGGAAGCCCTCGGTGACCAGCTTGAAGTGGTGGATCAGGGCCTCCATGGAGGTGCCCATGATCTTCTTGATGTGGTCGAGGGAGTTGCCGAGTCCGTCCGGTCCCAGGGCGAGCTGGGCGGGCCAGGCGATCTTCTTGTCGGCGACCATGACCGGCCCGGGCTGGAGCCGGTCCAGGCACTGCTCGACGATCCTGAGCGACTGGCGCATCTCCTCGATGCGGATCAGGAAGCGGCCGTAGGCGTCGCAGCTGTCGGCGGTGGGGACCTCGAAGTCGTAGGTCTCGTAGCCGCAGTAGGGCTGGGTCTTGCGCAGGTCGTGCGGCAGGCCGGTGGCGCGCAGGATCGGCCCGGTGGCGCCGAGGGCCATGCAGCCGGCCAGGTCGAGGTAGCCGATGTCCTGCATGCGGGCCTTGAAGATGGGGTTCCCGGTGGCGAGCTTGTCGTACTCCGGGAGGTTCTTGCGCATCTTCTTGACGAACTCGCGGATCTGGTCGACCGCGCCGGGCGGCAGGTCCTGGGCGAGTCCGCCGGGCCGGATGAACGCGTGGTTCATCCGCAGGCCGGTGATCAGCTCGTAGAGGTCGAGAATCATTTCACGATCACGGAAGCCGTAGATCATGATCGTGGTGGCGCCGAGTTCCATGCCGCCGGTGGCGATGGCCACCAGGTGGGAGGACATCCGGTTCAGCTCCATCAGGAGCACCCGGATGATCTGGGCGCGCTCGGTGACGTCGTCCTCGATGCCGAGGAGCTTCTCGACGGCGAGGCAGTAGCCGGTCTCGTTGAAGAAGGACGTCAGGTAGTCCATGCGCGTGACGAAGGTGGTGCCCTGCGTCCACGTGCGGAACTCGAGGTTCTTCTCGATGCCGGTGTGCAGGTAGCCGATGCCGCAGCGGGCCTCGGTGACCGTCTCGCCCTCGATCTCGAGGATCAGCCGGAGCACCCCGTGGGTGGAGGGGTGCTGGGGACCCATGTTGACGACGATGCGCTCGTCGTCGGCGCGGGCCGCGGACTGGACGACCTCGTCCCAGTCGCCACCGGTGACCGTGTAGACGGTGCCCTCGGTGGTTTCCCGGGAGGCTGCTGACTGGGTGCTGCTCACGAGTACGACCTCCGCTGGTCCGGAGCCGGGATCTGGGCGCCCTTGTACTCGACGGGGATGCCGCCGAGCGGGTAGTCCTTGCGCTGCGGGTGGCCCTGCCAGTCGTCCGGCATCATGATCCGCGTCAGGGCCGGGTGGCCGTCGAAGACGATTCCGAAGAAGTCGTAGGTCTCGCGTTCGTGCCAGTCGTTGGTGGGATACACGGAGACCAGGGACGGGATGCGCGGGTCGGCGTCCGGGGCGCTGACCTCCAGGCGGATCAGCCGGTTGTGGGTGATGGAGCGCAGGTGGTAGACGGCGTGCAGCTCGCGGCCCTTGTCGTGCGGGTAGTGGACGCCGCTGACGCCGGTGCACAGTTCGAAGCGCAGGGCGGGGTCGTCGCGCAGCGTGCGGGCGACGCGGACCAGGTGCTCGCGTTCGATGTGGAAGGTGAGTTCGCCGCGGTCGACGACCGTCTTCTCGATGGTGTTGTCCGGCACAAGGCCCTGTTCCTCCAGGGCGCCCTCCAGCTCGTCGGCGACCTCGTCGAACCAGCCGCCGTAGGGCCGCGTCGCCGGTCCCGGGAGCCGGACCGAGCGGACCAGGCCGCCGTACCCGGAGGTGTCGCCGCCGTTGTCGGCGCCGAACATGCCGCGCTGGACGCGGATCTCCTCGCCGCCCTGGCCGCGCTGACCGGGGAGGTTGGAGGCGGACAGGTCCTTCTCCGGGTTCACCCCGTTCGCCCCGCCGTGGGTGCCGTTCGCGTCGCTCACCGCAGCAGCCCCTTCATCTCGATGGTGGGCAGGGCCTTGAGCGCCGCCTCCTCCGCCTCGCGGGCCGCTTCCTCCGCGTTGACGCCGAGCTTGGTGGACTGGATCTTCTGGTGGAGCTTGAGGATCGCGTCCATCAGCATCTCGGGGCGGGGCGGGCAGCCGGGGAGGTAGATGTCGACCGGGACGATGTGGTCGACGCCCTGGACGATCGCGTAGTTGTTGAACATGCCGCCCGAGGAGGCGCAGACGCCCATGGAGATCACCCACTTGGGGTTGGGCATCTGGTCGTAGACCTGCCGCAGGACCGGCGCCATCTTCTGGCTGACCCGGCCGGCCACGATCATCAGGTCCGCCTGGCGCGGCGAGCCGCGGAACACCTCCATGCCGAAGCGCGCCAGGTCGTAACGGCCGGCGCCGGTGGTCATCATCTCGATGGCGCAGCAGGCCAGGCCGAAGGTGGCCGGGAAGACGGACGCCTTGCGCACCCAGCCCGCGGCCTGTTCGACGGTGGTCAGCAGGAAGCCGCTCGGCAGCTTTTCTTCGAGTCCCATGTCTTATAAGGCCCCTCAGTCCCATTCCAGGCCGCCGCGCCGCCATACGTACGCGTACGCAACGAAGACGGTGAGCACGAAGAGCAACATCTCCACGAGCCCGAAAAGCCCCAGGGCGTCGAAGGTGACGGCCCAGGGGTAGAGGAAGACGATCTCGATGTCGAAGACGATGAAGAGCATCGCCGTCAGGTAGTACTTGATGGGGAAGCGCCCGCCGCCGGCCGGCGTGGGGGTCGGCTCGATACCGCACTCGTAGGCTTCGAGCTTGGCGCGGTTGTACCGCTTCGGACCGATCAGCGTGGCCATGACCACGGAGAAGATCGCAAAGCCTGCCCCGAGGGCTCCCAGTACGAGGATGGGCGCATACGCGTTCACCGCTCCTCGCTCCTCTCAGTCGGCACTGACTGCTGGCGGTTCACTGGGCTCACGTCCGCCTCACCGGCCCCACGAACCACGCTCGTCCCGGCGAAGATCGAGAACATGTGAAGCAGGTCACAAGCCCAACTGCCTCGCATCTTATGCCCGCCGCTCTGTGATCTGCGACACGGGGTATTCCACAAGCTTTGTGATCTCCACCACCTGACGAAGGATCATGAAGTCGGATGATGAGTGATCTTCATACGCGAAGCGTTCAGTTGATCACCAGAAGTGACAATCCGGCTCGTCGTCGCAGGCAGGAGGGGGCGTCTCAATATCAAGAGAGTTCACCTGCATGCAAATTCGCCTTGGACGCCCACTCCTGATAGTGGACTCCGTTCACACATCAGGGGGAGCGGGAGGGGCCGATGTGGACGAAGTGAAAGCGCGTGCACGCGTTCACGAGCTCCGCACGCGCGAGACGCCGACCCCCGAGTGACCGTTCCGTGACCTCCGCCACACCCGTAACAAGCCGTCGAGAACCGGGCTTGGCCAATGACCCCAACCAGTGGTAGGCGGGGGGCAATTCGGACGTAATGATCAAAGACCGTGATCAAGCCCTTGATCACGGTCGTCCGCAATGTCCGTTACGGCGTCAATAAAGAGCGACACGCCCGGGGTTCAAGGTCTCGATTGGGCAACTGTGGCGCACGACACGTTTCTTGAAGATATGAAGGAGCCCCTGATACCGGTTGTTCCCATGTCCCACACCGCTCACATACGCAGCCACCGGAAGCCCCGCCGCAGCGCGTCGTCCCTCGCGATGCGGGCCGGAGTTGCCGGTGGCGTCCTCGGAACCCTGGCAGTCGCCGGGGCAGCCGGTTCGGCCAGCGCCGCCGAGCCGGTGACGCAGACCCTCGAACTGCCCACCCTGACGGCCGACCTGGCCGCCCAGGCCGCCCAGTCCGCGGACGCCACGCAGCAGGCCGCCGCGAACTACCAGCTCCAGGCCGAGCGCGACGCGGCCGCCGCGAACGCCGCGAAGCAGGCCAAGGCGGACCTCGCCGACGCCAAGCAGAAGGCGGCCGAGGCCAAGAAGAAGGCCGAGGAGGCCGCCCGCAAGGCCGCCGCCGAGCGCGCCTCGCGCAGCACCGCCCGTACCACCCTCGCCGCCTCGGTGAGCAGCGACGGCACCGGCTCCACCAGCGCCGGCACCAGCTCCTCCACGGCCACCGGCTCCGCCGCGGCCGTCGTCAGCTTCGTCAAGTCGCAGCTGGGCAAGGCGTATGTCTCCGGCGCCACCGGCCCGTCCGCCTACGACTGCTCGGGCCTCGTGCAGACGGCCTTCAAGCAGGTCGGCGTGAGCCTGCCGCGCGTCTCCCAGGACCAGTCGACCGCCGGCACCCAGGTCTCGCTGAGCAACCTCCAGCCGGGCGACATCCTGTACTGGGGCGGCGCGGGCAGCGCGTACCACGTCGCGGTGTACGTGGGCGGCGGTATGTTCGTCGGCGCGCAGAACCCGTCGGACGGCGTCGCGGAGCACCCGCTCTCGTACGACCAGCCGACCGGCGCCGTGCGGGTGCTCTGAACCGACCCGCACCTCTCACGACGCTTCAGGCGTTCTTTCGCAGGGCCGCAGCCGCTCGGGGGCAGCGGCCCTGCGGCGTTCCCTGGCATGCTCGGGGCCCGGGCCGCCGACCGGCGGTCCGTCCACGAGCGAAGGAGAAGCCGCGATGCCACGCGTCTTCGTACAGGGCGGCCCCGTGGCCGAGTTCCCCCGTTACGCCCCCGAGTCCGGGCGCGGCACGATGCGCCGCATCACCGAGGTCGGCGAGGAGGTGCTGCACAAGCCGTGCCGGGACGTCACGGAGTTCGGACCCGACCTCGCCGCGCTCGTCGACGACATGTTCCGCACCATGTACGTCGCCGAGGGAGCGGGCCTCGCCGCGAACCAGGTCGGGGTCGATCTGCGCCTTTTCGTGTACGACTGCCCCGACGACGACGGAAACCGGCATGTCGGACACATCGTCAATCCCGTGCTGGACACGCCCCTGACCGGGCGACGGCTGCTGGACGAGGGCGAGGGCTGTCTGTCGGTGCCGGGCGCGGTGATGGCGCTGCCGAGGCCGGACCGCGCCGTCGTGCGCGGCCAGGACCGGGACGGCAACCCGCTGGAGATCGAGGGCACGGGCTACTTCGCGCGCTGCCTCGCCCACGAGACCGACCACACCAACGGGTACATCTACCTCGACCGGCTGACGAAACGGGAGAAGAAGGACGCGCTGCGGCAGATGGCCGACCGGCGGGCGGAGGTCCATGCCCGCCGGACGGCCAGGGAGGCCGAGCTGACCGCCTGACCACAGATCGGCGGGACAGGCGTCAGGCCTTCGGGGTCACCTTCGTCAGACCGTTGATGATGCGGTCCATCGCGTCGCCGCCCGTGGGATCGGTCAGGTTCGCCAGCAGCTTCAGGGTGAACTTCATCAGGATCGGGTGGGTCAGACCGCGCTGGGTGGCGATCTGCATGACCTTCGGGTTGCCGATGAGCTTCACGAAGGCGCGGCCGAGGTTGTAGTAGCCGCCGTAGGTGTCCTTGAGGACCTGCGGGTAGCGCTGGAGGGCGATCTCGCGCTGGGCGGGCGTGGCCCGCGCGTGGGCCTGCACGATGACGTCGGCGGCGATCTGGCCGGACTCCATGGCGTAGGCGATGCCCTCGCCGTTGAAGGGGTTCACCAGGCCGCCGGCGTCGCCGACGAGCAGCAGGCCGCGGGTGTAGTGGGGCTTGCGGTTGAAGGCCATGGGCAGGGCGGCGCCGCGAATCGGGCCGGTCATGTTCTCGGGCGTGTAGCCCCAGTCCTCGGGCATGGAGGCGCACCAGGCCTTGAGGATCTCGCGCCAGTCCAGCTCCTTGAACGCGGCGGAGGTGTTGAGCACGCCGAGGCCGACGTTGGAGGTGCCGTCGCCCATGCCGAAGATCCAGCCGTAGCCGGGCAGCAGCCGGTCCTGAGGGCCGCGCCGGTCCCACAGCTCCAGCCAGGACTCCAGGTAGTCGTCGTCGTGGCGGGGCGAGGTGAAGTACGTGCGCACCGCGACGCCCATCGGGCGGTCCTCGCGCCGGTGCAGGCCCATCGCGAGGGACAGCCGGGTGGAGTTGCCGTCGGCGGCGACGACCAGCGGCGCGTGGAAGGCGGCCTCCCGCTTCTCCTCGCCGACCTTGGCCGTGACACCGGTGATCCGGCCGGTGCGCTCGTCCACGATCGGGCCGGAGACGTTGCACCGCTCGTACAGCCGCGCGCCCGCCTTCTGGGCGTTGCGGGCCAGGATCTCGTCGAAGTCGTCGCGCTTGCGGACGAGTCCGTAGTTCGGATAGGCGGCGAGATCCGGCCAGTCGAGCTGGAGGCGGGAGCCGCCGCCGATGATGCGCAGGCCCTTGTTGCGCAGCCAGCCCGCCTCCTCGGAGATGTCGATGCCCATGGCGACGAGCTGCTTGACGGCACGGGGGGTCAGGCCGTCACCGCACACCTTCTCGCGCGGGAACTCGGTCTTCTCCAGGAGCAGTACGTCGAGACCGGCCTTCGCCAGGTGGTACGCGGTCGCGGAGCCGGCTGGCCCCGCGCCCACGACGATCACATCGGCGGTGTGGTCGGAGAGGGGCTCGGTCACGGCGGGATCTCCCCAAGGTTCGAAATCTGCGTGCCGACGGGCACTGGACATGGGCAGTCTATTCAGCGGAACAGATCACCCGGCTGAAGGGCTGCCCTGTGAACCGATCTCTCCCCGCTCTGCGGCTGCGCGTTCCCACCCACGAGGACGCGCCGGCCTGGCACCGCCTCTTCGCCGACCCCGAGGTGATGGAGTTCCACGGCGGCAGGCCCGCCGCGCTGTCGGTGTACGAGGAACTCACCGCGCGCCAGCGGCGGCACGACGCGGAACTCGGCTTCTGCCTGTGGACGGTCCTGGACGAGTCCGGCGAGGTCCTCGGCTTCACCGGCGCCCAGCCCTGGCGGCCGTCCTGGGGACCGGTGGGCGCCACGGAGATCGGGTGGCGGCTCGGCCGGGCGTACTGGGGCAAGGGGTACGCCACCGCGGCCGCGCGCGAGACCCTTCAGCGGGTACGGGCGGCGGGGGTGCCGGAGGTGGTGGCGATGGTGCGGCCGGGCAACGCGCGCTCCATCGCGGTGACCCGGCGCCTGGGCATGCGCCCGGCGGAGACCTACCCGCACCCCACGCTGGACGAGGAGGCGCTGTGCTTCCGGCTGGCCCTCGACTCCCCCACTGCTGACGCGGCGTAATCGTCTGTCACAGAATGCCAGCGGCTCCTTCCGGCCGTACCGCGCCGGGGCTACCCTGCCAGTACCGCTGGGGGTGACATCTGTGCACTCGACACCCGAAACACCCGACGTGCGTGTGCCACGGCTGGTCGGTCTGATGGCCGTGGACGCACGCGAGACCGCGCGGGCCAGGGGCCTGTTCCTGGCCGCGCCGGACCGCCCGGACTTCCACCGCACGGTGGTCGACCACGTCGTACGCCAGTACCCGGGGCCCGGCGCGGAGGTGCCGGCCCGGTCGCTGGTGTACGTGTGGTTCGACTTCGCCGAGGGCGAGGGCGGCGGGGGCGTCCGTGAACCACGCCTGCCCGGGCCGCCGGCGGGCGGACTCCAGCGGGAACAGGGGGAACCGGGGGACGCGTTCGAGGTGATCGGCCGGTGACCGGCCCGGGGCTCAGTCCTTGAAGCCCCGGTGCAGCGCGACCACACCGCCCGTGAGGTTGCGCCAGGCGACCCGGGACCAGCCGGCCTCGCGCAGCCGTGCGGCGAGGCCCGGCTGGTCGGGCCAGGCGCGGATGGACTCGGCGAGGTAGACGTACGCGTCCGGGTTCGAGGACACCGCGCGGGCGACCGGGGGCAGGGCGCGCATCAGGTACTCGGTGTAGACGGTCCGGAAGGGCGTCCAGGTCGGGTGCGAGAACTCGCAGATCACCACGCGTCCGCCGGGCCGGGTCACCCGGTACATCTCCCGCAGCGCCGCGTCCGTGTCCTGCACGTTGCGCAGGCCGAAGGAGATGGTGACGGCGTCGAAGGTGTCGTCCTTGAACGGCAGCCTCGTCGCGTCGCCTGCCGTGAACGGCATCCAGGTGTGGCGCTTCTTGCCGACCTGGAGCATGCCGAGCGAGAAGTCGCAGGGCACGACGTACGCGCCGGTGCGGGCGAAGGGGAGGGAGGAGGTGGCGGTGCCGGCGGCGAGGTCCAGGACCTTCTGCGCGGGGCGCGCGTCGACGGCGGCGGCTACCTCCTTGCGCCAGCGGCGGTCCTGCCCCAGGGAGAGCACGTCGTTGGTCAGGTCGTACCGTTCCGCCACGTTGTCGAACATCGAGGCGACTTCGTGCGGCTGCTTGTCCAGGGATGCGCGGGTCACCCGGCCATTGTCGCAGCAGGGCCCCGCAGGACTTCTCCGGGTCGGGGAGCCGGTGCGCCGGGCACCGCGCGGCTCACCGACGGCGGTACAGCAGCCGGCCGCCGACGACCGTCGCCACGCACGTCGAGGCGCCCCGCTCGGCCAGTTCCGCCTCGTCCGCCACGTCGAAGACGGCGAAGCACGCGGCGCTGCCGGTCTCACGGGCCGGGGGCGTCCGGGGCGGCAGCCCGGAGGCGAAGGGGTCCAGCGAGGGCACCCCGCCCGGACGTCCCCGCCGTTCGACCACGTCCAGCCCGGTGCGCCGTACCGCGTCCCGGACCGCCCGGTTGCGCAGCGGGTCGCACGCCGCCGCGACCGTGCCGTGCGCCAGCATCCGCTGCACACCGCGCCGGGCGCTGCCGCCCCAGCGCACGTCGTCCGGTGCGAGCGCGGCGAGCGCGGCGCCCGTCAGCGGCTCGGTGCCGAGGGTGTCGGCCTCCCGGGGATCGGGGTGGTACGCCTCCTCAAGCAGCTCGGTGCCGTGCAGATTGACGAAACCGGGCGTGAGGATGCCGGGCCAGCGGCGCACCCGCGCCCGCGGATACCCGCCGGCCAGCTCCGCCACGTCCCCCGTGCCCACGATGACCGCGCCCTCGACGGCGAGCGCGGACCCCCTGGAGTCGGCGTGGATCGTCAGCACGGCGGGCTCAGTTGGCGGAGAGCAGCTTCAGCTCGGGGTGGGCGGTGCCGCCCTCGATGGCCGTGGAGGAGATGTGGGAGACGACGCGGTCGTCCACCGGGTCGTTCGCCGGGTCGTCGTGCACGACGAGGTGCTCGTACGTCGTGGCCCGCTGCGCCGGCACCCGGCCCGCCTTGCGGATGAGGTCGATGATCTCCAGCCGGTTGGAGCGGTGCTTCGCGCCGGCCGAGGACACCACGTTCTCCTCCAGCATGATCGAGCCGAGGTCGTCCGCGCCGTAGTGCAGGGACAGCTGGCCGACCTCCTTGCCCGTGGTGAGCCAGGAGCCCTGGATGTGCCGGACGTTGTCGAGGAACAGCCGGGCGATGGCGATCATCCGCAGGTACTCGAAGATCGTCGCCTGGGTACGGCCCTTGAGGTGGTTGTTCTCCGGCTGGTACGTGTACGGGATGAACGCGCGGAAGCCGCCCGTGCGGTCCTGGACGTCGCGGATCATCCGCAGGTGCTCGATGCGCTCGGCGTTGGTCTCGCCGGTGCCCATCAGCATGGTGGAGGTGGACTCGACGCCCAGCTTGTGGGCGGTCTCCATGATCTCCAGCCAGCGCTCGCCGCTCTCCTTGAGCGGGGCGATGGCCTTGCGGGGCCGCTCGGGCAGCAGCTCGGCACCGGCGCCCGCGAAGGAGTCGAGGCCGGCCTCGTGGATGCGGGTGATGGCCTCCTCGACCGACACGCCGCTGATCCGGGCCATGTGCTCGACCTCGGACGCGCCCAGCGAGTGGATCACCAGCTGGGGGAAGGCGTCCTTGATGGCCTTGAAGTGCTTCTCGTAGTACTCGACGCCGTAGTCCGGGTGGTGGCCGCCCTGGAACATGATCTGGGTGCCGCCCAGCTCGACGGTCTCCGCGCAGCGGCGCAGGATGTCGTCGAGGTCGCGGGTCCAGCCCTTCTCCTTGTCCTTGGGGGCCGCGTAGAAGGCACAGAACTTGCACGCCGTGACACACACGTTCGTGTAGTTGATGTTGCGCTCGATGATGTACGTCGCGATGTGCTCGACACCGGCGTACTCGCGGCGGCGCACGGCGTCGGCGGCGGCGCCCAGCGCGTGCAGGGGGGCGTCGCGGTAGAGCGCGACGGCCTCTTCCGGGGTGATCCGCCCACCGGCGGCGGCACGGTCGAGGACGGACTGGAGGTCGGCCTTCTCGGTCACCGGGGGCTTCCCTTTCTGCAGGGGCGAGGACGGACCGGACCAGCCTACGCCAGCGCCGCATACCCGCCGATCAGCACCCCGACCAGCGCCCCGCCCAGCAGGAACGGCCCGAACGGGACCAGCGACTTGCGCCCGGCGCGCCGCGCGACGACGAGCGCACCGCCGTACAGGGCGCCGAGCACGAACCCCGCGAACGTGCCGAGCAGCACCACGGACCAGCCGTACCACCCGAGGACGGCCCCCGCCGCGAGCGCCAGCTTCACGTCCCCGAAGCCCATGCCGGCCGGGTTCACCAGGTGCAGCACGGCGTAACCGGCCGCGAGCGCGAGGGACGCGCCGAGCGCGGTGGGCCAGTGGCCGTGGTGGCCGGGCAGGAGCGAGGCGAGTCCGAGCAGGGCGAGCGCGGCGGCGGCGAGGGGCAGCGTCAGCACGTCGGGCAGCCGGCGCACCCGGACGTCGACCACCCCGAGCAGCACCCCCGCCGGGGCCAGCAGCAGCCAGACCCCCGCCTCGGGCCGGGGGCCGGTCGCGGCCGCGAGGGCGGCGCAGACCAGGGCGGTGACGGCGGGCAGGAGGGGGCCGGTGGCGGACGCGCAGCGCGGGCAGACCGTGCGGCCCAGCCAGCCCCGGAGCGGATGGCCCTCGGCGCAGTGGGCGCGCCGGGGTTCGCCCGCCGGTACGGCGAGACGGTGTGCCGCGCGGGGCAGCAGGGCGCCCGCGAGCGCGCCCCACAGCAGGGCGCCGAGCACCAGGGCCCCGGTCACCCGCCGACCTTGGACAGACGGGACGTCGGGTGGCCGTCCGCCGCGCTGTCGGAGGTGTAGGTGAGGTCGTCGCCGGCCGGGGTCAGTTCGATCCGGTGGCGGGCGGGGTCGCAGCCGGCGTGGTTGCCCTGCGCGCCCACCGAGGTGACGAGGAGCCGGCCGGCGGTGACCTTCTCGAGGGTGAGCAGGTCGGTGCAGACGGCGCCGACGGTGTCGGTCCGGCGCAGCTTCCCCAACGGCTGCCCGGGCGCGGCCTGGTGGACGGTGAGCCGGAAGGTGCCCAGGGGCGGGGTGCCGCCGAGGCCCCGCAGGTCCCCGCTCAGCGGGCCCAGTTCGGGGGCCTCGTGGACGACCTTGTAGAGGAGCGCGGCGGAGGAGTCGCCCGGGAACGGGGACCGCCCCGTCGCGGCGTACGTGAGGACCGCGCCCAGGGAGAAGACGTCCGCCGCGCCGGTGACGGTCTTGCCGAGGATCTGCTCCGGGGACATGTAGCCCGGCGAGCCGACGGAGGCGCCGGTGGCGGTGAGGGAGGCGGTGCCGTCCGTGGCGCGGGCGATGCCGAAGTCGATCAGCAGGGGGCCGTCCAGGGTGAGCAGCACGTTGGACGGCTTGACGTCCCGGTGCACCAGGCCCAGGGCGTGGACGGCGGTCAGCGCCTCGGCGAGGCCCGCGGCCAGCGCCCGTACCGTGTGCTCGGGCAGCGGCCCGGTCTCGGTGACGGCCGCGGCGAGGGAGGGACCGGCCGCGTAGGCGGTGGCGACCCAGGGCACCGGGGCGTCGGGGTCCGCGTCCAGCACGGGCGCGGTCCAGGCCCCGCCGACCCGGCGGGCGGCCGCCACCTCGCGCCGGAAGCGGGCCCGGAACTCCTCGTCCAGCGCGAGGTGCGGATGCACGATCTTGACCGCGACGGTGCGGCCCCCCGCGCTGCGCCCGAGGTAGAGCCGCCCCATGCCACCGGCCCCGAGCCGCCCGATCAGCCGGTACGGCCCCACGGCCGCCGGCTCGTCCCCGGCGAGCGCCCGCACCCCCGGCCCGCCGGCCCCGAACCCGCCGGCCGTGCCGCCGGGCGCGGACGGGCCGCCGAACCCGGGGTGGCCGACCGGGCCGCCGGCCCCCTCCACCGGGCCACCGGGGACGGGCCGGTCCACGGGGCCACCAGGGCCGAAGCGGGCCGCGCCCGGTCCGGAGCGCGCGTCGGGGCCGCCGGGCGGGCCGCCGTCCCCGGAGCGATCCGGCCCATCGCCCCGCGCCGGGCCGTCATCACCCGGCTCGCCGGGCGTGTCCTGGTCGTGTCCGCCCGTGTGCTCCGGCCGCATGGCGGTCCCCCTCCCCGTTCACCATGCGCAGCGTAGTGACTACGGCCGGAGCAGATCCACCTTCACATCGGCGGGGAAGCCGGTCGTCGGGCCCACCCGGCGGGCGAACTCGGAGACGGCCGCCAGCTGGGGGGCGCCGAAGCTGAAGTCGAGGGTGGTGAAGTACCGGGCGAGGGTCGCCGCGTCGAAGGCCTCCCAGTGGGCCGCCTGCTCGGCGACCTTGTCGACCTCCTCCAGGGACAGCGCCTTGGACTCCAGGAAGGCCTGGTGGACCTGGCGGGTGATGCGCGGCTCCCGCTCCAGGTAGTCGCGCCGGGCCGCCCACACCGCGAAGACGAACGGCAGGCCGGTCCACTCCTTCCACAGCGCGCCCAGGTCGTGCACGTCGAGGCCGTAGCGCGGGCCGTCGTGCAGGTTGGCGCGCAGGGCCGCGTCCCCGATGAGGACGGCGGCGTCCGCCTCCCGCATCATCAGGCCGAGGTCCGGCGGGCAGGTGTAGTACTCGGGCTGGACGCCGTAGCGCTCGGCGAGGAGGAGCTGCGCGAGCCGGACCGAGGTGCGGGAGGTCGAGCCGAGGGCCACCTTCGCGCCGTCCAGCCGGTCCAGCGGGACCTGCGAGACGATCACGCAGGACATCACCGGGCCGTCGCAGCCCACGGCGATGTCCGGGAAGGCGACCAGGTCGTCCGCGTTCTTCAGGAACTCGACCAGGGTCACCGGTCCGACGTCGAGATCACCCCGCACCAGCTGCTCGCTGAGCTTCTCCGGGGTGTCCTTGGTCAGCTCGAAGTCGAGGAGGGTGCCGGTTCTCGCGAGCCCCCAGTAGAGGGGCAGGCAGTTCAGGAACTGGATGTGGCCGACGCGCGGCCGGGTGCGAGAATTGTCCACATCGCGGGACTCTAGACCCCGCCTGGTACGGTGCAGAGACCGGCCCCTCCGTCAAACGGGTTACCGAGTTCAAACATCCGGGTGAAGTGATCTTGCCCTCTATTGCTTTCGGCTGCCCGCGTGCTAGGCTCGCCGCAAGTTGCAGTTTGGTTTCCCTTGCAGTACAGAGCCTGCGGAGCATGTGACCGCGGGCTCTCGTCGTTTTCAGACGTATGCAGTGGTGCAGCACGGTTTCGCACTTGCAGGTTCTGGAGCAGGGCAACCCTTTTGAGCCCAAGGAGGGCTTATGGCTACCGGAACCGTTAAGTGGTTCAACGCCGAAAAGGGCTTTGGCTTCATCGCCCAGGAGGGCGGCGGCCCCGACGTCTTCGTTCACTACTCCGCGATCAACGCCACCGGCTTCCGCTCCCTCGAGGAGAACCAGCAGGTGACCTTCGACGTGACGCAGGGCCCGAAGGGCCCGCAGGCGGAGAACGTCACCCCCGCCTGATCACTGCCTGATCGCAGAACCTGAGAGCAGTACCCAAGGAGCCCCACGCCGCTCGCCGGCGACGGGGCTCCTGCCTTTTCCGGGCACCGGCGGCCGCCAATTCCGGATGAACTCCGGACGAATTCCATCCGTCCGGACACCGCTATTCGTTCATGAACCCGTGGCGCGGATCATGCGCCGCGCGGGGAACCGTTTGCCCCGCTGTCGGTTCCGGCCACTACCTTCCATGCGCATGACCGAAACCCGGGACTTCCTGACCGACACCCGCACCTTCTACGACACCGTCGCCGAGGACTACGCCGAGCACTTCCGCGACCCGCTCGCCGGCATGCCGCTGGAGCGGGCCCTGCTCGCCGCGTTCGCCGAGGAGGTGGGGCCGGGCGGCCGGGTGGCCGACCTCGGCTGCGGGCCCGGCGAGGTCACCGCGCACCTCGCCGCCCTGGGCCTGGACGCCTTCGGCCTCGACCTCTCCGCGTCCATGCTCGCCGTGGCCCGCCGCGACCATCCCGGCCTGCGCTTCGAGCAGGGCTCCATGCTGGACCTCCCGTTCCCCGACGGCTCCCTCGCCGGGGCGCTCTCCTGGTACTCCTCCATCCACACCCCGGACGAGCGGCTCTTGGACCTGTTCGCCGAGCTGTACCGGGTCCTCGCCCCCGGCGGGCAGCTGCTGGTGGCGTTCCAGGTCGGCCGGGACTCCCTGCGCCTGGAGAAGCCCTGGGACCACGCGGTCACGCTGGACTTCCGGCGGCGGCTCCCCGAGGACATGGCGCGGCTGCTGGCGGACGCCGGGTTCCGGCTCGCCTCCCGGACCGTGCGCGAGCCCGACGGGCGGCTCGGCAAGGGTGTCGCCCAGGTCCCGCAGGCCTTCCTGTGGGTCGTCAAACCCGGCTGACACCCACCCTGAACTGCGAGAACAATAAGGAGTACCGACGTCCTACCCGCACCCGGTACCCAGCGGGGACGGCTTGGGGACCGGCGGCCTCGAACATCGGTCGTGGCGTCGGGGAGGGCCCGGCGACCGGAACACGATCCGTCTCATTCTGGGGGTCATCATGCGTGCCATCACTCTGCGTACGAAGACTGTTCTGGCCGCTCTCGCCGGTGCGGGCATCCTCGCCCTCGGTACCGCCGCCGCCGTCCCCGCCACCGGCCTGCACCAGGCCCTGGTGCACGGCAACAGCAGCCACTCCCGCTCCGTCCTGGCCGACGACCGTGGCCCGGGCCTCGTCCACTCCTGACCGCCCGTCCGCCGCAGCGGACGCCCACGGCACCCGTCGAACACCCCGTACGCACCGCACACGAGCACGCCGACGGCACCGGCCGGGTCACACCCACCGGTGCCGTCGCCTTGTCCCCGGCACCACAAAAACGCCGGGGAACGCCGGGGAACGCCGGGGAACGGGAACGCCCGGGGCCGGCCCTACAGCCGCCGCCCCTCCTCCGTGACCCCCATCGCGTCGTACAGCGCCGTCGCCTGCGCGTGATGGCGCTGCGCCGTCTTCTCGTCGTCGAGCGCCTGCGCCGCCTCCGCCATCCCGTGCAGGGCGTGCGCGATCTCGATGCGGTACCCGTGCCGGGAGGCCAGCTCGTGGGCCTGGCCGTGCAGCTCCATCGCCCGCTCGGGGGCGCCGCTGCGCAGATGGACGAGCCCGACCACGTTGGAGACGGTCGCCTGCCGCAGCGCCGTGCCCTCGGCGGAGACCAGGTCCAGGGCGCGCTCGGCGTGCTCGGCGGCGGAGCGGACATCGCCGAGGCGCTGGCAGACCCGGGCCCAGTGGGCGAGGACGACGGCGACGTTGGCGGGCTTGCGGGACTCGTCGCACAGCTCCAGGGCCTGGGCGAGGCAGGCGCGGGCCCGCTCGTCCTCGCCGGTGCCGAGGTGGGCGAGGGCCAGGAAGGTCAGGGAGTGGATCTCGTTGCTGCGCTCGCCGAGGCGCCGGTTCAGCTCGGTGGCGCGGGCCGCGTTGCGGGCTCCCTCGGCGTAGTGGCCGGTCCAGATCTGCACGGTGGACAGGTTGACCAGCGCCTGCGCCTCCATCCGGGACAGCCCCAGCTCCCGGTGCAGGGCGATGCCCTGGTCCAGGTAGGCGCGGGCCTGTTCGAAGTTGCCGAGGGAGCCGTGCAGCAGGCCGAGCACGTCCAGGCACATGGCCTCGGAGCGCGGGTCGGCGCCGCCGGACAGCTCCAGGCCCTCCTGGGCGGTGGTGATGCCGTCCTGGAAGTCGCCGAGCCACCAGTGGGCGACGGCCAGGTTGCACAGGCTGATGCCGAGCAGCGCGGGGTCGTCCAGCTGGCGGCAGGCGGCGACGCCGATCCGGCCGACCACCCGGAACTCCTCGTAGCGTCCGCGCAGGTCGAGGTAGAAGAGCAGGTTGCGGGCGAGCAGCGCGGCCGGGCGGTGCAGGCCCTGGGTACCGGCCTGGGCGACCACCGCGAGCAGCGCCTCGTACTCGCGGTCGAACCAGCGCAGCGCCTGTTCGCCGTCGTCCAGCCGGGGCAGGTCGGGCACCGCGGCGGGGGCGTCGCCGTAGCGGCTGCGGCCGGGGAAGAGGGTGTCGCAGGCCCGGTCGGTGGCCTGGATGTAGTAGGAGACCAGCCGCTCGCCGGCGGCCTCCTCGTCGTCCTCCACCTCGCGCACGCTCAGCGCGTACGTGCGCACCAGGTCGTGGAAGCCGTACAGGCCCGCCTCGTGCTGTTCCAGCAGGTGGGCGTCGAGCAGGCCCTCCAGGATGTCCTCCGCGTCGCGGCCGTCGGTGCCGAGCAGGGCGGCGGCGGAGTGCACGTCGATGGCGCTGCCGGGGTGCAGCCCGAGCAGCCGGAACGCGCCGCGCTGGTCCTCGTCCATGGCCTGGTACGACAGGCGCAGCGTGGCCTCGACGCTCCGCTCCCCCGCGCTGAGTTCGCGCAGCCGCCGGGTCTCGTCGGCGAGCCGGTCGACCAGGTACTGCACGGTCCAGCGCGGCCGGTTGCGCAGCCGTGCGGTGGTGATGCGCAGGGCGAGCGGCAGGCCGCCGCACAGCCGGGCGAGCTGGTCCACGGCCCGGGGTTCGGCGGCGGTGCGGCCGGTGCCGAGCATCCGGGTGAGCAGGGTGGTGCTGTCGCCCGCGGAGAGCAGCCCGAGGGAGAGCCATTCGGAGCCGTCGAGGTCGAGCATGCGGACCCGGCTGGTGAGGATGGCGAGGCAGTCCTCGGAGGCGGGCAGCAGGGGCCGGACCTGGGCGGCGTCGGCAGCGTTGTCGAGCAGCAGGAGCAGCTTGCGCTGGGCGGAGACGGTGCGCCAGAAGGTGGTACGGCGCTCCAGGTCGTCCGGTATTCGGTCGTCCGGTATGCCCAGCGTGTGGAGTAAGGAGAGCAGCACGGCCCCCGGCTCCTGGGCCTTCTCGCCGGGGCTGAAGCCGCGCAGGTCCACGAAGAGCTGCCCGTCGGGGTAGTCGGGGGCGAGCAGGTGGGCGGCGTGCACGGCGAGCGCGGTCTTGCCGCTGCCGCCCATGCCGTCGACGCCGACGATCCGGGCGCCGCCCCCGGCCGGGGCGCGGCCCACGGTGACCAGCCGGGCCAGCTCGTCGTCGCGGCCGGTGAAGTCGGGCAGGTCGTAGGGGAGGGTGCAGGGCGCGGGCTCGGTGCCGGAGGGCTGGGTGGCGTACGGCGCGGGGACCAGCAGCGCGGCCCGGTCGGCCACCGACTGCGGCAGCCGGGGGGCCACTTCGGGGCTGTCGCGCAGGATCGCCTCGTACAGCCGGGTGAGTTCGGCGCCGGGGTCGATGCCCAGCTCCTCCACCAGCAGGTCGCGCACCCGGCCGAACTCCTCCAGCGCCTCGGCCTGCCGTCCGGCCCGGTACAGCGCCAGCATCAGCCGGCCGCGCAGGGTCTCCCGCAGCGGGTGCGCGGTGACCAGCTCGCGCAGCGGGCCGACCAGTTCGCCGGACTGCCCCAGTTCAAGCTGGAGTTCGAAATACTGCTCGGCGACCGCCATGTGGCGCTCCTCCAGCGCCGCCGAGGCCGCGCTGATCACCGAGCCGCCCGCGCCCGCCATCACCGGGCCGCGCCACAGGTCGAGACAGGCCCGCAGATGCCCGACGGCATCCTCGGGCCGCCCGGCCGCCACCGCCTGCCGGGCCTGTCTGGACCACTCGGTGAACTCGTGCAGGTCCAGTTGGTGTTCGCCGAGCATGGCCCGGTAGCCGGCCCCGTCGGTGACGATCAGCGCCGCGCCGTCCGGGATGCGGGTGCGCAGCGCCGCGACGCACTTGCGGATCTGATGACTCGCCGTCTGGGGTGGCTCGTCGTCCCAGGCCGCGGCGACCAGCCGGGTCATCGGCACCATGCGGCCGGGTTCGAGGAGCAGGGTGACCAGAACTCGTTCCTGGGTCGGACTGCCGAGCCGCAACCGGCGCTCGCCGCACCAGCCTTCCAGCGAGCCGAGGATGTTGAAGCGCACGACAGGACGACCGGATGCCGCCGATTCCACGAACCCGTCCCCTCCGCCCCGCCGCGCCGCCCGGCCCGAGTTGTTCGGGTCCACCCTAGGTTGTACCCGAACGAGCAACACGGAGGAGGCGTTTCCGGCTACCTGGGGTCTTCCTCGGTCCTGGCGAACAGGCTAACCACCTCAAGCGATCTGGAGGAGGGTGGAACGCGCATCACCGACCAGAGCGGGATCATGACGGAGTATCGCGCTCTCCACCCGGCGCAGGGCGGGCGAGGGCTGGATGCCGAGTTCCTCGTCGAGCTGGCGGCGCATCCGGCGGTACACGTCGAGGGCGTCGGCCTGCCGTCCCGAGCAGTACAGGGCGATCATCAACTGCTCGCAGAAACGTTCGCGCAGTGGGTGGTTGGCGTGGGCCTCGGCCAGCTCGGCGAGGACGGCCGCATGCCGTCCGAGCCGCAGTTCCGCGTCGAAACGCAGCTCCATGGCCCGCATCCGGTACTCCTCGTAGCGGGCCCCGGCCAGCTGGCAGAGGGTGCCTCCGGGGAACCCTCCGAAGACCGGTCCGCGCCACAGCGAGAGGGCTCCCCGGAGCATCCGGGCGGTGCCTTCCGCGTCGTACGGCGAGCACGATTCCGCTTCGCGTACGGTCCGTACGAACTCGGCCGCGTCCAGTTCGCCCTCCTCCACGGTGAGCCGGTATCCGGAGGGATGAATCGTCACTCGAGATACCGGACGCCCCGGTTCCAGGGCTTTCAGCTTCCGTCGCAGCCGGCTCACATGCGCCTGGAGGGCGTTGGCCTGATTGTCGGGAACGGCCTCACCCCACATCTCCTCGACCAGCCCCTCACCGGACACCGGCTGTCCCTCGCTGACCAACAGCGTCTGCACGAGGGTGCGTTGCAGGTCGCCGGAGATCTCCGCAGGGCCGGACACGGTACGGACCTGCAGTGCCCCGAGAATCGAGAACTTCAGCATCCTGACTCCGCCTCCTGTTGACGTCGCTGGCGTCGTCGTCCTTCTTCCGGCGACGTATCAACAATGGAGCCGGCCTCTACCGTTTCGTTACCGATCCGGTCCCGGCCCCCGGATCAGCTCGCCTCCCCCGCGACCAGCGCACTCAGTGAGGTCACCCGCTGTGCCGCGCCTTCCGGGGAGTCCGCGTGCACCACGAAGTGCCCGGGGCCGCGGGACCCGGACGCCGACACGACCCGCACATCCGGAACCACTCCCACCTCCCCGGCGCCCTGCCGCCAGGGCCGGCTCAGTTCGGCCGCGGCGGCGAACCGGCACGGGCGCGCGGCCTCCACGAGCTTTCCGGCCAGCACCCGTACGGCTCCGGCGGCCAGGTCGAAGCCCCCGGCCACCTTGAGCAGTTCGGGCACCGGATCGTCCGCGAGACCGGCCCGGCACCCGGTGATCACCGGCCCCTGCCGGGTCAGCGTGACCCCGGTGTGCGCCGGACCGTACTGGTATCCGGTCAGGTCCAGCAGCGCGGTCACCACGGCCCGTACCTCCGCCGCGGTGTCCTCCGTCAGGGGGGCCGGGTGGAGCAGGCCGTAGGGCATGCGCGCGGTGATCCCCACGGTCTGGTGCATGCCGTGCACGCTGAGCGTCTCCACGGTCAGCCGGGGCGCGCCGGACACCGCTCCGGCGTCCGGCGACAGCCGGTTGTCCCGTACCAGCCGCTGGACGGCCTCGGGGTCGGCCAGCAGCCGCAGGGCGCGGGCGGGGTTGACGAACAGTCCGGCCGCCGCGGCCTCCTTCAGGAGGGGCCGCAGCACGGACTCGTCGTGCGCCTCGACCCGGGCCGAGCGCACTTGTACGCCGGCCCGGTGCGCCTCGCTCAGGAGGCGCGGATCCGGGTTCAGCAGGAAGATCCGGCTGACGTCGTTGTCTTCTTTCATACCTCTGCTCGGATGACGAAGTCGGCGAGGGTGGAAAGGCAGGCTACGAGCGGGCGTTACCGATCCGGTCCCGGACGGTTCCCCGGCATTTGGTTGCGAGCGGAACGTCCCGTACGGTACCGGGTCCGCTGCCGCGCGGGCCCGCCAATCGCTCACCTTGCCGCGACTCGGGCAACCGAGAGGAAGGCGGCCCAGGTGGCGGGGGCGACGGTGAGG
>NZ_VOGW01000130.1:56337-61291 GCF_007896895.1 Streptomyces misionensis | reverse complement strand
TGTGGATGGCGGTGGGGTGTTCGGCGAGTTCGAGGCACTGGCCGCCCTCGCCACTGCTGTGGCTGGACTTACGCCAGCTGCTGGCGACCTCGACGCAATCACCGCCCTCGCCGCTGCTGTAGCTCGACTTGTGCCAGTTGTAGGCGAGTTCTAGGCACTCCCCGCCTTCACCGCTGCTGTAGCTGGACTTGAACCAGGTCAGTTCCTTGCTGTTCATAGCGCCTCCAGCTTCTTCTCGATCAACGCCCGGGTCTCCAGGGGCGGAAGGGCCATCGCCCGCATGATCCCATAGCGGTCGGCGATCTTCCGGACCTCTTCGGCGTCGGTGATCAGCTGCGGAAACCCCTGGACTTCGGTGTACGCGACCTGTCCGTGCCCCTTCGGGACGAGGAGGTTGAAGGGGCCGTCCATGTTGGGGTGTTCTTGCAGACATGTCGGCAACACCTGGACCTCCACGTTCTGCATGTGGCTCACGGTGAGCAGACGGCGCAGTTGCTCCGCGTGGACCTTCCGGCCACCGATCGGCCGGTCGAGGACTACCTCTTCGAGGACGTAACTCACCACGGGTGCCGGTTGCCGCTCGAAGACCAGCTGCCGTGAAAGTCGGTCGGCCACCCGCTTCTCGATGGTCTCCTCGCTGAGGAACGGCCGCCGCTTGGCGAACACCTCCCGCGCGTGAGCCTCGGTCTGGAGCAGGCCGTGCACGGCGTGATTGCAGTAGTGGTGCAGTTCCACTGCCTCCGCCTCCATCGCCGCATGGTCCCGGTACCACGCCGGGTGTCGCGTCCGTCCCCTGCGCATCGCCTCCTTGACGTCGGGAATGACCGCGATCAGCATCCCGTGGGCGCCCAGGATCTCGTCCGCCTTCACCAGGAACTCGGGCCTCGGAGTGCGCACGCCCCTCTCCATGGCCGAGACCTGATCGGGGCCGTAGCCGACCAGGGCCCCGAACTCCGTCTGACTGAGTCCTGCCCGCTCCCGCAGCAACTTCAACTGCTTGCCCAGGAGGACGAAGACCGCCACCGCCCCGTTCGCCTCCGCCGGCGTCTCCGGCCTCCGCTCCCGTTCCTCCGCCACATCACCCTCCGACGCTCGTACGGCAACCCGCCCGTACCCGTACGACTACGCACAGTCGCCGGGTTTCTCCTGGTCAGCGTAGGGAGAACCGGCCACGCTCAGTGATGTGAATCCGCAAATCTCCACCCTGAAAGAGTTGGTCCAGCGGCTCAGCGCCACTCCCCGCGGCGCCCGGCTGGCCCGGCGGCTCACCGCCGCCTCGCTCGCGAGTTGGGGATACCCCTATGCGAGCGATCCGAACGAGACCGCCCAGCTCCTCGTCTCGGAGCTGGCGACCAACGCCGTCACCCACGGTCGCGTACCCGGCCGGGACTTCGAGCTGCGGCTGACGCTGCTGCCCGAGGCGGACACCCTGCGTATCGAGGTGAGCGACGCGCGGGGGGAACGCCATCTCCAGCTCCTGCGCGGGGCACCGCAGGACGAGCGCGGCCGGGGGCTGATCCTCGTGGAGGCGCTGTCGCGCAAGTGGGGCGTCGCGGAGCGGGTCGTCGGCAAGACGGTGTGGGCCGAGATCCCGCTGGAACCGGGCAGAGAGAAGCGGGACGGCCCCGCGGCGCCGTAGCGCCCGGGACCGCCCCGCCGGATCGGCCGGTGGCCGGCTCAGCTGTGGTTGTAGGTGACCGAGAAGTTCTCCCCGCCGCTCAGCGAGGAGGTGGTCGCCTTGGTGGTGCTGCCCGACGCCATGTTGATCTTGTCGGGCGTGAAGTTGCCTATCGCCTGGCCGTTGGCGGTGGCGCTGGTGAAGTTCGCGGTGCCGAAGTTCGACAGCGGCAGCACACCGGTGGAGCTGGACGGCGCCTCGGCGATCACCTCGGCCGAGGCGTTGGACAGACCGCTCTGCGTCTTGGTGGTGGTCTTCGTCCACCCCTTGGTGGTGTCCGACAGGGTGAGCGTGTACGTGCTGCCGCTTCTGCTGACCGTGGCCGTGAAGTGGTCGCCGGCGCTCACCGTGTTGCTGTAGTTGACCGGGTAGGCCGGGTACATCTCGTACCAGGACGAGTAGACCGCCCGGCCGCTGGAGCAGTCCGCCTCGGTGCCCGTCTGCTCCACGGAGCTGCTGCCGTCGCCGTCGATGCCGACCCAGAACGAGGAGTACGTGGTCGCGCTCGTGCAGCTGACCGCCGGCTGCACCCAGCTCGCGGAGACGCTGGTGAACGTCGTGCCGGTCGCGGCGTACCCGGCCCAGTTGGAGCTGGTGCTGTTCCTGATGCCACCGACCAGGTGGTGGCTGGTGAGGTGACCGCTGACCGGGGTCATGCGCAGGGCCGGTGCGGCGGCGGCCGCGGGGGAGGTCGCCAGCGCGGAGAGGACGGCTGCGGCTACGGCTGTGGCGGCGGTGAGGCGGATCGTTGCAGACATGCTGCTCCTTCTCGCGGAACTCGCGGTGCAGACGTAGCTGGTGGCCACCAGTGGGGGTGAACGTGCGCCCGTTGTTGTCAGTGTGCAGTCAATGCACTGGCCCCGGGCAACCGGCTGCCGGCAATACACAGCAAAGCTCCTGCCAAGTGCGCGCGATAAAAGGAGCGTTGGCGGAGATTCCGGTTCAGGCCCCGTCGTACAGGCCCGCCACCTCGCGCTCGAAGTCCCGCAGGATCTGCCCGCGCCGGAGCTTCATGGAGGGGGTCAGATGGCCGGCCTCCTCCGTGAAGTCGACGGGCAGGACGGTGAAGCGGCGGATGGACTCGGGGCGGGAGACGAGCCGGTTGGCGTCGTCCACGGCGCGTTGCAGCACTGCCAGCAACTCGGGGTCGTCGGCGACGAGTTCCGCCGGCACCGGGTGCTTGCCGTTCATCCGGCGCCAGTGGGTGATGCCCCCGGGGTCGAGGGTGAGCAGCGCCGCGATGTACGGGCGGCCGTCGCCGACGAGCATCGCCTGGGAGATCAGGGGGTGCTGGCGCAGCCAGTTCTCCAGCGGGGCCGGGGCCACCGACTTGCCGCCCGCCGTGATGAGGAGTTCCTTCTTGCGGCCGGTGATGGTGAGGTAGCCCTCGTCGTCCAGCCGGCCGAGGTCCCCGGTGTGCAGCCAGCCGTCGCGGGTCGCGGGGACGACCCCGCCGGCCTGCGGGTCCCAGTACCCGCGCAGCACGTGGTCGCCGGCGATGAGGATCTCCCCGTCGGCGGCGATCCGCACGCGCGTGCCGGGCAGCGGCCAGCCCACCGTGCCCAGGCGGGGCTTGAGCGGCGGGGTGACGGTGGTGGCGCCGGTGGTCTCGGTGAGGCCGTACCCCTCGTAGATCTCGATCCCGGCGCCCGCGTAGAACGCGGCGAGGGGGCGGCCGAGCGGGGAACCGCCGCAGATGACGTGCCGGACCCGGCCGCCCATGGCGCCCCGGATGCGGCGGTAGACGAGGGGGTCGTAGAAGCCGCGCTGGGTCCGCAGCGCGCGGCCTGGTCCGTCGCCGGTGCCCTCCTGGCGGGCCTGGACCGCCTCGCCGTAGCGGCGGGCGACGGCGGCGGCCCGGTCGAAGACGGCGACGCGGCCACCGGACTCGGCCTTGGCGCGGGCCGAGTTGAAGATCTTCTCCAGCATGTAGGGGATGGCCAGCAGGCAGGTGGGCCGGAAGGCGGCGAGGTCGGGCAGCAGGTCGTCCGCCTTGAGGCTGGGCGCGTGCCCGAGGCGGACGCGGGCGCGCAGGCAGGCGATGGCCACCATGCGCCCGAAGACGTGCGAGAGGGGCAGGAAGAGCAGGACGGAGGGGTCGGCGTCCTTCTGCTTGAAGACGGGGTGGAGGAGTTCGACGGCGTTGTCGACCTCGGCGAAGAAGTTGCCGTGGGTCAGGGCGCAGCCCTTGGGGCGGCCGGTGGTGCCGGAGGTGTAGACGAGGGTGGCGAGGGTGTCCGGGCCGAGCATGCCCCGCCGTACGCCGACCTCCGCCTCCGGGACCCGGACCCCGGCATCGGAGAGGCGGTCCACATGCCCCTTCTCCATGACCCACAGGTGCTTGAGGTCGGGCAGGTGCTGGAGTTCGGGGCCGAGGGCGGAGGCCTGCCGGGCGGTCTCGGTGACCAGGGCGACGGCGCCGCAGTCGTGCAGGATCCACCGGGTCTGGAAGACGGACGAGGTGGGGTAGACGGGGACGGTGACGAGCCCGGCGGCCCAGGCGGCGAAGTCGAGGAGCGTCCACTCGTACGTGGTGCGGGCCATGACGGCGATGCGGTCGCCGGGCGCGAGCCCCTCGGCGATCAGCCCCTTGGCGGTCGCCAGCACCTGGGCGGCGAAGCGGGCGGCGGTGAGGTCGGTCCAGCGTCCTTCGGGGAGCCTGCGGCTGAGCACGACGGCGTTCGGGTCGGCGGCGGCGTTGTCGAACGGCAGGTCGGCGAGGGAGCCGCGCTGCACCGGCGGGGCGAAGGGCGGCACGACCGCTTCCCGCACGACTCCGTCGAGCCGCCGCGTCTCGGGGGCGACGAGCACCGGCAGCCCGTCGTAATCGACGGCCGAGACGGGAGTGTTGGCGGTGGACGGCGTGGACACGGGCGGCTCCTCGGGCGGGCGGCGAGGCGTGCACCGGCGGCGGAGCGCGCGGCGCACGAGCTGAGGGTGGTTACCGCCGGTCAGGCGAGTGATCGTACGGGCCCGTTGTGAGGGCTTCGTGCGGCTTCGGGAAGGGTCCGGGGACGGGGATGTGCAACCTCCGCTCACTGGCCCGCCGCGGCTTACCTACGGTAACCTTACCGTTCGGTAATGACTTTGTTCCCGTCCCCGGGGGGTTTGATGACGACGGCCGTCGTCCTCGGCAAGGCACCGTCCCTGGCACGGTCGCTGACGCTGGGGGCACTGCGGTCCCCGGCGAAGCGCCCGTCCCCTCAGGCGCCGTACCCGCGCACCCGCCTGGTCCTGCCGGGTGTGCGCGCCGACGCGGCCCGGCTGTCGTCCTAC
>NZ_VOGW01000130.1:12314-56072 GCF_007896895.1 Streptomyces misionensis | reverse complement strand
GGTCTTTCGCGGGGCCGCTCCCGGCCCGCAGCCCTGTATCGCCCTCGCGACACAGGCGCGTACCGGGGGGGCGAGCGCTCTTGGCGACAGGTGGGAGACGTCGAGCGGCCGTGGCCGCGTTGTTCTGTGCCGTGGGCATGCTGCTGCTCGGCGCGTGCGGGACACGGGTGGCCGGGCAGCCGCCCTCACCGGGGACGGCCACCCCGATCCCGTGGACCACGATGCAGCCCTCCGCGGTCACCGGGGTCCGGGTCGGTGCGGACGGCCGCACACTGCTCCTGGACACACGGGTGCCCAGCGGCGCGGACGCGTGCGTGCGCGGGCTGAAGGCGGTGCTCACCGACCCGATGACGGATCTCGTGCGGGTGCAGCTCACCTTCGTCTCGCCGTCCGGGGACCGGGCGTCCGGGTGCACCGAGGAACGCGGGAGCACGGCGAAGGTCAGGCTGCCCGAACCGCTGGGCGACCGGGACGTGATCGTCGACAACTCCACGCGCTTCACCGCGCGGGGCGCCCGGCCGCCCGCGCTGCGGCAGTGCGGGGAACTGGGCTGCACACCGCCGGCCACCGGCTGCACCGCCGCCTCCTACGACCAGGCGTCGCGGGCGGCCGACGTGCCCCTGCACACGTACCGGGAGGCACAGAGGTGCGACGGAAAATGGCTGGTACTCGACCTCTCCTGGCGCACCGGACCGATCTGCGGCGACCCGGACGACCCCGCCTGCACCTCCCGGCAGGGCGACCGCTGGTTCTTCCGGGCGCGGAAGGCCGGCTGGCAGCCGATCACCCGGACCGCGGCCGGCGGCTGCCGGGACGTCAGGCGCGCGGAGCCCGCCTTCCCGGCCGCCCTGTGCGCGTCACTGGAACCGCTGTCCCCCGCGCTGCTCCCGTCGCACTCCCCGGCGCCCGGGGCGCGTTGACCCGGCTCAGGCGGGGTCCGGCGCGGTCCAGTGGTTGCCGGTCATGAGGTTGCCCAGGCCCGACCAGGCGAAGTTCATCAGGGTGGTGGCGGCGTGGGCGGCGGTGACGCCGTCGGTGGTGTTGGCCCAGTCGGCCAGGGTCTCCGCGGAGCCGATCAGGGCCGTGGCGAGGCCGGCGACCTCATGGGCGGGCAGGTCGCAGGCGGGGTGGGACTCGCGTGCGGCGGACGCGATCAGACGGGTGACGAAGGCGGCCATCTCCGCGCGCATCGCGTCGGCCTCGGCGGCGAACTTCGGGCCGTGGGTGCGGGCCTGGAGGTGGAGGACGGTCCAGCCGTCGGGGTGCTCGGCGGTGTAGGTGAAGAACGCCTGGACGCCGTCCCAGAGTTGGCGTTCCGCGGGCAGGTCCGGACGCACGGCCGCGCGTACCGCACGGGTGAGGGCGGCGGCCTCGCGGCGGATGCAGGCGGTGAAGAGGTCGTCCTTGGAGTTGAGGTACAGATAGACCAACGGCTTGGAGACGCCCGCCAGTTCGGCGATGTCGTCCATCGACGCGGCCGTGTAGCCGTGCCGGCCGATGATCTCCACCGCGGCGTCGAGCATCTGCCGCTCGCGCTCCGCCCTCGGCATCCGTTTGCTCTTGACGGCACCCATGAGGGCAAGCGTAAGGGGCCCGTGACGAGCCCAGGTGATCTTCTGCGATCCCGGTCCGGGCGGACCGGTCGCCGCGGCCGGCCGGGACCGGCGCTACGACACCTGGCTCTGGGCGCGCGCGGCGTCGTCGGCGATGTCCTCCTGGGTGCGGCTCGCCTCCAGGTTCGCCTTCATCCGGTCGACCCGGCCCACGATGTGCAGCGAGGCCCGGTCCCGCTCCCTTCGCAGCGCCACCCAGCTGATCGGCGCCGAGACGACCAGGGCGAGCAGCAGGATCCACAGGCCGTTGGAGCTGCCGAGGCCGCGCGGGAAGATGCCGGCGTAGACGGCTCCCCAGACGACCAGGAGGCAGCCCACGAAGATACCGAGGCGCATCAGCGTGTAGCGGAGCATCTCAATCCACTCGTCCGAATCCAAAAGGGGTCATCGCCCAGTGAAGCACGTCTCGCGGGCGATCATGCAGCGGGGTCAGCCGAGCGGCAGCACCATGATGATCTCGTCGCGGTCGTCGCCCGGCGCGACCCGTACGGCGCCGGGAATCCGGCCGGCCTCCCGGTAGCCGAGACCGGCGTAGAACCGCTCCAGTCCGTGGCCGCCGCGGCAGGACAGCCGGATCACCTCGATGCCGTCCGTGGCGCGGGCCGCGGCTTCGGCGGCGGCCATCAGGGCGCGGCCGTGGCCCTTGCCCTGGTGCTTGGGGTGCACCATCACCGAGTACAGCCCCAGCGTGTGGGCCGACAGGGGGTCGGCGGAGCGGGCGAGGAAGGCGACGGCGGCCAGGTCGCCGTGCGCGTCGTGGCCCGCGAGGAGGCGGGTGCGGCCCTCGGTCATCTGCACGAAGTGGCGCACCAGCTCCGGGCGGACCTGCTCCCGGGCGACCGGCGGGACGAAGCCGACGGCGCCGCCCGCGTTGGAGACGTCCGTCCACAGGTCGAGGACCTGGTCACGGAGGGCGGGGGTGATGGGGGGTTCCAGCGTGAAGGTAAGGGCCACGGGAGGATCGTATCCCTTACCCGAGGGCGCGCGCGGCCACTTTCAGATCGGCGAGGAAGCCCTGGTACGCCGTGTCACGGTCCTCGGCGCGCAGCACGGAGGAGGGATGGACGGTGGGGACCAGCCGCTCGCGGTGGCCGTGGATCTCCTCCTCCATGACGGTGCCGCGGACCTGGCCGACCCGGAAGGAGGAGCCGAGGAGGGCCTTGCCGGCGGTCGCGCCCAGCACGACGATCAGCTCGGGCTCGACCAGCGCCAGCTCCCTTTCCAGCCAAGGGGAGCAGGCCGTCATCTCCCTGAGGGTGGGGGCACGGTGGATCCTGCGCTTGCGGGGCTCGGTCCGCGTGAACTTGAAGTGCTTGACCGCGTTGGTGACGTACGCGTCCGCGGGGTCCAGACCGGCCTCCTTGAGCGCCCGGTCCAGGAGGTGGCCCGCGGGGCCGACGAACGGCTTGCCCTTGCGGTCCTCCTGGTCGCCGGGCTGCTCCCCGACGAGCATCAGCCGGGCGTCCGCGTTCCCCTCGCCGAACACCGTCCGGGTCGCGTGCAGGTGCAGCGGGCAACCACGGCAGTCGGCCGCCCCCGAAGACGCCTACACCGCCGTCCCCTTCCTGCCCGATCGCGGCGGGACGGGTCCGCGGGGTCGTACTCGCGGATGATCTCGTAGCGCGTGTTGCGTTCCACGGGGCGGAAGCCCGCGTCGCGGATCAGGTCCAGGAGGTCCTCGCGGGTCAGCTTGTTCGGCGTGCCGTAGTTGTCCGCGTCGTGGGTGATCTTGTACTCGACGACCGAGCCGTCCATGTCGTCCGCGCCGTGCTGGAGGGCCAGCTGCGCGGTCTGGACGCCGTGCATGACCCAGAAGACCTTGACGTGCGGGACGTTGTCGAACAGCAGCCGGGAGACCGCGAAGGTCTTCAGCGCCTCCGCGCCCGTCGCCATCGTCGTCCGCGCCTGGAGGCGGTTGCGGACCTTGCCGTCCTTCATGTCCACGAAGTCGTGCTGGTAGCGCAGCGGGATGAAGACCTGGAAGCCACCCGTCTCGTCCTGGAGCTCACGCAGCCGCAGGACGTGGTCGACGCGGTGGCGCGGCTCCTCGATGTGGCCGTAGAGCATGGTGGCCGGGGTCTTCAGACCCTTCTCGTGCGCCAGCCGGTGGATGCGGGACCAGTCCTCCCAGTGGGTCTTGTGGTCCACGATGTGCTGACGGACCTCCCAGTCGAAGATCTCCGCACCGCCGCCGGTGAGGGACTCCAGACCCGCGTCGATCAGCTCGTCCAGGATCTCCGACGCCGACAGACCGGAGATCGTCTCGAAGTGGTGGATCTCGGTCGCCGTGAACGCCTTCAGCGAGACGTTCGGCAGGGCCGCCTTCAGCTCGCGCAGCGACCGCGGGTAGTACCGCCACGGCAGGTTCGGGTGCAGCCCGTTGACGATGTGCAGCTCGGTGAGGTTCTCCGACTCCATCGCCTTCGCGAGCTTGACGGCCTCCTCGATGCGCATCGTGTACGCGTCCTTCTCCCCCGGCTTGCGCTGGAAGGAGCAGTACGCGCAGGAGGCCGTGCACACGTTCGTCATGTTCAGGTGCCGGTTGACGTTGAAGTGCACGACGTCGCCGTTCTTGCGCGTCCGCACCTCGTGCGCCAGGCCGCCGAGCCAGGCCAGATCGTCCGACTCGTACAGCGCGATGCCGTCCTCGCGGGTCAGCCGCTCACCGGAACGGACCTTCTCCTCCAGCTCGCGCTTGAGCCCGACGTCCATGCCAACACCTTTCTACGACAGTCCGGCCTACGGTATCCCTAGACCTCTTCCGGCAGCTCCCCGACCCGGTTCTCCCACTTGGTGGAGAGCACGATCGTGGTACGGGTCCGGGACACGCCCTTGGTGCCGCTGAGCCGGCGGATGATCCGCTCCAGGCCGTCCACGTCGGTCGCCCGCGCCTTGAGCATGAAGGAGTCGTCGCCGGCGATGAACCAGCAGTCCTCGATCTCCTTGAGGTCCCGCAGCCGCTGCGCCACGTCCTCGTGATCGGCGGCGTCGGAGAGCGAGATGCCGATCAGGGCGGTGACGCCGAGGCCGAGGGAGGCCGAGTCGACCGTGGCACGGTAACCGGTGATGACCCCGGCCGCCTCCAGCCGGTTGATGCGGTCGGTGACGCTGGGGCCCGACAGCCCGACGAGGCGTCCCAGCTCCGCGTATGAGGCCCGGCCGTTCTCCCTCAGGGCCTGGATGAGCTGCCTGTCCACCGCGTCCATGCGATCGAAGCCTTCCGCTGAAGAGTTCTCGAGTGATGAGGGATAGAGCGCTACTGCTGGGTCGTACCGCCGCCCAGCTCGCCGCGCCAGCGCCGGTACAGGCCGTGTTCGACACCCGCCGCGTCCAGCACCCGCCCGGCGACGAAGTCCACCAGATCCTGGATGTGGGTGGCGCCCGCGTAGAAGGCGGGCGAGGCGGGGACGACCGAGGCGCCGGCGTCGTCCAGGGCGACGAGGTGCCGCAGGGTCTGGCCGTTCAGCGGGGTCTCCCGAACGGCGACGACCAGGGTCCGGCGTTCCTTCAGCATGACGCTCGCGGTGCGCTGGAGCAGGTCCTTGGACAGCCCGAGCGCGACGCCGGCCACACAGGCGGTGGAGGCGGGCACGATCAGCATGCCCTTCGCCGGATACGAGCCGGAGGACGGCCCCGCCGCGAGGTCGCCCGCGTTCCAGTACCGCACCCCGGTGAGGTCCACATCGAAGGTCCCGGGCTTGCCGTCGGCGCCCCGGGCCAGCCATTCCCGCAGGTCGTCCTGCCAGTGGGCGTCCCGGAACGAGATCCCCGTCTCGTCCAGCAGCGTCAGCCGGGAGGCCCGGCTGACCACCAGGTCCACCGCCTCCCCCGCCCCCAGCAGCGCCCGCAGCACGGCAGCCGCATAGGGAGTCCCGGAAGCTCCGGACACCCCCACGATCCAAGGCACGCGCCGCGTTTCTCCTGCGTTCACACCTTGAGCGTACCGGCGCGCCCACCCGGGCTCAGGCCGGGTGGGGGCAAGACCCGGGCGCGGGCGCCGGGTTCAGACGGACAGACCCCGGACCAGCAGGTCCAGCAGAGCGCACACGAACAGGGCGATCCCGATGAAACCGTTGACGCTGAAGAACGCCCGGTTGAGGCGGGAGAGGTCGTTGGGGCGGACGATGGAGTGCTCGTAGAGGAAGGCACCGGCGACGATCACCAGGCCCAGCCAGAAGAACGGGCCGGCGTGGGTGGCGAGGGCGTACCAGACGAAGAGCGCGGTGGTGATCGTGTGGCAGACGCGGGCGCCCCGGATCGCGGCCGGGACACCGAAGCGGGCCGGCACCGACTTCACGCCGATGGCGCGGTCCGTCTCCACGTCCTGGCAGGCGTAGATCAGGTCGAAGCCGCCGATCCAGATGCCGACCGCGAGGCCGAGGACCACCGCGTCCCAGGACCAGGTGCCGGAGATGGCCAGCCAGCCGCCGATCGGGCCCATGGCCTGGGCCAGGCCCAGGATGGCCTGCGGGAAGTTGGTGAAGCGCTTCCCGTAGGGGTAGACCACCATCGGGATCACCGCGACCGGGGCGAGCGCCAGGCACAGCGGGTTCAGCAGCGCCGCCGCGCCCAGGAAGATCACCAGGGCGACCAGCGCGCCCGTCCAGGCGTGCCGCACCGACATCGCGCCCGTCACCAGCTCGCGGTGGGCGGTACGCGGATTGCGGGCGTCGATCTCGCGGTCGATGATCCGGTTGACGGCCATCGCGAACGTGCGCAGACCGACCATGCACACCGTGACCAGCAGCAACCGGCCCCAGTGGATGTTCTCGTCCCACTCGTACATCGCCGTCAGCGAGGCGATGTACGCGAAGGGCAGCGCGAAGACCGAGTGCTCGATCATCACCAGGCGCAGGAACGCCTTGGTGCGCCCCGGCCGGGGCATGGCGGCGGCCGTGCTCACAGGCCGTACTCCTTCCAGCGGCGGTCCACCAGGGCCGCCGTATCCGGGTCCGACAGGACCATGTCCGGCCACCCGCCGTCGCGCGTGTAGCCCTCCTCCGGCCACTTCCTCGTGGCGTCGATCCCGGCCTTGCCGCCCCAGAACTGCTGGTAGGAGGCGTGGTCGAGATGGTCGACGGGGCCTTCCACGACCGTGAGGTCACGGGCGTAGTCGGTGTTGCCGAGGGCGCGCCAGGCGACCTCGTGCAGATCGTGGACGTCGCAGTCGGCGTCCACGACCACGATCAGCTTGGTGAGGGACATCATGTGGGCCCCCCAGATCGCGTGCATCACCTTCTGCGCGTGCTTCGGGTACTTCTTGTCGATCGAGACGATCGCGCAGTTGTGGAAGCCGCCGGCCTCGGGCAGGTGGTAGTCCACGATGTCCGGGACGATGATCTTCAGCAGCGGCAGGAAGAAGCGTTCCGTGGCGCGGCCGAGGGGACCGTCCTCGGTCGGGGGCCGGCCGACCACGATCGACTGGAGCAGCGGGCGCCTGCGCATCGTCACGCAGTCGATCTTCAGCGCGGGGAAGGGCTCCTGCGGGGTGTAGAAGCCGGTGTGGTCGCCGAAGGGGCCCTCGGGCAGCATCTCGCCCGGCTCCAGCCAGCCCTCCAGGACGACCTCGGCCTGGGCCGGGACCTGGAGCGGCACGGTCTTGCAGTCGACCATCTCGATCCGCTTGCCCGCGAGGAACCCGGCGAACAGGTACTCGTCGATGTCGCCGGGGAGCGGGGCGGTGGAGGCGTACGTGACGGCCGGGGGGCAGCCGAAGGCGATGGCGACCGGCAGGCGCTCGCCCCGGCGCGCGGCCACCTGGTAGTGATTGCGGCTGTCCTTGTGGATCTGCCAGTGCATGCCGATGGTGCGCCGGTCGTGGCGCTGGAGGCGGTACAGGCCCAGGTTGCGGATGCCGGTCTCGGGGTCCTTGGTGTGGGTCAGGCCCAGGTTGAAGAAGGAGCCGCCGTCCTTGGGCCAGGTGAACAGGGCGGGGAGGCGGTCGAGGTCGACGTCGTCGCCGCGCAGGACGACCTCCTGCACGGGCGCTTCCTTGATCTTCCGGGGCGGCACGTGCGCCATCGCGCCGAGCTTGCCGAACGCCTCGCGGACGCCGACGAAGCCGTGCGGCAGCTCGGGCCGCAGCAGCCCGCCGATCTTCTCGGAGATCTCGCCGAAGGACTTCAGGCCCAGCGCCTTCAGCAGCCGGCGGTCGGTGCCGAAGACGTTCATGGCCAGCGGCATCGCCGAGCCCTTGACGTTCTCGAAGAGCAGCGCCGGTCCGCCGGCCTTCTGCACCCGGTCGACGATCTCCCCGACTTCCAGGTAGGGGTCGACCTCGGCCTTGATGCGCTTGAGGTCTCCCTCGCGCTCCAGGGCCCGGAGCAGGGAGCGAAGATCGTCGTAAGCCATGCGTCCCAGTATCGGCCACCCGCCCCCCGGGCCCGGCAACCGGGCCCGGCCGAGCCGTTCCGGGGCGCTCGGCGGCGCCCTTCGGCCGGTGCCGCGGGGCGGGTCTCCTCAGGTCCTCGCCCAGTTCTGCGCGGCCGTGCCCGGCCGGCAGGTCTGCGTGGAGACGTTGCCGCCGAAGGAGAGGGCGAGGCAGCCGCCGTCGAAGGCCGTGCTCAGGGTGTTGCCGGAGCCGGTGTGCCACAGGATGGCGGAGCTGATGCTGCCGCAGTCGGCGACGGCGGCGTTCTGGCCCTTCATGCTGGAGCTGAGGCAGGCGCCCGTGGAGACGTTGACGATCTTCACCGTGCCGCCGGACGCGCTGCGGAAGGTCCAGCGGGCGGCGGAGTCGGAGCAGCCGCCGAAGCCGACGGCGCCGTAGACCTGGGTGAGGCACTTGCCGCGTCCGCGGACCGGCGGGGCATGGCCGACGGACAGCGGCTGCGCGACGCCCAGGAGGCGCGGGTCTCGCCGCTCGGGCAGTGGCTCGAGGGCCATGTCGAACGGGGCGAACTCGCGCCGCTGCCCGCGCCGTTGATCGAGTCCCTGATCCTCGGACCGGTGGTCGCGGTGGCCCGGCGGTGGCTGTCGGGGGTCGGTGACGTCGATCTCGACCGGGCCGCGGTGCTGCTGCCCGAGCGGATCTGGCGGTCGGTCGCGGCGGACACCGCGGGGGACGGCTGAGAAGCGGCGGCACGAGGGTCACCGTCGGTTAATCACTTCCCCGTTCGGCCTGCCACCCGATCCGTTGAAATGCCACCGTCGGGCATGTCCCGGCCGCGTCCCGCGTCATTGCCTTGACGGGGGGCCCGCATCCAGCAGGGGCCCCCTTCTGCGATGGGAGACGCGTGCGAATCACTGACATCCAGCGCTGCGGGGTACGGCCGGGACGGCTCGTCGAGTGGACGCTGAGCCCGGCCACCGTCGCGGCGGCGACGCGGCTGCCGGAGGACTCCCGGCCGCCGGCCTACATCCAGGAGTCGCACATCCGGACCGCCAGGTGCGTCCGGGAGGACGGCCTGTTCGTGCCGACCTGGCTGGGCACCGCGTTCGACCTGCCGGGCCCGGTCGACCTCGACGCCCTGCAAGCGGCGCTGCGCTCCTGGACACTGCGCCACGAGACGCTGCGCAGCGGTTTCCGCTGGGTGGGTGAGGAGCTGCGCCGGTTCACCCTCGATCCCGCCGATGTGCGGCTGAGCCGGGCGGACGTGGGCGAGTTCACCGACGCCGACCGGCTCGTGCGCCATCTCCAGGACCGGTTCGACGCCGTCGCGGACGCCCTGCGCTGGCCGAACCTCATCTACACGGCCGTCGTGCGCGAGGACTCCGCCAGCGTGTACATGGCCTTCGACCACAGCAACGTGGACGCCTACTCGCTGACCCGGATCGCCGCCGAGGTGAGCGAGCTGTACGAAGCCGTCCGCGGCGGCCGCGCCGAGGAGCCCCGCACCCCCGCCGCCAGTTACGTGGACTTCTGCGAGCTGGAGCGGACGGACGCGGACCGGCTCGACGGCGGGCACGACATCGTGGCGCGCTGGCGGGAGTTCATCCGGCGCGGCGGCGGCACCCTGCCGGGCTTCCCGGTGGACCTCGGTCTTTCGCCCGGCGATCCGCTGCCCCGGCAGGCGATGCTCTGCGAACCGCTCGCGGACGCGGACGCGGCGGCCGCCTTCGAAACGTACTGCCGGCCGTACGGCGGGGCCCTGGTCGGGGTGCTGGCGGCGACCGCGCTGATCGTGCAGGAGCTGGGCGGGCAGTCGGTCTACCGCACGGTGGTGCCCTTCCACACCCGGGTGCGCTCGCGCTGGACCGACTCGGTGGGCTGGTACGTGGGCGGTGCCCCGATCGAGGTGCCGGTCGGCGGCGCCCGGGGCCTGCCGGACGCGCTGCGGGCCGTACGGGCGGAGCTGGGTGCCAACCGGACGCTGGCCCGGATGCCGCTGGCCCGGGTGCTGGCGCTGCTCGGCGCGGACTTCCGGCCGACCTCGCCGGACCTGTACTCGATCGTCTCCTACGTGGACACCCGGTCGGCGCCCGGCGCCGAGCGGTGGCGGGAGATGCGGGCGCACGCGCTGCTGCGGGTGTCGTACGGCGACCAGGTGTGCGTCTGGGTGAACCGGCAGCACGAGGGACTGTGGCTGGCCAGCCGCTACCCGGACACCGACGTGGCCGCGAAGAACATGCGGCTCTACGTCGAGCGGCTGCGGGACCACATCGCCTCGGCGGGCCACGGGCGCCTGTCGGCGGTGTCGTGAGCGCACATCGTTACGCAATCGGACAACACTGGCCCTGGCGTCAACCAACTGCCCCTTTTTACACTGCCGTTGAGGGGGGAGATGCTGTGCACACACGGTTGCACGGGCGGGGGGCCCTGTTCGACGCGGAGCCGGCCGGCCTCGCGCCGCGCCTGGTGGGCCTGGCCCCCGGGCACCACCGCGCCCATGCTCTGGAGCACCCGGAAGAGCCGCCCTTCGTGGTGCTCACCGGCGCCCGGGGGCTGGGCAAGAGCGCGGTGCTCGGCGAGCTGCGGGAGGCCTACCAGGGGCACACGCCGGTCGCGTTGATCGACTGCGCGGCGCGCCAGTTCGCGGAGCCGCCCGCGGGCCGGTCGCCCGAGTCCTGGTCGCCGTCGGCCCTCGCGCTGCTGGTGATCGCCGAGCAGCTGGCCGAGCCGGTGACCGGCGCCGGGCGGATCGCCTTCCCGCGGCTGATGTCGGGCCTGGTCGCGGTGGCCGCCGGCGGCTGGGGCGACGCCGACTCGGAGCGCATCCGCCGGGAGGTCGAACGCATCCTGCTGCTGAACGAGCGGGGCGGGCGGTTCGGCTCGCTCGCCGGGCGCTGGGCGGCCAAGGTCGCGGCGAAGGTGGTCGCGGCCGCCACCGGCGGGAACGCGTTCGTCTCGGGCGCGGTCGAGGCCACCCTGGAGTCGGTCGCCGAGGGGTTCACCGGCCACCGGCAGCAGAAGGCGTCCCAGTGGTACCGCTCGTACCCGAACGCGGGCGGCAGCGCCCAGCGCGGGCTGATCCTGCTGTCCCAGCACTTCCAGGACGGCGGCGGCTCGCGCGAGCACGCGGAGCGGTACCTGGTACGGGCCCTGCTCGCCGACCTCACCGAGGCGTACACGGGGTTCATGGCGAAGATGCAGCGCCTCGGCCGGCCCCTGGTGCTGCTCGACAACGCCCAGTCGTCACCGGGCCCCGAGCTGACCGCGGCCGTGCTGCGCGACCGCTCCGAGGGCATCCGCGACCGCGTCGCCTTCGTGGCCGCCCGGCGCGGCGAGGGACGCGAGGAGCTGCCCAACGCGACGCGGCGGCAGCTGGCCGAGGTCGCCCGGCGCACCGAGTGGGCGCCGGACTCGGCGCCGTCCTCGCGCGCCCTGCTGGTCGCGCTGTCCCCGCTGAGCGCCGACGACACGCTGCACATCGTCGGCGCGCTGTCCTCGGACACCGCCGTACCGTCCCACCTCCCGGCCGCCGCCCACCGGCTGACCGGCGGGAACCCGCTGGGCGTGGTGCTGCTCGCCGAGTCGGCCGCGCAGCACCTGCCGGGGGTGACCTCGCTGGGCGAGCTGCTCACCGCGGAGTTCAGGCCGGCCGAGGACCGGCGGGGGCTGCCCGCCCACCAGGCGCTGCTGGACCGGCTGGTGCCGGCCGAGTACCTGGAGGAGCTGACCGTGCTGGCCGCCGCCCACGACCACGACTCGGCGTGCGCCCTGGCCGCGGCGCTGCTGCCGGACACCTTCGGGCCCGCGGACGTCCGCGCCCTCCAGAGACTGCTCGCCGACGAGGGACTGCCCCTCGTACCGGGCCAGTTCGTCGGTGACGCATTCGTGCGGGCGCTGCTGCTGCTGCGGCTGCACCTGCGCGACGCGGACCACGCGTCCTGGCGCCGCGCGCACGAGACCCTGATCGACCACTACACGGAGCCGGAGCGGGCGCCGTACCGGCTGCACCACGAACTCGCGCTCGGGAACACCGAGTCGGCGGTGGCGCGGCTGCGGGACGACTTCGCCACCGCCGACCCCCGGGCATGGCTGCGCACCCTGCGCTTCATCGCGTCCGCGCCCTACTTCCACGCCCACGACGACGAGGGCCGGGACTTCAGCGGGCGCGGCAACCGGCGGGCCGTGGTCGCGCTCGGGGTCACGGACTCCGCGTACGCGGTGCCGCAGGACGTGGACGCCGTACTGCACTTACGGGTGCGGCGGCTGCTGCACGCGGTGTGGGAGCTGACCGACCCGCTGGTGCTGCCCGATCCGAAGGTGTGCGACCGGCTCCGCTTCGAGCTGGAGCAACTGTCCAATCTGCGCCCCGCGGCGGGCGCGCTGCTGTGGCGGGCCTCCCGGGACTGGCCGGCCGCCGCGCTGGCCGGGCGCCCGCTGGAAGGCCCGGAGGACTCTGGGGACGACGGGCGTGGGGAGGCCTGATGGCGGTCGGGGGCATGGGGAGCTGGGTACGCGAGCACGTGTGGGAGATCCCGCTGCGCCGGTATCTGTCCCTGGGGCTCGCGGTGGTGCTGGTGGCCGGCGGGGTCTTCGGGGTGCGCACCCTGATGCGGGAGGTCCGGCAGTGCGCGCCGGGGGTGTCGCGCCCGGCGGGCGGCACGGAGTGCCTGGGCGTGGCGACCGGGCCGTACGACTTCAAGCAGGACCGGTTCAGCAAGGTGGTGGAGTCGATCCGCAAGGAGAACGACTCGCTCACCGGGCAGAAGTCGGACCCCTATGTGACGGTGGCCCTGATGCTGCCGTTCAGCTCGCAGGAGACGACCGATCTGAACGACGTGGAGCACCAGCTCCAGGGCGCCTATCTCGCGCAGTACTGGGCCAACCACAATCGTGAGGACCAGTCCCCGAAGATCCGGCTGGTGCTGGCGAACTCGGGCACCGGCAAGGACACCTGGAAGACGGCGGTCCACCAGCTGGAAGGCATGACCGGGGGCAAGGACCGGCTGCGGGCGGTGGTCGGCATAGGGCAGAGCACCGACCCCAACGAGGCCGCCGTCAGGGAGCTGACCGAGCACCGGATCGCGGTGGTCGGCTCCTCCATCACCGCCGACACGCTCGCCAACGGGCAGCCCGGCAAGCCCAACCCGTTCCCCGGTCTCGCCCGGGTGGCGCCGACCAACGCCGACGAGGCCCGCGCGCTCGCCTACTACGCCAAGGCGAACCCGAACGGGAACAAGGCCATCCTGGTGTACGCCGACCCGGGCGACCCGTACACGAACTCGCTCAAGCAGTCGTTCGGGACGCTGCTGAAGGGCTCGCCGTACACATCGGTCCTGGAGCAGCCCTTCACCCCGTCCGAGTCCTCGACCGACTTCCGGGACATCAAGCACACCGTGTGCGACACGCCCCCGGACACCCACACGATCCTGTTCGCGGGCCGGCACGCCGATCTCCAGCAGTTCGTCAACGTGCTGGGCGGCCGCGGCTGCAAGGAGCACTCCTTCCAGATCCTCACCGGCGACGAGGCCTCCTACCTCACCTACGACAAGGACCTGGACCAGGAGGCCCTCCAGCAGAACCTCACCGTGCTCTACACCTCCCTCGCCCACCCCGACGCCTGGGTGGACGACCCGCCGAAGACCGGCGGGTCCACGGACGACTACTACGTCCTCAAAGGGCTGCTCAACGACGACAAGCGGGGGCCGATCGGCTCGGTCGCGCTCGACGACGGCCAGCTGATCATCGGCTACGACGCGGTGCGGCTCGCGGTGGAAGGCATCCGGCGGGCGGTGGTGCCCCAGGGCGAGGACATCCCCGCCCTCAACAGCGTCGGAAACGTCTGGCCGCGTGTCGTCGGCTCGCTGCGGGTGCCCGGCGCGAGCGGCTGGATCTGCCTGGACAGGCACGGCAACCCCTACGACAAGGCCGTCCCGATCGTGAAGCTGACCAAGGGCGGGGCCCAGTTCGTCCAGCTGGCCTGGCCGAAGGGGAAGGCGCTGGACAAGAGCGGCTGCCTGAAGCCCGCGTGAGTCAGGACGCCCTGCCGGACGCCGCGGGCCGCACCTTCTGCGCGTCCACCACCGCCCGGCCCAGGATCGCGGTGCGCTCGGTGACCGTGCCCGGCTCGGCGTCGCCGGCCGCGGTGATCTGCACGCCGCGGCTGCCGAGGTAGGCGTAGGTGTTCCGGTCGAAGATCCACTCGATGCGTTCGCCGGTCGCCGGGTCCAGGCGGGCCAGCGCGATCCCGTCGCGCCCGGCGGCGTCCTGGGAGTGCGGGACCACCACGACGCCGGGAATCCTGGCCGCGGCCCGGTAGAGGGCCGCGGCGATCCGGGCCGGCACCACCTGCTCGCCGACGATGTCGCCGATGGTGGTGAACGCCTGCTGGTTCCGGTCGCTCTCGCCGCTCGCGCGGGCGTAGATCTTCTTCAGCAGCGCGTCGGGGTCGGTGGGCAGTGCCTTGGTCTCGTCGTAGGAGTTGCGGGTGATGTCGCTGTCCAGGGTGATGCCCCCCTCGGGCTGGTAGCCGGGCTCGTCCAGCCAGCCCTTGTGCCCGTCGGGCGAGAGCCAGACCTCGCGGGTGTGCAGGGGCTGCACCAAGGTGCGGGAGGTGTCGGTGTCCGCGTTGACGTACGTGGTCGTGTACGACACCTCGCTCTTGACGTAGATGAACTGGTCCGGGCGGGGCGTCGGCAGGGCGCCGCGGCCGGCCGCGTCGGCGATGTGCTCGACCGTGGAGGCCAGCGCGACGTTCGAGCCCGGCTGGATCGCCACGACGGGGGCCGCGACCGGGGTGGGCTCCGTCGCGCCCGGACCGCCGGTGGCGCTCAGGGCGACGACGGCCACCCCGGCCAGGGCCAGTGCGGCGGGGACGCCGATCAGCAGCGGCCGGCGCAGGCGCCCGCGGGCCGGTCGGGGTTCGGCGGGCGGCTCGCCGGCGGTGGTGACCTGGGGGTGCTGGATCTGGGCCATGAAGGCGTCCTCGAGTTGGCGGTGGCGGTCGCGCGGCAGCTCCGGGTCGCCGGGCGCCGGCAGCAGGCGGGCCAGTTCCGCGGGGTCCGGTTCCCCGAACCTCGGTGTCCGCTTCATCGGTCCGTCTCCTCTCCCGACCGGGCCGCGGTGGTGCGGCCGCCCTGTTGTTGTCCGCTGCCGCCGACGGGTTCCATCCGCTCGTACGGTCCGCCGCGGCCGGTGGCCAGTTCCTCGGCGGCGAGCCTGCGCAGCCGGGTGCGGGTGCGCGACAGCCGCGAGCGCACCGTGCCCACGGGCACCCCGAGGGCCTGGGCCGCCTCGGCGTAGCTCAGCCCGGACCACACGCACAGCGTGAACACCTCACGCTCGCCCCGGCGCAGCCGGGCCAGCGCCCGGCCGGCCGCGGCCAGTTCCTCGGCGTCCGCCATGCGGCCGACCAGTTCCTCGACGAAGTCCGGCACGGTGTCCTTGGCCGGCAGCCGGGTCAGCGCGGCCGAGTGGCGCCGGGCGGCCCGCGCGGTGTTGCGCAGCACGTTGACGGCGATCCCCATCACCCAGGGCCGCGGTGTCCCGCCCTCGTCCCGCAGCTTGGCGCGCAGCCGCCAGGCCTCCAGGAACGTGAGCGACACGACGTCCTCGGCCGTCGCCCAGTCCCCGGACACCCGTACCGCGTGCCGGAAGACGAGCTGCGCATGGGCGCGGAACAGCTCCCGGAACGCCTCTGGATCGCCCGCTCGGATGCGGGCGTGAAGTGAATAGTCCACGCCGCCAGTTGTCCGCGGCAGGCACCGCGTTCCGGTGTCCTGCGTCACACCGCCGGACCGGGGGATTTCAGGCCCCGGAGCCCGCCCCCAGCACGGCGATCAGTTGTTCGAATTTACGGCGCCAGTCCATGTCCGTCGGGCCCTCGCCCTGGAACTCGTGCGTGAAGCGCAGCACGCTCTCCGCCGTCCCGTCCCGCTCCAGGTGGAACCGGAGCCGGCCGCCCTCGACCGTGTACTCCGCCACCCGGTCCACGTCCCAGGCGGTGATCCGGCCGGCGCCCAGGCCGCGCAGCGAGACCGCGCCGTCCAGACGGGGTTCGAGAACGCCGACGGCGGTGCACCACGCCCCGATCCCCTCGGGGGTGGCCACCGCCGTCCAGACGTCTTCCATGGGCCTCGGGAGCCGCACCAGGAAGTGGAGTATGTGCGTGTTCCCGTGGGTCTGACTGGTGCCCTGTGCGATGGAACCGCTCATGACTCCAGTGTGGGCGACCCCTGGCTCACACGCCCGCGTAGGAGTGCTTGCCGGTGACGAAGATGTTCACGCCGTAGAAGTTGAACAGCCAGCAGGCGAAGGCGATCATCGCCAGGTAGGCGGCCTTGCGGCCCTTCCAGCCGGCCGTGGCCCGCGCGTGCAGGTAGCAGGCGTAGGCGACCCAGGTGATGAACGACCAGGTCTCCTTGGGGTCCCAGTTCCAGTAGCGGCCCCAGGCGTCGCCCGCCCAGATCGCGCCCGCGATGATCGTGAACGTCCACAGCGGGAAGACGGCCGCGTTCACCCGGTAGGCGAACTTGTCCAGGGTGGCGGAGGCGGGCAGCCGCTCCAGCACCGAGGTGGCGAAGGAGCCGGGCTTCAGGCCGGCCTCCAGCTTGTTCTCGTACGAGTCCTTGAACAGGTACAGGATCGTGGCGACCGCGCCGACGTAGAACACGGCGCCGCAGAAGATCGCGGTGGAGACGTGGATGTACAGCCAGTACGAGTGCAGGGCCGGGACCAGCTGGTCGCTGGCCGTGTAGAGCACGGTGACGGCGAGGCCGAGGAGCAGCAGGACCGTGGTGGTCAGGAACAGGCCCAGCCAGCGCACGTTCTTCCTCAGCGCCAGCAGCACCAGGTACACGCCGACGGCGACCGCGGTGAAGGTGATGCTGAACTCGTACATGTTGCCCCACGGCGCCCGCCGCACCGAGGCGGCACGGGCCACCACGCCCGCCAGGTGCACCACGAAGGCCAGCACGGTCAGCGAGACGGCGATCCGGCCGTACAGGTCGCCCTGGACGGTTCCGCCGTGCGCGCCGGGCCCGTCCGGCACGTCCCGGGAGCCGGCCGCGGCCCGGACGACGACCTGGGGGCGCTCCAGCACGGCGGTGCCGCCGGCCTTCTTCACGGTGACCGCTGGACGGCTCGCCGTCCGGGCGTCGTCCGCGGTGAGCGCGTTGGCCGTGCGGCCCACCTTGCTGCGGCTGCCGAAGATCCATTCGGCGATGTAGGCGAGGAAGGCCAGGGTGTACACGGTCATCGCGGAGTAGATGAGCGTGTTGCTCATGCTGGCGAGATGCTCGTTGGTCCCGGCGGCCAGCTCTGTTACGGCGGCGAGAGTCACTTCTCAGCCCCTTCGGCAGGTACGACGTGAGGGTCGGGGATGGGGGAAGAGTCGTCGTCGGGGTCGGGTGCCCCCGGCGCCTGGTCGTAGAGGATTCCGGCGAGGTCGCCCAGCTCCTCCGGGAGCTTCGCGGACTCGCTGCGGCCGAGCCCGGCCATCTCGACGACCGTCACGCCGTCGGCCCCGCGCACCGTCCGGACCCAGACCCGGCGGCGCTGGATGAACAGGGACCCGGCCAGGCCGAAGATCGCGGCGATCGCGCCGCCCAGCGCCCAGCCGCTGCCCGGCTCCTGGACGATCTCGAAGCCGGCCCACTGCTTGATCTCCTTGTCGAAGGTGATCGAGCCGGCGCCGTTCGGCAGCTGCATGCTGTCGCCGGGCCGCAGCAGCTTCTTCAGCAGCTGGCCCTTGTCGTCCTTGAACGCCTTCATGTGCGTGGTGTCGAGCTGGTACACGCTCTGCGGGATGCCCGCGTCCACCCCGAGGTCGCCGTGGTAGGCGTTGACCGCGAGCAGCGGGTTCACCAGCGCCGGGAACTGGGACATCATCGTGCCTGCCTTCGGGTCGAAGGTCGGCACGAAGAACGCCTGGAAGCCGAGCTGCTCCTTCAGGCCCTTCGGGCTGGTGTAGCCGTCCATCACCTTCACCACGCCGTTGGAGGTGACGTTGCCGTCGAGCGGCAGCAGCGGCACGGCGTCGCGGTAGACGACCTTGCCCTTGCCGTCGCGGACGGTGATCACGGGGGCGTAGCCGTGGCTGACGAGGTAGACCTTGGACGCGCCGATGTGCAGCGGCTGGTTGACCTTGATGGTCTTGGCCTTGCGGGTGCCGTCCGTACCCGTGCTGTACTCGATCTTCGCCTGGTAGGTGCGCGGTGTGCCCTTGTTGGGCCCGCTGGTCTCGTAGGTGCCGGTGAACTTCTTCAGGTCGAAGCTGAACGGCACCAGTTCGTCCGGCTGGAACATGCTGCCCGACTTGAAGTCGTCGTACATCGGCAGCGCGTTGGAGAAGCCGTCGCCCTCCACCATCAGTTTGGTGCCGTCCGACTTGTACATCTGGCCCCAGGCGAAGGCGACCAGCAGCACGATCAGCGCGATGTGGAAGATCAGGTTGCCCACTTCGCGCAGATAGCCCTTCTCCGCGGCGACCGCGTCACCCTCGGCATGGGCACGGAAGCGGCGCCGCTTCAGCAGCTTCAGCGCGGCCTCGCGCACCTCCTCCGGCTCGGCCGTCGTGCGCCAGGTGGTGTACGCGGGCAGCCGGTCCAGCCGCTTGGGCGCGCCCGGCGGCCGGCCGCGCAGCTGGCCGGTGAACTGCCAGGCGCGCGGCACGATGCAGCCGATGAGGGAGATGAACAGCAGGATGTAGATCGCCGAGAACCACACCGAGCTGTAGACGTGGAACAGCCCGAGCTTGTCGTAGACCGGCGCGAGCGTCTTGTGCGCGGCCCGGAAGTCGTCGACCTTGTTGAGGTCGGCACCGGTCTGCGGGATCAGCGAGCCGGGGATCGCGGCGAGCGAGAGCAGCAGGAGCAGCAGCAGCGCGACCCGCATGGAGGTCAGCTGCCGCCAGAACCAGCGGATCCAGCCGATGACGCCCATGGCGGGCACACCGGAGAGCTGCTCCTCGCGCGGGGCGGTGGACAGCTGGGACCCGGCGGCGCCGAGCTCCTCCTGGCCCTTGTCGGTTTCGGTCTTGCTCATCGATCAGATCCCCACAGTGAAGCCGTTGGACCAGGTCTGCATCTGCTGCACCAGGCTGTCCCACGCACCGGTCAGCAGCAGCACACCGGTCACGATCATCATCGTGCCGCCGATGCGCATCACCCACACGTAGTGGCGTTTGACCCAGCCGAAGGCGCCGAGGGCCTTGCGGAAGGCCACGGCCGCCAGCACGAAGGGCACGCCGAGGCCCAGGCAGTAGGCGACCATCAGGGTCGCCCCGCGCCCGGCGCTCGACTCCTGCATCGCGAGGATGTTCACCGAGGCGAGGGTCGGGCCGATGCAGGGCGTCCAGCCGATCCCGAACAGGGCACCGACTATCGGCGCGCCCACCAGCCCGGCCGTCGGCCGCTTGTGGAGGCGGAACTCGCGCTGGGTGAACCAGGGCATCAGCCCCATGAAGAACGCGCCCATGAGGATCATGACCACGCCGAGCACCTTGGACAGCGTCTCCTTGTGCTCCTGGAGTGTCCAGCCGAAGGAGCCGAACAGCGCGCCGCCGGAGACGAACACGGCGCTGAAGCCCAGCACGAACAGGGCCGCGCCGGCCACCATGCGCCCGCGCCGGGCCTCGGCCAGGTCGGTGCCGGCGACCCCGGTGACATAGGAGAGGTAGCCGGGCACCAGCGGCAGGACACAGGGCGAGAAGAAGGAGACGAGGCCGCCGAGCAGGGCGAGCGGCAGCGCGACCAGCAGGGCCCCGTGGAGCACCGTCTGGTTCTGCGCGGCCAGCGTCACCGGGCCGGCCAGCGTCACAGTGGGACCCACGTCACTTCTCCGCGACGACCGGCTTGAGCATCTTCAGCAGCGCGGTGTCGTCCAGCGGCTCCAGCGCCCGCGCGGCGACCTTGCCGTGCCGGTCGATGACGAGCGTGGAGGGGATCATCTGCGGGTTCAGGGTGCCCTTCTTGAAGCGCAGCATGAGCCTGCCCGTGGGGTCGTACAGGCTCGGGTAGCCGATCCCGTGCGCCTGCTCGAAGGCGACCGCGGGGGTGGTGCTGGTGTCGCGGGTGTTGATCCCGACGAACTGCACGCCCTTGCCCTCGTACTGCTTCGACACCTTGGCGAAGTACTGGGCCTCCTCGCGGCACGGACCGCACCACGAACCCCAGACGTTGACGACGACGACCTTGCCCTTGTAGTCGGCGACGTTCAGGACCTTGCCGTCGATGGTCTTGCCGGAGAGGTCGGGGGCCGCGGCGCGCTTGCCCACCGGCGCGGTGTCGATGCCGTTGTTGCCGGTGACGAAGTTGGTGTTGCCGCCGCCGCCCGAGGTGCCGCCCTTGCCGCACGCGGACAGGGACAGGGCCGCGGTGACGGCCACAACGCTGAGCAGGACGGCGCGGCTACGGGTACTCATGTGAAAAGTTTCGCATGTCGTTCCCGGGGTTCTCGCGCACCCCCCTGCGGGGCGGAAAACCGCATTTCACAGCGATTTACACGGGACATTTCAGACAAGGGAGTCAGACGCGGTAGCCGGCGAGGGAGCCGGGACGGACGGTCAGGCGAGGAACGTCTTCCAGCCGCCGGCGGGCTGCTGACCCACCTCCAGCGTGCGCAGCTTGGCCAGCACCTCGGGCTTCTGCACGTCGACCCAGTCCACGAACTGCTTGAAGGAGACCAGCCGTACGTCGGCGCCCTTGTCCCGCTCGGCCGCGATGTGCTTGAACGCCTCCTCGACGGAGTCCATGTAGATGCCGCCGTTCCACTGCTCGAAGTGGTTGCCGATGAAGAACGGCGCCCGGTTCGTCTCGTACGCCCGCTGGAAGCCGGCGATGTACGCCTGCGCGGACTGCTTGCGCCAGCCCGGGTAGTTGTAGGCGGGCGCCTTGGTGGAGTTCACGGACTGGTTGGCGAGCATGTTGTAGTCCATGGACAGCACCTCGAAGGAGTGCCCGGGGAACGGCACCTGCTGCAACGGCAGGTCCCAGATCCCCGACCGCTTCACCGGCCACACCTGACGGCCGCCCGGGGAGGAGGCGTCGTAGCGCCAGCCCAGCTCGCGGGCGGTGGGCAGCAGGTTGTCCTGGCCCAGCAGACAGGGGGTGCGGCCGCCGGCCAGCTCCTTGTCGTAGTCGAAGGGGAGCGCGGGCAGGTCGTGCCAGCCGGTGTTGGTCCTCCACTCCTTGACGAAGGACTTCGCCTGGTCGATCTCGCTCTTCCACTGCTGTGGCGTCCACCACTTCACCGAGCCGTGCGTCTCACCGCAGAAGTGCCCGTTGAAGTGGGTGCCTATCTCGTGGCCCTCCAGCCAGGCCCGGCGGACGTTGGTGAGCGTGGCCTTGATGTGCTCGTCGGTGAGGTAGCCGATGTCGGAGGCGCCGCGCGGGTTGTTCGGCGGCAGGTACATCCGCTTCTTCGACTCGGGCAGCAGGTACAGGCCCGAGAGGAAGAAGGTCATGTGCGCGCCGTGCTCCTTGGCGAGGTCCAGGAAGCGCGGGAAGAGGCCGTTGCCGACCTCGCCCGCGCCGTCCCAGGAGAAGACGACGAACTGGGGCGGGGTCTGGCCCGGCTCCAGCGGTTCGGGCTTCGCGGGCTGCCCCGGCTGCTTGCCGGTGAACGCGGTGGAGCCGTCGCCGATCGGCTGGGCCGGCCGCTCCCCGCCGCCCTGCACCTGGCGGGAACCGCCCGCGTGTCCGCCGCCGTCCGAGGACTTGAGGCTCCCGCAGCCGGTGAGCGTGGCGGCGGCGGCCGCACCCGCGCCGAGGCCGAGCATTCCCCTGCGGGTGAGTGTCCGGGAGACGGTACGCATGAAAGATCCCCGATTCGTCGCGCGTGATGGTGGTCACCCAGTCAGAGGGCGCGACGATCGGGGAGGTTCCGCGAACTTATATGTTTTTAGCAATACTCCCGGCAAATACATCCAAAGTGTCCTGGGAGTGTCCTCGGAGTGCCCCGGGACTGTTCCAGGAGTGCCCCGGGGGCGTCCGGGGACCGCCTTGGACGGTCCCCGGGGCACTCCTTGGACGGTCGGATTCCTTGGACGACCCGTCAGATGACGGACCCCGGAACCGCTGCCGGCCGTTCCATGCCGTGGTCAGGCGCCGAACGCCTTCCCCTGCGCGGCGCCCTTGCCCTGCTGCGGCTTGGCGCCGGCCCGCAGATGGGCCGGGACGAGATCGATCGCGGGCTCGCTGTAGCCGACGGACACGATCTTGTCGCCGAGGTAGGTGAACGTGGTCAGGGAGGCGAGGGTGCACTGCCGCTTGCGCGGGTCGTGCCACAGCCGCCGCCGCTCGACGTACGACCGCACGATCCACACCGGCAGCTGATGGCTGACCAGCACCGCCTCGTGCCCGCGCGCCTTGTCCTTGGCCGCGTTCAGCGCGCCCATCATCCGCACGACCTGGTCCACGTACGGCTCACCCCAGGACGGCCGGAACGGGTTGACCAGGTGCTTCCAGTTGCCGGGCCGCTGAAGCGCGCCGTCGCCGACGCCGAAGGTCTTGCCCTGGAACACGTTCTCGGCCTCGATGAGCCGCTCGTCGGTGTCCAGGTCGAGGCCGTGCGCCTTGGCGATCGGGGTGGCGGTCTCCTGCGCCCGCTCCAGCGGGGAGGCGCAGACGTACGTGATGTCGCGCGGGGCCAGGTGCTCGGCGACCCGGTCGGCCATCCGCCGCCCCAGCTCGGAGAGGTGGTAGCCGGGCAGCCGCCCGTAGAGCACCCCGTCCGGGTTCTCCACCTCGCCGTGCCGCATGAGGTGGACGACGGTCACGTCCTTGTCGCTGTTGCCGACACTGTTTCCGATGGTCACGCGGTGGCCTCCGCAGCCGCCCGGGCCGCCGCCGGAAGGGCGTCGGCGATCTTCTGCACGGCCCGCTCGTCGTGGGCCGTGGACACGAACCAGGACTCGAAGGCCGACGGCGGCAGGTAGACGCCGTTCGACAGCATCGAGTGGAAGAACGCGGTGAAGCGGTGCGTCTCCTGCCGCTTGGCGTCCTCGTAGTTGCGCACCCGACGGTCGGTGAAGAACACCGTGAACATGTTGGAGGCGTTCTGCACCCGGTGCGCCACGCCCTCCTTGTTCAGCGCCTCGGTGACCAGGGACCGGATCTGCGCGGAGGTGGCGTTGACGGTGTCGTACGCCGCCTCGTCGAGCAGCCGGAGCTGGGCGAGCCCGGCGGCGGTGGCGACGGGGTTGCCGGACAGCGTGCCGGCCTGGTAGACGGGCCCGGCGGGCGCGAGGTAGGCCATGACGTCGGCCCGGCCGCCGAACGCGGCGGCGGGGAACCCGCCGCCCATCACCTTCCCGAAGGTCATCAGGTCGGGCTTGACCCCGTCGACGCCGTACCAGCCGGCGCGGCTGGTGCGGAACCCGGTCATGACCTCGTCGGAGATGTAGAGGGCGCCGTTCTTGTGGCAGGCGTCCTTGAGGCCCTGGTTGAAACCGGGGTCCGGCGGCACGACGCCCATGTTGCCGGGCGAGGCCTCGGTGATCACACAGGCGATCTCGCCCGGGTGCCGGTGGAAGGCCTCCTGCACCGCTTCGAGGTCGTTGTACGGCAGCACGATGGTGTCGCCTGCCTGGGCGCCGGTCACACCGGGCGTGTCGGGCAGCGCGAACGTGGCCACACCGGAGCCGGCGGCGGCGAGCAGCGCGTCGACGTGCCCGTGGTAGCAGCCGGCGAACTTGATCACCTTGGACCGCCCGGTGAACCCGCGGGCGAGCCGGATGGCGGACATGGTCGCCTCGGTGCCGCTGCTCACCAGCCGGACCTGCTCCACCGGCTCGATCCGGGCGACGATCTCCTCGGCGAGCGCCACCTCGCCCTCGCCGGGCGTGCCGAAGGACGTGCCGCGGGTCACGGCCTCCTGGACGGCGGCGATGACCGCGGGGTGCGAGTGCCCGAGGATCATCGGACCCCAGGAGCACACCAGGTCGACGTACTCCCGTCCGTCGGCGTCGGTGAGGTAGGGGCCGTTGCCGGACACCATGAAGCGGGGCGTGCCGCCGACGGCGCCGAAGGCGCGCACCGGGGAGTTCACGCCCCCCGGCGTGACCACCGAGGCACGGTCGAAGAGCGCCTGGGAGGCGGGCGCTTCATAGGGATAGGGCGTTTCGCTCAGGGCACTCATGATGTGCGGCTTCTCCGACTTCTCGGACTCCGGTTGCGGGGTGACCTCCTCAGGGTAGGCCGCCGGACCGGTGCGACGGCGGCCCGCCCGCCGTTCCGCGCCGCTCCGGTCCGCCATCTGCGAGACTGAGACCTGACACACACAGCTCCTGCGGGCACGTAAGGATCAGGGACCGGGCAGATCCCCGTGGACTGTTGTTCCACCGCACGTTTCGGCGGGCGGCCGTGGGGGAGGTCACTGACACGATGATCGGGTTGCGCGGCGGGGGCCACGCGTCCTAGAAAAGCAGTCGGGTGGAGATATGCATCGCGGTGGCGGACTGGGCGAGGGGACCGATGACCTGGGTCCTCGACGTGCCCGGCGGGGAAGGCACCGGCGCGAAGCGGAGGACACGACCGAGGCACGTCACACCCCGGGCCCAGCGGCCGAACCGGAGCGGTACGACCGGGGGACCGACCGGTACGACCGACAGCCCGAGCGCACGCGTGAACAGCAGCCGGAACGACCGCGGGACGTTCCACTGGACCGGACACGGGACTTCCCACGGGACGTTCCGCTCGGCCGGCCGCAGGATCTTCCGCCGGACCCGGCGCGGGACCGGGCGTTCGGCCCTCCCCTGGACCGACCGCGGGACCTTCCGCTCGACCGGGCACGGGACCTTCCGCCTGGCCGGCCGCAGGAATTTCCGGCGGACCGCCCGCTGGACCCGGCGCGGGACCGGGCGTTCGACCTTCCCCTGGACCGGACGCTGGACCTTCCGCTCGGCCGGCCGCAGGACCTTCCGCCGGACCGGACGCTGGACCTGGACCGGACCTTCGGCCGGGACCGTGCGGGGGGCCCGGACCGCCCCTCGGACCCTGCTTCGGGGCGCGCGGGCAGGCGCCGGAAGGACCGCCGGGCCAACCGGCCCGACAGGGCCGAGCGGGCTGAACGTACGGACCAGGCCGACCGCCTCCGGGCGGGGAGCGGGAATGGTGGTCGAGTGGGGGTGACCTACAAGTACTTCGGCGCGCCCGACGGCGCGACGGCGGCCCGTGTCCCCATCTCGATGCGCCCCGAGGAACTCGGCGGCGACGAGCTGGGCATGAACGGCATGTTCACCAGGATCAAGCCGGAGACCATGGCGGCGATGGTCCTGACCGGCATCGAGGGCGTCCCCCTGCACAAGGTCCCGCCCCTGGAACTGGTCGTCCTGCACCCCGACTACGCGGTCGTGAAACTCCCCATGACCGTGGTCGACCCCCTGCGCGGCATCGGCGAGGAGGCCGTCGGCGCCGCGGCCTTCATCTGGTCCACGGTCCCGGACCGGGGCGGCCCCCGGGACGCCTTCAACGTGTACCAACTGCTGCACGAATGGCAGGACTTCAGCCACCGGCTGCATGAGGCGGGGCATCAGGCGTATTGCCTGGTGTGGCCCTGACGGAGAAGCGCCACTCGGTGTTGACCGAGGTGGCGCTCGTCAGCAGAGGAAGAGACTCCGTGCCGAGGCAGCCGCAGCCCGGCGCCCTGAGGGCGGGGAACCAGACACCGACTCCCCCTGGACGCACCCGTGATCGACCCGGAGGACCGCGAGCATCAGGCAGCCGTTGTCCGTCTGATGCTCCCCTACCTCAACGGGCGATTCGCCGCGGGTTTCCGTCTGCTCGGAGTGCTGCCCGGCCCCGGATCCGTACGCATCGCGCTTCACGCCGACGACGGCACCGGGTACCTGTACGAGATCGGCGACGACGACGTGGCCCCCGGCTGGGTTCCGCTGCTGTTGCGCAACGCCCTGGCCCGGCCGGCCGTCCCGACGGGCCGCCTCGTCATGGGCATGCACTTCGTCCCCCTGCGACAGGACGAGGTGGCCTGGAGCCTGGAGGAGCCGGCCGTCGACCAGGTGCTGCGCACGCTACGGGCGTTGAGCGACCCGGGTGACGAGGAGATGCCGTTCCTCGTCGGGTTCCTGCTGCGCGGCACCACCCGGCTCCGGCTGTACGTGCAGCGGCAGGAACGGCCCGGCGTCGTCGGGGTGGACGTCCGTCTCGACAACGCCGGTCCGGCGGTGCTGGGCTCGGTGATGTCGCTGCTGGAGGAACGGCGGTACCGGCGCCCGGCCGGTGACGACCCGCACTGCGCGTACGTCCTCGACCTGACCGCCTGGGGCGAGGCCGGCGGCTCGTAGCCCAGCCGGGCCCGTTCCGCCGGTGCCCGGGACGGTCAGGCGTCCTCGGTCGGCGTCGCCTCGCCGAGCATCGCCAGGGTCAGCACATCGCCGCCGATCCCCCAGCCGCCGTCGGTGACCTCTTCGACCAGGACCATGGTGTTGGCGCGGGCGCGCTCGCCGTAGAGCTCGACGTACAGCTCGGTGGTGCGGGTGACGATCAGTTCCTTCTGCTTCGGGGTGAGGGTCTTCTCGGGGACCTTGAAGTTGGCGAAGGGCATGGCTCGTTGTTCTTTCTCTCGGTGTGTCGATGGGTGCGGGTCAGATGATGCCGCCGTTGGCGCGGACGACCTGCCCGTTGATCCAGTGGCCGGCCGGGGAGGCCAGGAAGGCGACGACCTCGGCGATGTCGGCCGTGGTGCCGAGCCGTTCCAGCGGGGCCCGGGCGGCCAGGCGGGCGACGGTCTCCTCGTCCTTGCCGTCCAGGAACCCGTCCGTGGCCGTGGGCCCGGGGGCGACGGCGTTGGCGGTGACGTCCCGGCCGCGCAGTTCCCGGGCCAGGATCGGGGTCAGCGCCTCGACCGCGCCCTTGCTCGCGGCGTACGCGCCGTAGGTCGGGAAGGCCAGCCCCACCACGGACGTGGAGAACGTCAGGATCGCCCCGCCGGCGCGTACCCGGCGGGCGGCCTGCCGGGCGACGACGAAGGTGCCGCGGATGTTGGTGCGGTGCAGGTCGTCCAGGGCCGCGAGGTCCATCTCCGCGATCGGCGCCATGCGCACCCGGCCGGCCGCGTGCACGACGACGTCGATGCCGCCGAACTCCGCTTCCGCCGCGTCAAACAGGGCCGCGACGGCGTCTTCGTCGGCGACGTCGGCGCGCACCGCGATCGCCCGGCCGCCGGCGGCGACCGCCTCCCGCACGGCGGCCTCCGCCTCGTCCTTGTTGCCGGCGTAGCCGACCACGAGGGCGTAGCCGTCGGCGGCCAGCCGGCCGACGGTCCGGCGGCCGATGCCGCGCGAGCCGCCGGTGACGATCGCGACCCGGGGTGCGGCGGCGGACGGGCCCGGGGTGGCGGTCGCGTCGGGTGAGGTGGGGATGGGCATTGCCGCCTCCTGGGGTGGTCGGGGGTCGGGCCGCGGCCTCGCCGTCGCCCTGCTGCCTCCTCCACGATCGGCCGGTCCCCCGCCCCCTGCCAGGGCTGCGTCTACCCAGGGGATGCCACCCCCTGGTTACGCCCTGACGCGCGAGCGACCATGGAGGGGTGAACCTTCCCGAACTCGGCGCCTTCCTCAGGTCACGCCGCGACCGCGTCCGCCCCGCCGACGTCGGTCTCCCCCAGGGCCCGCGCCGTCGCGTCCCCGGGCTGCGCCGCGAGGAAGTGGCCCAGCTGGCGGGGCTGTCGGCCGACTACTACACCGAGCTGGAACGCGGCAGCGCCAAGCACGGCGCGCAGCCCTCGGCCCAGACCCTGGCGGCCCTCGCCCGAGCCCTGCGGCTGAACGGCGACGAGCGCGACCACCTGTTCCACCTGGCCGACCGGCCGGTCCCCCGGTCGGCGACCGGTCGGTCGGCGCATGTGCAGCCCGCGCTCCTCGGACTGCTGGACCGGCTGTCCAACACCCCCGCGCGCGTCATCACCGACCTGCACGAGACCCTGGTGGAGAACGAGCCGGCCAGGGCCCTGCTCGGGGAGTCCCCGGCATGGCGCGGCCCGGCAGCGAGCTACGTCTACCGCTGGTTCACCGATCCGCGGGCGCGCGAGATCCACCCGCCCGAGGACCACCCGCGCCACTCCCGGGTGTTCGTGGCCGACCTCCAGGCAGCGGCGGCCCGGCGCGGCCGGGACGCGGAGGTCGCGGAGCTGGTCGCCACGCTGCGCCGTCGCAGCCGGGAGTTCGCGGCCCTCTGGGACACCCACGACGTCGCGGTGCGCCGCATGGACCACAAGCGGATCGTCCACCCCCTGCTCGGCGTCATCGAACTCGACTGCCACAACCTCCTCAGCGAGGACGGGCGCCAGCGCCTGCTGTGGTTCACCGCGCCGCCCGGCAGCCGGGGGGCCGAGCAGCTGGAGCTGCTGTCGGTCATCGGCACCCAGGACCTGGGGGTCGGCGGGGGCACGGCGCCGCAGGGGTTCACCACCCGGGAATCCGGGGCGCAGCGCTGACCCGTGCCGCCGGGCGCACGAGAGACCACGGGCATCATGAGCCGGGACCGCCGGGGGGCTGCGCCGACCCGTGCCACCGGACGCACGAGGGATCACCGACCGCATGAGCCGCGGCTGCCCGGCCACACGAGCCGGGACTGCCGGGGAGCGGCCCTGACCCCGGGCCGCCCGCGCACGCGGGACCACCGGCGGCATCGCCGCAACTGCCCGCCCGCATGGGCCGCGGCTGCCCGGCCGTATAACCGCGACTGCCCGGCCGTATGAGCCGGGGCCGCCGGCCGCGCTCCCGCCGGGGAACGACACCGGCGCACTGTCGTCTACAGTTTCGTAGACGGTCTACGGGGCTGTAGACGCTCGCTGTCGGCCGTCCCCACGTAAGCGCGGTCCGCGGCGCAGGCGCCCACGCCCGAGCGACGGTGCCGACGGCCGCCGACCGGACCGTCCGTCGCCCGCACCCTCGCCGGTAGGCCGCTGGAGAATCATGCGCCCCAGGATCCTTGTCGTCGAAGACGATCACGCCCTGCGGGACGTGCTGCGCCGAGGGCTGTACGACGAGGACTTCGAGCCGGTCCCGGCCGCCGACGGCGCTACCGCCCTGCGGCTGGCCACGACCGACATCGCGGCGGCCGTCCTGGACGTCGGCCTGCCCGACGCGGACGGCCGGGACGTGTGCCAGGCGATGCGTGCCAACGGCTTTTCCGCCCCCGTGATCTTCCTGACCGCCCGGCACCACCTCACCGACCGCCTCTCCGGCTTCTCCGCGGGCGGCGACGACTACCTGCCCAAGCCGTTCCACCTGGCGGAACTGGCCGCGCGACTGCGTGCGGCCCTCAGACGGACCGCCCCGGCGTCGGTGGTCACGGCCGGGGACCTGGTCCTGGACGCGGTGGACCACAGCATGACCGTGCACGGCGCCCGTGCCGCGCTGTCTCCGACCGAGTTCCGGCTGCTGGCCACCCTCGCCGCCGCCGGCGGGTCCCTGGTGCGCCGCCGCGATCTGGTGCGCGCCGGCTGGCCCGAGGGCGCCCAGGTCAGCGACAACACCCTGGACCAGTACCTGAGCCGGCTGCGCCGCAAGCTGCGGGAGACCGGCAGCCGTCTGTCGATCGGTACGGCGCGCGGGATCGGACACCGCCTGTCATGAACCGCGCCCTCCTGCTCTGCCGCCGCCTGGCCCCCCGCACGATGCGCGGCCGGCTCTCGCTCGTCGCGCTGACCACCGCCGCCCTGCTGATGACGGTCCTGACCGTGGTGTTCAACGCCGTCATGGACCGGCACCTGCAGCACCAGGCCGACGACGAACTGCGCGACCGCGCGGCGGCGGTGGCCACGACCGTCGACACGCGCGGCTCCCGGGTGCGGGTCCTGGGGACCGCCGACGACCGCCTCCTCGACACCAACGTGTGGATCTACGCCGGGCACCTCCTGCTGGAGAAGCCGCCGTCCGCCACGCCCGGCAGCCCGCCGGCCCGGGTCGCCGCCCGGCTGGCCGCAGAGCCCGGGCCCGCGTGCGCGACCGCGCGGTCCCACGGTCACTCGCCCGTCCGGGTCTGCTCGCTGCCCGTGCCCGGCCGGGGTGCCGCCGCCACCGTCGTCACCGCGCTGGACCTCGCCCCGTACCGCGGCTCGGCCGACACCCTGCTGCTGGGATCGCTCGTCCTCGACGCCGTGATGCTCGGCTGCACCTATCTGCTCACCCGGCTGTCCGTCGGCCGCGCGCTGCGCCCGGTGCGGACGATGACCGACCAGGCGACCCAGTGGAGCGCCATAGGTTCCGGCGAACGCTTCGGCGCCGAGCACCACCCGGCGGAACTCGCCCGCCTGGGAGCCTCGCTGGACCAGCTCCTGGACCGCATCCGCACCGTGCTGCGCCACGAGCGGCAGCTGACGGGAGAGCTGTCCCACGAACTGCGCACGCCCCTGACCCGGATCGTCATGGAACTCGACTGGTGGCGGGCCCGCCCCCGCACGGACGCCGAGACCCGCGCCACGCAGGAAGTGATCTCCGAGGCCGCCCGGTCCATGCGCACCATCTGCGACACCCTGCTGAACGACGCCCGCGAGAACGCGCTGAGCCCGGCGACGGCCCCCGGAACGACCGATGTCGTGCCCGTCCTGAGCCGCCTGACCCGGCGCCTGGGCACACCGGCGGGGGTGAGGACGTCGGTGGAGGCGGAGGAACCGGTCCTGGAGGCCGGGGTCGCCCCCGCGCTCCTCGAACGCATCCTCAGCCCCCTGCTCACCAACGCCGCCCGCTACGCCCGCTTCCGCGTGACCGTGTCCGCGCGGCGCGCCCCCGGGGCCGTCGGGATAGACGTCGTGGACGACGGCCCCGGCGTGCCGGAGGCGTTCGTGGCCGAGCTGTTCCAGCCCGGCCGCCGTGCCGACGCCGACGACGGACACGACGGCGCCGGCCTGGGACTGCCGCTGGCGCGGCGGCTGGCCCGCGCCGTCGGCGGGGAGGTGTCCTACGACCCCGGACACGCGCCCGGGGCGAAGTTCACGGTCAGCCTGCCCGCCGGGTGAGCGCGGCCGGCGGGCAGGCTGCGGACGGCGCCCGCCGCAGACCGGCCCCAGGCCGGGTCCGCGGACGCCCCCTCCGGCACGGTGACGTCCTTGCGCGTCACGGCCAGGGCCCGGCTCGGCGACGGGACGGGCGCCGTCCGCCGTCCTCGTACACGGGGGTCGCGGTGGCTCACGGCCGCGAGTGCCTCAGCGCGCGAGGCGCGCGGCCGCCGCTCCCGCGGTGACCCACCTCAGGAACGCCCCGGTGGCCTCCGCGGCCCCGGTTGGGCCGAACGGGTGAAAAGCGCGGACGCCTCCGCCGCCCGTGCCAGCACCTCGTCCACCGACCACTGGTCGTACGCGTGCTCGCCGTACCGCACCGCCAGCACCCGCCCCTCGCCGTCGATCAGGAAGTCCGCGGGCAGGCCCAGCCGACCCCCGTGCGGCTGGGCCGCCGGCGCGTGTTCGCGGCGGCGGGCGATCGTCCATGTGCTGCGCAGCACCGCCCGCAGGACCGGTCCCCACGCGCGCGGGTTCAGCAGGGCGCGCGGCGCCGACTCGACGCCGAACTCGACGTAGAGCCGCCGGTCCGGGTCGGCCACGACGGGGAAGGGCAACTCGGCGGTGTGCTCGCGCAGTTCGGCGGCCGGGGAGTGGAAGACGACCACCTCCTGGAGGCCGGCCGGCCCCCGGGCGTGGAAACGGGCATCGACATCTGCCTTCCTTGTAGGCGTACGTCGTACACCTACGAGGGTAGGCGTATGCCGTACGCTGTCAAGCGTCATGCCGCGCCCCCGTTCCCTCAGCCCCGACCGGCTGGCCGCCGCCGCGCTCGCCGTCCTCGACCGCGACGGCCTGGCCGCGCTGTCCATGCGCGCGGTCGCCGCGGAACTCGGCATGAGCACGATGGCGCTCTACCGGTATGTGCGCGACCGCGAGGAACTGGAGCTGCTCGTCGTGGAGTTGGTGCTCGCGGGGGTGGACACCGCGCCACCGCCCGCCGGGCTGCCCTGGCGCGAGCGGATCGAGGTCCTGGTGCGGCGGATGCGCGACACGCTGAGCGCGCACCCCTCGGTGGTGCCGCTGACCGTGTCCCACCGGCACCACTCGCTCGGGGTGCTCCGCTGGTCGGAGACGGTGCTCACGGTGCTCGCCGGCGCGGGGTTCGAGGGCGGGCGCCGGGTCGTCGCCCTGCGCGCCCTGATCGCCTACGTCAACGGCGCCCTGCAACTGGAGCACCTGGGCGCCCTGTCCGGCGCGGGCACCGCCGCCATCTCGGACCTGCCCGCCGACGAGTTCCCGCTCATGGCCGCCACCGCCCGCGACGCCCGGCGGGTCGACGCCGAGCGGGAGTTCTTCGGCGGCCTCGCGGTACTGCTGCGGGGGCTGGAGTGAAGCGCCCCCGCGGGGACGCCCAGGGTCTTTCGTTCGGATCAGGCCGGATCAGGGAGCGGGGTCCGGTGCCGTGCATCGCAAGCCGGAGGAGGGCGCCACGGCGGAGGTCATGGCAGCCGACGACAATGCGGCGAGGCGCAGTGCCAGGCCCCACGAGTCCGGCATGATCCGAACAAGAGGACTCAGCAATACGGCGCCTGGTTGGTCAGGGACGACGCCACCCGCATCCACACGCCGAACTGGCGGTAGAGCGCGGGGAGCGGGCCGCTCGCCCGGACGGTGCGGCCGTCCTGCGCCGTGACGCCGGGCAGGCCGAGCAGAGTCGCGGGGACGGCGGCGGACTGCCAGCGGACGGTGAGGACGGACTCGCCGGCGGCCGGGGCCGGGCGGGCCGGGACCGTGGCGAGGGCGTCCGCGACCGCGTCCTCGATCGCCTTGCGGGCCTCCGCCTCCGGCCGCAGCTCGGCCGCGAACCGGCCGTGGGCGTACTTCACCGGGACGGTGACCACCGACGCGTCCCACTCCGCCATCTCGGCGCACGCCGCGTCGTCGCCGGTGAGCGCCACCACCGGCACGCCCAGCGCCGCAGCCGTGGCGTGGGCGAGGCCGATCTCGCCGACCGGGCGGCCGTCCAGCCAGATGTCCTCGATCTCGTGCCCCATGAAGCTGTGGCTGAGCACGCCCGGGGCGCCGGCCCTGGAGTGATAGCCGACACACACCATCGCGTCGTACTCCCCGGTCAGCCCCTCCAGCATGAACATCTGCTTGGGCCTGCCGCGCACCAGCCGGACGGCCGGGAGGAGGGCCTCGGGGAGGAGGTTGCGCATCGGGCCGTGGGCGTCGTTGACGAGGATGTCGCCCGCGCCGGCCGCCAGCGCGCCGCGCACCGCCGCGTTCACGTCCTCCGCCATCATGGAGCGGCCGCGCTCGTAGTCCCGGCCGCCCGGCTGGACGTCGTCGGCGTCGACGAGGCCGGTGACGCCCTCCATGTCCGCACTCACATACACGCGCATGGCGTCGACCCTACTGGACCCTACGTATTGTAGGTTCCCAACCGGCCAAGGCCACACGGTCGTTCAACCATCCGTTCCACCACGTTCAACGGGGGAGCCATGCAGGACACGGAGACGGCGCCCGGCGCGGAGATCGGCGCGCGCGGTCTCGCGCCGACCCTGACCGTGCTCGTCGTCAGTCTCGTCATCGCCGCCGTCGGGGTGTACGAGCTGTGCGGCTTCGGCCTGCACAGCCTCGACCGGCGCCCGCACCTGTTCAGCGACGGACTCGCCACCGGCGGGGTGATCGTCGCGGCGGTGGCGGCCGGGGCCGCGGTGGGCAACCTGGCCTGGACCCTGACCTCCGCCCGGCGCGGCGCGGAACGGGCCGGATGACGAGATGTGCGAATGGCCGGAAAGGGCCGGGTAAGAACCCAGCCCGGTACGCTCCTTTCCCGTACGCCGACCGGCGGCGCTTGGCCCTATGAGCTGTAGGGTCCGCGTAGAACCGTCCCCCTCCCCAAGGTGACCAGTCACCATGCCCGCTCCGCAGTCGACCCTGCTCTCCCCGCACGCCCCCGACCGGACCGGCTCGCGCCGGACGCTCCCGTCGCTCACCCCGGGCCCCCGGCTGCGCGCCGCGGCGGCCTCGGCCACGGTCTGGTACCTGCGGCTGATCGCCGTGCTCAACGTCCTCGCGGTGCTGTCCCTGCCGTTCCGCGAGGAGGTCCACGAGCACAACACCAGCAAGCTCTTCAGCCAGCAGCCGCACCAGCACGTCGGCGCCTTCTTCACGCCGTACCTGGCCACCGCGGGCCTGGTCTCCGCCGCGCTCGCGATCTTCCTGACGCTGGTGATGCGGCGGCGCAAGCGGGCCGCGTGGCTGACCAATCTGCTGCTCGCCGGCCCGCTCTTCCTGGTCTACGTCCTCGGGCTCACCCAGGACCGGTACGCCGACCACGTCTTCAACTGGGTCTCCGCCGCCCTGACCGGCCTGTTCGTGGCCGCCCTGCTGATCGGCCGGCGTGAGTTCAACGCCGTCGGTGACCCCTCCAACCCCAAGCTGGCGCTGGCCGTCGGCGCGGGCGGGCTGCTGGTCACGGGCGGTCTCGGCACCCTGCTGGTGCACGCCACCAACAAGCTGCCCGGCGCCGGACTCACCGACGAGATCGCCTACACCTATCTGCGCGGCATCAGCGTCGGCGTCTTCGCCGACCGCATCGAGCACGTGCACGCCCCCCGCTGGACCGACATCACGATCAACGCCCTGCTCGCCGCGGCCTTCTGCCTGGTGCTGTACGCCTGCTTCCGCTCCCCGCGCGGCAAGCAGCTGCTCACCGCCGCCGACGAGGAGAAACTGCGCGCGCTGCTCGACAAGCACGGTGCCCGCGACTCCCTCGGCTACTTCGCACTGCGCCGCGACAAGGCGGCGGTCTTCTCACCCAGCGGCAAGGCGGCGATCACCTACCGCGTCGTCGGGGCGGTCTCCCTCGCCTCCGGTGACCCGATCGGCGACCCCGAGGCCTGGCCCGGCGCCATCGACGCCTGGCTCGCCGAGGCCCGCCGGCACGCGTGGGTCCCGGCGGTCATGGGCGCGAGCGAGGAGGCCGGCACCGTCTACGCCCGGCACGGGCTCGACGCCCTCGAACTCGGGGACGAGGCCATCGTGGACATCGCCGACTTCACCCTGGAGGGGCGCGCGATGCGCGTCGTCCGCCAGGCCCACAACCGGGTCAAGCGGGCCGGCTACACCGTGCGCGTGCGCCGCCACGAGGACATCCCGGCCGAGGAGATGGCCGTCCTCGTCGACCGCGCCGACCGGTGGCGCGACGGCGCGACCGAGCGCGGCTTCTCCATGGCCCTGGGCCGCCTCGGCGACCCGGCGGACGGCCGCTGCGTGATGCTGGAGTGCCGGGACGCCGACGGCGAGCCCCGCGCCCTGCTCAGCTTCGTGCCCTGGGGCGAGCACGGCCTCTCCCTGGACCTGATGCGCCGCGACCGCGACTGCGAGAACGGCCTGATGGAGTACATGGTCGTCGAGCTGCTGCTGGGCGCGAAGGAGCTGGGCGTGGAACGGGTGTCGCTGAACTTCGCGATGTTCCGCTCGGTCTTCGAGCGCGGTGCCCGCCTCGGCGCGGGCCCGGTGCTGCGGCTGTGGCGCTCGATCCTCACCTTCTTCTCACGCTGGTGGCAGATCGAGTCCCTGTACCGGGCGAACGCGAAGTACCGGCCGGTGTGGGAGCCCCGTTTCCTGCTGTTCGCCAAGTCCAGCGACATTCCCCGGATCGGGCTGGCCAGCGCCCGGGCGGAGGGGTTCCTCACCCTGCCGGTGATCGGCGAGCGGTCCTCGTAGCCTCCCGGTGGGGGCGGCCGTCCGCCTCCCCGGTGGAGCCGGTCAGCCCCCGCCCACCGTGAAGCCGATCACCGCGCCGCCGCCCTCCCGCCGGTAGGCGAACGGCGCGCCGCCGTGCGCCATCGCGACCTCCCGGACGATGGACAGACCGAGGCCGGAGCCCGGCAGGGAGCGCGCGTCGGCGGCCCGGTAGAAGCGGTCGAAGATCCGGATCAGATCGCCCTCGGCGATCCCGGGCCCCCGGTCCAGCACCTCGACCCGTACCGTCCCCGACCGCGCCGGGCCCGTCACCTGGACCTCGATCGGCGCCTTGCCCGAGCGGTCGAACTTGGCCGCGTTCTCGACCAGGTTGGAGATGGCCCGTTGCAGCATCCCGGGCCGGCCGTCGGTCGTGGTGTCCCCGGCGGCCCGCAGCACGATCTCCCGCCCGGTGCGCCGGGACGCCAGCCCCACCACGTCCTCCGCGATGTCGGCGAGGTCCACCCGCTGCGGCGGCTCGGTGTCGGACTGCCCCGCGGCGAGGTCCACCAACTCGTTCACCAGGTCGGTGAGCTCGCGCGCCTCCTGGGTGAGGTCGGCGACGAGGTCGTCCCGGGTGTCCGGCGGCAGCTCGTCGATGCGCCGCAGCAGCGAGATGTTGGTGCGCAGCGAGGTGAGCGGCGTGCGCAGCTCGTGGCCCGCGTCCTGGACCAGCCGCCGCTGGTCCTCCTCCGACTGCGCGAGCCGCCCCAGCATCCGGTCGAAGGCGCGTCCGAGCCGCCCCACCTCGTCCAGCCCCGCCACCGGCACCTCGATGCCGAGGCGCCGGGTGCGGGCGACGTCCTCGGCGGCGGAGGTGAGCATCACCAGGCGCCGGGTGATCCGGCGGGCCAGCCACCAGCCGAACAGGCCGGCGGCCACCACCACGGCGGCCGTCAGGATCAGCGTCCGCTGCTGGAGGGTGCGCAGCAGGTCCTCGGTGTCGCTGAACTCCTGCGCGACCTGGACCGCGCCCCGTCCGCGGCCGAGCGAGACGGTGGCGATGCGGAACAGGTCGTCGCCGACCCGTACGTCCTTGTGCTCGGCCACCTTGCCGGCCGTGCGCGCGGTCGCCATCGACCGGTCGCGGGCGGTGACCGGCAGCACCGGGCTGCCGTGGTCCGTGATCTGCCCCTGCGCGCCGAGCACCTGGACGTCGGTGCGGGCGGGGCGGACCAGGTCGTGTCCGGGCCGGGAGGAGGAGAAGTCCTCGGGGACCATCGTGTGCTGGCGCACCTCGTCCCGTACGTCCTGGACGACCTGGCTGAACACCGACTGCTGGTCGACGCGGACCAGCCGGGCCGCGGAGCCGTACGACACGATGCCGACGAGGATGGTGACGGCGGCGGTGACGGCGGCGAAGGAGACGGCGAAGGTGGTGCGCAGGGAGACCAGCTTGGGCCGGCGCCAGGCCGACATCCGGCGCAGGCGGCCCACTCAGTCCTCCCGCAGCACGTAACCCACGCCGCGCACCGTGTGGATCAGCTGGGGGGCGCCGGGCTCGTCCAGCTTGCGGCGCAGATAGCCGACGTAGACGGCGAGGTTCTTGGAGCCGGGGCCGAAGTCGTAGCCCCAGATGCGGTCGTAGATGGTGGAGTGGTCGAGCACGATGCCGGCGTTGCGGACCAGCAGTTCCAGCAGTTCGAACTCGGTGCGGGTCAGCTCCAGCTCCCGCTTGCCGCGCCAGGCGCGGCGGGCCTGGAGGTCCATGCGCAGGCCGGCGGCCTCGACCTGCCGGTCGGAGAGCTGGGGCTCGCTCCGGCCGGCGCCGTCGCCGCCGCTCGCCCCGGCGGGCACCGGGCTGGTGCGGCGCAGCAGGGCGCGCAGCCGGGCGAAGACCTCCTCGACGTCGAAGGGCTTGACCACGTAGTCGTCGGCGCCGGCGTCCAGGCCCGCGATGCGGTCGGCGGTCTCGACGAGGGCGGTGAGCATGAGGATGGGCGTACGGTCGCCCTCCGCGCGCAGCACGCGGCAGACCTGGAGGCCGTCGATGCCGGGCATCATCACGTCGAGCACGAGGACGTCCGGCGGGGTCTTGTGGGCCTGCGCGAGCGCCTCGACGCCGTCCGCCACCGCCGTGACCGCGTACCCTTCCAGGGTCAGCGCACGCTCCAGGGCATGGCGAATGGCACGGTCGTCTTCGGCGAGCAGCACAGTCTGGGGCACGTACCCAGTTTGCCAAGGTCTCCACGGGTTCGGCCGGGACGGATGGGCCTGCGATCACCCTTTTTACCGCCCTCTAACCGTCAGACGCGCAACCGCCTCGCGTCCCCTACCGTCTTCTCACCCCCGCCGGAAGAAGCCGGAACCGGCCCGCGCTCCGAGGCGACGGGACGCCCCCGCGCCACGCCGCCCGCCCGCCCACCGAGTCGGTGTGCGGGCGGGCGGACGGGCGGCAGCGCGCCGGGGCCTACGGCTTCAGCGCCGCCAGTTGCTCGGCGAAGGGCACCACGCCGGGCTCCGTCCGCCGTTCGGCCTTCGGCATCAGGGAGGCCAGTTCCTGCCCGGCCCGCTCGATCCGCTCCGCGAGCCCTTCCGCGCCCCAGTCCTCGGAGGCGGCGTAGACCCCGGTGGGGACGACGACGGCCTTCAGGTAGGAGAAGAGCGGACGCAGCGCGTGGTCGAGGACCAGCGAGTGCCGTGCCGTACCGCCGGTCGCGGCGATCAGCACCGGCTTGCCCGTCAGCGCGTCCTTGTCCAGCACGTCGAAGAACGACTTGAACAGCCCGCTGTACGACGCGCTGAACACCGGCGTGACGACGATCAGTCCGTCGGCCCCGGTCACCGCGTCCTGCGCCGCGGCCAGCGCCCCGCCCGGGAACCCGTTGGTGAGGTGGTGCGCGATCTCCACCGCGAGGTCGCGCACCTCGATCACCTGCACGTCCACCTCCGCGTCGGCCCGCCGGACGACGGCGGCGGCCAGCCGGTCGGCGAGCAGCCGGGTGGAGGACGGGACGCTCAGTCCCGCCGATACGACGACGAGCTTCATACGGTGCTCTCCTCCTTCGTGTCCGTGCCCCGCGCGGCCTGCGCGTTCTTCGCGGCCACCAGCGACCGGTGGTCCGGGGCGTCCGGCACCTGCGCCGGGCGGTTCTTCGCGAACTCCTCGCGCAGCACCGGCACCACCTCCTCGCCCAGGAGGTCGAGCTGCTCCAGGACGGTCTTCAGCGGCAGCCCCGCGTGGTCCATCAGGAACAGCTGGCGCTGGTAGTCACCCGCGTACTCGCGGAACGACAGGGTCCGCTCGATCACCTGCTGCGGCGAACCCACCGTCAGCGGGGTCTGCGCGGTGAACTCCTCCAGCGAGGGACCGTGCCCGTACACCGGCGCGTTGTCGAAGTACGGCCGGAACTCACGCACCGCGTCCTGCGAGTTCCTCCGCATGAACACCTGACCGCCCAGCCCGACGATCGCCTGCTCCGGCGTGCCGTGCCCGTAATGGGCGTACCGGTTGCGGTACAGCTCGATCATCCGCCGGGTGTGGCCCATGGGCCAGAAGATGTTGTTGTGGAAGAAGCCGTCGCCGTAGTACGCCGCCTGCTCCGCGATCTCCGGCGACCGGATCGAACCGTGCCACACGAACGGCGCCACCCCGTCCAGCGGCCTGGGCGTCGAGGTGAAGCCCTGCAGCGGCGTGCGGAACTTGCCCTCCCAGTCCACGACGTCCTCACGCCACAGCCGCCGCAGCAGCGCGTAGTTCTCCACCGCCAGATCGATGCCCTCGCGGATGTCCTTGCCGAACCACGGATACACCGGGCCCGTGTTGCCACGTCCCATCATCAGGTCCACCCGCCCGTCCGCCAGGTGCTGGAGCATCGCGAAATCCTCCGCGATCTTCACCGGGTCGTTCGTGGTGATCAGCGTCGTCGAGGTGGACAGGACCAGGTTCTGCGTGCGCGCGGCTATGTACCCGAGCATCGTGGTCGGCGACGACGGCACGAACGGCGGATTGTGGTGCTCACCCGTCGCGAACACGTCCAGGCCGACCTCCTCCGCCTTCAACGCGATGGCGACCATGGCCTTGATCCGCTCACGCTCGGACGGCGTACGCCCCGTGGTCGGGTCCGGCGTGACGTCACCGACCGTGAAGATCCCGAACTGCATGGTCGCTCACCTTCCCAAGTTGTTTACAATTCAACTATACCCCGCCAACAGAGCCCCACCTCCGGATATTCCGGAACACCCGCCGTGCGAAGCTGCCCCCATGCCGATCCTCCGTTCCGCCGCCCTCTTCGTCGTCGCCGCGCTGTTCGAGATCGGCGGTGCCTGGCTGGTCTGGCAGGGCGTACGGGAGCACCGGGGCTGGCTGTGGGCGGCCGGCGGGGTGCTCGCGCTCGGCGCGTACGGCTTCGTCGCCACCTTCCAGCCGGACGCCCACTTCGGCCGCATCCTGGCCGCGTACGGCGGCATCTTCGTGGCGGGCTCGCTGCTGTGGGGCGCGGTCGCCGACGGTTACCGGCCCGACCGCTGGGACATCACCGGTGCGCTGGTCTGCCTCGCCGGCATGGCCCTGATCATGTGGGCGCCGAGGAACGGCGGCTGACCCTCGCCTACATTGGACGCACGTCCGCCGACCCACCCGAGGAGCAGCCCATGGCCACGTCCGCCCCGTCCGCCGCCTCCCGCATCGCCGTCGTCACCGGTGCGAGCAGCGGTATCGGCGCCGCGACGGCCCGGCAGCTCGCCGCGGCCGGCTACCGCGTGGTGCTCACCGCCCGCCGCAAGGACCGGATCGAGGCGCTGGCCGAGGAGATCAACGCGGCCGGCCACGCGGCGACGGCGTACCCGCTGGACGTGACGGACCGCGCGGCCGTGGACGAGTTCGCCACGGCCTTCAAGACCATCGGCGTCCTGGTGAACAACGCGGGCGGCGCGCTCGGCGCCGACCCGGTGGCCACCGGCGACCCGGCCGACTGGCGCGCGATGTACGAGACGAACGTCATCGGCACCCTGAACCTCACCCAGGCCCTGCTGCCCAAGCTGGAGGCGAGCGGCGACGGGGTCGTCGTGGTGGTCTCCTCCACCGCGGGCCACGCCACCTACGAGGGCGGCGCCGGCTACGTCGCCGCCAAGCACGGCGCCCACGTCCTCGCCGAGACGCTCCGCCTGGAGATCGTCGGCAGCCCGGTGCGCGTCGTGGAGATCGCGCCCGGCATGGTCCGGACCGAGGAGTTCGCCCTCACCCGCTTCGGCGGCGACGCGGAGAAGGCGGCGAAGGTCTACGCGGGCGTGGCCGAGCCGCTGACCGCCGAGGACGTGGCCGAGACGATCACCTGGGCGGTGACCCGGCCCAGCCACGTCAACATCGACCTCCTGGTCGTACGCCCCCGCGCCCAGGCCTCCAACACCAAGGTGCACCGGGAGCACTGATGGCCGAAGAACCCGCCGGCACCGGGGACGCGCCCGCGTCCCTCTCCCCCTCCGAGGCCTACGACAAGCGCCGCCTCGCCCAGGAGAAGAGGGACGAGCGCAAGGTCTGGTACTTCCTGGCCTACTTCCTCTTCGGCATCCACCTCGTGGCGTTCGTCATGATCTACGCGGTGCGCCACGCCAAGTGATCAGCGGCCGGCGGGGGCCCGGCAGGCCGGGTCGTCCACGATCACCGCGTGCGCGGGCAGGATCTTGACGTCGTCCTTGTCCTCGACCTTGACGAACTTGGTGGTGGCGTAGCCCCGCTTGCCCTCGCCGACGCACTTGGTGGCGAGGTTCCCGAAGCCGTCGGGGAAGTTGTAGACCTCGGCGGGCGAGTCCTCCCCGGCCCGGCCCGACACCGGCGCGTCCGCCTTGCCCCGCTCCTCGTAGTGCTGCCGGGAGCAGCCGCCGAGCAGCAGCACCGCGCCGAGCGCGGTCACGGCGAGGCCCGCGCTCAGCCGGCGCACGCCTTGTCCTCCACGATCTGCACGTTCGACGGCGCGTTGGCGTTGGTGGTCACATACGCGCGGTACCCGTGCCCGACGCACTTGGTGGCCAGGTTCCCGAAGCCGTCGGGGAAGTTGTAGACCTGGGCGGGCGTGTTGTCCCCCGCCCTGCCCTGTACGGGCGCGTCGCCCTTGCCGCGCTGGTCGTCGTAGTGCTGCGAGCAGCCCGCCAGCAGGGCCGCCACGGCCGCCACCAGGCCCGCGGCCCGGACCGCCCCTCGTGTGCGCGCTCGGTTCATCGGCCTTCCTCCTCCGGAGAGTTGACGCGTGCACCATGAGGACAGCGGGGCGGACCGCCACGGTTCCGCCCCGCCCGTACCGAGGGCTCCTCAGCCCTTCACGCAGACGACCTGCTTCAGCTTGGCCACGACCTCCACCAGGTCCCGCTGCTGCTCGATGACCTGGTCGATGGACTTGTAGGCGCCCGGGATCTCGTCCACGACGCCGGAGTCCTTGCGGCACTCCACGCCCCGCGTCTGCTCCTCCAGGTCCCTGGCGGTGTACTTCCGCTTGGCCGCGTTCCGGCTCATGCGCCGGCCCGCGCCGTGCGAGGCCGAGTTGAAGGAGTCGTCGTTGCCCAGACCCTTCACGATGTACGACCCCGTGCCCATGGAGCCCGGGATGATCCCGAACTCCCCGGACCCGGCCCGGATCGCGCCCTTGCGGGTCACCAGCAGGTCCATCCCCTCGTACCGCTCCTGCGCCACGTAGTTGTGGTGGCAGGAGATCTCCGGCTCGAAGAGGGGCTTGGCCTTCTTGAACTCCTTGCGGATCACGTCCTTCAGGAGCGCCATCATCAGGGTGCGGTTGTACTTGGCGTACTCCTGCGCCCAGAACAGGTCGTTGCGGTAGGCCGCCATCTGCGGGGTGTCCGCGACGAAGACGGCGAGGTCGCGGTCGACCAGGCCCTGGTTGTGCGGGAGTTTCTGGGCCACGCCGATGTGGTGCTCGGCCAGTTCCTTGCCGATGTTGCGGGAACCGGAGTGCAGCATCAGCCAGACCGCGCCCGCGGTGTCGGTGCAGACCTCGATGAAGTGGTTGCCGCCACCGAGCGTGCCCATCTGCCTGACCGCGCGCTCCTGCCGGAACCGGACCGCGTCGGCCACCCCGTCGAACCGCCCCCAGAACTCGTCCCACCCGCTGGTGGCGAGGCCGTGGAAGCCGCCGGGCTCCACCGGGTCGTCGTGCATCCCGCGCCCGACCGGAATGGCCTGCTCGATCCTCGTCCGCAGCCGGGACAGGTCGCCCGGCAGGTCGTTCGCGGTCAGCGACGTCTTCACCGCCGACATCCCGCAGCCGATGTCCACCCCGACCGCGGCCGGGCAGACGGCGTCCCGCATCGCGATCACCGAGCCGACCGTCGCGCCCTTGCCGTAGTGCACGTCCGGCATGACCGCGAGGCCCTTGATCCACGGCAGGGTGGCGACGTTCTGCAGTTGGCGCAGGGCGACGTCCTCGACCGTCGCCGGGTCCGTCCACATCCGGATGGGCACCCGCGCGCCCGGTATCTCCACGTACGGCATGACTTCCTCGTTCCCCCGGAAACGACAACAAAAGGCTTAGAAGCACCAAAAAGGAAAAGCGGCGCCAGAAGCACTGAGAGCGGACTTCGAACCGGCGTTCACGGCGGCGCGTGCGATACACATTGTCTCCAGGCCGGACCCCGCCGCGGCAAGCGAATAACCAGCGGGGACACTGGTGCGACCATCGAGCGCATCCGTCGGAGCGCAGCCGTCGAGAGGAGCCCGCCCGTGCAGCGGAAGGCGTATGTAACCGGCACCGCCGCCCTCCTCGCGGCGCTGCTGACCGGGTGCACGGGCGGCTCCGGCGGCTCCGGAGCCGCGGACGACGCCAACCCCGGCGACGCCGGCACCGCCACGGCCGCCGCCCAGCCCGGCAGGTACCGCACCCTGCCCGAGCCCTGCGGCGCGGTCGGCCACGACACCCTCGACTCCCTGCTGCCCGGCATCAGGCAGATCGCCGACCCCGCCCAGCGGGACAAGGCCTACCAGGGCGAGGCCGAGCTGACCTACGACACCGACCGCAAGGTCGGCTGCCGCTGGAAGGTCCCCTCCGCCGACGCCACCGACCGGCTCTCCGTCGACCTCGAACGCGTGGTGTCGTACGACAACACGGTCAGCGACGACGACCAGGCCGGCAAGCTCTACCAGCAGGAGGAGGCGGGCGC